>JACPNX010000036.1 GCA_016185275.1 Actinomycetota bacterium | reverse complement strand
GAGCAGCACGACCCCGGCGAGGGCGGCCGGCCACGGCCGGCGCTGGATCAGGCGGCTCCACCGGTAGGCGGCGGTCTGCTCCACCGGCCGCGGCGCGCGCCGGGGCACCGTGCGGCGCAGCGGCGCAAAGGCGAGGCTGGCCACGAGGACGACCACGGCGAGCGGCACGCCGACCAGCAGCGGCTGCACCTTGAGCCCCGCTCCGACGAGGGCCACGGCGACGAGGCCGGCGGCCAGCAACCCGCGCCAGCGGGTCACCTCCACCCGGGATCCGGCGAACCCGAGCAGGGCCGGCAGGAGCGTGAGGGAGGCCGCCATGGTCACCGCCACGACCGTCGCCGCCCCCACCGCCAGCCCGGTCACGAACGAGATGCCCATGATCAACATGCCGAGCAGCGAGATGACGACCGTCGTGCCCGCGAACAGCACCGCCCGGCCGGCCGTGTCGAGCGCGATGCGGGTCGACTCGCCGACGTCGTGACCGGCCCCCTGCTGCTCGCGGAACCGCGTGACGATGAACAGCGCGTAGTCGATGCCGACGCCGAGGCCGATCATGATCCCGAGCGTCGAGGCGAAGTCCGGCATCTTCAGCACCCGGGACAGGAACCCGACCATGACGGTGCCCACCGAGATGCCCCCGAGCGCGACACCGACCGGGAGGCCCATCGCCAGCACCGAACCGAAGGCGAGGATGAGGATCACCACCGCGAACGCCAGGCCGAGCAACTCCGACGACGGCGGTTGGAAGGCGGCGAACACGTCGCCGCCGAGGTCGATCTCGAGCCCGGGGATGCGCGGCTCTGCGGCCCGGATGGCCTTGGCGATGCGCTGGAGGCTCTCCTGCGGCTGGTCGCCGGCCATGTCGACGGTGGCGTAGCCGATGACGTCGCGCCCGGGTCGCGCCGACAGCTGGCGCTCGCCGCCCGGCGCGTAGGGGCTGCCGACCTCCGCCACGTCGGGGATCTTCGCCACCCGCCGCAGGAAGGGAACCATGGCGGCGCGGACCCGTGCCGGGTCCGTCCCAGCGCCCACACGAAAGACGATGGTGCCGCTCTGGCCCGTGCCGCGACCACCGAAGCCCTGGTCGAGGATGTCCATGCCCCGCTTGCTCTCGACGTTGGGCAGGTTGAACGCCGACTGCGACCGGGACCCGCCGATGGCACCGAGCACACCGCCGAGGAGGAGCAGCCCGGCGAGCCATCCGGCCGCGACGACGCGGCGGTGGTCGTGGCACCAGCCACCAAGGCGAGCGAACATGGGTCCTCCCTGGACGTGGACGGTCGGCGACCGGCCCGGTGGTCGTCGCCCGCAGGCACGGTACCGAGCCCCTCTGGGGGTGGTCGCCCGCTATGGCAGACGTCACCGGGGGCCCGCGTGCATCGGCGCGTCGGCGGCGCGTCGTCTGCGCCCGCTTCGACCCGTCGGCACGCAGCCGCCGCTGCGCAACGACGGACGGCGCACTACGGCGTGGAGCCGATCCAGTCGACGACGCGCGCCGCGATCTGCGGCCCCGAATCCTCCTGCAGGAAGTGCCCGCCCGGAACTGACGCGTGCGGCTGGCCTGCGGCGCCGGGGATGCGCTCGATCAACGCCCGCTCCCCGCCCTTGGTGATCGGGTCGGAGTCGCTGAACAGGCACAGCACCGGCCGGTCGAACCGGCGGAGCACCTCCCAGGCGGCCTGGTTGGCCGGAGTCGCCGGGTCGTCGAGCGTCTGGGGGATCAAGCCGGGCATGGCGCGTGGGCCCGCCTTGTAGGCCGCGTCGGGGAACGGCGCGTCGTAGGCGGCCTGCACGTCCGGCGCCATGCCGTTGGCCACGCCGCTGGCGACGAGGAACCCGACGGGCAGGTCGGGCGTGTTCTGCACGAAGTCGTGGAAGCGCCACCACGCCTCGGGGAGGCGCCGCGTGCCGTCGGGAAGGCCGGTGTTGGCGGCGCAGATGCGGGCGAAGCGATCGGGGTGCTCGCCGACGAGGCGCAGCCCGAGCAGCCCGCCCCAGTCCTGGCAGAACAACGTGACGGCCTCGAGGTCCAGCGCATCGAACAGCGCCGCCCTCAGCCACTCGACGTGCCGTTCGTAGGTGTGGTCCTCCATCGCCGCCGGCTTGTCGGACCGGCCGAACCCGACGAGATCGGGTGCGATCACCCGCAGCCCGGCGTCGGCCAGGACCGGGATCATCGTGCGGTACAGGTAGGACCACGACGGCTCGCCGTGCAGCAGCAGCACGACGGGACCCGCCGGATCTCCGGCCTCGACGTAGGCCAGCCGCAGCGTCGCATCGGTGCCGTCTCCCGCCGCGACCTCGATGTAGCGGGGCGGCAGGTCGAAACCGGCCAGGCCGGTGAAGCGGTCGTCGGGCGTGCGCAGGATCTCCATCGCGGCGGACCCTACCGGGGCCTCCGCCCGGCCCGCCCGCACCGCCGCCGGCAGGCCCGCCCTCCGCGCGCCCGGCTTCCGCGCGCCCGGCTTCGGCGCGCCCGGCTTCGGCGCGCCCGGGTTCGGCGGCGGCGCTCCGCGAGAGCGAGGACGAGCGAGCTCAGGCGATGCGGTCCCGCGGGTAGCCGCGGTACGACTCCTTGAAGACGCCGGCGTGGAGGACCACTTCGGCGGTGGTCCGCCCGGTGTCCGCGTCGGTCACCGTGGTCCGGGTCCAGTACGACTCGGTGCGGCGGCTCTGGCTGAGCGCGACGAGCTCGCGGGTCAGGGCGTAGCGCTGGCCGACGAAGACAGGTCCCTCCACGAGCCGGATCTCGAGGTCGAGGAAGAGGCCGAGCGACGGTGTCCGGACCGGCCACGCCGGGCCGGTCTTCGCGGTGAGGACGCTGACCATCTCCATGGGAACGACCGCCCGCCCCCACGGTGAGCCGGCACCGCCCTCCGGCGTGTACCACGGGTGCGGCTCGGTGATGCGTTCGAGCTTGGCGGCCAGCGAGAACGGGTAGCCGGCGCCGTTCGGTGCGTCGTGCTCGATCGATACCACCTCCCCCTCCTGGCGGGCGCCGACCTCGAGGCGGTCGATCACGAACAGCTCGCCGGGGTCGCCGAGCTTGGCGCGGCGCTGGTCGAGCTCGGTCGGCGGGTGATCCGGGCCCACCGAGGCCGTGCCGGTGAGGACGGGCGTGCCGTCCGCCTTGCGCGCTTCCACGATGCCGGCCGCGACCGAGCCGTCGGGGACGGCGAGCGACGCCTGCACCTGCTCGCCCTCCACCACCATGGTGCGGAAGTGGCAGCTCGCGCAGCCTCGCTCGAACCATGCCGGGCCCCACAGGGCGACGGCCAACGGGTCGAGCTGGCTGAGGTGCGTGGGGCCCTCGATGGGTGCGCCGGCGAGCCCGAGGGAGGCGGCGGTGGCGTCGTCGTGGACGCTCGCGTGGCCGTCGTACTCCTGAGCGGCGAGCATCTGCGCGGGCGACCGGTACGGGCCGGTCACGGTGAGGGGCGTGGCGAAGCGCATCACCTCCGAACCTACGGCTCGGTCGGGCCCCGGGCGAGCGCGCTCTGGCGAGGTGGACGAACGCCCGGCACGCGGCTCACGCAGCGTGCCGTCACGGCACGCCAGTTCCAGCTGGAGGCCAGGTCCGGTCGTGGCCGAGGCGGCGACCCGAGAGCAGCTCGATCGAGAGGCGCACGTAGTGGCGGGCGTCCGGCCGAGCCCACGCGAGCAGCGGCAGTGCTCGGACCGCCTTCAGCTGAGCCGGGTCGGCGATCTCGTGGAGGCGGCCAGTCACCAGGACGCTCCATCCCTCGTGGCCGACCGGCTCGCTGGCGTCGATCTCCAGGCAGGCGACCTGTCCCGCCCAGGCGGCCTCCAGGATCGGTCCGACGCCGGTGCGCAGCAGCAGGTGGTCGCCCCGGTCGAGGTAGTTGACCGGCAGCACCACCGGCAAGGCACCCGAGGTGAACCCGAGGCGGCCCAGCCCGCGGGAACGGAGCAAGGCGTGGCACTCCTCGTCGGTCAGGGGGCTCAGCTTGTCCATGCGATCACCACCATGCGGGAGCGCCGTCACCCTCCCTAGGGCCGGAGGTCCCGACATCACCAGGCCGGTCGGCCCCTGCCGCCGAAGAACGCCAACGCGCGGAGAGCCGTCCCTCCCACGGTCATCCGTGCTGGTGGCGCTCCTCCACGCGAGCCGCATACACCGCCGCCTCGGTGCGGCGGCTCATCCCCATCTTGGCCAGGAGGTTGCTGACGTAGTTCTTCACCGTCTTCTCGGCGAGGTGCAGCTCGCCGCCGATCTGGCGGTTCGTGAGGCCCTGCGCCAACCCGTCGAGGATGCGGCGCTCCTGCTCCGTGAGCCCGGCGAGCCGCTGATCCTCTTCGGGGCCGCGTCGGAGCCGTTGCATCATCCGGGCGACGAGCGCAGGATCGAGCAACGATTCGCCCGCGGCCACCTTCCGGATGCTCTCCACCAGGTCCGAGCTGCGGACCTGCTTGAGGACGTAGCCCGACGCGCCGGCGGCGACGGCGCCGAAGAGGGCCTCGTCGTCCGAGTACGAGGTGAGCATCAGGCAGCGGAGCGCGGGCAGCCGGCTGCGCATCTCACGGCACACCTCGACCCCGCTGCCGTCGGGTAGGCGCACGTCGAGCACTGCCACGTCGGGCCGGACGGCCTGTGCCCTGGCGATGGCCTCCTCCGCCGTGCCGGCCTCACCGCAGACCTCGAGGTCACCCTCGGACTCGAGGAGGTCCCGGACACCGCGGCGCACGACTTCGTGGTCGTCGACGAGCATGACACGGATCGTCATGCGCCCATGGTGCCTCAGCGCACGGCCGGCGCGGCGCGGCCTCGTACGATCCAGCGACATGTCGCCGGCCGGTCCCGCTGCGCAACCCCGGCTCCACCGGCTGCTCGACGCCGTGCTGTCGATCGGGTCGGAGCTCGACCTGCAGCTGGTGCTGCAGCGAATCGTCGAGGTTGCAGCGGAGCTGGTCGAGGCCCGCTACGGCGCGCTGGGTGTGCTCGATGAATCGGGTGAACGGCTGGGCGACTTCATCACCACCGGGATCGACAACCGAGCGCGCGAGCGGATCGGCCACCTGCCGGAGGGCCACGGCATCCTCGGGCTGCTCATCATCGAGCCCCATCCCCGGCGCCTGCAGCGCTTGTCGTCGGACCCGGCGTCGACCGGCTTCCCGCCCGGTCACCCGGAGATGACGTCGTTCCTCGGGGCCCCCATCCAAGTGCGGGAGCGGGCGTTCGGGAACCTGTACCTGTGCGACAAGACGGATGGCCGGCCCTTCACCGAAGAGGACGAGGAGCTCATCGTGGCCCTCGGCGCCGCCGCCGGTGTCGCGATCGAGAACGCCCGGCTCCACGCCCAGGTCGCGGATCTGGCATTGGCCGACGAGCGGGACCGCATCGCCCGCGACCTGCACGACACGGTGATCCAGCGGCTGTTCGCCACGGGACTCGGGCTGCAGGCGATCGCCCGCCGCATCGATGACCGCGACCTCGAGCAGAGGCTCGCCGAGTCAGTCGACGACCTCGACGCGACGATCCGCCAGATCCGCTCGACGATCTTCGAGCTGCAGACGAGCACCGTCGCCGGCACGGGCCTGCACCGGAGCCTCGTCAGCCTCGTCGCCGAAGCGTCTCGCCCCCTCGGGTTCCGGCCGGCCGTCGACGTCGACGGTCCCCTCGACACGCTCGCAGGCGAGCAGATCGGTGGGCACCTCCTTGCCGTGGCCCGTGAAGCACTGGCCAACGTCGCCAGGCACGCCAAGGCATCCCGCGTGCGGGTCCTCGTGCGGTGCGGCGAGGAACGCCTACGGCTGGAGGTCATCGACGACGGCGTCGGGCCGGCGTCGCCGGATCCCTCCGGCCGGGGACTCGAGAACATCACGGCGCGGGCGGGCCACCTCGGCGGCACGGCCTCGATCGAGTCGGTCGCCCCGCACGGCACGCGAGTCGTCTGGGAGGTGCCCCTAGCGGGCACGGCGCGCGCCGGCCGCCCGCGCTGAGGGCGGCCGGCGCGACGGCGCGGTCGCGGCGGCCCGACGGTGGAGGCCACGGCGGCGCGTTCGGGACCTTCGTCCCATGACGTCGTGACGGGGGGCCCTACGAGGATGTCGGCCGGGTCCCGATGCTGAGCCCGTCCCCTCGAAGGAGCTCATGATGACCGTGCCCGCCCCCGCTCAGCCGCGCCGCCAGGGCAACGCCCTGACGTCGTTCCTCGCGCTCGGCGCCTTCCTCGTCGCCGCCATCGCCGTGCTGGCGGTGACGATCGGCGACCGGCCCGGCCGGGTGAGCACGGAGGACACCACTCCGGTCGCCGTGACGCTGACGGAGTTCGCCATCGCTCCGAAGCTCATCACCGTCCCCGAGGGCGGCTCCCTGGCCGTGACGAACGCCGGCAGTACGATGCACACCTTTTCCATCCCGAGCGCCAGCAGAGGCACGGGAGAGATCGAGGGCGGCGCCTCCGCCGCCCTTGACCTGTCCGGCCTCAAGCCTGGCAACTACGAGGTGCAGTGCGACGTGGCGGGGCACAAGGAGGCCGGCATGACGGGCTCGCTCGTCGTCACCGCAGCCGGCTCCGGCTCGGGTGAGGTCGCCGCGGCCGGCAGCCAGGCTGGGGCCGGCGCGAGCGCATCGTCGGGTACTGGCGACCCGAACGCCATCACCCCGGCCCAGGCGGCGAAGATGGATCAGGACATGGCCAAGGGCGTCCGGACGTTCCTCGACCAGGCGAAGCAGTACGCCGCCGGCAAGGTCAAGCGGGGCGTGCAGCCGCTCGCGCCGAAGATCCTCGCCGACGGCACCAAGCGGTTCGAGCTGACCGCTGCGATCACCGACTGGGAGGTCTCGAAGGACAAGATCGTGAAGGCGTGGACCTACAACGGCGTGGTCCCCGGGCCGACCATCAAGGTCGACCCGGGAGACAAGGTGGCCATCGTCATCCGCAACCTGCTGCCCATCAGCACCGACGTCCACTTCCACGGGATCGACGTGCCGAACGACCAGGACGGCGTGGCCCCGCTCACGCAGCAGCCGATCAAGTCGGGCCGGACCTACACCTACCGGTTCACGGCCCCGCCCACCCCTGAGCTGGGCATGTACCACGCGCACGACCGGGGCCAGGTCGCCGTCGTCAACGGCCTGTTCGCCCCGTTCGAGGTCGGCTCGGTGGCTCTCCCCCGGGGCCGTACCGTGGCCGGTGTGCCGGTCCCACCGGACCTGGAGCTGGCGCAGGAGTACCAGATGGTGCTCAACGACGCCGGCGTGATCGGCCTCTCGCTGAACGGCAAGAGCTTCCCGTACACCGAGCCGGTGACCGTCAAGCAGGGCGACTGGATCCTTGTGAACTACTTCAACGAGGGCCTGTTGGGGCACCCGATGCACCTGCACCGCCAAGTCCAGATCGTGGTCGCCAAGGACGGCTTCCCCCTGGACAGCCCCTACCGGGCCGACACGATCTGGGTCGCTCCGGGTGAGCGGTACTCGGTTCTGGTGCGGGCCGACGCCAAGGGGACCTGGGCGTGGCACTGCCACATCCTCAACCACGCGGAGAGCGCGCAGGGCCTGTTCGGGATGGTCACGGCAATGGTGGTCAAGTAGGACACCTACCGCACCTTGCTCGCCGGCGCGGCCGGCGGGGCGTTGACCGGCGAAGCATTGGACGAAGTGGCGTCATCTGTCCCCGACGGCGATGTCGATGACCGCAGCCTCGACGGCCGTGCGGCGCAGCACCCCGTGGGCCCGCACGGCGATGACGTTGCGCAGCGCGGCCGGCGTCGCGGGGTCCACGAGTACCCGCAGCCGGAGGACCGGACCCTCCCGGAAGACCTCGACCCTGCTCTCAGTCCCGGCCAGACCGGCGGACTCGAGCATGTGATCGACCTCCCGGCGAACCGGGACGGTCAGGCGGTCGTTGGCCGCCGCCACCGCTCGCCCGCACACAGCGGCCACGTCTTCGCCGGGACCGGCTCGCGTGGCAAGCCCCGAGAAGGCATCGTGAGGGTCTCCAACTGCGACCACCGGGACGCCGCGGCGCATCGAGCACGTCACACCCGCCTCGCCGGCGCTCACCGCCGACGCGCCAGGGTTTCGCACGGTCACCGTGACGTCGACATCGCCCGTGTCGAGCGGACACACCCGGGCAGCCTGCAGCGCGACACACGGGAACGCCGCCGCGCCCTGCGGGTGGCATCGGACCAAGGTGTGGCCCGTGTCCACCAGCCCGGCGGCGACGGCGTCCCCGGCGGAGGGCTCGGACTCGATCAGGAGCATCCTCATGGGGCCGACGGTCGCGCCCGGGATCCAGGGCGGCCAGGGCCCTCGGGAACGGGTCGGTGGGACCTTCGTCCCGAACCGGACGGCTCCGGGGAGAAGCGGCCATGGGCGCGACCGGCTCTGGACTTGGCCATCGACCTCGCGGGCGTGCCGTTGCAGGACCGTGAGCTGGTTGCTGGGCTGGGTGGCAGCCGCACCGCGAGCCTCGCGGGGGTCCAAGGACCCTGGACGCGCTTCCACCGGACCGGCAGGGTGGTCGAGTGCCCATGAACGTGAACCCGGTCCCCACCCTCGACGAGCGCATCAACGACATCCGGATGCGCACCTCGGCGATCGTCAACGAGTGGATCCTGCCGAACGAGGCAACGCTCTGGAACCTCGGCCGCAACGGCGAGGCGAGCGATCACGACCGCCGCGCCGCCGCCGAGCTCCGCGAGGAGATCAAGGCGGTGGTGTGGAAGGCGGGCTTGTGGGCACCGCACCTGCCGGAGGATTACGGCGGCATGGGCCTCGACTTCCTGGCCCACGCCTACATGAACGAGGTGCTCGCCTACGGGATCGGTGCGGCGTCGCTGTTCGGGGTGGTCGCGCCGAACTCAGGCAACCAGTCGATCCTTGTCAAGTACGGCACCGAGGAGCAGAAGCAGCGCTGGCTCCTGCCGTTGATCAACGGCGAACTGGAGTCCGGGTTCTCCATGACCGAGCCGGAGAATGCGGGGTCCGATCCCCGCAGCCTCACGACGAGCGCCGTGCTGGACGGCGATTCGTGGGTCATCAACGGCCACAAGTGGTTCACGTCGAACGGCATCGACGCCGACTTCTTCATCGTCATGGCCCGAGGGGCCGAGAGCGACGCGGCGGCCAAGCGCCGGGAGGGCACGATGGCGCAGTTCATCGTGCCCACCGCGACCAAGGGCGTGAACATCGTGCGGGGTATCGGCGTGTGGGGCCGGCCGAACTCGGACCATTGCGAAGTGGTCTACGACAACGTCCGCATCGCGAAGGGGAACATCCTGGGCCAGGTTGGCGACGGGCACCGCGCCGCGCAGGATCGCCTCGGCGCGGGACGCGTCTTCCACTGCATGAACTCGGTCGGGCAGATGTGGCGGGCGTTCGACTTGATGGTCGAACGAGCCCGCAGCCGGGAGGTGCACGGCGGGCTCCTCCAGGACAAGCAGTTCGTCCAGGGCTTCATCGCCGAGAGCTACATCGACATCTCGGCGGCGCGCCTCATGACGATCCACGCGGCCGAGAAGGTCGACCAGGGCCTCGACGGTGCCCGCACCGACATCTCGGCCATCAAGGTGGCGGTGCCGGCCGCCTACAGCCGGGTGGTCGACCGGGCGATCCAGGTGTGGGGCGCGGCCGGCGTCTCGAACGACTTGCCCCTCGCTGCGATGTACCAGGGCGCGAGGACGCTGCGCATCGCCGACGGACCCGATGAGGTCCACAAGATCCTGATCGCCAAGAACGTGCTCGGCGGCTACCGCGACGGCGCCGGCTGGGACTTCGGCAACTGATCAGCCGGCCCGGCCCCGCCCCGGCGGCGCAGGCCTACCGAGGCCGTAGGAGCCCCGCCTCGTACGCCCCTTGTTCCAGCGAGTCCCGGTGCTCCGGGTGAGCGATCGCGATCAGCCGGCGGGCCCGTTCCGCCAGCGTGCGACCGCGCAGCTCGGCGATGCCCCACTCGGTCACGACGTGGTCGACCGTGTTCTTGAGCGTGGTCACGACGGAACCTTCGGTGAGGAGTGCCCGGATGCGCGAGCGCCCCTGCCGCGTGGTGGATCGAGTCACGATGAAGGCCTGGCCGCCGTCGCTGTACATCGCGCCGCGCGCGAAGTCGGCCTGCCCTCCGGAGGACGACCAGTACCGGCCGGCCACCGTCTCCGACGCGCACTGGCCCAGGAGGTCCACCTCCGTGGTGGCGTTGACCGACACGAAGCGAGCCATCCGAGCGACCGTGCGGGGGTTGTTCACGAAGTCCACGCCGAGCAGCTCGACGCCCGCGTTGTCGTGCAACCAGTCATAGAGGCGACGAGTCCCCAGGCAGAACGTCGTGACGATGTGGTTGGGCCGGATCTCTTTGCGGGTCCCGGTCACCACGCCCGCCTCGACAAGGTCGACCACGCCGTCGTGGAGCAGTTCGGTGTGGATGCCCAGGTCCCGGTGATCGCGCAGGGCGTCGAGGATCGCTGACGCAATCGACCCAATGCCGACCTGGAGCGTTGCACCGTCGGGGATGCGCTCGGCGACGTAGCCCGCGATCGTTCGATCGACCTCGTCCGGCGCCGACCGAGGCACCTCCACCAGCGGCCGGTCCGACTCGCACCAGCCGACGATCTGGCTGTGGTGCAGCACGTTGGCGCCTTTGGTGCGCGGCATGTGGGGCGTCGCTTCGAGGAAGAAGGGCACTCGACCGATCAAGCTGGCGACGTAGTCAGCGTTCGTTCCGAGGCTGAAGTATCCGTGCCGGTCGGGCGGTGTGGCGGCTGCGACGACGACGTCGCACCGGGTCGTCTGCCGCAACAGCAGCGGCACCTCGGAGAAGTGGTTGGGCACCAGGTCCACCGTGCCGGACCAGAAGGCCGGACGGGTCACCTCCGAGAGGAACCACGAGACATGGCGGAGGTTCCGAAGGGCGCCATGCAGGTACGGCCGGTCGTGCAGAGCATGCATCTGGTGGACTCGGACGCACTCGAGGCGGCCGGCCCCTTCCTCAATTGCGTCGAGGACCGTGGTGGGCTCGCCGTTGGCCAGCGGGACGATGACATCTGCGCCCGGCGGGATGTAGTCGAGCACCGACGACGGCTCCACGGGACCAGGTACAACCAACATGCCGCCACCGTAGGGGCAACCGGCGTGCTGCCGGCCCAGGCGCGGTTCGGCCCCGCCGCTCAGTCGCAGCGCGCGACGTGGTCGGGGCCAGCCCCCGCGAGGGCTCGGGTGGATGACCGCTAGTTCCCCGCTCGTGGACGTCTCCTGCGCCGTCGTGACCGGTCCCGACACCGCCGAACACATTGCGATCCCGGAGCGGGTGGCTGTCGAGGGACGAACGGCCACGACCGGTCCGGCGCACCTGTCCTGCCGGTGCCCCGCTGCGCCGCCCGCGACGTTCGTGAGCGCGCCGCCGCGCTGGGGCGGGCGCGCGTGGGCGCGCTGGGCGCGCGCGGCCCGCGCCGAGCGCGCGCCCGGGCCGAGCCCAGCGTCGCCGGCCGACGAAGATCTTGGGTGGCTCGACGCCTCCGGGGAAACGGAACAAACGGGACAGCCGACGTCCACAAGGTGCACCCATGTCACCCACGCTCATCGCCGAGGCCAGGCGACGCTTCGCCCCGACGCCCGAGGCACTTCGGGCCGTGCGCGGCTTCGTGGCCCAGGTCGTCGCCGCGGCTCGCGAGCTGGACCGCGACGCGGTGTGCCTCATCGCCGACGAGCTCGCCGCCAACGCCGTGGAGCACGCCGGCACGCCGTTCGTCGTGACCGTGAAGGTCTACGACTCGGACCCCCCGGCGGTGGCACGCGTGGAGGTCGAGGACCTGAGCGCCGCTCCCCCACGGCGCCTGCCGGCGAGTGCCCGGATGAGCCACGGATGGGGTCTCAATCTGGTGGAACGAGTGGCCAGCCGGTGGGGCTGGGAGCCGTGCTCTCCGAGCGGCAAGGTGGTCTGGTTCGAGCTCGAGCAGCCGTAGGTCGCTGCGCCTCAGCGATCGGGCGAGCGGGCCTCGGCGATCAGCCAGGGGAAGGCGCGCACGACCCGCACTTCGTCGAAGCGCCGGCCGAGGGCGGCCCGCAGCCGCGCCGGGGTGAACGCCTGGACGTGCTCGGGGTCGTTGCCCAGCCGGCCGAGGTTCTTGCCCCGACCGAGGTTGCCCAGGCGGAAGAACGGCTCCCACGGCACCGATACCACGACGCGGCCGGAGGGCTTGCAGATGCGGGCCAGCTCGTCGACCGCCGGCTCGTAGGTGGGCAGGTGCTCGAGCAGCTCGATGGTGGTGACGAGGTCGGCGGCCGAGTCGGGGAACGGCAGCATGCCGGCATCACCCTGCACGGCACGCAGACCGCCCAGGCGCGACGCCGCCACCACCGCCTTGTCGTGGCGATACTCGAGCCCGATCACCGGCCGGCCGGTCGGCAGCATGCGCTCGAGTGCGAGCCCCTCCCCCACGCCGACGTCGACCACGGTTCCCGGCGGGTCGCCGATCACGCCCTTGAGCCTGCCCATCCAGCGCGCCAGGAGGCGCTGCACGACAGGGTTGGCGGTGCCGTACTTGGCGGCGTCCTGGCCGGCGGCGGCCTCCGGCGCGCCGGGGGCCAGACCGATGGGTCGCGAGGTCACGGGTCGATGCTCCACAGATCGGGATCGGAGTCCGGTTGCACGGGACGCCCGGCCACCGGCCGGTCAGTCGAGGTCACCCTCGGCCGAAGCGTCGAGGTTGCGCCGGCGCCGCAGGTTCACCACGAGCTCGGCGAGCAGGCCGACGGTGATGATCTGCACGGCCACGACGATCAGCAGCACGCCGATCTGCAGCGCCGGGCGGGTGCCGACCGCGTTGCCGAGGAGCTTCGACACCCCCATCCACGCGAGCAGCGCGCTGCCGACCATGCCGATCGCGAACCCGATCCCGCCGAAGAGGTGGAAGGGCCGCGCCGTGTAGGTCGTGAGGAACTTGACGGTCACGAGATCGAGGAACCCCCGCCAGAAGCGGGCTCGGCCGAACTTCGACGTGCCGTGGAGCCGCTCGTGGTGGGCGACGTCGAGCTCGCCGACCTTGAACCCGTTCCAGACCGCGAGGACCGGGATGTAGCGGTGCAGCTCGCCGTAGAGCTCGAGCGTCTCGGCCAGCTCCCGGGTCATCACCTTGAGGCCGGAGTTGAAGTCGCGCCCGGGTACGCCGGTGACGCGGGCGGTCACGCCGTTGTAGAGCTTCGACGTGTTGCGCTTGACGAACCGGTCGTGGCGCTGGGCGCGGCGTCCGGTCACGAGCGACAGGCCCTCCTCGCGCAGGTGGCTCAGCATCCGCGGCACCTCGTCCGGGTCGTCCTGCCCGTCGGCGTCCATGAGCACGATGTACTCGCCCTTGCTGTGGTCGAGGCCGATCTGGAGCGCCGCCGACTTGCCCGAGTTGCGCCGGAGGCGGATGGCACGCACGCTCGGGTTGCGCAACCGGCCCATGACCGTGCGGGTGCCGTCGGTGCTGCCGTCGTCCACGACGATCACCTCGAACGGCTCGCCGGCGCGCTCCATGACCTCGCAGATGCGGGGTACCAGCACGTCGAGGTTCTCGGCCTCGTTGTAGGCCGGCAGCAGCACCGATACCCGGGTTCCCAACCTCGCTCCTCGCTCGAGCGGCCGCGGCATGGTACCGGAGGCTCTCGCGGCGGGGCGACATGCCTTCGTGCGCTGCGCTTCGGTCGGCCAGGACGGGGCTGGCGCACGGCGCGTCTACCATCGCCCGCCGTGCCCGACCGCCGGGGCCCCCACGGCCCGATCCGCGTGAACGCCCGATGAGGGCCCTGGTCACGGGAGCCAGCGGGTTCGTCGGCCGCCACCTCGTCGATCACCTCCGGGGCGCGGGCGACGAGGTCGTCGGGTGCGACCGCGCCGCCGTCGGCGACGACATCGCGCTCGACATCACCGACGCCGATGCGGTGCGGCGCACCCTCGAAGGCCTGGCGCCCGACGTCGTGTACCACCTGGCCGGCTGGGCGGACGTCGGCGGTTCGTGGTCGGCCCCGGTCGAGGCCTTCCGGGCCAACGCCGAAGGGACGCTCAACGTGCTCGGCGCCGCCGTGGACGTCGGGGTCGAGCGGGTCCTGTCGGTGTCGAGCGCCGACGTGTACGGGCGGGTCGACGAGACCGAGCTGCCGCTCACGGAGAGCTCGCCATTGCGCCCGGTCTCGCCCTACGCCGTCAGCAAGGTCGCAGCGGACTACCTCGGCCTCCAGGCGTGGCTGGGCCGCGGCCTGCCGGTCCTGCGCGTGCGGGCCTTCAACCACCTCGGCCCGGGTCAGACCGACCGCTTCGTCGCCTCGGCGCTGGCCAGCCGCATCGCCCGCAACGAGCTCGACGGCGGCGACGTGATCACCATCGGCAACCTGTCGGCCCGGCGCGACTTCACCGACGTGCGCGACGTCGTGCGCGCCTACCGGCTGCTGGTGGAGCACGGCGCCCCCGGCGAGGCCTACAACGTGTGCTCCGGCAACGCCGTCGCCGTGCAGGAGCTGGCCGACATGCTGCTGGCCCGCGCCCGGCATCCCATGCGCTTCGAGGCCGATCCCGACCTGCTGCGACCGGTCGACGTGCCGGTGCTGCTCGGCAGCCACGCCAAGCTCACCGAGGTCACCGGCTGGACCCCGACGATCACGCTCGAGCGGACGCTCGTCGACCTCCTCGACGACTGGCGCCGCCGGCTGCGCTCGATCCATTGAACGCCCCGCATCACCCCACGATTCTTTGGTTCTTTGTCAGCGCCTCACGCTGACAAAGAACCAAAGATGGCGACGCGAGGCGGAGCTCGGCCACGCGGCGGCGGGCGTCGGCGACGGCGGACCGCTCCTCGGGGTCGACGGCGGCCGCCTCGAGCGCCTCGAGCTCGGTGACCCAGCCGGCGAGCACCGCGGCACCGTCGGCCACCGCAGCACGGGCGAGCCAGTCGAGATCGCGCTCGAGGAGCGAGAGCCGGTGCTCGACCTCGGTCCACCGGGCCACCACGAGCGGAAGCCGGTCGCGCTTGGCCACCGGGTACGACGTCCCGGCGACCAGGTCGTGCGGCTCGACGCGGAACAGACCGGCGAGCAGGGCGACGGTCCGCTCCCCAGGGGTGTTGATGTCGGTCTCGAGGTGCGACACGGCGACCCGCGACACGCCGAGCCGGTCGGCGAGCTGCTGCTGCGTCCAGCCGCGCCCGGCGCGCAGCGCAGCGATGCGCTGGCCCAGCGACGACGACCCCGGCGGCCGCCCCGGCCACGTCGGCTCCCAGGTCTCCACGACCGCTCACCTCCTCCTGCCGGGCACGGGCCTGCGACCTGCGCCCATCGTGCCAACCCAGTTGGCAGACGGCGGGACCGGAGCCCAGGTACAACCCTAAGCATGACCCAGCGCGCGCTCATCACCGGCATCACCGGCCAGGACGGCTCGTACCTCGCCGAGCTCCTGCTCGACAAGGGCTACGAGGTGATCGGCATGGTGCGCCGGTCGTCCACGGTGAACTTCGAGCGCATCGCCCACCTGCAGGACCGCATCACGTTCGTCCCCGGCGACCTGCTCGACGAGATCTCCATGATCAACATGCTCTCGGAGCACCGGCCGCAAGAGGTCTACAACCTGGCCGCGCAGTCGTTCGTGCAGACGTCGTTCGGCCAGCCGGTCCTGACCGGCGAGGTGACCGGTCTGGGAGTCACGCGCATCCTCGACGCCGTGCGCATCGTCGACCCTTCGATCCGCTTCTACCAGGCGTCGTCGTCGGAGATGTTCGGCAAGGTCGTCGAGGTGCCGCAGCGGGAGACCACGCCCTTCTACCCCCGCTCTCCCTACGGGGTGGCGAAGCTCTACGGCCACTGGATCACCGTGAACTACCGGGAGTCCTACGACCTGCATGCGTCGTCGGGCATCCTGTTCAACCACGAGTCCCCCAGGCGCGGCTTGGAGTTCGTGACCCGCAAGATCAGCCACGCCGTCGCCAAGATCAAGCTCGGGCTGGCCGACGAGCTTCGCCTCGGCAACCTCGAGTCGCAGCGCGACTGGGGGTTCGCCGGTGACTACGTCGAGGCGATGTGGCTGATGCTCCAGCAGGAGCAGCCCGGCGACTACGTCGTCGCCACCGGCGAGACGCACCCGGTGCGCGAGTTCTGCGAGATCGCCTTCTCCCACGTCGACCTCGACTGGGAGCGCTACGTGAAGGTGGACGAGCGCTTCTTCCGGCCGGCCGAGGTCGACCTGCTCGTCGGTGACCCGGCCACGGCCCACAAGGTGCTCGGCTGGCAGCCGAGGACGTCGTTCGAGGATCTCGTCGTCGGCATGGTCGACGCCGACCTGTCGCTCCTGTCGGGCGGTCTCGAGTCCATCTGAGGACCTCCGCGACCTCCGGCCCTTCGGGGGCCGGCCCGGAGAGGCTCGACGTGGCCGCGGCCGCCGGTATGGTGCCGCCGTGATATGCGTGCTCGCGGGTGGCGTGGGGGCGGCCAAGTTCCTCAGCGGCCTGGTGCGCGCCGTCCCGGCCAGCGAGGTGACCGCGGTGGTCAACGTGGGTGACGACCTCGACCTGCACGGGCTGCGGGTCTGCCCGGACCTCGACACCGTCACCTACACGCTGGCCGGCGCGGTCAACCCCGAGACCGGCTGGGGCCGCGCCCACGAGACCTGGAACGTCATGGAGGGCATGGAGCGCTTCGGCGCTTCGACGTGGTTCCGCCTGGGTGACCGCGACATCGCCACCCACCTGTACCGCACCGAGCGGCTGCGGGCCGGCGCGGGGCTGGCCGAGGTGACCGCGGAGATCGCCCGGGCATGGGGGCTGCGCCTCCACCTCGTGCCCGCCACCGAGGACGAGCTCCGCACGATGGTGACGGTGGCCGAAGGGGCCGAGCGCCACGAGGTCTCGTTCCAGGAGTACTTCGTGCAACGCCGCCACAGCGTGCCGGTCGCGTCGATCCGCTTCGCGGGCGCCGAGACCGCGTACCCGGCGCCCTGTGTGCTCGAGGCCGTGGTGCGCTCCGAGGCGGTCGTGATCGCCCCCTCGAACCCCGTCGTGTCGATCGACCCGATCCTGGCCGTGCAGGGCCTGCGGGAAGCGGTCGGCGCCAGGCGCGAGCGGGTCGTGGCGGTGTCGCCGATCATCGGTGGCGCGGCGCTCAAGGGCCCCGCCGACCGGCTGTTGCGCGAGCTGGGCCACGAGTCGTCGGCCGTGGGCGTGGCCCACTGGTACGCGCCCATCGCCGGGACGCTCGTGATCGACGAGGTCGACGCCGACCTGGCGCCCGCAGTGGAAGCGGCGGGCATGCGTTGCATCGTCGCGCCGGCGGTCATGTCGGACCCCGGCCGGGCCGAGGCCCTCGCCCGAGTCGTGCTGGCGGCCGCGGGGGCGCCGGTCGATGCCGCGGCGGCCGAGCGGGCGCCGCGGGGGTGAGCCGCCTCGAGATCTGGGGCGTCGAGGGCATCGGCGAGGTCCGTCCCGGCGACGACCTGGCCGGCATCATCGCCGCCGCGGAGCCGGCGCTGCACGACGGCGACGTCGTGGTCGTGACCCAGAAGGTCGTGTCGAAGGCCGAGGGCCGCCTGGTGCCCATCGACCCCGACGACCCCCAGGCCCACCGCCCGGTCATCGAGGCGGAGACCGTGCGGGCGCTGCGCCGCCGCGGCGACCTCGTGATCAGCGAGACGCGGCACGGCTTCGTGTGTGCCAACGGCGGCGTGGACCTGTCCAACGTCGACCGCGGCTGGGCCGCGCTGCTGCCGATCGACCCCGACCGTTCGGCCCGGCGCATCCGCGACGCACTCGCGGCCCGGGCCGGTGTCCGCGTCGCGGTCATCGTCTCGGACACCTTCGGCCGACCGTGGCGCCAGGGCCTCACCGACGTCGCCATCGGTTGTGCGGGCATCGCAGCCGTCGTGAACCTGCGGGGAACCCGGGACGACCGGGGGCGTGAGCTGGCCGTGACCGAGGTGGCGGTCGTGGACGAGCTGGCCGGCGCGGCCGAGCTGGTGATGGGCAAGGCAGCAGGGATCCCGGTCGCGGTGGTGCGGGGCGTCGACGGTTCGTGGTTGCGTCCCGGCGAGGTGCGGGGCGAGATCGTGCGCCCCGCGCACGAGGACCTGTTCCGGTGAGGCGCCGGCCCCGGCGGCCCGGCGGCCTCGTGCTGGCCGCGGCGGGAGTGGTGCTGGCGAGCGGCTGTTCGGGGGGTGACGGCGGCAAGGCCGGCAAAGCCGACGGGAGCGCGACGACGACGACACGGCCGGTCGTCGTGCGGGCCGTCGTCTCGCGCGAGCGGGTGGTGGACGCCGGCTGGCGCCAGGGGCTGGCCCGCGTCGACGGCGGCTGGGTGGCGTCGTCGAACAACGCGCTGTTCCGCGTCGACGACGGCTTCGTGAAGCAGGCCGAGAACCTGCGGGCGGTCCCCCCTCAGCTCGCCAGCCAGGGCTTCAACCACGTGGGCGACATCGACGTCGCCGGCAAGGTCGTCTGGGCACCGCTCGAGCAGCCCGACATGGAGCGCGGGCGCCAGATGATGGCGCGCTACGACCTCGCGACCCTCCGGTTCCTCGACGCCTTCCCGGCGCCGCAGCACCACGCCGCCTGGGTCGCGGTGGCTCCGGACGGGACGCTGTGGTCGATGGACCAGTACACCGGCGATGTGCTGGTCCACTACCGCGTCGCCAAGGACCGCCTCGTGCCGCTCCGCTCCCTCAAGCTCGACCGGTCGATCGGGCGGGTGCAGGGTGGCGACATCGCCGGGGGCGCCCTGTGGCTGTCGACGGATGCGGACGGTGATGCGGTGTTCCGGGTCGACCTGGGCACCGGCCGGGTCCAGATGATCGGATCGGCGGGCCGGGTCGAGGGCGAGGCCGAAGGCATCGACGCCACGCCGTCGCCCTCGGGCCTGCTCCACGTGCTCACCGTCGACCCGGCGCTGGCTCCGGTCCGCATGGTCGATCTGCGGGTGCGAGCGACCTGAGCCGGCGGTTCAGGCGGCGCCACTGGCCGGGCGCGGCGTGGCGTTGCCGGCCGGGCGCGGCCGGGCGTTGCGGTTCAGCTCGATGGCCCTGCGGACGACGGTGGCGCGGGCCTCGGCCCGGCGGGCCAGGTGGCGCAGACCGGCCTCGACGTCCCAGAGGGCGTCCTCCTCCATGCCCCGCAGGTCGGCCAGGCTGAGCTCCTGGCGCAGGCCGGTCAGCTCGGCGATCAGGACGTCGAGCTCGTCGATCGAGTCCCTCAGCATCGTGCCCAGGCTAGGCCGCTCGCGCTTGCTACAGCAAGCAGATGGGCGCTGGAGTTACCCGGGCGAGCCGGCGGCCCGGCCCGAGCCGGCGAGCCGGGCGAGCCGGCGGCCCGGGGAGCCGGGCGAGCCGGGCGAGCCGATGCGGCGACGCTCGCCGGTCAGGTCGCGCCGACGTCCGGGCGGCGCTGGCCGGCGAGTCGCTCGCAGTCCTCGACCACCGCCTCGTCGCCCAGCACGCTCCCCTCGAGGACCTCGGCGCCGACGCCGACGACGGCGCCGGGGCCGACGACGGAGTCCGCGACGGTCGCACCCGATGCGACCCGGGCGCCGCCCAGGACGACCGCGGACCGCACCACCGCACCGTCCTCCACGACCGCACCAGGACCGACGACCGAGCCGGTGACGGTGGCGCCGGCGGCCACCTTGGCGTCGGGGTGGACGCCTCGCCAGCATCCGCCCCGCCGTCCGTGGACGAGGTCGAGCTGGGCCTCGATGTACTTGGCGGGCGTGCCTGCGTCGATCCAGTACGTGTCACCGGGCATGGCGAACAGGCGGCCGTCGGCCACCAGTGCCGGGAAGGTCGCACGCTCCATCGACACGGGTCTGGCGGCCGGGATGCGGTCGATCACCGACGACTCGAGCACGTAGGTGCCCGCGTTGATCAGGTCGGTCGGCGCCTCACCGGGCGGTGGCTTCTCGACGAAGGCCCGCACGCGCCCGTCCGCGTCGGTCGGGACGACGCCGAACGCCGACGGATCCTCGACCCGGTGCAGCGCGATCGTGGCCTCGGCCCCCCGCTCGGCGTGGAACCGCACGAGGCGGGTGACGTCGAGGTCGGTGAGCACGTCGCCGTTGACCACGACGAACCGCTCGTCGATACCGGCGTCGAGCGCAGCGAAGCGGATGGCGCCGGCCGTGTCGAGCGGCTCGTCCTCGACGGCGTAGTGCAGGCGGACCCCGGCGTGCCGACCGGACGGGTACGCGTCCCGGAAGACATCTGGCCGGTAGCCCATGGACAGCACCGCTTCGTCCACCGCGTGGGTGGCGAGGTGCTCGAGCACGTGCTCGAGCATCGGCCTGTGCACGATCGGCAGCATCTGCTTGGGCCGGCTGGCGGTGAGCGGGCGCAGCCGCGTGCCGAACCCACCGACCAGCACCACGGCCCTCATGGCGTCGACCCGCTGGAGGCCGGCGCCGACCCGCTGGTGGCCGGCGCGGAAGTCGAACCGGGCGCCGACGTCGAACCCGCGGCCGAGGTGGGCGGCGCGGTGACCGGCGGCGCGGAGTCCGCACCGGTCGCCTGGTCGATGGTCGCGGCCGTGGGCGGCGGCTGGATGGTCTTGGTCCCCTTGGCCACGAAGGCGACGGTGTAGGCGCCCTTGTCCTCCCGGAACCACGTGCTGCCGATGCTCTTGGTGACGTCGACGGGCTTGGCTCCCTGTGCTGCGGTGTCGGCGTTGGGCCAGCGCAGGACCCGCACCTCCGCGGGCTTGCCGTTGCAGGTCGTCGTGCCCGCCCGGTACGTCCGGCCGTTGTACGGCGAGGCCGACGGCAGCTTGACCTGCGACCGGGACACCTTCATGCTGGCCGCCTCGAAGAACCGGCCGAGGTTGGCCTGCTTGCCCGTCCCGACCGCGGCCGACGGCTCGATGTGGATGAGCCCGTCGCCGTGGGTGTGCACGCCCAGCGCCATCGACTCTCCCTGCACCGGCTGCACGAAGTGGTCGCACACGAAGATGCCGTAGGCGGCGTGCCAGTGGTCGCCGGGCTGGGGGCGGCCCGAGCTGTCCGCGCCCGTACCTCCATCGCGGGCGACGTACACGCCCGCCAACCCGACGAGGACGATGAGTCCCATCAGCAGCGGGAAGCCGAGCTGGCGCCGCCGTCCGCTGCTGGTCTTGCCGCCGACGCGCGCCGCGCGTGCGACCTTCTTGGCGGAGGAGGCCTTGCCCATGGCGGGCAACCCTACCTGCGGGGACGGTACCGCCCGGCCCGCTGCGGCCCTCGGCTCGGCAACCCGACCAGCTCGCCGAACAGCGCCTCGTACTGCTGGGCCACCGCCGCAGGTGAGGCCCATCTGGCCACGAAGTCCCGGCCGGCGCGGCCCCACGACTCGGCGTCGGCCGGATGCTCCACGGTCCGCCGGACCGCCTTCACGAAGGCCTCGGCGTCCTCCGGGGGTACGGCGATGCCGGCGCCGGCGAGCTCGACGATGCGGGCGACCTCGGTGCCCGGATCGACCGATGCGACGATCGGGCGGCCCGCGGCGAGGATCGAGTACGTCTTCGACGGCACGCTCGAGCGACCGAGACCCCGCCGGAGCGCGACGACGTGGACGTCGGCGGCGGCCAGCACCTCCGGGAGGCGCTCCCTCGGTTGGAGGTCCACGAAGCGGACGTTGGCGAGACCACGGGCGCGGCGCTCGAGACCCGGCCGGGCCGAACCTCCGCCGTTGATCACGAACACCACGTCGGGGTCGTGCTCGAAGGCGACCGCCGCGTCGAGCAGCAGCTCCACCGACTGCGAGTAGCCGAGGTTCCCGGCGTACATGACCACGGTGCGCCCCTCGAGCCCGTGCTCGCGCCGGTAGGCGTTCTCCTTCGGCCCGGGCCGGATCGCCTCGGTGTCCACGAAGTTGGGGATCACGCGCACCTTGGCCGGGTCGGTGGCCGTCGACCGGGTGATCCTCGACCATGACGAGGCGGGGTGGGGTGTCGCGTCGCGCGGATCGAGCTTGGCGGCGACGTTGGCCCGCAGGTCCTCGGACAGGACGGTCACGGCGTCCGCGGACCGGTACGTCGCCCGCTCCAGCCGTGCGGCGGCGGCGATGACCAGCGGGCTCGTGATGGCGCCGACCTCGACGGCGACGTCAGGGAACACGTCCTGGATGTTGAACACGAACGGCACGCCGAAGCGGCTCGCCACGATCCGACCGGCCGGTCCCAGCGTGAGCGGCGGCGACATGGCGAGCACGACATCGGGCCGGCGGGGCGAGGCCGCGGCCGCGGCCGCGGCGACCGCCGTGAACCCGCCGAACGCCATGGCCCGCGCCGGGATGTTGCGCTTGTCGGTGGGGAACGGGTGCACGCGCGTGACGCGGCCCCATGCCACCTCCTCGTGGCGGACCAGCCGGCCGGTCCATCCCGGCTCGACCCGGTGGGACAGGTACCACGGCAGCGCGCTCACCACGTGCAGCCGGTTCCCCCGCGCCGCGAGCTGCTCGACGATGCTCGTCATCACGACACCGGTCGGTGCGACGTCGGGTTCGAAGTGTGGGCACAGGACGAGGATCCTCACCGCCTCCTCCCCTGTCCCGGCGCACCTGCCAGTGCCCGCCGCCATGCATCGATCTGCGCGCCGGCGGCGCGGTCCCACGAGTACGTGGCCGCCCGATCGCGCCCGGCCGACGCCAGGCGGCGGTGCAGGTCCGGATCTTCGAGCAGTCGCATCAAGGCCGCGGCCCAGTCGTCGGGAGCGTCGGGGGCGACGAGGATCCCCGCGTCCCCCACCACCTCCGGCAACGCCGTGGCCCGGGCGGCCACGACCGGCGTGCCGAGGGCCATGGCCTCGAGTGCGGGGGCTCCGAAGCCCTCGTAGCGCGACGGGAACGCTAGTGCCGTCGCTCCGGCGAACAGTGCGTCGAGGTCGCTCCGGGGCACGCGGCCCGTACGGCGCACGGCGTCGCGCAGGCCGAGGCGCTCGACGGCAGCCATCACCTCAGCTTCGGCCGGGCCCTCGCCCCCGGCGAGGACGAGGCGGGCGTCGGGGTGCGACGCGTGCACGGCGCGGAAGGCCCGGACCACGGTGAGGTGGCCCTTGTGGGGATACGTGATCGCCGGCGTGAGGAACCACGGACCGGGCAGGTCGTAGGTGCGGCGCACGCGCTCGACCTCCGACTCGGGCGGTCGTGCCAGCGCCGGATCGATCCCGTGCGGCACGACGGCGACCCGCTCCGGCGGTATCCCGAGCAGGCGCACGACCGACTCGCAGGTGAAGCGGCTGACCCCGCAGACCAAGCGGGCCGCGCGTGTGGTCCGGGGCAGCACGGCGCGCAGGTAGGCCAGCTTCGTGCGGCTGAACGACTGGGGCGCGTCGAGGGGCTGGAGGTCGTGGATGGTGACGACGGCCGGGGTCCCGCGCACGGGCGGTACGACGCCGCCGAGGTGGTGCACGAGATCGAGGCGCGCCGTGCGGGCCGCGGCGGCCAGCCACGTCGACTCGGCGAGGACGCGCACCGGCTTGGCCCTGCCCGCCAGCGGCAGGACGTGGATGGTGAAGGCCTCGGCGAGGTCGGGGTGGGCGGCCAGGAACGGCCGCAGCACGAACAGGTCGAGCTCGATGCCGGCCGGACGGTCGGCGGCCACGGCGCGCAGCAGCCTGGTCGCGTACTCCTCGCTGCCGCCCACCTCGCCCGGCACCAGCCACAGTAGGTTCACGCCGATCCGCCGAGCCGCACCATCCGGCGCCGACGCCGCGCGCGCCGCTCCGGTCCGCCGAGCCGCACCATCCGGCTCCGGCCCGGG
Source organism: Actinomycetota bacterium (assembly GCA_016185275.1). Classification (GTDB taxonomy): domain Bacteria; phylum Actinomycetota; class Acidimicrobiia; order Acidimicrobiales; family Iamiaceae; genus JACPNX01. The sequence continues at coordinate 109,343 of JACPNX010000036.1, read as the reverse complement.
TGGCCGGTCGCTCACCCCGCCACCTCGCGGTACGCGGCGACGGTCCTCTCGGCGCACCGCTCCCAGGTCAGCTCGGCCGCCCGGGCTCGCCCGGCCGCCCGGAGCCGCTCGGCCAGCGCCGGGTCGTCGAGGACCCGAGTGACGGCGGCGGCGAGGGCGTCGGCGTCGAGCGGATCGACAAGCACGGCGGCCCCGCCCGCCACCTCCTCGGTCGATGTGCCCTTCGACGTCACCACCGGTGCGCCCTGGGCCATGGCCTCCAGCACGGGCAGCCCGAAGCCCTCCCACGTCGAGGGGTAGGCCACCACCTCGGCGCCCCGGTACAGCGCGGCCAGGTCCGCGTCCCGCACGAACCCGAGGAGCCGGGCGCGGTCGCCGAGCCGCCCGGCCGCCGAGGCGAGCGACGGTCCCCACCCCGCGGGACCCGCGAGCACCAGATCGACGTCGCGCCGGTCGAGGCGCACCATCGCCTCGATCAGGGTGCGATGGTTCTTGCGGGGTTCGATGGTGCCGACGGCGAGGACGTAGGGGCGGGCGAGGGCGTGGCGGCGCCGGACGTCGGCCACGTCGGCCTCGGTGACCGGCCGGGCCCGCACGCCGAGCGGCACGACGCGCAGCCGGCCCGGCGCCAGCCCGGCCGCCTGGGCGTCGGCCCGGGTCGCCTCCGAGGAGCACAGCACCAGGTCGGCGTCCCGGGCGGCGCACGCCAGCGCCGCTTCGAAGAACCTCCGGCCCCGCGCGGTGAACGACGACGGTTCACGGCGCCAGGCGAGGTCGTGCACGGACCACACCACCGGTGCGCCGCGGCGCGGTGGCATGGCGTAGCCGGTCGCGTGCACGACGTCGACGGGTCCGGTGGCCCGCTGCACCGCCGGCCGCCGGGCCCGGTGCCACGCCTCGTAGAGCGCAGGGCGAGGCAGCGGGAGCTGGCGCACCGCGAGACCGCGGGGCATGGCCGCCCCCGATGCCGGTGGGCGCCGGTGGGCGGCGGCGACGCCCACGGGGTCGACGTCCTCGCGAGCCAGCAGGGCGGCGGCCAGCTCGACGGCGGCACCGGCCGTCCCTCCCGGCACCCGGTGCCAGCACTGCTCGAGCGTCATCGCGACGCGCAGGCGGCCGGCCACGGCGGCGGAGTCTGGCACGCGGGCACGCGGGCACGCGGGCACGCGGGCACGCCGGCACGCCGGCAGGGGGACGCCGGCACGCGGGCACGCCGGCACGCCGGCAGGGGGCACGCGGGCGTGCGGGCGGCCACGGTGGCCACGGCCGCTTCGCCACCGACACGCACACCCGCCTCGCGACCCCGGACGCCCGGACCTGCTCGGTAGCATCGCCGGGTGCCGTCGATCTCCTGGCCGTCCACCGCCGTGCTCGTCACCGGGGGCAGGGGCTTCCTGGGGCGAGCGGTCGTCGAGCGGCTGCGCGCCCGGGGCGCCACGTCGATCGCCACGCCGTCGAGCGGCGAGTACGACCTGCGGGAGCCGGAGGCGGTGGCCAAGCTCTTCGCCGACGTCCAGCCCGACCTCGTGATCCACCTCGCCGCCCGCGTCGGCGGCATCGGTTACAACATCGAGCGCCCCGGCGAGCTGTACCTCGACAACCTCCTCATGGGCACCTACGTCATCGAGGAGGCCCGGATGCGGGCCACGCCCAAGACGGTGCTCGTCGGCACCGTCTGCTCGTACCCGAAGATCACCGCGGTGCCGTTCGAGGAGTCGTCGCTCTGGCAGGGCTATCCCGAGGAGTCCAACGCCCCCTACGGCGTGGCCAAGCTCGCGCACCTGACGCACTTGCAGGCCAACCGGGCCCAGTACGGCCAGGCCGGCGTCTACCTGATCCCCACGAACCTCTACGGCCCGGGCGACAAGTTCCACCCGGCCGTCTCGCACGTCATCCCGGCGCTGATACGCAAGTGCGTCGAGGCCGCCGAGCGGGGCGACGACCACATCGAGGTCTGGGGCACGGGCGCCGCCAGCCGAGAGTTCCTCTACGTGGACGACGCGGCCGAGGGCATCGTGATGGCGGCGGAGTCCTACGACGGAGAGGAACCGGTGAACCTCGGCGCGGACCGGGAGATGCCGATCAGCGAGCTCGTCGACCACGTCGTCGCCGCCACCGGCTTCCGCGGGGAGGTGCGGTGGGACACGTCGAAGCCGGACGGCCAGCCGCGCCGGCGCGTCGACGCCTCACGAGCGCGCGAGCGGTTCGGCTTCGAAGCATCGACGCCGTTCGGCGAGGGTCTCCGGCGCACGGTCGACTGGTACCTCGCCAACCGAACCGAGGCGGAAGCCCGAGGCGGGTAGCAGCGAACGCCGGGCGGCCGCGGCGTTTCCTGCCAAACGCCGGGCGGCCGCGGCTTCCTACCGACCGGCGAACCGGCGAACCGCCTCCAGCGCTCAGCGCACCGCGGCCTCGACGCGGCCCTTCACGTCGGCGTCGAAGCGCTCGATCACGTCCATCGCGCCCATGTTCTCCTCGACCTGCTCGGGCCGGCTGGCCCCGGTGATGACGGTCGAGACGTGGGGGTTCGACGCGCACCAGGCGATCGCGAGCTGCGAGAGGGTGCACTCGAGCTCGTCGGCGATGTCGGCGAGCTTGCGCACCTTGGCGTTGCGACCGGCGTCGGTGAGCAGGTCCCGCAGCCACTCGTAGCCGGGCAGCGTGGCCCTGCTGCCTTCGGGCACGCCGTCGAGGTACTTGCCGGACAGGAGGCCGGAGGCCAGCGGGCTCCAGGTGGTCAGGCCGAGCCCGTGGTCCTCGTAGAGGCGGGCGTACTCGCGCTCGACGCGGCGCCGCTCGAACAGGTTGTACTGCGGCTGCTCCATGACCGGGGCGTGGAGGTGGTGGCGCTCGGCGACGTCGATGGCGGTGCGGATCTCGTCGGCGGTCCATTCGGACGTGCCCCAGTAGAGGGCCTTGCCGGCCGAGACGATCTCCGACATCGCCCAGACCGTCTCTGCGACCGGGGTGTCCGGGTCGGCCCGGTGGCAGAACAGCAGGTCCACGAAGTCGAGCCCGAAGCGGTCGAGGGACGCGTCGATGGCTTGCATGAGGTACTTGCGGTTCAGCGTGTTCTTCATGTTGACGCCGCCGTGGTGCTCGTCGTGGATGCCCCAGAAGAGCTTGGTGGACACCACGTACGCGTGGCGCGGCCATCCGAGGCGCTCGATGGCCTCGCCCATGATCCGCTCCGACTCTCCGCCCGCGTAGGCCTCGGCGTTGTCGAAGAAGTTCACCCCCGCGTCCCAGGCGGCGGCGAGGCAGTCGGCGGCCTTGCCCACGTCCAGCTGCGGGCCGAAGGACACCCACGAACCGAACGACAGAACGCTGACCTTCAGGCCGGAACGGCCGAGACGGCGGTACTCCACGGTGATCTCCTGGGGGACGGGGCAGGGGCGTTGGGACCCGTCCGTCCTACCAGCCGCCGCGAGGCTGCGCTTCACTGGAGCCGTGGGCGACCGAGGCAGGCGGTGGTGGCCCGGCGGGCTCAGGCGGCCGGGCGATCGCACCACCGGGTTGCCCGCGTCGGCGAACGGGGCCTCGTCCATGCACCTGTGGTGGGAGCCGGGTGCCGCCGGTGCGAGGTGGGCGGGTCTCGGCCCGCCGTCCGAGGCGGACCAGGTCTCGGTGGTGCTCACGGTCGTCGAGCCGCCGGTCGTGCCGCGCCTGTACTTCTGGGCGCTGCAGGCCTCGTTCGTCGGCGCCGGCGGTCGCGACGTGGCTGCGGCGCACCTCGGGCTGCAGTGGCACCCCGAGCACCCGGGGAGCACGGCCGTCAACTGGGGCGGCTACCGGTCGGCCGGGGGTGAGCTGGACGGCACGGAGTCGGCGCTGCCGAGCGCGACCGGCAACCCCAACACCCGGGACTTCGCCTGGCGCGCGGGCACGCCCTACCGGCTGGTGATTCGCGCCGACGGGACCGGCGAGGTGGTCGACGTCGCGACCGGCGCCACCACGGTCGTGCGGCGGCTGGCCGTCGACGCGGTGGGGCTCGCTTCGCCCGTGATGTGGTCGGAGGTGTTCGCCCGCTGCGACGACCCGCCGGTCGCCGTCCGCTGGTCGCAGCCGGCGCCGGCGCCCGCGGCGCTGCGGGTGACCTACCAGCCGGCAGCGGACGGCGGGTGCACGAACACGACGGCCCGGCCGGACGGCGACGGCGTCCTCCAGATCACCAACGCCGCCCGCACCGTCCCGCGCGGCAGCCGCATCGCCATCGCCTCGTAGGCCGCGGTTGTCGGCGGCGGTCGCTCGACGGTCAGCCGGAGCCGGCCGGCGACGGGTAGTCGGGCGGGGTCTCACGGGCGGGCGGGCGGGTCAGGATGGTGACCGAGCCCTTCAGCACGAAGGCGCCGCTGTCGCGCCGGGGCCATGCCCCCGCCTGGTACCGCCGGCCGCCGTCCACGTACCGGTACAGACCTGTGCCTTCCCGGCGGATCTCGTCGGGGCCTTTGGCCTTCGCGTCCCACCAGATCTCGGTGGTGTCGTCCACGCCGTTGTAGTCGTTGTACGGCCAGATCCCGTGGCGCCCGTAGGAGAACTCGACCTGGCTGATGGCCTGGCGGGGCCGAAGCGAGAACAGGCCGTCGCGCAGCGTCTGGGCCGTGAGCGTCGGACCCGCGGCCTGGATGCCGGCGAACAGCACCGCGGGGTTGGGCAACAGAAGGGCGCTGGTGGCGCTGGCCGGCGGCGGCTTGCCCGTGAACCACTTGTGCAGGAAGTAGGAGGCACCGATGTTCGGGTCGATGCGGGCGGTGCTGTAGCTGATGCCGAAGGCGTTGGCCCACTGGCGCTGGTCGTAGGTGCGGCCGAACGCCGCGGTGTCGACCAGGACGGGCAGGGCGATGATCCACTCCGGGAAGTAGCCCTGGCGGGTGGCCTCGGCCGTGAAGCTCTGCGGGGCGAGCGGATCGCCGGAGAACACCACGCTGGTGACCCCGGCCGCCTTGAGCTTGGCGATGTCGGCCGCGGCCTGCTCCTGGAGCCGAGCCGGGTCGAGCTGGTACGGGATCTGCGCGGCCAGCTTGATGCCGGCCTTGGCCGCCTCCCGCTTGAAGCGCTGCGCCAGCGTCTTGGACTCGGCGCTGGTCTCGATGGCCAGGGTGCCGAACACCCGGGTCCGGCGCCGTAGCTGCGGGTCGCCGGCGCGGCTGGCCTTGCGCCCGTTGACCTGCTTGCGCAGGTACTCGATCACCTGGTCCTGACCCTGCACGACGTTGGCGCCGACGGTGAACACGTACGGGGCGCGCTGCTGGTACCAGTCGGGCGTGCCGCCTCCGATGCAGCCGATGCAGGTGACCTTGCGGGCGGCCAGCTCGTCGGCGAAGGCGGGCGTCAGCGGCGGGCCGCCGAGCACCGCGAACGCGCCCATGCCGGCCGCCTTGGCGGCGTCGGCCCGGGCCGCCACCTCGTCGTTGGCCGGCCCCGAGGCAGTGAGGAACGACACCTTCACCTTGCGCCCGTAGGTCTGGTAGTAGCGGTTGAACATGTCGACGTAGGTCTGGATGGTGCGGCGCTGCTGGTCGGTGGTGTCGTCGGACCGGACGGCCGAGGACACGTAGCTGATGATCGGGTCGTTGGCCGGCGTCTGGTAGACGACCACCTTGATGGTCGAGCCGGTGACCCCGCGCGCCGTCGCCCCCTTGTTCGGCGTGTTGGCGAAGCACTCGGCGGCGAAGTACCACGGGATGGCCACCCGGCCTCGCTGGCGGTCGCAGGTCTTCGGCCACGTGAGGTCCTTCAGATTGCGCTGCCGGGCCAGCGACCACGAGATGGCGCCGGGCGGCAGCTTGCCGGTCCCCGCCGCGTCGGTCTTCGTCGCGGTGTCCTTCTTGCCGCCGGACAGCACGAGCGCGGCCGCGATGACGGCCACCACCGCGATGACGACGACCGCTGGAAAGAGGCGTCGCAGCTGGCGGCTCCGGTCGGCGCCCTCGGGTCGGTCGATGCTCGGTCGCATGTCATGCGCCTCCGTGGTCGGTCGCAGCGGCGCCCGAACGGGCCACCACCTTGGGATCGGTGCCGAGGTACGACGCCACGACCCGGGCGTCGTGCAGGACTGCCGCCGGCTCGCCCTCGGCGATGACCCGGCCCTGCTCCATGGCCACCAGCCGATCGGCGACCGCGGTCACGAGGGGCATGTCGTGCTCCACGACCACCAGCGCGGCGCCGAGACCGTCGCGGATGCGCAGAAGCAACGGCCCGAGCGCCTCGGTCTCGCGCTGCGCGATGCCGCTCGACGGCTCGTCGAGGAGCACGACGCTCGGGCGGTGGGCGACGACGCAGGCGAGGTCGACGATGCGGCGCGATCCGGTCGAGAGCTCACGGATGAACTTGGACCGGAACGCCTCCAGGCCCAGCAGCTCGATGAGCTCGTCGACGCGGGCCCGGACGCGCTCTTCGCTGTCGAACAGCGCGGGCCGGTGGAGGACGGCCGAGATCACGTCGCCCACCTCGATCTCGCGCTCGAGGGACACGGCGATCACCTCTTCGACGGTGAGGCCGGGGAAGAGCCGTGCGTCCTGGAACGATCGGCCGAGACCGGCCAGTGCCCGCCGGTGCGGCGGCCGACCGGTCACGTCCACGCCGGCCAGCTCGACCGTGCCGGCGTCGGCCCGGGTGAACCCGGAGATGACGTCGAACAGTGTCGTCTTGCCCGCACCGTTCGGTCCGATGACGCCGACGACCTCGCCGCGCGCCACGGTGAGGTGCACGTCGTCGAGGGCGCGGATCCCGCCGAAGGCACGACCGAGACCGATCGTGCGCAGGGCGGGCACCGCGTCGGCACCCGTCGGAGCACCCGTCGGAGCACCCGTCGGAGCACCCGTCGGAGCGCCCGTCGGAGCACCCGTCGGAGCACTTCTTTGGTTCTTTGACAGCGCCATGCCTGGACAAAGAACCAAAGAAGCTGGGGAGGCGGTCGAGGCGGCGGCGGATGCCGCGCCTTCGAGGAAGACGCTGCGCAGCACGTCGGGCCGCTCCAGCAGCTCGGCGGTGGGCCCGCTGAAGCGGATCTCGCCCTTCTCCATGAAGTACGCGGTCGAGGCGACGGTCAGCGCCAGGTTCACGGACTGCTCGACGAGGATGATCGTCGTCCCCCGGTCGCGCAGCTCGCGCACGACCCCGAGGAGCTGCTCCACGACGATCGGGGCGAGGCCCAGCGACAGCTCGTCGATCATCAGCAGGCGCGGTCGGGACAGGAACGCCATGCCGAGCGCGAGCATCTGCTGCTGGCCGCCGGACAGGTTGGCGGCGGGCTCGCGCAACCGCTCGGCCAGGACCGGGAACAGCTCGAGCACCCGGGCGCGACCGGCGGCGACATCGGCACGGTCGTGGCGGTGCAACCAACCGGCGACCTCGAGGTGCTCGTCGACGGTGAGCGTCGGGAACACGCCCCGGCCGCCGGGCACGAGCAGCACCCCGTGGCCGGCGATCTCGTGCGGTGGGGCGAAGGTCGTCTCCCGGCCGTCGAGCATCACGGCGCCGCGGTCGGCCACCACGCTCCCGCAGATCGCCTTGAGCAAGGTCGACTTGCCCGCGCCGTTGGTGCCGAGCAGGGCGACGATCTCGCCCTCGTCGACGTCGAGGTCCACGCCGAACAGCACCTGCACCTGGCCATAGGACACGTCGAGGCCGCGCACCAGCAGGAGCTTCGACCGGCCCGCCGCCCGCTCGGCCGCCGCCTCGGATCGGGCCGCGGCGGTGCGCCACACCTGCTGGACGTCCGCGTCGATCACCGAGCCCGCCCGCGCGATCAGCAGGCTGCCGGCGAAGAAGACCGGCACCATCACCAGCAGACCGACCCGTATCCCGAGCCGGTCGCCGATGGCGCCGATCACCGGGAGCACGACCAGCCCGGGGATGATCCACAGCGACGCCACCGAGAAGCCGATGGAGCGCGCTCGCGGCGGTATGGCGAGCGACAGCGCGGCGAGGATCGACGGTGCCAGCAACGCCAAGGTGGCCGAGATCAGCACGTTGAAGGCGATCGCCAGCGCCAGCACCGGGGCCAGCGCGAACCCGATCGACAGCACGGCCACCACGGCCGCGGCCACGGCTTGGGCCTGCACGACCCGGCCGGGTCCCTTCGCCAGGAGGCGCATGCCGATGCGCGCTCCCACGTACAGGCCGATGAGCTGGGCGGGCTCCACCCCGGCGGCCACGAACCCGCGGGCGCGCTCGTCGAGGTCGAACTCCTGGGCGTACAGGAGACCGGCGAGGGACACGAAGCCGATGAGCGAGGCGGCGAGGAACGGCAGCGCGTACCAGATGCGCCGCAGGCTCTCGATGCGCCACACCATCCGCCAACCCTCGGCGAACGAAGGTGGGGCCTCCTCCGTGGCCACCGCCGCGTCGGATGCGCCCATCGCCCGCCGCTCGTGCGCGCCCCGTACGGGCTCGCGCAGGCGGAGCCCGATCACGACGAAGACCATGGTCGGCGCGGCGAACACGAAGAACGGCGCGCGCCATCCGAAGGCGTAGGCCAGCAGGCCCGCGGTGAGCGGGCCGACGAAGCTGCCCACGGCGTTCGCCGCCCGGTGGATCGAGTAGACGCGGGGCCGGACCTCGACGTCGTAGTAGTCCGCGAGCAGCGAGTTGTGCGTGGGGTCGACCACCGCCTTGCCGATCGACGAGCCGGCCCGCACCACACCGAGCAGCACGACGGTGCCCACCATGCCGGTCGCCAGCGAGAACACCCCCCAGGCGGCCGCACCGACGAGGGCCAGCGGCACGCGGCGGTGGCGGTCCGCGTAGCTCGCGATCGGCACCTGCAGCGCGAGCGCGACGACCGACACGAGCGCGACGAGCGTGAGGATCCCCTGCAGGTCGAGCCCGAAGTCGGCGCGGATCTCCGGCAGGAGGATGCCGAAGGCGGTGCGGTCGAGCTCGTCGACGGCGTTGAGGCCGAACAGCACCACGAGCGGGAACAGCGGCGCCCCGAGGGCGGCGCGGCCCCAGCGCCGCGTCACCGGTCGGCCGCCAGCGCGGGCTCGCCCGGGTCGCCGGGCGCACCGCGCCCGTCGCCGGTGGCCGACGACGCGGCGGCGCCCGAGGCCGGCGTGCCGGCCTCGGAGGTGAGGGCGGCAGCAGCGGCGGAGGCGGCCTCGGAGGTGAAGGCGGCAGCAGAGGAGGCGTCGGCGGCGGCAGCGGCAGAGGCAGCGGCAGCGGACGCGACGACCCCGTCGGCCGGGTCGGAACCCGGAGGCCGGGCCGGCGAGGCACCGCCGTCGCCGCCGCCGTCGCCCTCGGCGTCGATGGCCCGCGAGCCGGCCGGCCGGGCGTGGCCGCCGGCCAGGGCGGGCGCGCTCACCCCGTGGCGCCGAGCGACCCAGCGGAGCCAGGCATCGCGCACCGAGTAGAGCAGGCCGCCGAGACCGCCCGGCAGGATCATCAGCGCGAGCAGCACGCCGGCGCCCGAGGCCAGCGGCTGCCAGTCGAGCGGCAGGAACCACTGGGCGCCGCGCAGGTACAGCGCGCCGAGCAGCGCGCCCGGCACCGAGGTGATGCCGCCGATCACCACCATCGCGAAGACGGCGAGGTTCTGGCCGGGCTCGTAGGGGCCCTGCCCGAAGGCCTGCTGCTGGTGGACGAACAGCGCGCCGGCGAAGGCCGCGATGGCGCCCGACACGGCGAAGGCGGTGAGCTTGGCCCGCACCACGCTTATGCCGAACGACTGGGCCGCCGGATCGTTCTCGCGGATGGCGATCAGGACGCGCCCGGTGCGGCTGCGACGGATCGCCCGCACCGACACGATCACCAGGACGAGCCCGGCGAGGGACAGCTCGTACATGGCGGTGGCGGACTCGATGCCGATGCGGCCGAGCAGTGGGGCCCGCTCGATCCGGTCGGTCGGCAACCAGCCGAAGAAGCGGTCGTTGAGGAAGTACGACGTGGTGGCCAGCGCGAACGCGAACGTCGTGACCGCGAGGTAGATGCCGCGCAGGCGCAACGCCGGAAGGCCCACCACGACCGACACCGCCGCCCCCACCGCCGCCGCGAGCACCAGCGCCAGGGTCAGGTCGAGCCCCCACGCGGATGTCGCCTTGCCACCGACGGCCGCGCCGATGGCGAAGAACGCGACGGAGCCGAGCGACACCTGGCCGCTCCAACCGGTCAGGACGACGAGCGAGACGCCGAGGATGCCGTAGATGAGCACGGCCGACGCCTTGAGCGAGCGGTCGACCGGCAGCACGGTCGGCAGCGCGACCACGACGACCGCGGCCAGGACCCCGAAGGTCCACCGGGCGACCCGGACCTCGCGCAGGGCGGCCAGCTCCCGCGGGATCGCGCGGACGTCGGCCGCGGCCTGCCAGCTCGACGATTCCCCGGCCTCGCTGCGGCTGGCCGAGCGGCGCCGAGCCACGAGCGCCAGGACGACGACGGCGGCGAGGATCGGATCGATGAGCAGCGGGCTGGACGCGTTCCAGGCGACCCCGAGCTCCAGCACACCGAGGGCGACGGCCGACGCGGCCACCGCGGGGAGGTCGGTGAGGCGACCGAGCATGAGGGCGGCGAGCGAGCGCAGGAGGATGCCGTAGCTGAGCGCGAGGCCGACGGGAAGACCGAGGATGCCGGCCCGCAGGAACGTGGCGGTGAAGGCCAGGAGGCCGGCGACCGACCACACCACCGTGCCGATCCGACCGACCGGCACGCCGAGCAGCGCCGCCCGCTCGCGGTCCTCGGCGCTGGCCCGCACGGCCGTGCCCACCGCGGTGCGCTGCAGGAAGAACCACAGCGCGGCCACGGCGAGAGGGATCACGGCGGCGGCGACGATGTCGTTGGCCGTGAAGTTCAGCGGATCGATGGAGAGCTTGACCGTGAACGGCGGCGCCGCTCTCCGGGCGGCGAAGTCGTTCACGCCCCAGGCGCGCGGCAACAGGATCGCCCCTGCCGCGAGCAGCTGCGACAGGCCGATGGTGGCCACCGTCAGAAGGAGCCGGGGCGCGCGGCGGAAGCGGCGGATCACCGCCAGCTCGACGACGGCGCCGAGCACCGCGGCCGCCGCCAGTCCCGCACCGACCGCTACGTACCAGCTCCAGCCCCAGGCCGTGACGAGCATGATGGCCAGCACCGCCGAAGGGCCACCCAGATCGGCCTGCGCCAGGTTGAGGATGCGGTCGGAGCGGTAGATGAGGGCCATCCCGATGGCCACCAACGCGGTCAGCCCGCCGACCAGCACACCGCGCAGGACGAGGCCGGGCGGCATGGGGAACGCCACGAGCTGGACGGCGACGATGGCGGCGGCCGGCCAGAAGCGGGCGGCCAGCCGGCGCGCGGCGTCGCTCACCCTCTGGCGCGCCGCGACAGGCGGACCGCGGCGGCAGGCGGCCGGCACGGCGCAGCGCGCGTCATCGGTCGCATGCCGGTCCCGTGACCACGTGGATCCCCCAGGCGAGTTGGCGATACTCCTATCGGCGCGGCACGGTCGCACAGTGCCGCCGTCGTGTCAAGGAATGGGCTCGCCGTGGGAAACGGCACGCTGATAGACCTACCGGCCACCGGTTGCAGCGCGGGGAAGGAGGCGAGATGGCCGACGCCGAAGCGGTGCCGGGAGCGCGGCGAGCGCCCCGCGCCACGAGGAGCCGCCGGTGGGCCGGAGCGCCATGACGTTCCCCGCCCATGGCGAGCGCCCGCTCAGCCGCAAGGAGGGCAAGGCGGTCACCCGCACGCGGCTGCTCGACGCGGCGCTCGCGATCCTGGACGACGAGGGGGAGGCCGGCCTCACCACGACCAGCGTGACCCGGCGGGCCGGGATCGCGCAGTCCAGCTTCTACGTCCACTTCGCCGACATGGACGACCTGGTGCACGCGTTGATCGACGAGCTCACCGTCCGCCGCCTGCGCCAGGTGCGCGAAGTGCGCCGGCAGGCCCGCACGGTGCCGTACGACGCGGACGCCCTGCGGGCCACCTTCCGCGTCCCCATCCAGCACGCCGTGGAGCACCCGCAGATCTTCCGGCTGCTCGTGCGCAGCCGGTACGACCGCTCCACCGCCCTCGGCGAGTGGAGCCGAGCCGCCCTCGAAGAGGACCGCCGCGCGCTGGTCGAGGACCTGCACCGGGCCGGGATGCCGAGGCGGACCGCGGCCCAGCGCCGGCGCGCCGCCATGGTGGCCGACGGCCTCGCCGGTCTGGTCGAAGCCCTCGTGCTCGGGCACCTGGAAGGCCGCTACGCCGACGTCGACGAGATGATCGACGTGCTGATGGCCTTCTCGACCGGCTACTTCCCGATGCTCACCGACAGTCCGAGCGCGGTCGAGGCCATCGCGTCGGCGTGGAAGCAGCTCCGGGCGTCACGCCGCTGAACCGGTGGACCGGCGCGAGCCCGGCCGCCGCGCGGGCGGCCCGCAGCGTCGGTCGCCCCCGGCTACAGGGCTTGCGGGTGCAGCCTGTCTCGCGGTGGCCACGCCCGGTTCATTCGAGCCCGTCGATGATGCCGGCCTCGCGCAGCGCGGCGACGCGCTCGTCGTCGACCCCGAAGCGGCGCAGGACCGCACCGGTGTGCTCGCCGACCGCCGGCGCCGGGCCCCGCACGGCCACCTCCGCACCCGACATCGTGAACGGTGCATTCACGGTCTCGAACCGGCCCGCCGCGGGGTGCTCGACCATGGCGAAGATGCCGGTGGCACGGGCCTGGGGATCCTGGATGAGGTCGGGCAGCTGCGCGACCGGTGCCCAGACGATGCCGGCCGCGTCGAGCCGGGGCGCCCAGTGCTCCAGGGGTGCCGAGGCGAAGAGCGCGTCGAGCGCGGCGATCAGCTCGGTCCGGTGCCGGTACCGGCCGGCGGCATCGGCGAAGCGCTCGTCGGCGCCCAGGTCCGGCCGTTCGACGGCGGCGCAGAAGGGCGGCCAGCGGTGCTGGTCCTGGGCGGCGAGGATCAGCCAGCGGTCGTCGGCACAGCGGTACTGGGTGTTGAGCGGGCTGAAGGCGTCGTCCCGCCCGCGCCTCGACGGCTGGCGACCGTCGACCAGCGCGACCTGCACGTCGCAGCCGATCGTCCACGCCCCGGTCCGCAGCAGCGCCGTCTCGACCACCTGGCCCTCCCCGGTGCGGTGCCGCTGGTGCAGCGCAGCCAGCACGGCGGCGAGCAGCGCCAGCCCGGTGGGATGGTCCCCCTGCCCCGGCCGGAAGGCGGGCGGCGGGGAGCCCGGTTCACCGATCAGACCCATCACGCCGCCGCGACCGAAGAAGGAGGTGAGGTCGAAGCCGGACCGATCGGCGTCCGGACCCGTCGAGCCGTACCCCGTCACCAGCGCGTAGACGAGGCGGGGGTTCGCCCCGCGCAACGGCTCCGGGCCGAGGCCGTAGCGATCCAGTCGACCCGGGAGCAGGTTGGTAACGAGCACGTCGACCTGCGTGGCCAGCTCGCGCACGAGCGCCGCACCTTCGGGTGCGGCCAGGTCGACGGCGATGCCGAGCTTGCCCCGGTTGTCGAGCTGGAACGGGAAGTCGTGCGCGGCGACCTCGGCGCCGCCGGCCGGTTGCCGCAGCTTGTTGCGCATGCCGTCGCCGGACAGGGGCTCGACCTTGACCACCTCGGCGCCCATGTCGGCCATGAGGGCGCTGCAACTCGGGGCGGCCACCCAACTCGCGATCTCGAGGACCCGCACGTCGTCGAGCGCACCGGCCACTTCAGCTCCGCCGGCGTCGGGGGCAGGGTGCGTCGCGCATGAGCCGAAGGTAACCGGGCCGGTCGCGCCGCCGTGCCGGGGCGGCCCCTCCCGTACCACCAGGAGGGACGAGGCCTCGCCCACCACGTGGACCCCGGCGACTCGGAGCGAGTGTCCACCGCGCACGGCGCGCTGGGGCGGCCCCTGGCCACGGCGCTCGCTGGGCCCCGCGCGCACTGCGGTGTCGAGGAAACGATCTGCTGCGCAGCGCGGTCGAGCCGGCTGGATTATGGATTTTCTCGCGTAGCCTCATAGAGCTAAAAATCTCGGTAGACCGACTTGTCATTTTGCAAATACAGCGCGACGCTTTGACCTGCCGGCGGCGCGGGGCCACCGGTACCGGCGCCTACGCCGGCTGCGGGAAGGGGGACTCGCGTGGTGCAGTCGATCGCTTCTGTCGATCCCATGCGCCGCCCAGCCGGTCGTACCGAGCGGCGGGCCACGCGCCGCCCCCGAACTCGAGGGCCGTGCTCGGCAAGGGCGCCTCCGCGTGCTCGGGCATACGCGCGCCGCCCGCGATCAGCGGAACGGCGGACCACCGAGCGAGCGGGCCGCGCCTTCACACGCGCGCCCCGACTCCGCGCCGCGAGCGCGCCGAGAGCCGGCGGCAAGCCGTCACGGTCGGGCGCCAATTGACGACATGAACCTGGGGGGAGGCCCCGATGAAGGCAAATGAAGTGCTACACAGGCGCCGAAAGGCGCTGCTCATTCCGCTCGTACTCGTGACGAGCCTGCTGTCGATGCTGTGGGCGGCGACGCCGGCATCGGCCGTGGACACCGGAGCACTGGAGATCTGCAAGTCGGCCGACAACGGCATGGGCGGCCGCGCCTTCCAGTTCTCCATCAACGGAGGAGCACCGATCACGGTGACGGGCGGCTCGTGCTCGTCGTCGATGCAGGTCCCGAGCGGCAACGCCACCATCGTCGAGGCCCCAACCGCGGGACTCGAGGTGTCGCGCATCGTCGTCGAGCCCAGCGGTCGCGGCGTGGGCCGTGACCTCGCCACCGGGCGCATCACGGTCCGGGTGGTCGGCGGCACGACGGCCGCCACCGAGACCCTCGTCACCTTCACGAACCGGCCTGCCACCGGCGGCCTGAAGGTGTGCAAGTACTCGGCGACCACATCGATCCAGGGCGCGTCGTTCAGCTTCACCAACAACAACGGTTCGCTGTACAGCGTCGTGGCCGGCCCGCCCGGTGCTCCCAACTGCAGTGCGGTGCGGAAGTACCGTCAAGGCACCCGCGTCACCGTGCGCGAGCTGGGCGGCAACGGCACCGTCGCTCAGTCGATCGTCGTCTCCGACGGCCGAGGCTCGAGCACCGATCTGGCGAACCGCTCGGTCGTGGCGACGATCGGCCCGGGGATCACCACGGTCACCTACGACAACGAGTTCCCGCCGCCGCCGTCGTACGGCTACATCGAGGTGTGCAAGGCCGCCGGCGACCAGTACGTGCAGGGCAGCTTCAACGTCACGATCACCGCCCCCGGCTTCTCCGACCGCGAGCTGATCCCGGTCGGCCAGTGCACGCCGCCGTTGCGGGTGCCCGCAGGCAACGTGACCGTGACCGAGTCGGTGTCGTCGCCCTACTACTTCTGGGGCGCCTACACGTATCCGGACGACCGGCTCGTCGACGTCAACACGGACACACGGTCGACCATCGTGACCGTTCCGGCCGGCGACGAGTCGACCGAGACGCAGCTCACCCTGGTCAACGCGACGCTGCTGGCCCAGGTCAAGGTGTGCAAGTCGCTCGCGGCCAACAGCGCCGCTCTGACCGGGCGCACGTTCACCTTCGACGTCAACAGCACGGCCAACGGCTCATCCACGCTCACGGTCATCGCCGGAGCGGCCGGCTCGACGACCTGCAAGCAGGTCCCGGGCTGGTTCCCCCTTGGTGACCAGGTCGCGATCAGCGAGCGGCCAGAGGCCAACGTCGCCCTCACCGGCGTCAGCATCGTCCCGAGCGGGAACGGCAGCGTGTCGGGCGGCACGGCGAACATCGTCGTCGGCTCGGGCATCACGACCGCCACGTTCACCAACCAGGCGCTGGGCACCCTCGAGGTGTGCAAGAACGCCGCCGACGCCTCCACGTCGGGCCAGACGTTCCAGTTCTCGGTCAACGGAGGCAGCGCCATCAGCGTGCGAGCCGGGCAGTGCTCCGGGCCCATCCAGGTGCCCGCGGGCAACGCAACGGTGCGTGAGCTGAGCAAGGCCAACTTCGCCCTCGTGTCCGTCACGGCGCTCGGCCCGGGTGGCGTGAACCGCCGGCTCACCGGACCCACCGACAACCCGGCCACGGTCTCCGTGCCCTTCGGTGGCGTGGCCGACGAGACGGTGGTGACCTTCACCAACCGGGTCCTCACCGGCCAGTTCAAGATCTGCAAGGCGAGCCCGGATTCCAGCCTGCAGGGGATCACGTTCTCGTTCACCTACAGCTACGTGGTGAACGGCGTGACCACCACCGGCGGGACGGCGCTCCAGCCGGGGCAGTGCTCGGCGCTGTCGAGCAACATCCCGGTGCAGGACGCGAACGGCAACCCGGTCACGGTGAACGTGGCCGAGCAGGCGACGGCCGGCACCCAGGTGAGCAGCATCACGCTCGACGGGGCCGGCACGCTGACCGCATCGAACACGGCGGCCGGCAGCGCCAGCTTCACCATCGGGTCGGGCTTCACGGCCCTCACCTACACCAACGTCCGCACGGCGCTGCCGTCGGGCGGAGGCCGCCTCGCCTGAGGCGACTCGGTGCACTGCCGGGCCCGGATCTACCGCCGGGCCGGGCCCGGCAGTCACCACCACGAGCCCTCCTCCGGGAGGGGCGGGGCGTGGTGGAGCGCAGGGACCCCCGGGGAATCGACCTCCCGGGGGTTCTCGCGCGTCACCCGGGCGGTGCGTTCGCGGACGCCGCACCCGCGCCGCGCGGGCGGCGCAGCCGGCGAGGGGGCCGCACCATGCCCCAGACGTCGGCGCCGCTCGGCAGGCGGGCGTGCCCCTGAGCCTCGAACCCCATCGCCTCCAGGAACTCGAGCGCGAGACGGCTGGTGGCCGGGGCGAACACCGGCTGCTCGGTCTCGTCGGCCTCGCGCACGAGCGGGTGCAGGACCGCTCGACCCAGACCGCGCCGGCGCCGGTCCACGCGCGTGCCGACGCGCGCCACCATGAAGTGCTCGTCCGCCGGGCGGAGCGCGGCGATGGTGGCCGCCGCCGCATTGGCGGCGCGATGCGCGTCGCCCTCCAGCGATCGCCGGGCCTCGGCGAGCGCGGCCCGGTCCGCAGGAGCGACCCTCGTTCCCGGTCCCAACCACACCGCCACTGCGTCGATGCCGCCCATGGCGTTCTCGACCACTGACAAGTGCCCGTGGCGCATGGCGACCTGCGAGAGAAAGACCTGCTGGAGCAGCTCGAGCCGCCGAGCGCGGTTCTCCGACGGCATCGTCAGCCGGATCAGCCGATCGTCCATCAACGCATCCGCCAGCACGTCCGCACACACCCGCACGTCCGACGCAAGACCAACCCGAACCCGCACGCCGACCTCCCCCGCCGCCGCGGACCGGAGCTCCCTCCCCGGCCCAGGCTCGCCCGGCGCCTCGGCACCGACCTGGCCGACATCGTAGGCGTCACGGCCCCCAATGTGCGGGTCGCGGTCGGATCACAGTCCGCCGTAGCGAGCACTTCCGGATAAGGGGCCTTCAACGCCGAAAACGGGTTGCCAATGGCATCGAACTCCAGTACGCTCTTTGGTCATGGAGTTGGAAGCGCTGGGGCAGATCCGCGAAGGGGTCGAGAGACTGTTGGCGGTGGACGCGGCCGGGCTGGCCGACGGTGCCCTGCACGACGCGGTGGTGGAGGTGTCCCGCTTGGGGTCGCGGTTGGAGGCGGCGGCGGCGCGCCTGGTGGGTGCGTGGGATGCCCGGCGAGTTTGGGCGGCGGACGGGTCGACCTCGCCGGCCGCGGTGCTGGCCCGCGACGCCGGCCACTCCAAGGCGACGGCCCGCCAGGCCTGCCGGCGAGCCCGGCGCCTGCGCGACATGCCGGTCACCGCCGACGCGTTCGCCCGCGGCGCGATCAGTGTCGACCACGTCGAGGTGCTCTGCCGCACCAACACGCCCGAGGCGGCCGCGCTGTTCAGTGAGGCCGAGGCGCTCCTGGTCGAGCAGGCGGGCCGGCTGGGGTTCTCGGACTTCACCCGCGTGGCCCGCTACTGGTCCCAGTGCGCGGACGACGCCCGCAGCGAGGACCGCGCACTGCGCCAACACGAACAGCGACACGTATCGATCACGCCGACGTTCGACGGCAGCTACGAGCTGCGGGGGTCACTCGACGCCATCGGCGGTGAGATCGTGGCCACCGAGCTCGACCGGCTCCAGCGCGAGCTGTTCGAAGCCGACTGGGCCCGGGCCCGCGCCGAGTATGGCGACGGCGCCCGGCCCGACCACCTGGCCCGCACCGACGCCCAGCGGCGGGCCGACGCCCACGTCGAGATGGCGCGTCGCTCCGCCGCCGCCCGCCCCGGCACCCGCGTGCCCCGCCCCTTGATCACGGTGCTCGTCGACCACGACACGTTCACCGGCCGGGTGTGCGAGACCGCCCGCGGCAGCGTCGTCACCCCCGGCCAGGTAGCCGGCCTCCTCTTCGACGACGCCCACATCGAACGGGTGGTGTTCGGGCCCGCGAACCGCATCACCGAGGTCGGCCGGCGGCGGCGCTTCTTCACCGGCGCACTGCGACGGGCGATCGAGGTGCGCGACCGCCACTGCACCCACCCCGGCTGTGACGTCCCCGCCGAGCAGTGCGACGTCGACCATGTCACCCCCTACGACCAGGGCGGGCGCACCACGCAAGACAACGGCCGGCTCCGCTGTCCCCCGCACAACCGCTGGGCCTACGTGAACGAGCAACGCCCGCCACCGCCGAACGGCCCGCAGGTCCCGACCGCCCCCCGTTCGCCGCCTCGTCGGTGATCGGCCTTCCACCAACCGGCCCACCAGACAGGCGCCCAGAACGGCTCACCGTCGACACCGAACGTCGGCGGCTTCGTGGCCGGCGTAGAGGTGGCAAGACCCGTAGCCTCGCCAAGCACCGAGGAGCCAGGAGTTCAGGAGCAAGAGGAGCGCGCATGACCAGCCTTGCCGACCGTCCCCACACCGCCCTGCTGGTGGTGGACGTCCAGAACGCCGTCGTGGCCGACGCCCATCGCCGGGACGACGTGATCGCGAACATCAACAACCTCGTCGAGCGCGCCCGTGCCCGGCGGGTGCCGGTGGTCTGGGTGCAGCACTCGAGCGACGAGCTCCCGGAGAACAGCGACGGCTGGGCCTACGTGCCGGAACTCGAGCGGGCGGCGTCGGAGCCGTTGGTGCACAAGCGCTACGGCGACTCCTTCGAGGACACCACGCTGGAAGCCGAGCTCGCGCAGCGGGGCGTCGGCCGGGTGGTCGTCACCGGCGCGCAGTCCGACGCCTGCATCCGGGCCACGATCCACGGCGCCTTCACACGCGGCTACGACACCGTCCTCGTGAGCGACGCGCACACGACCGAGGACCTCTCCGACTACGGCGCGCCGCCGCCCGACAAGGTCATCGCCCACACCAACCTCTACTGGTCGTGGCAGGGCGGCCCGGACCGGACCGCCAGCGTCGTCGCGACCGACGAGGTCGACTTCGACGCGAGCGGCCCGGCGTGACGTCGTAGCGGACGCCGCTGAACGCCGTCGCCGTGACGGTCCACGGCGGCGGCGGCCGGTGTCGGCCGGCGGCCGGCGTCGGCCGCGGCCGGCGGCGAGTGGATGCCGACATCCGGCGCATCGCACCGAACCACCCCGTCGTTCGCCTGGCGTCGTGACCCGTGGCAGATTGGGACCCGTGCCCGACGCCCTGCCAGCGCTGCGATCGGTCGTGCTCGACACGACCGACGCGCGGGGGTTGGCAGAGTTCTACCGGCAGCTCCTGGGTTATCGGTACCGGCCCGGTGACGAGCCGCCGCCTCCCGGTGAGCCGGACCGGGCGGGCTACGACTGGCTCGTCCTCGCCGACCCGGCGGGCTCGATGATGCTCGCGTTCCAGCAGGTCGGCCACCTCGCGCCGCCGACCTGGCCTGACGACGGCGTACCCCAGCAGCTCCACCTCGACCTCAGCGTTCCCACGACCGACGACCTGGCCGCTCAGCACGAGCGCGCGCTGACCCTCGGCGCTCGCCTCCTGCAGGACCGCTTCGACGACCCGGACGAACCGCTGCGCGTGTACGCGGACCCGGCCGGGCATCCGTTCTGCATCTTCGTGGCGCCCGAGCCGTAGCCGGAGCCGGACAGCGCGTGCGCCTGACCGCTCTGCTCGTCCTGGCCGCCATCGGCGGGGCCGCGTGCTCGTCCGGCGCCAACGGTGGGCGCGCCCCGACGGCCTCCGCGCCCCGCACCCGGCCGGCCGTCCAGCGTCCCCCGGGGCCGTCGGCCGCCATCAGCGGACCGATGACCGGCGGCAACGGCACCTTCCTGGCCGAGGCCCGCCCCGAGAGCGGCCTCGGGGCAGCAGGCTTCACCGAGGCCGAGTACACGGCGTCGGGCACGGCCACGTCGTATCGCAGCAAGGGCAAGCTGCCCACCGACGGGCGCTTCGATCTCGAAGCGGATTCGACCGCTCCGTACTCCACGCGGATCGTGGTGCGCCGCCCGAAGCGGGCGTCGCGCTTCAACGGCACCGTGGTGGTGGAGTGGCTCAACGTCAGCGCAGGGTTCGACGCCCCTGCCGAGTACGTCTACCTGCGCGACGAGATCCTCCGGCGGGGCTATGCCTGGGTGGGCGTCTCGGCCCAGTTGATCGGGGTCGAGGGCGGGCCCACCGCGGTGTCGGTGCCCGGCGGCGCGGAGTCCGGCGCCGGCAAGGGCCTGCGCCGCCTGGACCCCGCCCGTTACGGCAAGCTGCGCCATCCCGGGGACGCGTTCTCGTACGACATCTTCACCCAGGTCGCCCGCGCACTGCGCCAACCCGGTGGCGTCGACGCACTGGGCGGGCTCACGGCCGAGCGGCTGCTCGCCGTCGGCGAGTCCCAGTCGGCGTTCCTGCTGACCACCTACGTCGACGGGGTGCAGCCGTTGACCCGTGCGTTCGACGGCTTCCTCCTGCACAGCCGCGGAGGGGCGCCCGCCCCGCTCGGGCGCCCGGGGGGCAGCGTCGACATCGCATCGAGCCTCTCGGGGGCGCCGACGCGGATCCGCACCGACCTGGGCGTGCCGGTGATCACCGTCGAGACGGAGACCGACGTGCTCGGCATCCTCGGGTTCCTCCCGGCGCGCCAGCCGGACGGGAACCGGTTCCGCCTCTGGGAGGTGGCCGGCACCGCCCACGCCGACAAGTACCAGCTCGGCGACCGGGAAGCGACGCTCGGCTGCCCGTTGCCCGTCAACCGCGGCCAGCAGCACGCCGTGCTCAAGGCCGCGCTCCGGCACCTCGCGACCTGGGCGTCGGGGGGCGCGGCACCGCCGAAGGCGCCACGCCTCGAGACCCGTGAGGCAGGTGCGGCGCCGACGTTCGTGCTCGACGACGTCGGCAACGTGCGCGGAGGCGTGCGCACCCCGGCCGTCGACGCGCCGGTCGACATCCTGTCCGGCCTCGCCCCCCCGGGCTCGTCGGTCATCTGCCTCCTGCTCGGGTCCACCCGGCCGATCCCGGACGCCGTGCTGGCCCGCCGCTACCGGTCGGCCGACGCCTACCTCGGGCAGTACCGCGCCGCCCTCGACCGCACGATCGCGGCCGGCTTCGTGCTCCCCGACGACCGCGGGGCGCTGCTCCGCGAGGCCGCCCCCTCCCGCGTCGCAGGCTGACGTCCTCCACATAGCGATCCCGCCGGCAGTACTGTCCGGCCGAGCCTGGTGAAGGGGGGCCCTGCGATGCGCGCAGGCCGAGCACGTTCCGTCCGCATCCTCTCGGGGATCGTCGCCGCCGGCCTGCTGGCCGCGGCGTGCGGCGGCGGCAAGAGCGGAAGCAGCGGCAACAACGTCAGCGCGCAGCAGGCGCTGATCATCGCCCGCAGCATGGACATCAACTCGCTCGACCCGCAGCGCGCCTACTGCGACACGTGCCAGATCTACCTGACGGCGGTGTACGAGACGCTGCTCGGCCTCGACCCGAAGGACAACAAGACGCTCGTGCCCCGACTGGCCACCAAGTGGTCGAGCAACAGCGCCCAGACCGAGTTCACGTTCACGCTGAACCCGAAGGCCAAGTTCGCCGACGGCAAGCCGGTCACCAGCGCCGACGTGAAGTTCTCGTGGGAGCGGCTCAAGGGCCTGGCCGGCTCGGCCTCGTACCTGGCGAGTGGCATCGCCTCCATCGCCACACCCGACGCCCGCACCGTGGTCGCCACGATGACCCAGCCCAACTCGGCCTTCCTGGCCCAGGTGAACGCCAGCTACATGGGCGTCGTGGAGCAGTCGGTCGCCGAGGCGAAGGGAGCCACCACCGCCGCGGCCACCGACAAGGCCGAGAAGTGGTTCCTCGCCAACTCGGCCGGCAGCGGACCCTTCACGCTGGCGTCGTACAAGTCCGGCCAGGAGGTGCGGCTCAAGCGCAACGCCGCCTACTGGGGAACCAAGGCGGCCTTCCCCGAGGTCGTGATGAAGCAGACCGCCGATGCCGTCACCCAGCGCCAGCAGCTCGAGCAGGGCGCCGTCGACATCGCCATGCAGCTGTCCACCGACGTCGCCAAGAACATGAACGCGAAGAACGTCACCGTCCGCAAGGTCCCGTCGTTCAACTACGTGTACCTGGCCCTCAGCCCCGGAGTGAAGGGCGGCGAGGCGCTCACGCCCGACGTGCGCAAGGCCATCCGCCTCGCCCTCGACTACAAGGGCCTGCTCGACGTCACCGTGGGCGGCGCCGGGCGCTCCCAGCCCTCGCCGATCCCCAACGGCTTCCTCGGCACCGACGGTCTCGCGCCACCGGCCCGCGACGTCGCCCAGGCCAAGCGGCTGCTCGCGCAGGCCGGCGTGACCAAGCTGAGCCTGAGCGCCACGTACCCGACGCTCAACGTCTACGGCGTGGACTTCAGCACCGCCATGCAGAAGGTCCAGACCGACCTCAAGGCGGTCGGCATCGAGCTGAAGCTCAACCCGGTCGAGATCTCCGTGTGGGCGAGCAAGATCGGGACGGACGGCATCCCCGTCACCGCGCTGTACTTCGCGCCCGACCACACCGACCCGAGCCAGTACGTGCAGTACTTCGGCCTGATGCCCGGGTCGCAGTGGCAGACGTGGACCAAGGCACCGGCCCGCCCGCAGGAGAACCAGCTCCTGAATCAAGCCTTCGCGGCCAAGTCGGTCAACGAGCGGGGTGCGCTCTACAAGCAGCTCGCCCAGGCGATGATGGATGACGGCGTGATCATCCCGCTCGTCAACCCGGACCTGTACCTGGCCGCCCGCTCGGACATCAAGGGGATGCACTACAGCGCCTGCTGCAACCTCGACCTGAGCCAGCTCAGCCGTGGCTGAGCAGTAGCCGCCGGGATGCGGCGGTACGTCCTGCGGCGCGTGGCGATCATGCCGTTGCTGCTGCTCGGCATCGTCACCATGGTGTTCGCCGTGACGCGGCTGACCCCGGCCAACCCGCTCGTCACCATCGTGGGTGAGCGCAACCTCGGCAACCGCGTCGTCGTCGACGCGGCCAAGCGCCGGTGGGGTCTCGACCGCAGCGTGCCCGTGCAGTACGAGCGCTACGTCGCCAACCTGACCCGGGGCGACCTG
This sequence comes from Actinomycetota bacterium, assembly GCA_016185275.1. Classification (GTDB taxonomy): domain Bacteria; phylum Actinomycetota; class Acidimicrobiia; order Acidimicrobiales; family Iamiaceae; genus JACPNX01. The sequence continues at coordinate 85,943 of JACPNX010000036.1, read as the reverse complement.
GGCACGTCGTTCCGCACGCGCCAGTCGGTGGGCCGCGACCTGTCCGACCGTCTGCCGGCCACGCTCGAGCTCACCCTCGCCGCCCTGGTGTTCGGCCTGGTGAGCGGGGTGGGCCTCGGCATCGTCGCCGCCCGGCGTCGCGACGGCTGGATCGACCACCTGAGCCGGCTCTTCGCGCTCGTGGGATCGTCGATGCCGGCCTTCTGGGCCGGGCTGCTCCTGCTGTACGTCTTCTACTCGCGCCTCGGCTGGCTGCCCGGGCCGGGGCGGCTCGACCCGCGCGCCGTCACCCCGTTGCGGCGCACCGGCTTCTACACCGTCGACTCGCTGCTGGCCGGCGACTGGAACACGTTCTGGGCCAGCGTCCGGCACCTCGCCATGCCCGCCTTCGTGCTCGGTTGGGGCATCACCGGGATCGTGTCGCGGCTCACCCGGGCCAGCCTGCTCGACGAGCTCGGCGCCGACTACGTGCGCACCGCGCGCGCCATGGGGATCAGCGAGCGGCGGGTGGTGGCCGGCCACGCCCTGCCGAACGCGCTGCTGCCGACGATCACGATCGCGGGGTTCTCGTTCGCCTTCCTCATCACCGGCGCGGTGCTGGTGGAGACGGTGTTCTCCTGGAACGGCGTCGGCTCGTACGCGGTCGACGCGGCGCGCAGCCTCGACTACCCGGCCATCATGGGCGTCTCCCTCCTCGGAGGCATCGCCTTCCTGCTGACCAACCTGCTGACCGACCTGACCTACGCGCTGATCGACCCGCGGATCCGCCTGTCGTGACCGCCACCGTGGACTCGACGGTGCTCACGCCGAGCGTCGTCAACGTCGAGAGCCGCTCGGAGCAGGGCAGCCGGTCGCGCCGGGCGCGCCTCCCGGCCTACATCGGGCTCGTGATCGTCGTGGGCTGGACGGTCGTGGCGGCGACGGTCCCGCTGTGGTCCCCGAACGACCCGCTGGCACCCGTCGGCGCCCGGCTGCTCGAACCGAGCCGGGCCCACCTGCTCGGGACCGACGCGCTGGGCCGCGACGTGTTCACCCGGGTCCTGTGGGGAACGCGCACGTCGCTCCCGGTGGCGTTCGTGGTGATCGTCGCGTCGGTGGCGCTGGGCAGCCTCGTGGGTGCGGCGGCCGGGTTCTTCGGCGGCTGGGTCGACGCCGTGCTCATGCGCGTCGTCGACATCACCATGGCCTTCCCACCGATCCTGCTGGCCATGGCCATCACCGCCTCGCTCGGCCCGGGCATCCGCAACGCGCTGATCGGCATGGTCCTGGTGTGGTGGCCGATCTACGCCCGCCTGCTCGCCGCGCAGGTGCAGTCCGTCAGACGGCGCGACCACGTCGAGTCGGCCGTCGCCATCGGTGCGTCGCGCTGGCTCGTCCTGCGCCGCTACGTGCTGCCGCTGTCGTACACGCCGGTGCTCGTCAACGCGACGATGGACTTCGGGCAGGTGGTGCTGCTGACTGCGTCCCTCAGCTTCATCGGCCTCGGCGCCCGGCCGCCCTCGCCCGAGTGGGGCGCCATGATCACCGAGGGAGCCACCAACTTCTACAACTGGTGGATCGCGGCGGGGCCCGGCGTGGCCATCCTGTCGGTGGTGTTGGGCTTCAACTTCCTGGGCGACGCCCTGCGCGACCGCCTCGACGTGCGGGACTGAAGGCCACCACCGTGCCCGAGCCGGTGCTGGTCGTCGACGACCTCCACGTGAGCTTCCGAGGTCCGGACGGTCCGGTCCCCGTCGTGCGGGGCGTGTCGTTCGAGGTGCACGAGGGCGGCTCGCTCGCCGTCGTCGGCGAGTCCGGATCGGGCAAGACGGTGTCGATGCTGGCCGTCCTCGGCCTGCTGCCCGGCGCGACGGTGCGCGGGTCGGCCCGCTACCGGGGCACCGAGCTGCTGGGCGCGAGCCAGGCCCGCCTGCGGGCGGTGCGCGGTGCGCACCTGGGGATGATCTTCCAGGACCCGATGACGTCGCTGAACCCCGTCCTCACCGTCGGCCGCCAGATCGCCGGCGTGCTGCGGGCCCACGACCGGCGGCTGCGCTCCGCCGCGGCGCGAGCCCGCGCGGTGGAGCTGCTCGATCTGGTCTCCATCCCCCAGCCCGACCGCCGGGCCCGCGCCTACCCGCACGAGCTCTCCGGCGGCATGCGCCAGCGGGTCATGATCGCCATGGCGGTGGCCAACCGGCCCGACGTGCTCATCGCCGACGAGCCCACCACCGCGCTCGACGTGACCGTGCAGGCGCAGATCCTCGACGTCGTGACCCGGCTGCGCCGCGAGCAGGGCATCGGGCTGGTCCTCATCACCCACGACCTCGGCGTGGTGGCCGGCAACGCCGACCGGGTGGCGATCATGTACGCCGGCCGCGTGGTGGAAGACGGCCCGATGACCGCCACGTTCGCGTCACCCGGGCACCCCTACACCCGCGGCCTGCTCGCGTCGCTGCCGCGGCTGGACCGCCGCCGCGACCCCGTGCCCATCGGCGGCGCGCCGCCGTCGCCGTCGTCGTGGCCAACCGGTTGCCCGTTCCACCCCCGCTGCCCCCTGGCCGTCGACGCCTGCCGCGAAGCCGAGCCCGACCTCGTGGCCCTCGGCGACGCCCGCGTGGCCTGCAGCGTCGTCGCCGCGCCCAGCCACCGATGACCGCGCTGCTGTCGGTCCGCGACCTCGTCAAGGAGTTCCCCGTGCGGGGCCGGCGGGGCCGCCGGGAGGTCGTCCACGCGGTTGCGGGGGTGAGCTTCGACGTCTCCGAGGGCGAGACGCTCGGCGTCGTCGGCGAGTCGGGGTGCGGCAAGTCCACGACCGGGCGGTGCGTGCTGCGCCTGGTCGAGCCGACGTCGGGCACCGTCCGGTTCCAGGACCGCGACCTGCTCGCCCTGGGTCGCGAGGACCTGCGCCGCGCCCGGCGGGACCTGCAGATCGTGTTCCAGGATCCGCAGTCGTCGCTGCACCCCCGCCTGACGGTGCGCCGGCTGATCGGCGAGCCGCTCGAGGTCCACGGCTTCGGTGAGGCGGAGGTGCGCGAGCGCGTCGAGGAGGTCCTCGGCCTCGTTCAGCTGAGGTCCGACCACCTCGACCGCCGGCCCCACGAGCTGTCCGGCGGCCAGCGCCAGCGCGTGGGCATCGCCCGGGCGCTGGCGCTGCAGCCGGCCCTGCTGGTGCTCGACGAACCGGTGTCGGCGCTCGACGTCAGCATCCAGGCCGAGGTCATGACCCTGCTCGGCGACCTGCGCGCCCGGCTCGGTCTGGCCTTCCTGTTCATCGCCCACGACCTCGCCGTCGTGCGCCAGATCGCCGACCGCGTGGCGGTCATGTACCTCGGGCGCATCGTCGAGACCGGCACCAACGACGACATCTACGAGCGGCCGCGCCACCCGTACACGCAGGCGCTGCTGTCGGCCGCTCCCATCCCCGACCCGGAGGTCGAGCGCCACCGCCGGCGGATCGTGCTCGCCGGCGACGTGCCGTCGCCCATCGACCCGCCGTCGGGCTGCGCCTTCCGCACCCGCTGCTGGAAGGCGCAGGACCGCTGCCGCGACGAACGGCCCGACCTCGTCGACCGGGGCGACGGGCACCCCGTGGCCTGCCACTTCCCCGAGCCCGTCGCCGCCGCGGCGCACTCGGCAACGGCGCGCTCTGCCGCGGCACAGTCCGCAGCGGCGCCGCCGGCGCCCGGCGCGCCGTGAGCCACGTCCTCGCCGTCGACCTCGGCAGCAGCGGACTGAAGGTGGCCGTCGTCGACCGGGGGGGCCGCGTCGTCGGCGCCGCCGGCGCCCCCCTCGCGACGCGGTTCCTCGCCGGTGGCGGCGCCGAGCAGGACGCGCACGGCTGGTGGCACGCGCTCGGCGAGTGCTCACGCCAGGCCCTGGCCGGCGCGGGCGTACCGGGGAGCGCAGTCGAGGCCGTGTCGGTCACGGCCCAGTACATGTCGATCGTCGCGGTGGACCGGCGCGGGCTGCCGCTGGCACCGGTCGTGATGTGGATGGACCGCCGCGGCGCCCCCCACCGCCGGGGCCTGCGCGATCCGCACGCGGCCGCCGTGCTCCTGGAGCGGCACGGGCTGCCTCCGATGCCCACCGACGACCAGGCCCACATCGCGTTCCTGCGCGCCGAGCATCCCGCCGTCCACGAAGCCGCGGCCGCCTTCGTCGAGCCGGCCGACCACCTGACGGCCCGCCTGACCGGGCGCATCACCGCCACCCAGACCACGGCCTTCCCGCTCATGACCGTCGACAACCGGACCCGGGGAGCGACGGCCCACGACCCGGACCTCGTGGCGCTGGCGGGCGTCGACCCCGCCAAGCTCCCGCCGCTCGTGCCCGACGACGAGATCGTCGGCTGCGTCACGCCCGAGGCGGCCGAGCACCTCGGCATCTCCACGAGCGCGATCGTCGTCCCCGGCACCATCGACTCGATCACCTCCGCGGTGGGAGCCGGCGTCCTCGACCCGAGCGCGTGCGCGGTGATCGTGGGCACCACCACCGTGATCGTCACGCACGTCGACGCCAAGGCCGCCGACCTCGACCACGGCCTCATCAGCGTGCCCAGCCCGCTGCCCGGCCGGTACTTCGTCATGGCCGAGAACGGGGTGGGCGGCAAGGCGCTCGACGTGTTCCTGCGCCAGGTCGTCTACGCCGACGACGCGCTGGCCCTCGGGCCCTTCCCCGGCGACGCCTTCGAGCGGGCCGAGGCCGCGGCCGCAACCGTCGCACCCGGCAGCGACGGCGTGCTGTTCCTGCCGTGGTTCGTGGGCTCGATGGCTCCCGGCGGCGACCGCGCCGTCCGGGCCGGGTTCGTGAACCTCGGGCTGTCGACGACCCGCGCCGCCATGACCCGCGCGGTGTACGAGGGCGTGGCCCTCAACGCGGCCTGGCTGCTTCCCCACGTCGCCGCCTTCGCCGACGCCACGTGGACGTCGGTGCGCTTCGGCGGCGGCGGCGCCCGGTCCGATCTGTGGGCCCAGACCCTGGCCGACGCCACCGGTGTGGACGTCGACCAGCTCGCCGACCCCGGATCGACCAACGCCCGCGGCGCGGCGTTGCTCGCCCTCGTGCGGCTCGGCCACCTAGCCCTCGACGACATCCCCGCGCTCGTGCCGGTGCGCCGCCGCTGGGGTCCCGACCCCGAGCGCAACACGCTGTACCGCCGGGCCCTCGAGCGCTTCGTGGACTTCCACGAACGCAGCCGCCCCTTCTATGCCGCCCTCAACGGAAGGACCTCCCATGCCTGACCCGACCGCCGCCCGCCGCAGCGGCCTGCACCCCTACGCCGGCCGCTTCACGGTGCACGACCGGCTCCCCGACGCCGGCGTGGCCCGCGAGGAGGTCCTCGCCGAGATCGCCACCATGGCCGAAGAGGAGGACCGCCGGTACCACGACGGCCAGGTGAGCGGCTCCATCTACTCGGGCGACGAGGAGCACTACGCCTTCCTCACCCAGGCCTACGCCCGCTTCGCCCACGCCAACGTGCTCCAGCGCGACATGTACCCGAGCGCCACCAAGATGGAGGGCGAGATCATCGCCATGACCGCGGACATGCTCCACGGCGACGGCGACACCGGCGGGGTGGTCACCAGCGGCGGCACCGAGAGCCTCATGAACGCGATGCTCGTGTACCGCGAATGGGGCCGGGAGACGAAAGGCGTCGCCGACCCGCAGGTGATCATGCCGGTGACCGCCCACCCCGCCCTCGACAAGGGCTGCCACTACTTCGGCATCGACGCGATCAAGGCGCCCGTCACCGACGACTTCACCGTCGACGTCGACTGGGTGTCCGACCACATCGGACCCCGCACCGTCGCGCTGGTGGGCACCGCCGGCACGTACCCGCACGGCCTCGTCGACGACATCGGCGCGCTCGCCGGCCTCGCCTCCGAGCACGGGCTCGGCATGCACGTCGACGGCTGCCTCGGCGGGTTCATCCTCCCGTGGGGACGCGACCTCGGCTACGACGTGCCCGAGTTCGACCTCGCCGTCGACGGGGTCAGCTCCATGTCGGCCGACACCCACAAGTACGGGTACGCGCTCAAGGGCAGCTCCGTGCTGCTGTACCGGCCCAAGGCGCTGCGCCACCACCAGTACTTCATGGCCCTCGACTGGCCGGGCGGCGCCTACTCGGCGCCGGGCATGAGCGGCAGCCGCTCCGGCGGCATCATCGCGGCGACGTGGGCGTCGATGGTGAGCCTCGGCCGCGACGGCTACCGCCGCATCGCCGCCGACATCTTCGCCACCGCCGCCGCGCTGGTGGAGGCCATCTCGGCGCAGCCCGAGCTGCGGGTCCTGGGCCGGCCCTTCTTCAACGTGGCCTTCACGTCTGCGTCGGACGAGGTCGACATCTACCACGTGAACGACCACCTGGCCTCGAAGGGGTGGCGCATGAACGGCCTCCAGCTCCCGCCGGCCCTGCACTTCTGCGTCACCCGCCCCAACACCCAGCCCGGCGTGGTGGAGCGCTTCGCCGCCGACCTGTCCGACGCCGTCGCCTACGCCCGCCAGCCCCACGACCGTCCGCCCCGCTCGGGTGCCATGTACGGCAGTGCCGGCGCCCGCCCGCCCGCCGATCAGGTGCGGGCCGGGCTCGTCAAGTACCTCGATGCCACCCACGAGGTGGGGCCGCTCGGCTGACCCGTCGCGACACACCGGCGACCGGAAGGTGGCCTCCGACCGGCCCTCGGGCGGGGGGTCCAGCACCGCCGCCTCACCCCGGCCGATCGCCGGCGGCGGTGAGCGCTGGGCGGTCAGGTCGAGCCGTCCGGGCCGCCCGCGCCGCTGTCGCAGACGCAGAACTCGTTGCCCTCGGGATCAGCCATGAGCAGCCAGCTGCTGCCGTGCTCGGAGTGGACCGTCGCGTCGAGGCGGGCGGCGCCCAGCGTCTCGAGCCGCTGGGCCTCCACCTCGATGTCCTCCACGTCGAGATCGAGGTGCATCCGGTTCTTGGCCGACTTGCCCTCGGGCACCTTCTGCAAGAGCAGCTGGGGACCGGCACCGTCCGGCGGGGCGAGCAGGGTGTAGTTCTCGACCGAACCGAGCACCGCGTAGCCGAGCGCCGGCGCCCAGAACGCCGAGAGCTCTTCGGGATCGGCGCAGTCGAGGACGACCTTCAGCGACGTCACCTCTCCAGTCTTGACGGTCATCGCGGGCGGCGCCACGACCCACGCGGGACACTTGGTCCGTGCGTGCGCCCGCCCCTGTCCGCTACGCGACGGTGCTGGTGCCGGCCCTCGCCGACGTCACCGGCTCGAGCGGCCATGACCGCCTCTCGGCCTCGGCCGCGAAGTGCGCCCTTCCGCTGATCGCCGCACGCGGGCAGGATCGGTGGCGCGCCGGACGAGGCGACAAGTGACCGGCCGTCGGGTTGGATGGACCCGGCGCCGAGCGACCCCCCGACCAAGGAGGCAAGAGCGATGGCAGAACCGAACGAGTCCGAGCAGGCGAACGTGACCGCGCGTGGGAGCGAGAGCGAGAACCCGGCAATCGAGGGACCGACCGCCAAACCGCACCGCCCGCAGACCAACCAGGACTGGTGGCCCGACCAGCCCGACCTGCGCGTCCTCCAGCAGCACGCGCCACGCCAGAACCCGTTCGGTCCCGACTACGACTACAAGGCGGAGTTCGCCACGCTGGACCTGGACGAGCTCAAGCGCGACGTCATCGACGTGATGACCACGTCGCAGGACTGGTGGCCCGCCGACTACGGCCACTACGGGCCGCTGTTCATCCGCATGACCTGGCACGCCGCCGGCACCTACCGGATCGCCGACGGCCGCGGCGGCGGTGGCGGCGGCGCCCAGCGCCTGGCCCCCCTCAACAGCTGGCCGGACAACGCCAACCTCGACAAGGCCCGCCGGCTGCTGTGGCCGGTCAAGCAGAAGTACGGCCGCAAGCTGTCGTGGGCCGACCTGATCGTGTACGTCGGCAACGTCGCGCTCGAATCCATGGGCTTCCAGACGTTCGGGTTCGGCTTCGGGCGCCAGGACCTGTGGGAGCCCGAGGAGATCTTCTGGGGCCCGGAGGACACGTGGCTGGGCGACGAGCGCTACAGCGGTGACCGCGAGCTCAGCGGGCCGTTCGGCGCCGTGCAGATGGGCCTCATCTACGTCAATCCCGAGGGTCCCAACGGGCACCCGGACCCGCTGGCGTCGGCCCGGGACATCCGCGAGACGTTCGGCCGCATGGCCATGGACGACGAGGAGACGGTGGCGCTGATCGTCGGCGGGCACACTTTCGGCAAGTGCCACGGCGCCGTCGATCCGGAGTACGTCGGCCCGGAGCCCGAGGGTTGCCCCGTGGAGGCGCAGGGCCTCGGCTGGAAGAACTCCTACGCCACCGGCAACGGCCCCTACACGGTGACGAGCGGCCTCGAGGGCGCGTGGACCACCGCGCCCACCACGTGGGACAACGGCTACCTGAAGAACCTCTTCGAGTACGACTGGGAGCTCACCACCAGCCCGGCCGGCGCCAAGCAGTGGACGCCGAAGGACGCCGAGGCGCAGGGCACGGTGCCCGACGCGCACGACCCGTCGAAGCGGCACGCGCCGATGATGCTGACGTCGGACCTCGCGCTGAAGATGGACCCGATCTACGAGCCGATCGCCCGGCGCTTCTACGAGCACCCGGACCAGCTCGCCGACGCGTTCGCCAAGGCCTGGTACAAGCTGCTCCATCGCGACATGGGTCCGGTGAGCCGCTACCTCGGCCCGTGGGTGCCCGAGCCGCAGCTCTGGCAGGACCCCGTGCCGCCGGTCGACCACGAGCTGATCGACGACGCGGACGTCGCCGCCCTCAAGGAGAAGGTGCTCCAGTCCGGCCTGCCGGGCGCGCAGCTCGTGCGCACCGCGTGGGCCTCGGCGGCGACCTTCCGCGGCACGGACAAGCGCGGCGGCGCCAACGGGGCCCGCATCCGCCTGGAGCCGCAACGGAGCTGGGCGGTCAACGAGCCGGACCAGCTCGGCCCGGTGCTGGACGCCCTCGAGCGCGTCCGGCAGGAGTTCAACGCGTTCCAGTCCGGCGGCAAGCGGGTGTCGCTGGCCGATCTGATCGTGCTGGCCGGCTGCGCCGCGGTCGAGCAGGCGGCCGAGGCGGCAGGCCACGGCGTGAAGGTGCCCTTCACGCCGGGGCGGACGGACGCGACGCAGGACCAGACCGACGTCGAGTCCTTCGCCGTGATCGAGCCCACCTTCGACGGCTTCCGCAACTACCTCGAGCCCGGCGAGAAGCTGTCGCCCGAGACGCTGCTGGTGGAGCGGGCGAACTTCCTCACGCTCACCCCGGCCGAGATGGCGGTGCTCGTGGGCGGCCTCCGGGCGCTGGGCGCGAACCATGGCGGCACCGCGCACGGCGTGCTCACCGACCGGCCGGGCACGCTCACGAACGACTTCTTCGTCAACCTGCTCGACGCACCCGCGACCGAGTGGACGGTCAGCGAGACCGAGGAGAACGTCTACGTCGGCACCGACCGGGCCACGGGCGATCGGAAGTGGACGGCCACCGCGGTCGACCTGACCTTCGGCGCCAACTCCCAGCTCCGTGCGGTGTCCGAGATGTACGGCGCGGCCGACGGCCAGGACCTGTTCGTGCGCGACTTCGTCCAGGCCTGGGCCAAGGTCATGGAGCTCGACCGCTTCGACCTGCGCTGACCGCTCCCCCGTCCGCCGCCTGCGTTCTGGAGGTGTCGCCACCGCCCTGGCGGTGCTGACACCTCCAGAACGGCGAGGACGGGGCGACGGGTTCAGGATCGCGCCGAGCCCGCCGATGGAGGATCATGTCGCCGACGGCAGTCGAGCCCGAGCCTGCCGCTCCGTCGCCGGGGGAACGCTGGCGCCAGCTGCTGCCGTTCCTGCTGGCGGTGATCGTTGCGTTCGCGCTCGCGGCGCTGCCGCCGCACGAACCGGGCCAGGTCCGGTGGCTCGCGCTCGCGGCCCTCGCCTTCGCCCTCACCGCCACGACGATCATGGCCGTGCCCTGGGGGCGACTCGGCGACGGGTGGCCGCTGTTGCCTGTGCTGGCCTTCTGCGCGGGCGTGGCGGCGTTGCGGGAGTCCGCAGGCGGTGGCGCCACGGCCGGTTACGCGCCGTTGCTCATGCTGCCCGTCGTGTGGCAGGCCCTCTACGGGCGCCGCCACGAGCTCAACCTGACCATCGTGGCCGTCGGCGCCACGCTCGCGGCGCCGATCCTGCTCGTGGGCGGCCCCCGCTACCCGCTGGCGCAATGGCGCCTCGTGGGCCTCTTCGGCGTGACGGCGACGGTGGTGGGCGGCGTCATCTTCCGGCTCGTCACCGAGCGGGCCCGGCTCCTCGAGGAGGTGCGCGCGCAGGCCGGCCGCGACACGCTCACCGGTCTCCCGAACCGCCGGTCGTGGGACGACGAGCTGCCGCGGGCCGTGGCCGTGGCCGCCCGCGAGGGCCGCCCGTTGTCGGTCGCCCTGATCGATCTCGACCACTTCAAGGCCTACAACGACCAGCACGGTCACGGCGCGGGCGACGCGCTCCTGGAGCAGGCGGCGCGCAGCTGGTCGCAGGCGCTGCGCCAGGGCGACGTCCTCGCGCGCTGGGGAGGCGAGGAGTTCGCGCTCCTGCTGCCGGGCGCCGGCGGCGCCGCCGCGGCGCAGGTCATCGAGCGCCTGCAGCGGGCGACACCGGGTGGGCGGACCTTCTCGGCCGGCGTGACCACGGAGCGGTTCCAACCGAACGTGCCCGCGGACCCGGCGCGGATCATGGAGTCGGTCGACGTGGCCCTCTACGCGGCCAAGCACCGCGGGCGGGCCCGGATCGTGACCGTCCAGGATCTCGAAGGCGACGTTCGGGCCCAGCAGGTCACCGGCCCCGCCGTCGCCGCCACGACCCGGTCCTCACCGACCCGGTCCTCACCGCAACCTGCCTCGGGACCGTCGATCCGTTCGGCGCCGGAGCGGGGACTTCGCCTCGGAGGAAGCGGCCTCACCCCGTCGCGGTGACGTCCGGGCTCTCACGGCGCCGCCCGGCGTGCCATCGTGACCGCCATGCTCGGTCTACCGGAAGCCGTCCGCGGATGCCTGTTCGACCTCGATGGGGTGGTGACCCGAACCGCCACCGTCCACGCCCGGGCGTGGAAGGAGACCTTCGACGCGTTCCTCCGCAAGCGGGCCGACGAGAGCGGCGAACCGTTCGTGCCGTTCGACCCGGGGGCGGACTACGACCAGTACGTCGACGGTCGGCCCCGCCTCGACGGGACGCGCGGCTTCCTCGAGTCGCGAGGGATCACGCTGCCGGAGGGCGAGCCCGACGACCCGCCCGGCTCGCCCACCATCCAGGGCATCAGCAACGCCAAGAACGACCTGGTGCTCGAGCTGCTCGACCGCGACGGCGTCGAGGTGTACGACGGCTCCGTCCGCTACCTGCATGCCGCGCGCGACGCCGGGCTGCGCACCGCCGTCGTCTCGTCGAGCGCCAACACCGCGCAGGTCCTGAAGGTCGCCGGCCTGACCGACCTGTTCGAAGCGCGCATCGACGGGGTCGTGGCCCACGAGCGCGGCCTGCCGGGCAAACCGGCGCCGGACACGTTCCTGGCCGGGGCCGAGGCCCTGGGTCTGGCGCCGGCGCAGGCCGCGGTCTTCGAGGACGCCCTGGCCGGGGTGCAGGCCGGCAAGGCCGGGCACTTCGGCATCGTGGTCGGCGTCGACCGGGTCGGCCAGGCCGACGCGCTGCGGGCCCACGGCGCGGACGTCGTCGTGAGCGATCTCGCGGAGCTGATGGACCAGCGATGAACGGCGACAACCTCTATGACGTCGAACCGTGGCACGTGCGCGAGCCGCGCCTCGACCTCGACAGCCTCGCCCGCAGCGAGTCGGTGTTCGCCCTCTCCAACGGTCACATCGGGCTGCGGGGCAACCTCGACGAGGGCGAGCCGCACGGCCTGCCAGGCACCTACCTCAACTCCGTGTACGAGCTGCGACCGCTGCCGTACGCGGAGGCCGGCTACGGCTATCCCGAGTCGGGCCAGACGGTGATCGACATCACCAACGGCAAGCTCATCCGGCTCCTCGTCGACGACGAGCCCTTCGACGTCCGCTACGGCCGGCTGGAGCGCCACGAGCGGGTGCTCGACCTGCGGGCCGGCACGCTGGAGCGCGAGGCGGTGTGGACCTCCCCGGCCGGCGACAAGGTGTGCGTCCGCTCGACGCGGCTGGTGTCGCTCACCCAGCGCGCCGTGGCGGCCATCTGCTACGAGGTCACCCCGGTCGACGACACCGTGCGCCTCGTGGTGCAGTCCGAGCTGGTCGCCAACGAGGACCTGCCGGCGCCGAGCAAGGATCCGCGCGTGGCCGCGGCGCTCGGCTCGCCCCTCGCCATCGAGGAGCACGTGGCCCACGGCGCCGGCGCGGTCATGGTGCACCGCACCCGCCAGAGCGGGCTGCTGGTCGCGGCGGCCATGGACCACCGCGTCGACGTGCCCGGCCGGGCCGACGTCGACGCCGACGTGATGACCTCACCCGACGTCAGCCGGTTCACGGTCGCGACGCGCCTCGAGGCCGGCGAGACGCTGCGGATCGTGAAGCTGCTCGCGTACGGCTGGTCGGCGCACCGCTCGCGCCCTGCGGTGCACGACCAGGTGATGGCCGCCATCGCGGCCGCCAACCTGACGGGGTGGGACGGGTTGCTGGCCGAGCAACGCGCCTACCTCGACGAGTTCTGGGACGGCGCCGACGTCGAGGTGGACGGCGACCCCGAGGTGCAGCAGGCGGTGCGCTTCGCGCTCTTCCACGTCCTGCAGTCCGCGGCGCGGGCCGAGCAGCGGCCGATCCCGGCCAAGGGCCTCACGGGGCCGGGCTACGACGGGCACAGCTTCTGGGACACGGAGACGTTCGTGTTGCCGGTGCTGACCTACACCCAGCCGCGGGCCGCGGCCGACGCCCTCCGATGGCGGCAGTCGACGTTGCCGGCCGCCCGCACGCGGGCCGCGCAGCTCGGCCTGGCCGGCGCGGCGTTCCCGTGGCGCACCATCAACGGTGACGAGTGCTCGGCCTACTGGCCGGCGGGCACCGCGGCCTTCCACATCAACGCCGACGTGGCCGACGCGGTGATCCGCTACCTCGACGCCACGGGCGACGAGGACTTCGAGCGCGAGGTCGCGGTGGAGCTGCTCGTCGAGAGCGCCCGGCTCTGGCACAGCCTCGGTCACCACGACGCGAACGGCGCCTTCCGCATCGACGGCGTGACCGGGCCTGACGAGTACAGCGCGATCGCGGACAACAACGTGTACACGAACCTGATGGCGGCCGAGAACCTGAAGTCGGCTGCCGCAGTGGTGGGTCGCCACCCGGATGCCGCCGCGGCACTCGGCGTGACGCAGGAGGAGACCGAGGCGTGGTGCCGCGCTGCCGAGACCATGACGGTCGTCTACGACGAACGCCTCGGTGTCCATCCCCAGAGCGAGGGCTTCACCGAGCACGACCGGTGGGACTTCGAGGCGACGCCGCCCGATCACTACCCCTTGTTGCTCCACGTGCCGTACTTCGACCTGTACCGCAAGCAGGTCGTGAAGCAGGCCGACCTCGTGCTGGCGATGCAGCTGCGCAGCAGCGCCTTCACCCCCGAGCAGAAGGCTCGCAACTTCGCCTACTACGAGGCAATCACGGTGCGGGACTCGTCGCTGTCGGCGTGCACGCAGGCGGTCATGGCGGCCGAGGTGGGCCACCTCGAGCTGGCCTACGACTACCTGGCCGAGGCCGCGCTGATGGACCTCGACGACCTCGAGCACAACACGCGCGACGGCCTCCACATGGCCTCGCTGGCCGGCGCCTGGCTCGCGCTGGTCGCCGGGCTGGGCGGCATGCGCGCCTGCCCGTCACTCTGCTTCGCACCCCGGCTCCCCCAGGCCCTCGACCGGCTGGCGTTCCGCCTGGGCTACCGCGGGCGCCGGATCTCCGTGGCCGTCACCGACTCGGTGGCCACCTACGAGCTGCTGTCCGGGCCGCCGCTCACCGTCATGCACCACGGCGAGCCGGTCGAGCTGCGCGACGGGCCCGTCGAGCGGCCGGTCCCCCCGATCAGCGCGCCGCCCGCGCCCACGCAACCGGCGGGCCGGGCCCCGGCGCGACGCTCGCCAGCCCGGCGCCGCTGACCGGACCGGCCCTCACCCCGGGGCCGCGGCCGCGTACCGCCGGCCACCCGCGGCGAACCCGAGCGCGCCGGCACCGATGAGCACCAGCCCGGCGATCCCGTAGACCGCGGCGATGCCGAGCCGGTCGGCGAGCACGCCGCCGACCGCGATGCTGAGGAGCCTGGCGGTCTGCCACACGACGTCGTAGAAGGCGAACACGCGGCCGCGCAACCGGTCCGGCACGGCGGTCTGCAGCACGGAGCTGTACGCCACGTTGCCGGTGCTCGTGCCGACGCCGTACAGCGCCAGCGCGCCGAGCGCGACAGGAAAGCTGGCCGACGCCGCGAGCACCACGTCGGTGCCGCCCCGCAGCAGGTAGGGACCGAACACGAAGGCGGGCCGGCGGACGTCGCCGACGATGCGCTGGAGCACCAGCGGCCCGAGGCCGGCCCCCACGCCGATGGCGGCGATGAGCAACCCGAAGCGGCCGGGTCCGACGCCGAGGTGGCGCTCCGCCAACACGACGAGCAACGCGGACGTCGCACCCGCGGAGAGGGCGGCCAGACCCTGGACCGCGGCCAGCACGGTGAGGAACCGGCTCGACCGGATCGTGCGCAGACCTTCGGCGACGTCGCTCAGGTGTCGCGAGCCGAGGGCCACCGGTCGAGCCGGTAACGGCAGGCGGCCGAGCAGGAGCGCCGACGCCACGAAGCTGGCCGCGTTCAGCCCGAAGGCGGGCCGCGCACCGAAGGCGGCCACCACCGCGCCGGCCAGCGGCGCCAGCGCGATCTGCGAGATCACCGCTGCGGACCACAGGGCCGAGTTGGCGCCGACGACGTCGTCGGCGTCAACCAGGCTGGGCACGACGCTCGACGCGGCCGGATTGAAGAACACGCTCAGCGCCGACAGCGCGAACGCGGCGAAGTAGACGACGCCGAGCCGGCCCGGCACGGCGACGAGGAGGAGGGCGACGGCGGCACGACCGAGGTCCGCCGCCACCATGACCCGCCGGCGGGGGTGGCGGTCGGCCACTGCGCCGGCCATGAAGCCGAAGAGGATGACCGGTGCGATCTCGAACACCACCGTCCCCGCGACCTTCACGCCCGAGCCGGTGAGGCGGTAGACGAGCACGACGAGAGCCACGCTGTTGAAGGTGTCGCCCCATCGCGAGATCATCTGGGCCGCGAAGAGACGCCGGAACCCGGGCCGCCCGAGAGCACGCCGCAGGGGTGATGTTCGAGGCGCCGTCACGGTGCCGGGGCGCCCGCGAACGCGCCGCGCGACAGCCCGGGGGTCGACGCGGCGGTTCAGTCCTGCGCGCTCCAGGCCCGGTGCGCCAGCAGGCGCAGGCCGTTGAGCCCCACCAGCACGGTCGACCCTTCGTGGCCGGCGACGCCCAACGGCAGGGGCAGGCGGCCGACGAGGTCGAGGGTCACGAGCGCGAGGATCGCCGTTCCCGCGAACACCAGGTTCTGGGCCACGACGCGGCGGGCGCGGCGAGACAGACCGATGATGGCCGGCACCGCGATGAGGTCGTCGCCCACCAGCACCAGGTCGGCGGTCTCCAGGGCCAGGTCGGCGCCGTGCATCGCCGCCCCGAGGTCCGCCGCAGCCAGGGCCGGTGCGTCGTTGACGCCGTCGCCGACGAACAGGACCCGCCGACCCGCGGCCTGGAGCTCTCGCACGGCGTCGACCTTTCCCCCGGGCAGCAGGCCGGCCCGCACGTCGTCGATGCCCACCTCGGCAGCCAGGCGGCCGGCGGGACCGTGGCCGTCGCCCGTCAGCAGCACGGGTACGCGGCCGGTGGCCTTACGCAGCCCATCGACCGAGGCGCGCGCTGGGGGGCGAGAGCGGTCGGCCAGGGCGAGGACGCCCGCGGCGCGCCCGTCGACCGCGACGAGCACGGCGGTGTGACCTCGCGCATCGACGAGGGCCAGCCGCCGGCGAGCCTCGTCCCGCCCCTCGAGACCGTCCCGGAGCGCACCCTGGCCGACCTCGACCCGGTGACCGGCCACCACGGCCGCCACGCCCCGCCCGGGTTGCGAGGAGAAGTCCTCGGCCGCCGGCGGCTCCACGCCGCGGTCGCGTGCCGCTGCGGTCACGGCCCGGGCCAGCGGGTGCTCGCTCGGCCCTTCCGCTCCCGCAGCCAGGCTCAACAGCTCGTCGGCGTCGAAGCGGTCGCCGATCGGCTCGACGGCGGCGACCCGCGGGGTGCCCTCGGTGAGGGTGCCGGTCTTGTCGAAAGCGACGACGTCCACGGAAGACAGGCGCTCCATGACCACCGCGCTCTTCACCAGCACGCCGTGGCGACCGGCGTTGGCGATGGCCGACAGCAGCGGCGGCATCGTCGCCAGCACCACTGCGCACGGCGAGGCGACGATCATGAACGTCATCGCCCGCAGGAGCGTCGGCTGCAGCGCGGCGCCGAAGGCGAACGGGACGGCGAAGACGCCAACCGTGGCGGCCACCACCGCCACCGAGTACCGCTGCTCCACCTTCTCGATGAACAGCTGCGTGCGGGCCTTGGTGGCACTGGCCGCCTCGACAAGCGCGACGATGCGAGCGACGACCGAGTCGGCGGCCGCCCGCTCCACCCGCACCCGCAGCATCCCCGTGCCGTTGAGCGTGCCGGCGAAGACGCCGTCGCCGGGCTCCTTGGCGACGGGCATCGCCTCGCCCGTGATGGTGGCCTCGTCGACCTCGCTGGCCCCGCCGACCACGACGCCGTCGGCGCCGACGCGCTCGCCCGGGCGGACGACGATGACGTCTGCCACCACGAGCTGCTGTGCGGCCACGATCTCCTCGGTGCCGTCGCCTCGCAGCCGGCTGGCTTGCTCGGGAGCGAGGGCCAGCAGGCCGCGGACGCTGTCACGCGTGCGCTTGGTCGCCGCCGACTCCAGCGCCCCGGACGTCGCGAAGATCACGATCAGCAGGGCGCCGTCGAACGTCTGGCCGATGGCCGCAGCTCCCAGCGCGGCAACGATCATGAGGAGGTCGACGTCGAGCGTCCGGTGGCGCAGCGCTCGAAGACCCTCGCGCGCCGGCCCCCAACCGCCGCTCGCGTAGCACGCGACGTAGGCCGCCCCGACGAGGACCGCCGGGGCACCCAGGGCGCCAGCGCCGGCCGCGACCAGGAATAGCGCCGTCGCCGCGGCGGCCCAACGCACCTCGGGCAGCGCGACGAGGCCGTGGCGACTGTCCACCTGAGGTACGGCGAGCGCTTGGGCTTGCACGGGCGATGGAGAGCGCAACGGCGTCACGGCCGCCGGCCCGGCGTCGTGATGGTGGTCGTCGCGTTCGCAGGTCGCCGTGTGGCTCACGCGAGGTGAGGGTACCGACGCCTCTGCCGAACGGGGTGGCCGGAGCGCAGGGCGACCGAGCCGCCGGGCGATGCCGCGTGCTCAGCCGGCTTCGCGGGTGGGCACCGTGACCGGAGCCACGACGGGGAGGCCGGCGTCGCGCCACTCGGGGTATCCGGCGTCGAGCCGCCGGGCGCGGATCCCGCGGGCGCGCAGCAGCCGGACGGCATCGTCGGCGTAGACGCAGAACGGGCCGCGGCAGTAGGCGACGATCTCACGGCTGCGGGGCAGCGCGTCGACGGCCTCCCCCAGCTCGTCGATGGGGACCGGCCGGGCGCCGGCGATGTGGCCGGCCTCGTACTCCGCCCGGGGCCGGACGTCGAGCACGACGACGCGGCCCTTGGCCATGCGCTCGGCCAGGTCGTGGGCCGTGACCGCGTCGACGTCACGCGCGCCGAGGTAGGAGGCGGCGAGCACCTCGACCTCGGCGACGTGCTCCACGGCGACATCGCGCAGCGCCCGCCAGAGCTTCCCGACCCGCTCGTCGACGAGTCGGTAGAGCACCCGCTGGCCGTCGCGCCGGGATCGAACCAGCCCGGCGTGGGCCAGGCTGCGGAGGTGATGCGAGGTGTTGGCGACGCTCTGGTCGATCTCCCGAGCCACCTCGTCGACCGAGCGCTCGCTCTGCGAGAGCAGGTCGATGATCTCGGCGCGGCGCCCGCTGGCCATGGCGCGGGCAATGGCCGCGAAGGCGTCGTAGAGCTCGTCCTTGGCGCGGCGGCGGCTGGCGGAGGGCATGTGTTCAAACTAGCACTTGAACATCTCGGTCCGTGTGGTAGGTTCAAACGGCTACTTGAACAAGCGTCGCACGAGAGGTAGGGCCGTGAGCGGAGCAGTCGTGACGTTCGTCGACGAGGGCCTCGGCCACTCGTCCCACGTGGTCGACCTGGGCGACGGCGGCGTCCTGGTGCTGGACCCGGCCCGCCTGCCGACCGAGCAGCGCGAGGCGGCTCGCCGGACCGGCACCACGATCGCGTTCACGGCAGACACCCACACCCATGCGGACTACCTCTCGGGCAGCCCCGACCTCGCCGTCGACGGTGCAACGTTCCTCGCACCCGCCGGCGCCCGCCTGCTGCACCCACACGAGCCCGTCAACGACGGCGACCGCGTCCGGGTCGGACGGCTCCAGCTCGAGGCGATCGCCACCCCGGGCCACACACCGGATCACCTCGCGTACCTGCTCTTGGGGCCGGACGGCCGTCCCGTCGCGCTGTTCAGCGGAGGCTCGCTGATGGTGGGCACGGTAGGGCGGACCGACCTGCTCGGTCCCGAGCACAGCGAAGCCCTCGCGCGCCAGCTTCACCGAGCGCTGCACGAGCGGATCCTCACGCTGCCCGACGACCTGCCGGTGTACCCCACCCACGGCGAGGGCTCGTTCTGCGCCGCACCCGCGGGCGGGTCGCGGGTCACCACGATCGGCCGTGAGCGGGCCACCAACCCGCTCCTGCAGGCGGGCAGCGAAGACGAGTTCGTGGACCACCTCCTCGACGGCCTCGGGAGCTACCCGGCCTACTTCCGGCGCCTGCCCGAGCTCAACCGGATCGGCGTCGCCCACCACGCCGCGCCCCCCTCGCTCGACCGCCTCGACCCGGCCGGCGTCGAGGGCGTGGTCGCCGTCGCCGGCGCGCTGGTCGTCGACGCCCGCCCGGCTCGCGCCTTCGCCGCCGGCCACGTGCCCGGCTCGCTGTCGGTCGCGCTGCGGCCCGCGTTCGCGAGCTGGCTCGGCTGGCTGGTCGATCCCCTCACACCGCTCGTGTTCGTGGTCGACCCGGACCAGGACGAAGCGGATCTCGTCCGGCAGTGCCTGGTCGTCGGCATCGAGCGCTTCGCCGGGGTGCTCGACGGCGGTACCGAGGCTTGGATCGCCTCGGGCCGCTCGCTCGAGACCCTCGCCCTCGTGGCTCCGACCGACATCGGCGGCCGCGCCGTGGTCGACGTCCGCCAGGCCGCGGAGTTCCACGCCGGCCACGTGCCGGGCGCCCTCCACCGCGAGCTCGGGTCGCTGCCGGCGGCATCGCTGCCCACCGAGCCGGCCGTCGTGATGTGCGCGAAGGGGGACCGGGCCACGACCGGCGCCAGCCTGCTCGCCCGGCGCGGGCTCGCGGTCACCGGCGTGGTCGACGGCGGGTTCACCGCGTGGGCGGAGATGCCCGGCGCGGTCGCGGCGACCGGTCCGTGACGACGGCCAGCACCGAGCTCGCCGCGGCCCGGGTGACGCGGCTCGGGTTGCGGGAGAACCTCGGGCAGTTCGTCCTCCTCGTCGCCGTCAACGCGCTCGTCGGCGGGATGGTCGGCCAGGAGCGGACGGTGCTGCCGCTGCTCGCCGAGCGCGAGTTCCGCCTCGCGGCCTACTCGGCCGTGCTGACCTTCATCGTCGCCTTCGGTGCGGTGAAGGCGGTGACCAACTTCGTGGCCGGCGCCCTGTCGGACCGGTACGGCCGCCGGCCCGTGCTGCTGGCCGGCTGGGCGATCGGCCTGCCCGTACCTCTGCTGCTGATCTGGGCGCCGTCGTGGGGCTGGATCGTGGTCGCCAACGTGCTGCTCGGCGTCAACCAGGGCCTCACCTGGTCCACCACCGTGATCATGAAGATCGATCTGGTGGGCCCGGCCAAGCGAGGGCTGGCCATGGGCTTCAACGAGGCGGCCGGGTACACGGCTGTCGCCGCGACCGCGCTGGCGACGGGGTGGATCGCCTCGACGCGTGGGCTCCGGCCCGGCCCGTTCCTCCTTGGCGCGGCCTACGCCGGCCTCGGTCTGGCGCTGTCGGCCGCCTTCGTGCGCGAGACGCACGGCCACGCCACCTTCGAGGCCGAGCGGGCGAGCCGCACCGGCCGGGATCACACGTCCGAAGGGCTCAGCACCGGTGCGGTGTTCGCGGCCACGTCGTTCGGCGAGCCGGCGCTGTCGTCGTGCTCGCAGGCGGGTCTGGTCAACAACCTGAACGACGGGCTGGCCTGGGGCCTGTTCCCGATCTACTTCGCGTCGGCCGGGCTCTCGGTCGGCCGGATCGGCGTGCTCGTCGCGCTGTACCCGGCGGTGTGGGGCCTCGGGCAGCTCCTCACCGGAGGCCTCTCGGACCGCTACGGCCGCAAGCCGCTCATCGTGACCGGCATGCTCGTCCAGGCGGTGGCGCTCGGTTTCGTCGCGGCCGCCACCGGCTTCGCCGCCTGGGGCGCGGCCGCCGTCCTCCTCGGCGCCGGCACCGCGATGGTGTACCCCACGTTGCTCGCCGCCATCGGCGACGTCGCCCATCCCGCCTGGCGGGCCCGGGCGGTCGGCGTGTACCGCCTGTGGCGCGACGGCGGGTTCGCGGTCGGCGCACTGGTGGCCGGCCTGGTGGCCGACCTCCTGGGCGTGCAGGCCGCCATCTGGGCGGTCGCGCTGTTGACCGCGGCTTCGGGGCTGGCCGTGCTGGCGCGGATGTACGAGACGCATCCTCCGGCGCCTCGGAGACGAGCGGCGCCTCGGAGACGAGCGGCGCCTCGGAGACGAGCGGCGCCTCGGAGACGAGCGGCGCCGAGCTAGGCCCGAGCTAGGCCGCGGCGCGCTCCAGGATGTGCACGCCGCAGGCGCTGCCGAGCCCGATCACGTGGGCGAGGCCGACGCGGGCGCCGTCGATCTGGCGGTCGCCGGCCTCGCCGCGCAGGTGCTGGCAGACCTCCCAGACGTTGGCGATGCCGGTGGCGGCGATGGGATGGCCCTTCGACTCGAGACCGCCCGACACGTTGACGGGCAGGGCCCCGTCGCGCCACGTCGCGCCCGACTCGAACAGGTCGACCGCCCCGCCCTCCTCGCACAGCATGAGGTTGTCGTAGTGGACGAGCTCGGCCGTGGCGAAGCAGTCGTGCAGCTCGACGAGGTCGAGGTCCTGCGGCCCCACCCCGGCCTGCTCGTAGGCCTGCCGGGCGGCGTTGCGGGTGAGCGTGTTGACGTCGGGCAGCACCTGGCACGACGGCTCCCACGGGTCGGTCGTGAGCACCGACGCCGACACCTTCACGGCCCGGCGCCGCTGCGCGAGCGACAGTGCCGAAAGAGCCGAGTCGCCCACGACGACCGCGGCCGCGGCGCCGTCGCAGTTGGCCGAGCACATGGGCCGGGTGTTCGGATAGGCGATCATCACGTCGCCCATGATCTGCTCGAGCGTCATGCGCTTCGTGTAGGCGGCCAGCGGGTTGAGCGTGGAGTGGGCGTGGTTCTTCTCGCTGATGCGGGCGAACAGCTCGAAGCTGGTGCCGCCGTAGCGGTGGCCGTACTCCATGCCGACCTGCGCGAACACGCCGGGCATCGCCTCGGTGCCGACCAGGCCGTCGAGGGCCGTCACGGCACCGAACCGGCCCGACGGCGTCCAGGTGCCTGAGGTCGACGGGCGCGCCCCCGCACCGAGCAGGCCGGCGCCCGCGAGCTTCTCGACACCGACGGCCAGGCCCATGTCGCACTCGCCGGCCTTGATGGCCATGATCGCCGTGCGCAGCGCGGTGGCGCCCGTGGCACAGGCGTTGGCCACGTTGTAGACGGGGATGCCGGTCTGGCCGATCTGCTTCTGGAGCTGCTGGCCGATCCCCTGCGCGGCACCGAGGAGGTTGCCGGCGGCCAGCACGCCGATGCGATTCATCGGCACGTCGGCGTCGGCCAGCGCGCCGATGGCGGCTTCGCTGGCGAGGTCGACGAGGTCGAGATCGGGGTGCTTGCCGAACTTGGTCATGTGAATCCCGAGGATCCACACCGCTTCGCTCATCGCCGTCCTCCGTTGACTCGAACCGGCTCGAAGCCGAAGCCGACGGCCTCGGTGCCCTGCTCGTCGGGCCCGAGCGACCAGGTGGTCAGCCGCACCGGCATGCCGAGCGTGATGTGCTGCGAGTCAGGCTCGACGTTGACGATGTTGGCCCGCACCGCGGTGCCCTTGCAGTCCACTACGCCGGCGACGAAGGGCACCGGCACGCCCGGCGCGGCGAACGAGACGATCGTGAACGCCCGCAGCTCGCCGTCGCGCGCCACCGGCACGCGATCGAACCCGCTCGCTCCGCAGGCCGCGCAGGCGTTGCGGCGGTCGAAGAAGCGCGCGCCGCACGACGTGCACTCCGAGGCTTCCAGGTGCGGCTCGTCGCCGAGCACCAGGTAGTCGACCAACGGGATCTGTGCGGTCATCGCGTCCTCGGTTCCGGCGGTAGGGGGGCCGCCCGGCATCCTTCGCCGCCGGTCCGGCGCCCGTCAACGCATCCGGTCAACGGAGTCGAACGGCGCCGCCCGGGTCGAGCACCCAGCCCGGGTTGTGCGCCACCTCCCAGGGATGGCCGTCGGGATCGACGAAGACCCCGGAGTACCCGCCCCAGAACGTGGCCGCGCCGGGCCGGCCGATCGTGGCGCCGGCGGCCTCGGCCTCGACCAGCACGGCGTCGACGTCGGCGGGCGAGGCGACGTTGTGCGCCAGGGTCACGCCACCCCAGCCGCCCGCGTCGGCGACCGCGCTGTCCTCGGCCAGCTTCGAGCGCGACCACAGGCCCACGACCATCCCGCCGGCCTGGAAGAACACCACGTCGCCGTCGGGAGACTCGCCGTTCCAGCCGAGCGCCTCGTAGAAGCGGCGGGCGCGACCGATGTCGGACACGCCGAGGGTCACGAGGGAGAGGCGCTGTTCCATGGACGCCAGGATCGCGCCGGAGCGGCGGGCGCGCCGGACGCCAGGATCGCGCCGGAGCGGCGGGCGCGCCCGACGCCAGGATCGCGCCGCCGAGCCCGTCACCCGGCCGGCGCCGTGCGTTCTGCTGCCCAGCGCGACCTCTGGTAGACGGACCCGATGGTCCTCTTGGTGGCGGCGCTCGCCTTCGTGGTCACGACGGGCGGGGGCCTCATGGCCGTGCGGCTGCGCGACCGGCTGCACCTCCTGCTCGGCTTCAGCGCGGGGGCCGTCCTCGGCGTCGTGCTGTTCGAGATCCTCCCGGAGGTGGCAGCATCGGTGCAGGCGGACGGTCGCCGCCTCGCCGACTTCACGGCGATCAGCGCCGGCGCCTTCCTCGTGTTCTTCGGGCTCGAACGGATCACCGGCCTGCACGGCGGCCGCGAGCACGAGCACCGCCACGGCGCCCACCAACCGGAACTGGGTGTGCTGGGCGCCGCAGGCCTGTCGGTGCACAGCTTCATCGACGGCGTCGCGGTGGCCGTGGCCTTCCGTTCGGGGTCCGACCAGCTCGGCATCGCCGTGGCCACCGCGGTGCTGGCCCACGACTTCTCCGACGGGCTGAACACGGTCACCGCCATGCTCGCCCATGGCAACCCGTTGCGCCGCGCGCTGCGGTGGCTCGCCATCGATGCGTCCACGCCGATGGCCGGTGCGCTGATCGCCATCGTGCTGCGGCCTCCGCTGTCGACCCTGCCCTACCTGCTCGCCGCGTTCGCAGGGTCTTTCCTGTACATCGGCGCGTCGGACCTTCTGCCCGAGGCCCGCGAGCACGACTCGCCCTGGGTCGCGGTGGCCACGCTGGTGGGCTTCACCGTCCTGTACCTCATCAGCCGCTTCGCCTGAGCCTCTCGGATCCGGCCGCGCCGGTGCGGCCGGCGCCTCGCGCGCATGGCGCCAGCCGGCGGAGCGTGGCGCTATGGGTTCGCCGTCGGTTCGCCTTCGTGCTCGGCCCGGGCGTCCCGGTCCAGTCGCTCGTGCATCCGGTCGTGGATCGCGTCGATCTGGAACAAGCTGATGTCGTCGAGGCCGACCCGTTCGGCGCGGAACGGCGCGTCGAGCAGCCGCAACAGCCGCAGGATGTAGAGGAAGACGAGCGAGATGACGCCGAGGATGACGGCGTCGGTCGTCCGCGACTCGACCTTGGTGAACAGCAGCAGGATGACGAGCAGGACGACGATCGTCTCGACCAGCGTGTACGCCGACGGCAGGAAGGCGATGCGCTGGATGTAGCCGGCCCGCAGCAGGCTGCGGATCACGGCCGCCTGCTCCTGCTTCAACCGGTTGATGTAGGTGGTCGACACGCCGATCCGCTCCATCTGGAGGAAGTCCTCGGTCAAGCGCTCCACGGTGGCGATGGTGTGCTGCGTCCCGTGGACGAGATCGTCCCGGAAGGTGTGGGGCACGTCGGCGAGGGTGTCGGCGATGCGCACCAGATCCAGCTCGGGATGCAGCGCCGCGAGGTAGGACGCCTCGCGGTAGATGTTCTCCATGGCTGCGGTGATCTCGGTGGCGAGGCGTTCGCTCTCCTTGTAGTCGCTCACCGTGCCGGCCAACAGCAGGCCGACGATGAACAGGGCGCCGGCGACCACGCTCGTGTGCAAGGGGCTGACCTTGAGGAACTCCCAGCCGAGCTGGCCGACGGCGAGCTTCACCGCCACGATGGCAAGAACCGCTGGGATCGTCGTGAGGAGCAGGCGCCGTCTCCGCCAGGCCTCGGAGCGGGGCCCGACCACATCTACGAGGCGACCGAGGCGAGACATGGCTCGCACAGGGTAGGCGCGCCCGACCCGTCGGGCCTGCTGCCCCGGACGCGCGCTGGTGCAGCGGATGAACGGTCCCGGGTCAGCGCACGCCTTCGGGGCTCGCCCCGAAGTGGAGGAGGTAGCGCTCGGCCATCCGGGCGGTGAGGTCTTGTCGGGTGATGCGGGAGCAGGCCTGGGGAGGATCCGATCGATGCCGTTCGTCCGGTGCGAGGCACGCCGCCACGCGCCGGGTGGGTGGCTCCACCGAGCGATCGCACAGTCCATACAAGGCCGGGCCGTGAAGTCCACCACGAACCGCCGATCGCACGTCTCGATCTTCCGGGCGAGCCTCTCGCCCTCGCTGCAGGAGTGGGCGAGCCGGGTCGAGTACGAGCGCGGCCTCGATGCCGTGTTGCTCCCAGGCGCCGAGGGGCGCTTCACCAACGGACGCACCTTCGAGCGGATCTGGCGGCGCGCCGCCCGGCAAGCCGGGTGGCCGATGAACCGCAAGACCCTCAGCGGCCTGGCACCCTCACGACCTCCGCCGCGTCGCCGCGTGTTGGCTCCTCTTCGACGTCGGCTCGAACCGGCCGTCGTCGCCGCCCTCCTCGGCTATGCCGACGCCGCCTTCGCCCTCAGCGGTTGCGCCGGCGTGCGCGGCGACCTCAGCACCACCGTCAACGCCACCACCGAGGAACTGGTGGGCCTCGCGGCTTCTTCCACTGCTCGAGCACAACGTCGGATTTCCCGATTTGCGTCTATTGTGGTTCACCTGACCAGCGGGAGGACTTGATGGACGCCAATCGGAGTGCCGCCTCGATCCAGGCGGACAAGGGACTCGAAATCTTTGATCACGTTCTCTCGTTCGCCAAGAGGGGGGTTGGCAACCCGGGCCATAAGGAGCGGGCGTTGTTCTTGTCTGCCACCGCGATGGCATACGCGGTATGGGAAAACTACGTGGAACAGGTCGCGATTGAGACCGCAAGCTTCCTAGCAGGCAAGGTTGCTCCCGAGAAGGTCCCCGACAGCATTCGCACCGAGCTTGTCAGGAAGGACGCGTGGCAGTTGACGGTCCACCCAGGTTGGCGTGCGCTCTGGATTGACATGGTGACGGTTGGTGCGGTCGGCTCAGAAGATTCGACGCAGTACGGGATGAATACTGCTGGCCGCAGCCAAGTCGGTAAGCTGTTCAACTTGGTAGGGATCGAGGCGTTCAAGGACGTTGCGGATGCAGAGCAGCTCGACAAACTGATTCTCGACCGTGGCACGATCGTGCACAAGGCTCAGGCTCCGGGAGTGAACTTCAAAAAGGCGGACGCGACCGGTTGGCGCGACTACGTCAAGGCGCTGTACGAGTCGTTTGACCAGTCAGTCCGCACCCAGGCGTCCGCTCTCGGTGGAAGCCCACCCTGGTAGGCGTTCTCCCATGCAACTGGGGCGCGCTCATCGCCACCGTCTTGTCCGGTTCCAGGAACACGATGTCGTGGCCGAGGAAGCCATCCTCGATGTGAGGCCGGCCTCCCCAACCGTCAAGCGATCTCTGCGAACGGCTCATCTCTCGCCATCCCGAGAGTGATTGTCAAGCGCTCTTCCAGCGCCGGCCGTACTCCTGGGACCCGCAGCCTCCGGTCGTCGCATCACGAGCCGCTCACCATATGCCGGTGACCCAGGCTCCAAGCGCAAGATCGCACGGCTCGACCGTCACTTCGTTTACGGGTCCAGGTCGAGGCGCTCGATCCGGATCTCGTGCAGCGCGTAGATGAACGGTCCTGGGTCAGCGCACGCCTTGGTGATCGCCTCGAGGTGGCGGAGGTAGCGCTCGGCCATTTCGGCCGCAGTCAGGTCTTGTCGGGTGATGCAGAAGCACCGCACGTCGAACCGCTCCACCGTCTTCCGCTCGACCGTGCGGCTTCTGATCCGCCCATCCTTCAGGAAGACGACCCAGGCGTTGCGGCCGGCGAGCTCGAGCCACTCTTCGTCGGTGATGTCCTCGTCGGCCGGGATGCCGTAGTGCTCGGCCAGGGTGACGAGGCGAAGCCCGGCGTCGCGCAGGAGGCGGGGCACCTGGATGCGGCCCAGGCTCCGATCGAGGAAGAGGTCAGGCAGCCCGTTTGGATGCGACACGCAGCGCGTCCTCGAGGTCCTCGATCGGCACCCCGAAGTCGGCAGCGAGGCCGGGCAGGGACTCGCCCGCCTGGAACCGGTCGATCACGTCAGTGACCTTGGCTGCGCCCGTCACGAACATCGGCTGACCGAAGGAGCGCCGGGGGTCGGCGACGACCTGCTGTCGCCGGTAGCCGGGGAGGTGCAGGAGCCGGGCGTAGCCGTCGGTGCCGTACTCGATGCGCTTCAGGTAGTCGTCGACCACCTCGGTGAACACCCGCTGCCGGCTGCGAAGGACGACCAGTTCCTTCGCCGGTGCCGCCGCTCTGGATCCGGCGTGCGAGACGGCGAAGTCGTACAGCACCTCGGCGCCGTCCGAGTAGAGGCGCTCACTCGCCAGCGCATGCTCGATCTCGAGCGTCTCTTGGAGCGCGATGAGCGCGGGCCGGATCCGCTGCATCGGCACGCCGGTCCGGCGGATCGCTGCGAGGACCATGCCCTCGGCCAAGGAGATGAAGGGAACCGACAAGCCCGACCCGCCGGCCACGGTCGTGAGGACCGCGGCACCGGCGACGGGGCGACGGTCGGGAGAGCGGCGGACGTAGCCCTTGGCCCAACTCGTGAAGGTGCTCGTCGGGACCGCGAGATAGCGGGCCGCCTCGGCCAAGGAGTAAAGCGGGACGTCGAAGCGCAGGTCGGGATCGGTCATGGTCGTGGCGCACCTCCTCGTCGCTCGCTCCGTCGGGCGTGACCCGCCGGCCACGAGGAACCACGTTACCGAGGCGCGGGAGTAGGCCCGGGGAGGATCCGATCGATGGCGTGCGACCGGTGCAACGCGCGCCTCCACTCGCCGGGTGAGGGACACGAAGTTGGGCGCGCTTCGCGGTACGGGCCGGATCTGGTCGACACGGGATGGCGCCAGGCGGAGGCCGAGGCGACCCGAAACGCACTGAAGCCTCCGGTCAGCGGCCTTTGCAGGGCGCTCACCAGAGGCTTCGAATCGTGGCACCCCCAACGGGATTCGAACCCGTGTCGCCACCTTGAGAGGGTGGTGTCCTGGGCCACTAGACGATGGGGGCCTGGCCTCGGCGGCGGCTGGCCGCCGGCTCGACCGGCGACGGTACCAGCCCATCGCATCGGTTCCCAACGGGTCCAACGTCGGCGACAGTCGCCCGGCGACAGTCGCCCGGCGACAGCCGGCGGCGCGGCGCCCGGACGCAGGGCCGAGCCTCGGGCCACCCAGCACGACCGTCCCAGGAGAAGCGCCTGGGACTCGGTCGCCGAGTGCAGCTCGGGGGGGAGGACTCGAACCCCCAATAACAGGGCCAGAACCTGTCGTGTTGCCGATTACACCACCCCCGATCGGTGGGACCGCTCACGCTACCCGATCCCTTGTCGCGCCCGTACACGCCGTTGTCGGGTCCCGACACGGAGGCCGCGCCGGCGACCGGGCTGCCCGCCATGCCGGCCGCCCGCACTGGGGCACGTGGGGCGCCGGCACCCGAGGTGCGGGGCGCGGGGCGTCAACCCACGAGGCGGGTCAGGCGCCGGTAGCCGAAGATGCGCCCCGCGGCCACGGCCACGGTCTCCCGGCCGAGCGAGCGCAGCCGGCTGAACGTGCTGCGCTCCGTCTTGACCGGTGACACGACGGCTTGCAGCCCGACCTCGGAGGCGATGCCACGCAGGCGCAGCGCGTGGTAGTCGTCGGACACGAGTACGACCTTCTGGAGCTTCTGGCGATCGAGCACCACGTCGACCGCGGCCAGAGATTGGTACGTGGTGCGACCCTGCACCTCCTTGAGGATCGCCTGGTCGGGAACGTCTCTGGCCCGCAGCCACTCGTAGCCGGCGGTCGCCTCGGTGTACCGGTCGCCCGGCTGCCGTCCTCCGGTCACCACGATGCGGGGCGCCACACCCGCCTTGTACAGGGCGAGCGCGTGCTCCAGCCGGGCGGTGAGCACCGGCGACGGCCGCCCGTTGTACTGCGCGGCGCCGAGCACGACCACCGCGTCGGCCTTCGGGCGGTCGTCCTGGCGCGACGCGGCCCACACCTGGACGAAGGTGACGGCGAGATAG
The DNA here is from genome assembly GCA_016185275.1 of Actinomycetota bacterium. Lineage (GTDB taxonomy): Bacteria > Actinomycetota > Acidimicrobiia > Acidimicrobiales > Iamiaceae > JACPNX01. The sequence continues at coordinate 56,916 of JACPNX010000036.1, read as the reverse complement.
GCCGCCACCGCAGCCAGCGCCACGCCCACGACCCAGCGGATCATGCGGAGGGGTCGCGGCCTCATCACGGAGCGATCACCGCCGGCTCATCCCAGCCGGGCCCGAGCGGCGCGCAGCCGGCCCAGCGTGGCGTCGCGCCCGAGGACCTCGATCGCCTCGAACAGGGGGGGCCCGACGGCACGGCCGGTCACTGCCACGCGCACGGGCGCCTGTGCCTTCGCGAGCTGTGGCTTGCCCTCGGCCCCGACCAGACCGGCGTCCACCGCAGCCGCCTCGAGCACCGCGCGGACGGTGCCGGCCGACCAGCCGTCGTCGCCGAGCCGCTCCAGGCCCGCGAGCGTCGCGTCGAGGACCTCGCGGGCGCCCTTGCCCCGCACCATCGCCTTGTCCCACGCGGCCGCGTCCAGCGCGGGCTCGTCGAGCCACAGGAAGTCGATCAGCTCCGGCACCTCGGCCAGCGTCCGCACCCGCTCCTGCACCAGCGGCGCCATGGCCTGCAGCGCCTGCCGGGGCCGCTCGCCGGGGGGCAGGAAGGTCGCGGCCCGCGCCACGAAGTCGTCCACCGCCAACCCGCGGATGTACTCGCCGTTCACGTGCTGGAGCTTGCGCACGTCGAAGAAGGCCGGCGACGGCGTCACGTCCTCCAACCGGAACAGCTCGACGATCTCCGCGAGGGGCCGGATCTCGACGCCGTCGGGTGGGCCCCAGCCGAGCAGTGCCAGGTAGTTGACCATCGCCTCGGGCAGGTAGCCGGCCGCCCGGTAGTCGCTCACGGCGACGTCGTCACGCCGCTTCGAGAGCTTCCGGCGCTGCTCGTCGACGAGGACCGGCAGGTGGGCGAACACCGGCCGGTAGCCGAGGCCCAGCGCGTCGCCGATCAGCAGGTACTTGGGGGTGCCGTTGACGTGCTCCTCGCCGCGGATGACGTGGGTGATGCCCATCCAGGCGTCGTCGACCACGTTGGCGAGGATGAACGTCGGGGTCCCGTTGGAGCGCAGCACGACGAGGTCCTCGAGCGTGCGGTTCTCGAACTCGACCCGGCCCCGCACGACGTCGTCGAAGCTGGTCGTGCCCTCGTCGGGCGTGCGGAAGCGCAACGCGCGACCCTCACCCGGTCCGAGCCCGCGGTCGCGGCAGAAGCCGTCGTAACCGGGCGGGCCTCCCCGCTCCTTGGCCCGGGCCTGCACCTGTTCGGCGGAACACGCACACCAGTACGCGTGCCCGGCATCGGCCAGCTGGCGGGCGGCCTCGCGGTACGCGTCGAAGCGGTCGGACTGGTGGACCGGCTCGCCGTCCCAGTCGAGGCCGAGCCAGCGGATCGAGTCGTAGATGGCGTCGACCAGCTCGGGCCGGTTCCGCTCGGTGTCGGTGTCTTCCACCCGCAGCAGGAACCGCCCGCCCGTCCGCCGGGCGAACAGCCAGTTGAACAGGACGGTGCGGGCGCCGCCGACGTGCAGCCACCCGGTGGGCGACGGCGCGAACCGGACGACGGGGACCTCCGAGGTGGGCACCGGCTCAGGGTACCGACCCCCTGGGACAGCCCCGGCCGCGCCACCGCCGGGGTGGACTCCCTCCCCGCCTGCCCTCTACGAGCGGGGTGGCGAGACCGGGCTCAGCACCCGGCGCCAGTCGGCGCGGGCCTGCTCGAGGATCCTCGCTTGGGGGAGGCGCAGGACGTCCTCGGGGACGGCGTCGGCGATGGCGCGCTGCTCGCGGTAGTGGTGAGGGTTGGCGACGACGGCGAACATGCGCTGCCGCAGCCCCAGCAGCTCGGGGTCGAGCCGGGCGGGGTCGTCGAGGAAGCCGAAGATGCCGAACGCCGCCTCGAGGTCATGGGCGACCGGCGCCCGGCCGAACAGCGATGCCCGCTTCAGCGCCACGCCGATGCATCCGGCGATGACGTCGTCGCGGTGCTCGCCCTCGACCAGGCGGAGGCGATCGGCGAAGTGGCCGGCGAGCCGCAACACGTAGCCCTGGTCGGGGCCCTGGTTGCCCAGCCGCAACGACCGGGGCTGGCCCGACGACACAACCTCGCCGGGCCGATCGGCCACCCAAGACTCGGGCCGGCGCGGTGGCGACGAGTAGGCCCGTGCGTTGTCGGTGGGCGACTGCGGGACGTACTCCGGGGCGGCCATCGCCTGCGAACCTACCGTTCGCCCTTGAGCAGGCCGTAGACGATGGAGTCCACCAGCGCCTGCCACGACGCCTCGATCACGTTGGTCGACACGCCCACGGTCGTCCACGTGGCCTCGCCGTCGGTCGACTCGATCATGACCCGCACGACCGCGTCGGTGTCGGCCACGTTGTCGAGGATGCGGACCCGGTAGTCGACGAGATGGATCGCGGCGAGGTGCGGGAAACGACGGCCGAGGACGTCCCGGAACGCGGCGTCGAGGGCGTTCACGGGACCGTTGCCCTCCCCCACCGCGATGTGGCGCTCGTCGTCCACCCAGACCTTCACGGTGGCTTCGGTGTCGACGGTGGGCGCCGAGTCCGACGCCGCGAACGCCTCGGCGTCGCCCGGGTGCACGGCCGCCCGGTGGTAGGTCGTGACCCGGTAGCCCTCGACGCGGAACCACGGCTGGCGCCAGCCGGTGGCCGCACGCATCAGCAGCTCGAGCGAGGCGTCGGCCGCCTCGAACACGTAGCCCTCCGACTCGAGCTGCTTGAGGCGCTCGGACAGCTCGGCCGCGGCCCGGTCGTCGAGGTCGACGCCGAGCTCCTTGGCCTTCATGGCCATGCCGGCCCGCCCGCCGAGATCGCTGACCAGCACCCGGGTGTGGTTGCCCACCACCCCCGGGTCGACGTGCTCGTAGGAGGCGCCGCCGACCTTGCCCAGCGCGGACGTGTGCAGCCCACCCTTGTGCGCGAACGCCGACGAGCCGACGTAGGGATCGGCTGCGTGCGGCGGCAGGTTCACGAGCTCGGCGACGTGGCGGCTGACCGCGGTGAGCCGCTCCAGGCGACCCTCGGGCAGGCAGCGCACGCCGAGCTTCAGCTCGAGGTTCGGGATGCAGGTGATGAGGTTGGCGTTGCCGGTGCGCTCGCCGTAGCCGTTGATCGTCCCCTGGAGCTGGCGCGCGCCGGCCACCACGGCGGCCACCGAGTTTGCCACCGCGCAGCCCGTGTCGTTCTGCGCGTGGATGCCGATGGTGACGTCGGCGCCAAGGTGGCGCACGACGTCGCCGGTGATGCGCTCGACCTCGTGCGGCAGCGAACCGCCGTTGGTGTCGCACAGGACGAGGCACGCCGCGCCCGCCTCGGCCGCGGCCTCCAGCACCCGCAGGGCGAACTCGGGGTTGTGCTTGTAGCCGTCGAAGAGGTGCTCGGCGTCGAAGAACACGCGCATGCCCTCGGCCCGCAGGAAGCGCACGGAGTCGGCCACCATGGCCACGCCCTCGTCGAGCGTGGTCCCGAGCGCTTCGGTCACGTGGAAGTCCCACGACTTGCCGACGATGCACGCCGTCGACGTGCCCGACTCGACCAGCGCCCGCAGTGTCGGGTCCACGTCGACCTTGCCGGCCGGCCGGCGGGTCGACCCGAAGGCGACGAGCGTGGCGGTGTCGAGCCGCAGCTCGGTGACGGCGCGGCGGAAGAACTCCGCGTCCTTCGGGTTCGCCTGCGGGTAGCCGCCCTCGATCCAGGCGACGCCGAGCCAGTCGAGCCGCTCGGCCACGCGCAGCTTGTCCTCGACCGACAGCGAGATGCCCTCGAACTGCGCACCGTCGCGCAGGGTCGTGTCGAAGATGTCGACCCACTCGGGCAGCGCCGGGCCGCCCTCGCCCGCGGCGGCGCCGGGCGCCGCAGGGTCAGGTGACATGCTCGACCCAGTCCTTGTACCGGTCGACGAGGCCTCGCACGGCCCGGCCGTACTCCTGGCCGATGGCCGTGGTCATCGGCCCCGGGGAAGTCAGCTCCCGGTCGTCGACCGAGCGGACCGCCGACACCTCCGCTGCGGTGCCGCACACGAACATCTCCTCGGCGATGTAGAGGTCGGACCGCGCCAGCGTGTCGATCACGCACTCGAAGCCGAGGTCGCGCGCGATGGTCATGACCGAGTCCTGGGTGATGCCCTCGAGCGCGCCCGACGACAGCGGCGGAGTGATGAGCTTGCCGTGCCGGGCGACGAAGATGTTCTCGCCGGTGCACTCGCTCACGAACCCCTGCGGGTTCAGGATGATCGCCTCGTCGTAGCCCGCCTTCACGGCCTCCACCTTGGCCAGCGACGAGTTCACGTAGTTGCCGGTGGTCTTGGCCGCCGGCGGCATCGTGTTGTGGTCGTGGCGGGTCCACGAGGAGATCTTCATGCGCACGCCGCGGGTGAGCGCGTCGTCGCCGAGGTAGGCACCCCACGGCCAGCAGGCGATGGCCACGTCGATCGAGCAGGGCAGCGTGTTGAGCCCCATCTCGCCGTAGCCGTAGTAGGCGATCGGGCGGATGTAGCACGAGGGCAGGCCGGTGGAACGGACCGTGACCTTCACCGCCTCGACCAGCTCGGCCACCGTGTACGGCAGCTCCATCCCGAGGATCTTCGCCGAGTTCTCCATGCGCACCATGTGGTCGGTGAGCCGGAACACGCCGGGGCCATCCTCGGTCTCGTAGGCCCTGATCCCCTCGAACACGCCCATGCCGTAGTGGAGCGTGTGGGTGAGCAGGTGGATGCGGGCGTCCTCCCACGGCACCAGCTCGCCGTTCATCCAGATCTTCTCGGTTGGGGTGATCGGCATCGGGGTTCCCTTCGTCGTTGAAGCGGACGGGTCAGACGAGGTCGGCGACGCGCGCGCCGACCTCGGCGGTGGAGAGGCCGGGCGCGGAGGCGTCCGTCGAAGCCGCGACCTTCTCGCAGGCGGCGCGGATGCGCGAGGCGGCGTCGGCCTCGCCGAGGAAGTCGAGCATCATCGCCGCGCTCAGGATGGCGGCGGTCGGGTTGGCCGTGCCCGTGCCCGCGATGTCGGGCGCGGACCCGTGCACCGGTTCGAACATCGACGGGCCGGTGCGCGCCGGGTTGAGGTTGCCCGAGGCGGCGAAGCCGATGCCGCCGGACACCGCTCCGCCGAGGTCGGTGAGGATGTCGCCGAAGAGGTTGTCCGTGACGACCACGTCGAACCGGCCTGGGTCCTGCACGAAGTGGATGCAGGCGGCGTCGACGTGGTTGTAGGCGGTGCCCACGTCGGGGTGCTCGGCGGCCACGGCGTCGAAGGCTCGCTGCCACAGGTCGCCGGCGAACGTGAGCACGTTCGTCTTGTGCACCAGGGTGACGTGGCGGCGCGGCCGGCTGCGGGCGAGCTCGAAGGCGAACCGGATGCAGCGCTCGACGCCCATGCGGGTGTTCACCGAGCCCTGCGTGGCGATCTCGTGCGGCGTGCCCCTGCGCAGGAACCCGCCCTCACCGGCGTACGAGCCCTCGGTGTTCTCGCGCACCACGACCATGTCGACCGCGCGCGCCGCGCTCCCGCGGCCGGCGTCCGTGCCTGCGTCCGTGCCGGGGAGGGGCCACACGAACGGGCGCAGGTTCACGTACTGGTCGAGCGCGAAGCGCATCTCGAGCAGCAGGCCGCGCTCGATGACGCCCGGCGGCACCTCGGGAGTGCCCACCGCACCGAGGAGGATGGCGTCGAAGCCGCGCAGCTCGTCGAGCGTCTCGGCGGGCAGGACCGTGCCGTCGCGCAGGTAGCGGGCACCGCCGAGGTCGAAGTCGGTCGTGTCGATCGCGACGCCGGCGGCGCGCACGACCGTCAGGGCCTGGGCGACGACCTCCGGGCCGATGCCGTCGCCGCCGATGACTGCGATGCGGTGGGTCACGTGTTCCTCGGGCAGGTGGGTGGCAGGCTTCGATCCGGGCGGAAAAGCGACGAACCGCCCACCGAAGTGGACGGTCCAGGCGCGCTCGGGGGTGCCGGGCGCGCTAGTCGATGACGGCTACGAGTGCGAGGTGCGGCGTCATCGCCGGCGAGCGTACTCGCAGCGCGCCGGCCGGGGCGAGCGACCGGCGGCCGAGCGACCGAGCGACCGCACCCGACGCAGCTTTCCCGACGAAACCGGCCGAACGACCGCACCCAACACGACCGCACCCGACGCGGCTTTCCCGACGAAACCGGCCGAACGTTGGCCGGATCTGTCGGGAAGCCGGCGGCAGCCGGACGAAGTGGCGGCCGGACTGCGGGACCCAGCCCGCGCCCGCTGGCCGGACGACCGAGCGACCGCAACCGAGCCCGTTAGGTTGGACGGATGGCTGAGAAGGTGCAGCTCTCCCGAGCCGCGTACGAGCGGCTCAAGGCCGAGCACGACGACCTGACGACACGCGGGCGCATCGACATCGCCCGCAAGATCGAGACCGCCCGCGAGCTGGGCGACCTGTCGGAGAACGGTGACTACCACGCGGCCAAGGAGGAGAAGGGCAAGATGGAGGGCCGCATCCTCCACCTGGCGGCGCTGCTCGACAACGCCGAGATCGTCGACGCGCCAGGCGGCGGAACGGTCGCGCCGGGCTCGGTCGTGACGATCCGCTACGAGGGTGACGACGACACCGAGCGGTACCTCATCGGGTCCATCGAGGAGCGCCATGACGACCTCGACGTGATCTCGCCGGGGTCGCCCCTGGGCGCGGCCCTGGTGGGTCGCGCCCCCGGCGACACGGTCACCTACGCGACTCCGACAGGAGCGGCGCTGACCGTGGAGGTCGTCGAGATCGACTGACCCGAGGGCGCGTTCGTGTGGTGACCGGTCGGTAGGGTGCCTCGGGTGACCGCCGAGGACCATCACGGAGCGCCGCCCCTGCCGCCCGGCCGGGCGGTGGAGCTGCCGGGCCGGGGGCGCACCTTCGTGCGCGAGCTGGCGGGGCCCGCGGGTGCGCCTGCGGTCCTGCTGCTGCACGGGTGGACGGCGACGGCCGACCTGAACTGGTTCCCGGCCTACGGCGCGCTCGGCCGCCGCTACCGGGTCGTGGCGCTCGACCACCGCGGCCACGGCCGAGGCATCCGCAGCCGCCGGCGCTTCCGGCTGGCCGACTGCGCCGACGACGCGGCCGCGCTGTGCGACGCGCTCGGCATCGACCGGGTCGTGGCCGTCGGGTACTCGATGGGCGGCCCGATCGCCTCGCTCCTGGCGTACCGGCATCCCGAGCTCGTGTCGGGCCTGGTGCTGTGCGCCACGGCCGCGCGGTTCGCGGAGTCGCCGAGCGAGCGGGCCGCGTTCGTGGGGCTCGCCGGCCTGTCCCAGGCGGTCCGCATGACGCCCAAGCAGGTGGTGGCCCGACTCGGAGACCGGATCATGACGGGGCGGGTGCAGGACAGCCCGATCGCGCAATGGGCCCGCTCGGAGGTCGCCAGAGGGAACCCCCGCATGGTGCTCGAGGCGGGCGCATCGCTCGGCCGGTTCTCGTCCCTTGCGTGGATCGGCGGGCTCGAGGTGCCCGCGGCCGTGGTCGTGTCGACGCAGGACCGTGTGGTGGCACCACGGCGCCAGCTCGAGCTGGCCGCCGCCCTGCCCGGCGCGGTCGTCCACCGCGTCGACATGGACCACGCCGGATGCGTCACGGCCGCCCGCCGGTTCGTGCCGGCGCTCCTGCGATCGGTGAGCGACGTGGTCGGCGCCTCCCCGCCGGCTCGCCGCGCCGTCCGCGAGCCCGCTCCCGCCTGACGGTCGGCGACGCGGTTCAGCCGCCGGCGGCGACGGTGGCCGACAGCCGAGCCGCGGCTTCGACCAGCGCCGGTCCGTAGCGCGGCCCGGGGCGGCGGGTGGTGCGGTCGATCGGGCCGGACACGCTGAGCACGACACGCTCGCCCCCGACGTCGACCGGCGCGCTGACCGATGCCACGCCCGGCGCCCGCTCCTCCACCGATGCCACCCACGGCCGCGCCGCAGCGACCTCCTGTCCCGCGAGGAGGCGCCCGGCCGACCCGACGCCGAGCGGGAGCCGGGCGCCGATCGGCACGATCGTGCGCAGCTCCTCGGGCGAGTCGAGTGCGGCCACGCACAGCCGCGCGTCGCCGTCACGCACGTAGAGCTGCACCGACTCCCCCGTCTGCTCGCGCAGCCAGGCCAGCACCGGGGCGGCCGCCTCGGCCAGCGGCCAGCCGGCGGCGGCCCGCCGGCCCAGACCGATGAGGCGCAGGCCCAGCGTGAACCGGCCCGCGTCGTCGCGGCGCACCAGCCCGTGCGCCTCGAGCGCCACCGCCAGCCGGTGCGCCGTCGCCCGCGACAGCCCCGTCGCGTCGACGAGCTCCGCCAGCGTCATCGGCCCGCCGGCGGCCACGGCGTCGAGCACGGCCATGGACTTGTCGAGCACGCCGACGCCGCTTACCCTGTGTTCCACGAGACAAGATCGTAGTCTCAACATGCGAGACGAGCCAGCGCACCCGCCGGCCCCAGAGGAGGAACCGCCATGCTCGGCACCAGCACCACCAGCCGGCCGAGGACGCTCAGCGAGAAGGTCTGGGACGCGCACCTGGTGCGCCGTGAGGCGGGCCAGCCGGACCTGCTCTACATCGACCTGCACCTGGTCCACGAGGTCACGAGCCCCCAGGCGTTCGACGGTCTCCGGCTGAACGGGCGCACGGTCCGGCGACCCGACCTCACGGTGGCCACCGAGGACCACAACGTCCCGACCGTCGACACGCACCTGCCGATCGCCGATCCGGTCAGCCGCACCCAGGTCGAGACGCTGCGGCGGAACTGCGCGGAGTTCGGCATCCGGCTGCACCCGATGGGTTCGGCGGGGCAGGGCATCGTCCACGTGATCGGCCCCGAGCAGGGCCTCACGCTGCCGGGCATGACGGTCGTCTGCGGCGACAGCCACACGTCGACCCACGGCGCCTTCGGTGCGCTCGCCTTCGGCATCGGCACCAGCGAGGTCGAGCACGTGCTGGCCACGCAGACCCTGCCGCAGGCGCCCGCCCGCACGATGTCGATCGACGTGGAGGGCCAGCTTCCGGCCGGCTCGACCGCCAAGGACGTAATCCTCGCCATCCTCGGCCGCATCGGCACCGGCGGCGGGATCGGCCACATCGCCGAGTACCGCGGCTCGGCCATCCGGTCGCTGTCGATGGAGGGCCGCATGACCGTGTGCAACATGTCGATCGAAGCGGGCGCGAAGGCGGGGATGATCGCCCCCGACGGCACGACGTTCGAGTACCTGCGCGGCCGGGCCCACGCCCCGGCCGGGCCGGCGTGGGACGAGGCCGTGGCCTACTGGAGCGATCTGGCCACCGACGAGGGCGCGCGCTTCGACAAGGAGGTCCGCCTCGACGCCGCCGAGATCGCCCCGCACGTGTCCTGGGGAACGAACCCCGGTCAGGTCGTGCCGATCACCGAGCGGGTGCCGGACCCGTCGTCGTTCCCCTCCCCGGCCGAGCGCGACGCGGCCGAGCGGGCCCTGGTCTACATGGGCCTGGCGCCGGGCACGCCGGTGCGCGAGATCGGCGTCGACACGGTGTTCATCGGGTCCTGCACCAACAGCCGCATCGAGGACCTCCGCGCCGCCGCCGGCGTGGTGACGGGCCGCCGGGTCGCGTCGGGCGTGCGCACGCTGGTGGTGCCCGGCTCGTGGGCGGTCAAGGCCCAGGCCGAGTCCGAGGGGCTCGACCGGGTCTTCCGCGACGCCGGCTTCGACTGGCGCGACCCCGGCTGCTCGATGTGCCTGGCCATGAACCCCGACAAGCTCGCGCCCGGCGAGCGCTGCGCGTCGACGTCGAACCGCAACTTCGAGGGCCGCCAGGGCCGGGGCGGGCGCACGCACCTCGTGTCACCTGCGGTCGCCGCGGCCACGGCCATCGCCGGCCACCTCGCCACCCCCGACGATCTCTGACCCGACCCGAGGAGCAACCCATGGAAGCCGTCCGCATCGTGTCGGGCACCGCGGTCCCGCTCGACCGCTCCGACGTCGACACCGACCAGATCATCCCGTCCGACTGGCTCAAGCAGGTGGCTCGCACCGGCTTCGAGAAGGGCCTGTTCTCCGAGTGGCGCGACGACCGGGACTTCGTGCTCAACCGGGCCGAGCACGCCGGCGCCACCATCCTCGTCGCCGGGCCGAACTTCGGCACCGGGTCGTCGCGCGAGCACGCGGTCTGGGCCATCCAGCAGTACGGGTTCCGGGCCGTCGTGTCACCGCGGTTCGGCGACATCTTCCGCAACAACGCCACCAAGAACGGCCTCGTGCCGGTGGTCGTGACGGCCGAGGTCGGCGAGCGGCTGCTGCGCGCCGTCGAGGCCGACCCGACGCTGGAGATCACGATCGACGTCGAACGGCGCACGCTCGAGGCGCCGGCCATCGGTCTGACCGTCGAGTTCCCGCTCGACGACTCGGTGCGGCACCGCTTCCTCGAAGGCCTCGACGACATCGGCCTGACGCTGGCGCACGGTGCCGACATCGACGCGTTCGAGGGTGAACGGCCGGCCTGGCTGCCCACGGCCGGCTGAGGAACGGCTCGGTACGACCCGCCATACCGTCGTCCCGCCGGGTAGACGGGGGCGATGGCCAACGTCCTCGTCACCGGGGCCACCGGGTACATCGGCGGCCGGCTCGTCCCTGAGCTGCTCGGCGCCGGTCACCGTGTCCGCGCCCTGGCCCGGACGCCGGCCAAGCTCGACGACGAGCCGTGGCGGGCCGGGGTCGAGGTGGTCCGCGGCGACGTGGCCGACACCCGAGGCGTCGAAGAGGCCATGGCCGGATGCGATGCGGCCTACTTCCTCGTCCACTCCATGGGAGGACCGGCCGACTTCGCCGCCGCCGACCGCCGCGCCGCCTGTGCGTTCCGCGACGCCGCCGCGGCGACCGGACTCCGGCGGATCGTCTACCTCGGTGGCCTCGGACGCGACGACGATCCGCAGCTTTCGGCCCACCTCCGCAGCCGGCACGAGGTGGGCCGCCTCCTCGCCGAGGGGCCGGTCCCCGTCACCGAGCTTCGGGCCGCGGTCATCATCGGCTCGGGCTCCGCGAGCTTCGAGATGCTGCGCTATCTCGTCGAGGTGCTTCCCGTCATGGTCACGCCGCGCTGGGTCGACAACCGCTGCCAGCCGATCGCCGTGCGCGACGTCCTCGCCGTGCTGCTCGCGGCGGTCAGCGACGGCAGCGCTCTCGACGGCGTGGTCGAGCTGGGCGGGCCCGAAGTGGTCAGCTACCAGCAGATGATGCGCACCTACGCGGAGGTGGCGGGCCTCCGTCGCCGGGTCATCATCCCCGTTCCGGTGCTCACGCCTCGGCTGTCGTCGCACTGGATCGGCCTGGTGACACCGCTTCCGACGGGACTCGCCCAGCCGCTCGTGGAGAGCCTCATCAACGAGGTCGTGGTCCGCGACCGGCCCGCGCCGGTCGGCACGGCCCCAGCTCCGCTGCCCATCCGGGAGGCGATCGAGCTCGCGCTCCAGCGCGCCACCGAGCACCATGTCGTCACCCGCTGGTCCGACGCCACGCTGCCGGGCCGCACGCCGGCCGACCCCCTGCCGACCGACCCGGATTGGGCGGGCGGTAGCTTCCTGGCCGACACCCGCGAAGTGCGTACCGCCGCCCGTCCGGCTGCGCTGTTCGCCACGCTCCAGGGCGTCGGCGGCGACCGGGGCTGGTACGTGACGCCGCTGCTGTGGAGCGTGCGGGGCTGGGCCGACAAGCTGATGGGGGGCGTCGGGCTGCGACGGGGGCGCAGGAACCCGGATGTGATGGCCGTGGGCGACGCCGTCGACTTCTGGAGGGTGGAGGCGGTCGAACCGGATCGGGTCGTGCGCCTGCGCGCCGAGATGCGCCTGCCCGGCGAAGCGTGGCTGGAGTGGGAGATCCGTCCCGACGGCGCCGGCGCCACCCTGGTGCAGCGGGCGCTGTTCTATCCGCGGGGTCTGGCCGGCAGGGCCTACTGGTACTGCCTGGTGCCCTTCCATGCGCTCATCTTCGAACAGCTGGCGCGGCGCCTCGCCGCCGCGGCCGAGGCTGGCGTCACCGGCCCGCCGGACCGACTCGGTCTCAGGGCGAGGTGGCGACGCCGCACGCCTTGAGGGTGAGCGTCGCGATGGTCTTGGCCCGCAGCTCCTCGGTACCGGGGGCGCGGGTCAGGTAGTACTGCGCCAGCACGCCGGCCTCGCGGTCGTTGAGCCGCTTGCTGACGCAGCGCAGCGTCTCGGCGGCCCGCACCGGATCGATGCCCTTGGCCTCCTGGAGGCTGAACAGCGAGGCCGCCTCCTGCAACGAACCGCACGCCTTGGCCGCGCCCGGGAAGCGGGCCGCCTGCGCGGTCGTGAGGATCGACCGTGAAGCTCCCGACACCGACGCCACGTCGAAGTCCGCGCCGATCCGGTCGGGCTTCACCTTGGCCCGGAACCGGTCGACGCCGATGGCCCGCACGAAGGCGCCGGCGATGCAGCGCGAGTCGTCGGCGCCGAGACCGGGAGCCTGGGCGTCCATGGCCTTGCCCAGGGCGTCGACGTAGGGCTGCTCGGCGCTCGTGTAGGTGACGTTCTTGCTCTGCGAGCACGCCGTGGCGGCGACCGCGATGGCGATGACCGCGGCGGTGACGGGGCGCCTGCGGCTAACGGGTCGCGTGCGGCCGGCCGGTGCCCTCATCGGGCCCGGTTCAGGGCGCACACGACGGCCCGAAGCGATGCGGTGAGGATGTTCTCGTCGAGCCCGACGCCCCAGCGGGTCGCGCCCGCGGACACCGTCTCGACGTAGGCGGCGGCCGTCGCATCGCGGCCCGAGGCCACGGCGTGCTCGGAGTAGTCGACGACGTCGAGCTCGACACCGAGATCGTCGCGGATGCCGTTGACGAAGGCGGCGATGGGGCCGTTGCCCGCGCCGCGAACGGTGCGGTGCTCGCCGTCGACGAGGAGCTGCGCGGTCACCTCGGCGTGGTGGTCGCCGGTGGTGATCTCGTGGGCGAGCAGCCGTACCCGTGGTTCGGCCGGCAGGTAGGTGGACTCGAACGCCTCCCACATCTGCGCGGGGGTGATCTCGGTGCCCGTGTCCTCGGCGATGCCCTGGATGTGGGCGGAGAACTCGATCTGGAGCCGGCGCGGCAGGTCGAGGCCGTGCTCGGTCTTCATCACGTAGGCCACGCCACCCTTGCCCGACTGGCTGTTGACCCGGATGACCGACTCGTAGGTGCGCCCGACGTGCTTGGGGTCGATCGGCAGGTACGGCACCTCCCAGACCGGGTACCCGCCGCGCTCGTCCTCGCTGGCGTGCAGGGCGGCGAAGCCCTTCTTGATGGCGTCCTGGTGGGAGCCCGAGAACGCCGTGTAAACGAGGTCGCCGACGTAGGGGTGGCGCGGGTGCACGGGCAGCCGGTTGCAGTACTCGGCGACGCGGCGCAGCGCGTCGATGTCGGTGATGTCGAGCTCGGGGTCGACGCCCTGGCTGAACAGGTTCATGGCCAGCGTGACGATGTCGACGTTGCCGGTGCGCTCGCCGTTGCCGAACAGCGTGCCCTCGACACGGTCCGCGCCGGCCATCACGCCGAACTCCGCGGCGGCAACCGCGGTACCCCGGTCGTTGTGGGGGTGCAGCGACAGCACGACCCGGTCCCGGTTGGGCACGTTGCGGTGGAAGTGCTCGATCACGTCGCCGTAGACGTTGGCGGTGTACATCTCGACGGTGGCCGGCAGGTTCAGGATGATCGGCCGGTCGGTGGTGGGCTCGATGGCGTCCATCACCGCCGCGCAGATCTCGATGGCGTAGTCGATCTCGGTGCCGGTGAAGGACTCCGGCGAGTACTCGTAGTGGACGTCGGTGCCGGGCACCGTGTCCTCGAGCTTGCGGGCCAGCTTGGCGGCGTCGACCGCGATCTGGGTGATGCCTTCGCGCTCGAGCCCGAACACGACGCGGCGCTGGAGGATCGACGTCGAGTTGTAGAAGTGCACGATCGCCCGGTGCGCGCCCCTGATCGACTCGTAGGTGCGCTCGATCAGCTCGGGCCGGCACTGCGTGAGGACCTGGATGGTGACGTCGTCGGGGACGAGGTCGTCCTCGACGAGGTGGCGGACGAAGTCGAAGTCGGGTTGCGACGCCGACGGGAAGCCGACCTCGATCTCCTTGAACCCCATGCGCACGAGCGTGTCGAACATGCGCCGCTTGCGGACCGGGTCCATGGGGTCGATCAGCGCCTGGTTGCCGTCGCGCAGGTCGACCGAGCACCAGCGGGGCGCCCGCTCGATGCGCCGGCTCGGCCAGGTGCGCTCGGGCACGTCGAGGGCGAGCGGGAGGAACGGCCGGTACTTCTCGAAGGGCATCTTCTTCGGGTTCACGGGTTCCGGTGGCATGTCGTCCCTCGGCGGGTCTTGGTGGGTCTCGGTGGTGGGGTGTGCCGGCGGCGGTCGGTGATCGACCCCGAAAAGCGAAGAACCTCCCGGCCCGGCGGGCACAGGAGGTTCGGCGAGCGCCAGTGGGGGCGCTCGCCTACGTGAGGAGGAGGACCAGACCGGTCAGCGGCACGGCGACCATGGTCGCCGTCGGGGCCCACGCCCGTCAAGGCGCCTCGTTCGGGGGATCGGCCGACGGTCCGCGCACCTGGACCACAGCGGGGAGGAGGACGGTCGTGGACGTCGTGGCGAAACGCACGTCGCTGGGCCGGATCGCACCGTGCCGACTGCGATTCCTGAAGCACCCCGCCCGCATGAGGAGGACTTGGTCGTCTTCCGACTGGAGGTCGGACGGGCGGGCCGTCCTTGCTCGGGCGCCCGCTCTCCTCGGCCTCGCGGCGTCTGTCGCGGTGCCGGCGCTTGGATTCGCGCCGCGGCTTCCAGGTTGGCGATGTGATCGGCCGCAGTGGGCATGAGGCTCATCTCCCGGGCAACCGATGCATCCGGACCGTCGCGGGACGGAGCCACGACCTGATCGTAGAATCAGGGTCTTGCGAGAAAGCTGATCGTTTGATTTAGGTAGCGCGATGGAATCGACGTCAGCGACGAAGCCGCCGCCTCGGGTGACCCGCCCATCGGCGGATGCGACGCGCGGTGCCATCCTCGCGGCTGCGTTGGACGTGTTCTCCGAGCGGGGGTTCGACGGTGCCTCCACCCGGAAGATCGCGGCCCGAGCCGGTGTGACGCAGCCGTTGCTGAACTACCACTTCAGCTCGAAGGACGAGCTGTGGCGGGCGGCGGTGGACGTCCTCTTCACCAGGCTCGCCGACCAGTTGACCGCACGCGCAGCGGGCCTGCGCGGCGTCGACGAGGTCACCTCGGCCCGGCTGCTGGTCCGCGAGTTCATCGGCTTCTCGGCCCGCAACCCGCAGGTGCACCGCATCATCACCCAGGAGTGCAAGACCGATGGCCCGCAGATGGACTGGCTTGTGGAGCGTCACATCCAGCCGCTCTATGAGGCGACGGCGTCGATGCTGGCGTCGCTCGCCGAGCGGGGAGCGGTTCCGGCGATCCCGCCCGCGCACCTGTACTACATCCTGACCGGCGCCGGCCCCACGATGTTCGTGCTCGGCCCGGAGTGCCGCCGGCTGACCGGCCTCGACCCCTCCGCAGACGAGGTGATCGAGGCGCACGCCGACGCAGTGTGCCTCCTCCTGTTCGGCCCGGACGACGGAGCCCGCCATGCGCCATGACCTCGAGCTCGCCTACCTGGGGATCCAGGTACCAGACCCTCACAGCCTGACCCCCTTCTTCGGCGACGTGATCGGCCTCGCGCCCGGCGAGCCGGCCGACGACGAAACGGTCACCTGGCGCAACGATGACGCCGCCCACCGCATCATCGTCGAACGCGGCCCGCTCACCGACGCCGCCTTCGTCGGCCTCCAAGCCGCCGATGCCACCGCGTTCGATGAAGTCGTGGCCCGGCTCGAGTCGCACGGCGCCGATGTCGCCGAAGGCTCGGACGAGGAGCGCAAGGTCCGCCGTGTCCAGCGCTTGGCCCGGACGAGTTCGCCGTGGGGCGTGCCGATCGAGGTGGTGGTCGGTCTCGAACCCGCCGCGACGCCGTTCGCGTCGAAGCTTGTCCCAGGCGGGTTCCTCACCGAAGGCGTCGGGTTCGGGCACGTCGTGTTCGCCACGACCGCGTTCGAGGAGGCCCACACGTTCCTCGTCGAGAGCCTGGGCGTGGGCCAGACCGACTGGCTCGAGACCGAGCTGGCCCCCGGCCTCGAGCTCGAGGTCCGCTTCTACCACTGCAACCCGCGCCACCACACCATCGCCGTGGCCCGGGCGCCGTTCGATCTCCCCCAGCGCCTGCACCACGTCATGTTCGAGACCAACGACCGAGACGACGTCGGCGCCGCACTCGACCGGGCCTGGGCGTCGGACCTGCCGATTCCCAACGGCCTGGGCCGCCACGACAACGACGCCATGTTCAGCTTCTACGTCGCGTCACCCGCCGGGTTCCAGGTGGAGGTCGGCCACGGCGCCCGCGTCGTCACCGAGGACTGGGACGACAACCGGCGCTATGACCGGATCAGCGCCTGGGGCCACCAGCCCCTGCGGAACGGGTGAACCCGGTGGTGCCCGTCGACGCCGACGTCGTCATCGTCGGCTACGGCCCCGTCAGCAACACGCTGGCCATCCTGCTCGGACAGCTCGGTCGCCGCACCCCGATCCCGTCTACGGACGCTGGTTCGCCCGCCACGACACCGCCGCCGCGCTGCAACGACCGGACTTCCACCTCTACGGCACCGCCCCCACCGCCGCGGCAGCCTCGACGCTGCTCGCCGACCTCCGCCACGACCTCACCACCACCGCCCGGCAAGGAGCCCTCACATGAAGATCGCCAACAGCAACGGCCGCGCTGTGCTCGTCCTCGGCGACCAGATCTCCGACATCGCCCAAGCCTGCGACGGCCTCTTCGGCAGCGACCCGATGGGCGTCTATGACGACTGGCCCGCCTTTATCGAGGTCGCCCGCAGCATCACCACCGGCACCGGACCACTCGTCGAGACCGACCTCCGTAACCCCGTCCCCGCTCCCAGGCAGGTGTTCGCCATCGGGCTCAACTACCGGAGCCACGCCGAGGAGGCCGGCATGGCCCTCCCCGAGGTCCCGGCGACGTTCACCAAGTTCCCCGCCGCGCTCGCCGGGCCGTTCGACGACATCGAGATCGTCGGGGACAGCGTCGACTGGGAGGTCGAGCTCGTCGCCGTCATCGGCACCGTCGCCGATCGCGTCGCCGAGGCCGACGGGTGGTCACACATCGCCGGGCTGACGATCGGGCAGGACATCAGCGACCGGCACCTCCAGTTCGCCGCCGGCGCCCAGTTCTCCCTGGGCAAGTCCCGCCGCGGCTACGGCCCGATCGGCCCGTGGGTCGTCACCGTCGACGAGCTGACCGACCCCGACGACCTCGCCCTCGGCTGCTCGGTCGACGGAGAGAAGGTCCAGGACGCCCGCACCAACGACCTCGTCTTCAGCGTGCCCCGCCTCATCGCCGAGCTCTCGGCCGTCCTGCCGCTCCTGCCCGGCGACGTGATATTCACCGGCACCCCCGCCGGTGTCGGCATCGCCCACCAACCCGCCCGATTCCTGCAACCCGGCCAGATCCTCGAATCCTGGATCGAAGGCATCGGCACCATCCGCAACCGGTGCGTGTGATGCGAGCCGCCATGACAGACGCCGGCACCGCCGACAGGAGAGCCTCATGACCCTGCGACCCCTTGCCCCCGAGCCCTTCACGCCGCCCACCGACCGCGACATGCTCGCCTCGGAGCGACGAGAGTTCGTCCGCACCCACCGCACCTGCGTGTTCGGCACACCGCGCCGAGCCGACGGCCCGGCAATGTCGATCGTGTACTACGTGCCGACCGACGACGACGAGCTCCTCGTGTCCACCATGCGCGACCGTGGCAAAGCCAAGTCCGTCGCCAGGAACCCCAAGGTCAGCCTGTGCGTCCTCGACGAACGCTGGCCGTTCTCCTACCTGCAGGTGTACTGCGACGCCGTCGTCGACACGGATCCCGAGCTCGTCGTCGACGTGATGATGGCCGTCGGTGGTCGCATGTCCGGCGAGCCGCTCGGCGAGGACACCCGGCCCTTCGTCGCCGCCATGGCCGAGGAGGAGGGACGCGTCGTCCTCCGCTGCCGGCCCTACGAGACCTTCGCCACGCCTCCACGCCACCTCCACAGCAACGACCAGGAGGAGCCGCTCACCCACTGGGCCTCCGGCACGATGCCGTGGAACGCCACCGATCCCGGGTGAGCTCGATCGACGGCGGGCCCGGGTGACTGATCCAGGGCGGACCCTGCTCCGGGGTGCCCGAGTGGTCACCACGTCGGCGGGACGGCCGGATGCGGAGCGCATCGACGTGCTCGTCGACGGCGACCGCATCGCCGAGATCGACGCTGACCTCGACCACGCCGGCGCCGACATCGTCGACCTGCCCGGACGCGTCATCACCCCTGGCCTCGTCAACGCGCGCACGTCCCCACCTGGCAGACCGCGTTGCGATGCGTCGGTGCCGACTGGACGTTGCCGGAGTACCTGACCCACATCCACGGCGCCCCCGCCCAGCGCCCTCCCAGCAGGAACACCTTCACAGAACTGACCGTACGTCTCACGGGGCCAATCGCGCCGAGCCGGTCATCGCCCGGACGTCCTCGTCCGAAGCGCTCCACGCGCCACGATGGAGCAGTGGAGGAAGCGATCGAAGCGGGGCTCGGGCTCCACTACCACGACCTTCGCCTGCGACCGACGACCGAAGACTGGATTCTCGTCGGCGCCTCTCTACGGGCCCGCGTCGAGGAGGTCCTGGGGCCCGACGCCGCAGCCGTGGAACAGATTGGGTCGTCATCGGTGGTCGGTCTGCTGGCGAAGCCGATCATCGATCTCGCGGCCGCGATCGCCGACCATCACGACGTTTCCCGCATCCAGAATCGACTCGAGAGCGCCGGGTGGATCTACCGAGGAGACGCCGGCGACGAGGGTGGCCACGTGTTCGTGCTCGAAGCACGACCTTGGTACCGGGTCGCGCACCTCCATGTCGTCGATGTCGACGGCAGGCAGTGGCGCGACTACCTACGATTCCGGGATCTCCTCCGTCGGAGCTCCGATGCCTCCCGTGCCTACGAGACGTTGAAGCTCCAACTGATCGAGGAGGGCGGCAGCGACCGGAAGTCATACACCGATGGCAAATCCGCCACCGTGAGGTCACTCCTGGATGAGTTCGGACAGGCCGTCACGATGATGGACCGAGTCACGCTTTCCGACGACGTGGTCGTGCTCAGACCATGGAACCCGGCAGACGCGAAGTTCCTGACCACGGCGTCGCAAGACCCCGCGATTCAGCGCTACAACGGCCCACCGCCCGAGTCGCTCGCAGACGCGATCTTGATCATCCAGCGCATCGAGGCCTGCTGGCGAACATTCCATGCCAAAGGTGATCCGACCGGAACTGCCTTCGCCATCGTTGATGCTGCCTCGGGCGAACCAGTCGGGATGTGCGGCATCGACAACTGGTCGAACACGGATGTGGCGCAGTTCGGCTACTGGCTGGCTGCAGACGCGAGAGGACGAGGACTGGCGACACGCGCCGTCACGCTCATGACGACGTGGTTGTTCGACCTCGGGGCAGCACGGGTCGTTCTGACCATCCAGTCGAACAACGCGGCTTCGGCCGCTGTCGCACGTCGCGCGGGCTTCACCTGCGAGGGGACTCTCCGTGCCCACGGCGTCTGGCGGGGCCAACGCCAGGACGTCGATGTGTTCGCTGTGTTGCCCGATGAGTGGACCTAGAGAGATCCCGTGACTGACCTCCGGCCGACGAGCTCTCGACCTATGGGTCCAGTGGCTTGATGCGCGACAGGCACGCTCTCAGCGAACGCCTCGCCGAACCCGACGCGGCCGTCCTCACCGTCGTCGACCCGCGGCCGTTGGTCCGAACTGCCGGAGCGATTCAGCACACCTACGCCGTGTCGCTGCTGCAAGCCGAGACCCTTGCCGCCGCCGTGACCCATGACTGGCCGATCAGGTTCGCCGCGCCCGAGAGCGTTTCGGACGCGTTCCGCTGCGGTGCCGATCAACTCGGCCTCGACCTCGCGGTCATCGCCGATCGCTGATGCGGCGGCCGCAGGCACACGTAGCGGTCACAGGTCGGTCAAGAACGACGACGGACGACGGCGGATGAGCCCGGACGACGGTCGTCCTGCCATCGCCATGACCAGCGAATACCCGGGGAGTCCGTTGAACGCTTGGCGACGCACGGGTGGGTCGTCGGCCCGCCGCCCGAAGCGGAGGCGTGGCGGCGTCGGGTCAAGGCCGCACGCCCGGCAGCGAGGCTGGCGGCTCGCCCCGGGAGTCGGGTCGACCGGCTGCCCGTGGGCGGCTCGCACGGACCTCGACGACGAACGAGGCACCGCTTGGACCCGGCTCGGCCTGCGCCCGCGTTGCTTCTTCGACATGTACCCGCCGGAAGCATGATCCGCGTCGGCTTTCCGGGGCCCGCTCGCCCAGCCTGAAGGGCAGTGCCCTTGCCGTGCCTGGGGGCATCTTCGAGCCGGCGGCGCTCGCGAGAGTTGCGGTGCCCGGAACGGCACATTGGGGCGTCCTGATCCGCCCCGGCTATCCACTCTCCGACTGCTGCATCTCGCCGGCAACGGCGCGCTCGATGGCGGTGCCACGCGAGAGGCCATCGACGACACCGGCGATGTCTTCGGACGAGCGGTTCTGACTGAGCTTCCGCTTGGCTTCGAGGCGGTCCACAACGAGCTCCACGCCGACGATGGCCTTCAGGTTGCGGTTGATGTACTCCGCGGGAGCATCGGTGATGGCCCACGGCTCCTCACGACCTCGCTCGTGGAGGTCAGTCAGCCCGCTGACGAGGTCGCGGAGCCAGTCGTCATCGTCGTGGATACGCAGCACCCCATGCACGTGCACGACGGTGTAGTTCCACGTCGGCACGACCTTCCCGGTCTCTCGCTTCGTCGCGTAGTAGCTCGGCGAGATGTACGCATCGGCCCCGGACGCGATGAGCAGGCCACGCGCACCGTCGGCAGACCGCCACTGCGGGTTCGCCCGTGCGAAGTGAGCGAGGACGCGGCGGGCGCCGACATCGACCAGGAACGGGAGGAACGTCGCATCGAGCGACCCGGCCTCGGCAGTGACCAGGTGGCCCGCTCGGGCGCCCGCCAGGATCTGCCAACCCGTCGTATCGTCAACGACATGTGCGGCGGGTCTGTACATCTCGCCATTCTCCCACCCACGCTGCCGGCCCCCGCCGAGGTTCCGCTCCTATCGCCGGCTGGGTGCGCAGCACGACGTCCATGATGGAGCCATGCCGGATCCGATCTTCGCTGACCCGCGCTTGGCTCGGCTATACGACGTCGTGGACGACGATCGGAGCGACCTCGACGTCTACCTGGAGATTGTCGGCGAGCTGAAGGCTTCGACGGTGCTCGATGTCGGCTGCGGAACCGGAACGTTGGCCTGCGAACTAGCGCTCCGCGGAATCGAAGCGATCGGCGTCGATCCGGCCGGAGCGTCCCTCGATGTGGCTCGTCGCAAGCCCGGTGCCGAGCGCGTGCGATGGATCCACGGCGACGCCCCCAGCATTCCGCCCCTGGGGGTGAATCTCGCGCTGATGACCGGCAACGTCGCGCAGGTCTTCGTCGGCGATGTCGAATGGAGGGACACGCTCACGGCGCTCAGAAGCGCGGTGCGAGAGGGCGGTTGGCTTGTCTTCGAGACGCGCAACCCCGAGCGGCGGGCCTGGGAGCGTTGGACCAAGGAGCACACGTATCGGGAACTCGACGTCCCGGGCGGCGGCCGGGTTCTCACTTGGATCGAACTCACTGACGTGCAGGAGCCACTCGTCTCGTTCCGACACGTCTTCCGCTTTTCGCAAGACGACTCCGAGCTCGTCTCCGACTCCACGCTGCGGTTCCGGGGCCACGACGAGATCGTCGCAACCCTGGATGAAGCTGACTTCCAGGTTCGCTCCGTTCGCGATGCACCCGACCGACCGGGGCTGGAGTTCGTCTACTTCGCACAGTCCGAGCCCGCGCCAAGCCGCTGACCGACCGCCCCCGAACGCCACCGGGCGACATGGTCGTACTCTCGACGGCGTGAGCCGTCAGAAGGCGATCTACGAAGTCACCCATGCGGAGACTGCAGAAGTGCTGAGCGGCCACCGCACTCGTCAGGCAGCGATCGACGCATGGCGGGTCCGGCACGCGGGTCAGCCCGTCAAGATCATCCGATGGCCCCGCCGGACCGACGGACCCGGCGTGCTTGTGGTTGAGGGCACCTGGCACGAGTCGCACCGCCCCGACGGAGCTGATCCGAGAGACTGAATCCGCGCGTCCCCGGTCGCCGGGTACCGGACGATCAGCGGCGGCGAATGACAGGGACTCGACGTCGTGGCGACGATGGGCTCGGAGGCGGCAATGAGTTCGAGCCGGAAGCGTCGTCCTACTGGCATGGGTTTCCGAACGACGATTCTGAGGCAGGCAAGACGGCGACCGGCATCGAAGTGCCGCCCGAGGTAGTGGAGGCGCTCGGTGCATCGAGACGCCCGCCGGTACAGGTGACGATCAACGGTTACACGTACCGCAGCACCATCGCTGTAATGAACGGCAAGTACATGATGGGCGTAAGCGCCGAGCATCGTGCAGGTGCGCGGGTCGGCGGCGGTGACGTCGTGGATGTCGAGATCGAGTTGGACGACGCGCCCCGCACAGTGAACGTCCCGCCGGAGTTGGCAAAGGCGCTGATCAAGGACAAGGCGGCCAAGGCCACCTTGGACGGGCTGTCCTACAGCAACCAGCGGCGCCACGCCGACGGCATCACCTCAGCCAAGACTGACGAGACCCGCCGACGCCGGCTCGAGAAGACACTGGCTGAGCTCCGCGGGTAGCCCCCGTCGCCTTTCCGCCCCCCCTATCGCCGGCCTGGTGTTGCTCCTTCGGGATGGCAGGACGGGTGGCCGCTGGCAATGCGAGCGCGGCGTCAGGGATCGAAAGAGGCTCCGGGCCTCTCGGCTGCTTGCCTGACCGGCTACCGCTCGGCAGGTCCGCCGAGCAGGTCGTCGATCGCTCGCGCTGCGGTCGCTCCTGCTTGGTCGAAGAGGTGGCCGTAGCGGGTCACGATCATCCGGAGCCTCGGCCACACGTCGGTGGCCTTCACGCTGGACCAACCCGCGCCGTACGGGCAGACGACGAAGAGCTTCGACCGTGCCGGGGTCGACGTGATCCGTCGTCCCGTGACACTTGGTATAGCACTGCAGTCTACCAAGTAGGCTTCCGTCCATGAGCGACGTGCAGCAGTACCTCGTATCGTCGTCGGGCCAGATGTCCCTGCCCGCGTCGGTGCGGCACCGCTGGGGGCTTGACAACGGCGGCCCAGTCGAGGTCATCGACCTGGGATTCGGCGTGCTCACGGTCCCGAAGGGCCAGGGGCGGCGGCTCCTCAACGACATCGTCAGTCGCCAGGATCACGCGACGTTCGTGCGTTCGCTCGACGACGACCCCGACCTCGCCACCACGTGAGCGCACTGCTCGACGACCACCTGCTTCGCGACATCCTTGCGGACGACCTCAGCAGAAGCTTGAGCACATTGCTCCGAAGGCACGAGCCCGCGACCACGAACCTGTATCTCCACCGTCTCTGCAAGAGCGTCGTGTCGGCCCGAGGCGGCGCTCTGACCGGAGCCTGGCTACCCGAGCGACGACGAGAGCTCGGCCGCCGCCTGTCATCGCTGCCGCGTGAGATCCAAGTTGTGCCCATGCGCACGCTCGCATTCAGGATGGCCGAGATCGCCGACGCCCATCGAGTCTCAACGCTCGGTGCCGAAGCGGTCGCCGCGGCGCAGAGCCTCGGCGGACCCCTGTGCGTGTGGGAGGGGGACGATGGCCCACACATCCGCAGCGCCGCGGTGGCGGTCGGCGTGGCCTATCGGACGCTCGCCAGGTAGCCGCCGGTCGTCGTGGTCAGGTTCAGCCCACCCGCGTCGACCGTCTCGGCGGTGGCCAAGCCCAGCTCGGGACCGGTGCCCGCAGCAGCGCCTGTCTGCGAGGTGGCCGTCGTGCGCCCGCCGGCGTCGGTCACCAACGTCTCGAGCCCCTAGTTCGGGTTCAAGGTCGCCCCCGGGATCCGCGTCGCCGACTGGCCGGACGGGGTCGTCCGCCACAACGACAGCTTCGCCGTCGACGCCGAGTTCGTCGGCGCCCCGGGCTCGCCGGCCTCATCTCCTACGAT
The DNA here is from genome assembly GCA_016185275.1 of Actinomycetota bacterium. Lineage (GTDB taxonomy): Bacteria > Actinomycetota > Acidimicrobiia > Acidimicrobiales > Iamiaceae > JACPNX01. The sequence goes on along the minus strand of JACPNX010000036.1, from coordinate 32,813 downwards.
GCGCGGCCATGAGGCGGCTCGCGCAGATGACGCTGCTCGGTGGTCTGCTCGCCCTGGTGTGGGCTGCCTGGCGCGCTCTGCGGGGCGGCCCCTCACCGGCGCTCGACGCCCCCGACCCGGTGAACGCCATCGGAGGCGGCCTGTCCACGCCGCACCCCCGCGACGACGGCGAAGCCTGGCCGCCGCTCGACGAAGCCGTCCGATCGGGCGCGCAGCCCCTCGCCGAACCGTTCGACGTCGAACCGCCCGACGTCAAACCATCCGACATCGAACCATCCGACGTCGAACCAGGTGCCGCCGTGGGGTCAGCCGTCGACGAGCCAGTCGACGCCGGCGCCCCGCTGGCCTCAGGCGCCACACCGCGCCCGGCACCGTCGGCTCCACTGGCCCAGGCAGTCGAACCGGAGGCCCTGGCCGGCGACGCCGCCGTGCTGAGGGACGCGGCGGGCGGCGTGGCGTGGGTCGAGCCGCTGGCCGACGGCGGCTGCCCGGGCACGCACCCGGTCAAGGGCAAGGTCGCCAGCGGCATCTACCACGTCCCGGGCGGCCGTTCGTACGGTCGCACGCGTCCCGACCGCTGCTACGCCTCGGCCGCGGCAGCCGAAGCCGACGGGCTCCGCCCCGCCAAGCGCTAGCCCGGCTCGACCGCCGAAGGCGACGCTCTCGCCTTGGGCCGCTCGACGTGCGTAGCGCCCGCGATGCCCGCGATGCCCGCGGCGCCCGAGGCGCCGGCGAGGCCGCGCTGCAAGGCCAGCACGGCGCTCAGCCACAGCGCTCCGAGCGCCCAACCGCCGAGGACGTCGCTGAGCCAGTGCAGGCCGAGGTAGAGGCGCGACAGGCCGACCAGCGCGACGACCACGAAGGCGACGGCCCACGCGGCCACCTTGCGGCCCCACGTGGATGCGGCGGTGGCGGCGAGGAACGCGAACGCCCCCCAGACCGCAGCCGCCAGCGTCGCATGCCCGGACGGGAACGCCGACTTCGAGCTCGAGACCAGGGCATAGCGGACCGGCGGCCGCGGCCGCTGCACCAACGCCTTGGTGATGTTGTACGACAGGCTCGCACCGATCAGCACCGGCGCCAGTACGGCGAAGGCGAGCCAGTTACGACGGCGCCACCTCCACAGGCCGATGACGGCGAGCGCCAAGGGCACCAACACGGTGCTGCTGCCCGCCGCGCTCACGATTCGCATGGCCGTCGTGACGCTCGCAGCACGATGCTCGACCAGGAAGCGCAGCACGCGGCGGTCGGGCTCGACGACGTTGCGGCGCAGAACGACGTCGCCGACCATCGCGGCGAACGCCCACGTGGCCAGGATCAGCGCCACCAGCACGGCGCTGAGGCTGAGCCCGTAGGCACCGCGGGGGTCGAGGCGCCGGCCGAGGAAGGCCAGCGGGCGCTCGTAGCGGGTTCGGACGCGAACCACCCAGGGGCGGTCGAGCCGGCGTCGCGCCCAGGCCCGCACCCGTTCGGGATCGCGGGCGATCCGGCGGGCGACGAGCACCACTGCGACGACCAGAACGAAGACGAGCAGGAGCACGAGGCTGGCCGCTTTCGCCACCCCTTCGACCCGGCGGTAGCTGCCGCCGGCCGCGTAGCCGAGCAGCACGAAGCCCGACGCCCACAGCGTCCCGCCCGCCACGTTGTAGGCGGCGAAGGTCGCATAGGGCATGCCCGACATGCCCGCCATCCCGGGGATCACGACCCGCAACGCGGCGGTGAAGCGACCGAGGAAGACGGCGCGGCCACCGCGCTCTGCCAGGTAGCCCTGGGCCCGGTCGAGGTGCCGGTGGTCGACGAAGCGACCGATCGTGCCCTCCAGCAGCCGGCGCCCCCAGCGCTTGCCCACCTCGTAGCCGATGGTGTCGCCGACGACCGCGCCGAGCACCGCGGCGGCGAGCGCCGCCGGCAGGCTCACCCGCTGCTGGAAGGCGAGGACACCGCCCAGCAGCACCGCGACCTCACCGGGGAACACGAACCCCACGAACGCCGAAGACTCGAGCGCCGGCAGGGCGAAGATGACGGCGAGCGCCGGCCAGCCGCGCAGCTGCAGGATCATGTCGGCGAAGCGACTCACCTGCGCCGCCTCGCTCGCCACCGGAGTCGGGCGGCGCCGCGCTCGGCTTCGTCGGGGCCGACAAGGGCGAGCGTTCCGATCTCGGCACTCTACGATGAGCCGGACATGACCGGGACGCACACGCCGCGGTGACCTGGCTCCGGCTGGCGCTGATCGGCGCCGGGGTCGTGGTCGCCTCGTGGGGCGTGCTGGTCCTGCTCGCCCGGCGGCTGCCACCCGGGATCCTGCGCGACCTCGCCGGCTTCCTGCCCGCCTGCGTGACGCTGACGCGGCGCCTGCGCAAGGACCCGCGCGTCCCGCGCCGGGCGAAGGTCGCCGTCGCGTTCGCCGGCCTGTGGGTGCTGTCGCCGATCGACCTCATCCCCGAGTTCCTGCCGGTGATCGGCCCGCTCGACGACGTCGTGGTCGTGGCGCTCGCGCTGCGCTACGCCGCTCGCCAGGTGCCACCGGAGGTGCTCTTCGACGCCTGGCCGGGCGAGCCGCGACTGCTGGCCCGGCTCATCGGCTCGACGGTCGAATCACCTCCGGTCTGACACGGCTCGTGCGACCCGCGCCGATCAGTCGCCCTCGTCGTCGCGGTGTGTCGCAGCCGGCCAGCTCCGCCGGGCGGCACGCCCGCCCTCCGGCGCCGTCGGTTCGTCGGGGCCGAGCCCGAGGTAGATCATCACTCGCTGCCACGCCGTCGGCCGCGTCGCAGGTGGCCCCGCGCCGACGTCGAGATGCTCGCGCGAGCCCGGCGCGGTCGGTTCGTCGGGGCCGAGCCCGAGGTAGATCATCACTCGCTGCCACGCCGTCGGCCGCGTCGCAGGTGGCCCAGCGCCGACGTCGAGATGCTCGCGCGAGCCCGGCGCGGTCGGTTCGTCGGGGCCGAGCCCGAGGTAGATCAGGGCTCGCTTGATCGCCGGGTGCACCGGCCCATTCTGGCGCGACCGGCGCCCAGCCGGCGGCCGCTACAGCGCCGCGACCGACACGACGCCCTCGGCGGCGCGCAGGGCGTCCTGCACAGGTGCGGGCACCGGCGACGACGTGGCCACCACCATCAGGGCCGAGGCGCCCTCGGGCGAGCGGCCCACGTCCATGTCGTTGATGTTGATCCCCGCGTCGCCGAGGATCGTGCCGACCCGGCCGATCACGCCGGGACGATCGTCGTTGCGCACCACGAGCATGTGGTCGGCGGGCGGGACGTCGACGGTGTGGTCGTCGACGACCACGATGCGCGCCTCGGCCTGCAAGCCGACGAGCGTTCCGGCGATCGAGTGGTCGGCGCCGCGGAGGCTGACGAGGTTGACGTAGTGCCGAGCGGTGGCGGTGGCGGTGTCGCGCACCTCCATGCCACGCTCGGCGGCGAGCTGCGGCGCGTTCACGTACGACACGGGCTCGTCGCTGCTGGCCGAGAACAGGCCCTTCAGCGCGGACAGGGTGAGGATGCGGGTGTCGTGGTCGGCGATCTGGCCCTGGTACTCGACCTCGAGCACGCTCGGCGCCCCGCCCACCAGAGAGGCGAACAGCGCGCCGAGCCGCTCGGCCAGCGGGAGGTACGGGCGCACCGCCTCCGACGCTTCGGCCGCGCTCACGTTCACGGCGAAGGGCACGAACTCACCAGCGAGGGCGAGGCCGACCTGCTCGGCGATCGTGTCGCCCGCCTTGTCCTGCGCCTCGCGCGTGCTGGCACCGAGGTGGGGCGTGACGACCATCTGCGGCAGCTCGAACAGCGGCGAGTCGGTGGTCGGTTCGGAGCCGAACACGTCGAGGGCGGCACCGCCGCACACGCCGTCGCGGATCGCTTCGGCCAGCGCGTCCTCGTCGACCACGCCGCCGCGCGACACGTTCACGACGCGGATGCCGGGCTTGGCCTTGGCGAAGAAGTCGCGGCCGATCATGCCGAGCGTCTCGGGCGTCTTGACCACGTGCAGCGTGACGAAGTCGGCGGCGGCGGCCAGCTCGTCGAGGTCGAGCAGCTCGATGCCGAGCTGGCGGGCGCGCTCGGGGGCGACGAAGGGATCGTGGGCGACGATGCGCATCCCGAACGCTGAGGCCCGCTGGGCCACGAGCTTGCCGATGCGACCGAGGCCGACCACGCCGAGCACCTTGTCGGCCAGCTCCACGCCCTCCCACTTCGAGCGCTCCCACCGGCCGGCCGTGAGCGCGGCATGAGCCTGGGGGATGTTGCGGGCGAGGGCGAGGAGCATGCCCATCGTGTGCTCGGCCGTCGACAGGATGTTCGACTGCGGCGCGTTGACCACCATCACGCCGCGGGCGGTGGCATGGGCGACGTCGACGTTGTCGAGACCGATGCCGGCCCGGCCGACGACGACCAGGTCGCTGCCGGCGTCGAGCACCTCCGCGGTGACCTGCGTGGCCGAGCGGATGATGAGGGCGTGCGCGCCGGGCACGGCGGCGAGCAGGTCCTCGGGCGACAGGCCGGTGCGCACGTCGACCTCGTGGCCGGCGGCTCGCAGCCGGTCGAGGCCACCCTCGGCGATCGTCTCGGTCACCAGCACCCGTGCCATCGCCTCGATCGTGGCCGACGACCCGCCGCGACCGCCAATGCGATGCCCGCCGGCGCTTGGGCGTCCAGCCCCAGCCGGCGCCGGCCGGGGCCCCGCCAGCGCCGGCCGTCGCCCCGACGTCGCCGTCGCCCGCCGTTGCCGTCGCCCCGACCGCGTTCTGGAGGTGTCAGCTCCGGCATGGCGCGGCGCAGACCTCGAGAACGAAGGTGGCTGGGTCCCGCGGCGCAGGCCGTTGGCCTGGACCTGCCTCTCAGTAGCCCTTGAGCCCTCGCTGCTGGCGCAGCTCCTTCTTCCTGTCGTGGTTGGCGTACGACCGCCAGAAGCCGAGCGGGAAGAACAGGAGCCACAGCGCGACACGTCCCAACCACTTCAACGGGGCCCACCACCAACCCAGGAGGATCCAGTACCGCAGACCGTGCGCATGACGCGCGATCGGTGTCACTCGGGACCCCGCGATGAGCTCGTTGTGGATCACCGGCGCCACATGCGTGTGCACGACGATCGCTGGTGGCGCAGCCGGAGGGATGGCTGCGGCGCGGCGGGCATCCGTCCAGGACGACCCGTCCCAATAGCGCTCGACACCAGGCGCTCCTGTCTCGGCGTACCACCCAGCCATCGGTGCCGGTGGCGGGGGAGCCGCAGCAGGCGCCTCAGCCGGGCGGGCTGGCGAGGCCCACGGAGCGACGGGCGCTGGCGGCTGCCCGAGTGTCATCGGTCCTGAGGCGCGTACGTCTCCGAGGACCTCCGTGACCGGCTCGTCTGCGAACGGTCGGCTGACATCCGAGTCCACCCAACGATCGCCATCCATGCCGGTTCCTCCCCCACCCCAACGGGTCTCAATGACCGCCCGAAATGCTATCGAATCGCCCCCACCTGTCGCCCCTCAGAGGCCAACCGCGCCCGCGACCGGCTCGATGTGGCCGGCGGGGTCGAAGCCGAAGACCCGGCCGTAGAACCACAGCTCGGCCTCGAGGGCTCGCACGATGTTGGCGGCCTGGCGGAACCCGTGCTGCTCGCCCGCGAAGGGCACGTAGGCATGGGGCACGCCCTTGGCCGCCAGCGCGGCGACGATGGCCTCGGCCTGGTTGGGCGGCACCACCTCGTCCTCGAGCCCCTGGAACACGATGAGGGGCCGGTCGAAGCCGTCCGTGTGCGAGATGGGGCTGCGAGCCTCGTACACGGCGGCCGCCTCGGGCCACGGCCCGACGAGCCCGTCGAGGTAGCGGCTCTCGAACTTGTGGGTCTCGCGAGCCAGCGCGCCGAGGTCGGCCACGCCGTAGTGGCTGGCGCCGGCGGCGAACACGTCACCGAAGGCCAGCGCGGCCAGGGTCGTGTAGCCGCCGGCCGAACCTCCGCGGATGGCCAGGCGCGCCGGATCGACGATGCCTTCGGCGGCGAGGTAGCGGGCGGCGGCCATGCAGTCCTCGACGTCGGCCACGCCCCACTGGCCCCGCAGCGCGTCCCGGTACGGGCGGCCGTAGCCGGTGGAGCCGCGGTAGTCGACGTCGACCACGGCGAAGCCGCGGCTCGTCCAGAACTGCTTGGCCAGCGACAGCGAGGGCCGGGCCGCCGAGGTAGGACCGCCGTGGATCATCACCAGCAGCGGGGGCTTCTCACCGGCCGGAGCGTCGATCCCGGGGTTGGTCGGCCGGTAGAGGAGGGCGTGGGCCGTGGCGCCGCCGTCGCCGGTGGGGAACGTGATCGGCTCGGGGCGGCTGATCCACTCCTCGCCGACCACGGCAGGCGCCTCGGCGCTGAGCCGGCGGGGCGAGTGGTGGTCGGGATCGACCAGCCACACCGCGGGCTCGTCGGTGGGGGTGCCGGCGACGACCACGACCGCCTCGCCGCCCGGGGCCGTGACCACCTGTGACACCTCGGTGAACGCCAGGTCGAGCGGGCGCTCCACGCCGTGGCGCTCAATGAGTACCAGCCCCGTCGATCCGCCCCGGCTGCAGGAGGCGACGATCCGCCCGTCCGCCAGCTCGGCCAGCCAGCGGCCACCGAACACCCAGGCGGGCCCACCGACCTCGCCGACGATGCCGTCGGGCACCACCTGTTCGACCACCCACTCGTCGCCGGCGGCCCGCGCCCGGTACGGGTTCCACCAGCCCGTCCGGTCGGAGGAGAACAGCAGCGACCCGTCGGCCGACCAGCGCGGGCCGATCACCGACTCGCCCCGACCCCCGGGGCCGTCCGAGCCGCTCGGGTCGCCGGGACCGCTCGGGCCGCCGGGACCGCTTGGACCGCTTGAGCTGCCGGCCACGACCGTGCCTCCCACCGGCCCGCCCAGCGGGTCGAAGGCGGCGACGCGGAGCTGCGTGGCATCCCACGGCATGGCGGGGTGGTCCCAGGCGATCCAGGCCAGCCGGTTGCCGTCGGCGCTGACGGTCGGTGCGGCGACGAAGTCGGGCCCGCTCACCAGCACGCGCACGGCCGCGGGTTCGTCGGCGGCCGAACCGTCGGCGGGAACGGCCACGATCTCGTTGCGGGCCTCGCCCGCGACGACCCCACTCTCGGCCGTTTCACCGTCGCCGTCGTGCGACTCCCGCACGGCCACGAGCCAGCGTCCGTCCGGCGACACCTCGGCGTCGGCGTAGCGCAGCCCCCGGGGCCGCGAGGGCGCAGGGGTGACCGGCACCGGTTCGGCGGCACCCGCGTCCAACCGCCAGATGCGCTGATCGGCCCAGTGCGAGAACCACACGACGCCGTCGCGCACGCACCATGCCGCCCCGCCGTATTCGTGGACCTGCGTGCGGGCGTTCCAGGGAGTGCCGTCCACGCCACCCGCGGCCGGCAGCGCGTCGGCGACGTCGCCGCTGGCGTCGCGGCGCACGAGCTGGTTGCGCCCACCTTCCGATGGCCGGCCTTCGCTCCACCAGACGTCCTCGCCGTCGACCCGCACCTCGCCGACGCGCGTCGCCCCTTCCACGAGGCTCGCCGCCGTGATCGGCGACGGCCACGTGCCGTACCGGAGGGTGGGGCGTTCCGATGCCGCGGTCACGCGAGCAGTCTGCTCGCCGCTTCAGTCGGCGAGCGGATCAGGCGTCGCCGGCCGAGAACCGCCACGCCGATAGCGCCCCGAAGAGGGCCGTCCACAACATCAGGACCAGCAGGCCTTCGAGTCGACCGGGACCGGCTTCGGGTGTCATTGCGCCGTCCTCGTCGGGCAAGCGGTGATACACACCACCGAGGCGTCATGCGCATGACGCGTCATCCTGTGCACCATGCGCACCACCGTGTCGATCGACGACCATCTCTTGGCCGAGGCGCGGAGCCAGGCGCAGCGGCGCAGGATGACGCTCGGCCAGCTCATCGAGGAATCGCTGCGTCGAGAGCTGGCGCAGCCGTCGACGGATCCCGCGCCTGACTTCCCCGTGTTTCGCGGTGGCCGTGGTGCTCGCCCCGGCGTGGACCTCGACTCGAATCGCGGCTTGGCCGAGTTGCTGGACGAGGGTCGGCCGGTCGACCAACGTCGGTGATGCGTCGCCCCTCTCACCGCATTGCGCGTGGCCTTCTCCGGCGCGCTGGCGGTCGGTGGGCCGGGCTGACCCGGCTGACCCGGCATCACGGCTGCCTGAGGTGTTTGATGACGGCGCTCAACGAGTTGTCGAGCGTCCACACGTCGATCTCCACAACTTGTGGGTCCAGGTTCTCTCGAAGGCGCTGCCATTCGGCCACGATCACGAGGTCGCCCATCTCGAGGTGCCGCTGCGCCAACGATTCGACCAACGCCAACGGCAGATCGTCCGAAGGCGCGAGGAGGCGGTCGAGGAAGTCATCGTCCCAGGAGAGCCGGGTGAACGTCCACGGCGCCTTGCCAGCGACCGTGGCCCCGATCAACTCGGCGAGATGGGTTGCGCAACGGCGCCGGGCCGAGCCATCGCTGATGCGGCTCACGTGGCCACCCGCTTCGACCAGTGCTGCAGCGGGCATCTGAAAGTTGATGCCTCGGCGGATCCGATCCTCGAACTCGGCGATCACTTCGTCACGGCGGTCGTTGCAGAAGGGCACGTCGAGCAACTCGAGGAGAACCGAGGTGTCGATGAGTTCGACGCGACGCCTCACGAGGCGAACAGGTCGGCCACGCTGGCTGGCGGCGGCTTGGCCGGCTGCGCGAGTAACCCACGCGCCACCGAGCGACCGATCTCACCCGCGCCGGCGATCTCGACGTAGCTCGGGTGGTCGGTCAGGCGGCCGAGACGGCTGAAGCCGTCGGGACCCCGCGCGCAGACGATGACACCCCGGTGGTCCTCCGGTGTGAGCGCGTCGAGCAGGGCCGGGCTGTGAGTCGTGGCGATGAGCCTGACGTTCCGCTCCTTCGCTTCGGTCCGCAGGAGCTTGAGGACCCGCTCGCTCTGCGACGGGAACAGGCCGTTCTCGATCTCCTCGACGACCAACGTGCGGCCAGCCGAGAGCCAATCGCCGCCCCCATCGCTCGGCAGATCGAGAAGCGATGCGACGATGGCCAGGTAGCGCAGCGTCCCGTCGCTCATCAGCCGCGCCGGAGCGGTGAACCTGCCCGAGCCGGCCTGTTCCTCGAGGGCGACCATCACGTCGATGAGGCGATCGTCGGGCAGCTTGGCCTCCGAGAAGGTGACGTCCACGACCTCCGCCTCGACCAGACCGCGGACCAGTTTCACCAGCCGGTCCCAGGTGGAGGCGTTCTCTCGAAGGCGGTAGACCACCGCCGAGGTGGAGGACCCCGACCGGTCGGGCGGCGAGCCGATGCGGACGTACTCGCGCATCTGCGCGGGCACGGGGTCGAGCACGAACACTCCGCGCAGCACCCCTACGAGTGCCTCGCAGCGCTCGATCACGAGCTGCCGCGCCATGGTGTCCGCGGGCAAGCGCGTGACCGCCTGAGCTACGGCCAGCCGCGACGAGAGGAACTGATACGTCCGCGGCGCCCCTCCCGAGTACACCTGCACGTCCGCGATGCCCGATCCGGGAGCCCGCTGGTTCGACTCGATGAGCGTCTGGTCCTTCTTCTGCGGTCGCAGGAGCACGAGGCGCTCGGACGTGATCTCCGGATGCACGGACGCATCGAACGTGACGTCGAACCGGAGCTGCTCGCCGCCGTCGGCCGTGATGGTGCAACCGACGGCGACCTCCTTTCCACCGAAGGGTGCCGCACCGCTCAGACCACCACGTAGGCCGGCCACTTCCGAGTCGCCACGCTCGAGGTCGTTGACGTCGCGATCGTCGGCCAGCAAGGCCAGCAGCGACAGCGCGTCGAGCGCGTTCGACTTGCCACTGCCGTTGCGCCCGACGAGCAGGGTCATCGGCTCCAGTTGGAGCGTCTGATCGCGGTGGCTCTTGAAGGCGCCGAGGCGGATCTCGGTGAGGCCCGGCACAGGCATGGCGCCAGTATCGCCTGTGCCGGGCTGCGCTCGGGGACGGGGCCGGCTCAGCGGGCGAGCAGGTCGGCGATGCGCTGCACGCCCTCGCCGAGATCGTCGTCGCCGAGGGCGAACGACATGCGGAAGTAGCCGGGCGCGGCGAAGGCCTCGCCGGGCACGACCGCCACCTTCGCCTCTTCGAGGATCACCTCGGCCAGCTCGATCGTGGACCGCACCGGCCGGCCCGCCACCGAGCCGCGCTCGACCACCGCCTTGAACGACGGGAAGGCGTAGAACGCGCCCTCGGGTTCGAGGCAGGTGACGCCGTCGATGCCCGACAGCATCTTGTGCATCACCTCGGCCCGGCGGGCGAAGGCGTCGCGCATGCGGGCCACGTCGTCGAGCCCGCCCCCGAGTGCGGCGATGGCGGCGCGCTGCGACACGTTGGCCACGTTGCTGGTCGAGTGGCTCTGCAGGTTGGTGGCCGCCTTGACCGCGTCGGCCGGACCGATCATCCACCCGACCCGCCAGCCCGTCATGGCGTAGGTCTTGGCCACGCCGTTGAGGATGATGCAGCGGTCGGCCAGCTCGGGCACCACCGCGGGCATCGAGTGGAACTCGTGCCCCCGGTACACGAGGTGCTCGTAGATCTCGTCGGTCAGCACCCAGATGCCGTGCTCGTGGGCCCAGCGGCCGATGGCCTCGATCTCGTCGCGGGGGTAGACGGACCCGGTCGGGTTCGACGGCGACACGAAGACGAGCGCCTTGGTCCGCTCCGTGCGCGCCGCCTCGAGCTGGTCGACCGTGACCCGGAAGCCGGTGAGCTCGTCGGTGGGCAGCTCCACCGGGACGCCTCCGGCGAGGCGGATCGGCTCGGGGTACGTCGTCCAGTACGGCGCGGGCAGCAGCACCTCGTCGCCCTCGTCGACGATCGTCAACAGCGCGTTGTAGACGGCGTGCTTGCCGCCGTTGGTCACCAGCACCTGGCCGGGATCCACCTCGATCCCGCTGTCGCGGGCCGTCTTGGCCACGATCGCGGTCCGCAGCTCGGGCAGCCCTGCGGCCGGCGTGTACCGGTGGTTGCGGGGGTCGCGGCACGCCTCGGCGGCGGCGGCGACGATGTGGTCGGGAGTGGGGAAGTCGGGCTCGCCGGCGCCGAAGCCGATCACCGGCTCCCCCGCCGCCTGGAGGGCCTTGGCCTTGGCGTCGACGGCCCGCGTGGCGGACGGGGCGATGGCGGCGACGCGCCGGGCGATGCGGTCGTGGGGCACGGAGAGCTCCTGCGAGGGGTGGGGGCACGGCCCGCTGAGGCGGAGGACCGATGTGGCCGCCTTCCGGGCCGGTCCCGATAGTGGCACGGCGCGCCGCGCGCCGCGATCCGGATTGAGGCGCGAGGCCGCCGAGTGCACTGCCGCCCCGCCGGGTGCCTCGGCGTCGACCGCTTCCGCGTCCGGCGGCCGGCGTCCGGCGGCCGGCGGTCGCGCCGTCGCTCAGCGCGCTTCGGCCCGCACCGCGGCGACGACGTCCGCGAAGCGCCGCGCGGGACCGCCGGCGCCGACACCCATCAGCCCCGGCGACCCCGAGACCGCCTCGCCCGTCGCCGCGCCCAGCACCAGCCGGGCGGGGCTGGCGGTGTAGCGAGCGCCGGACGACGAGGTGACCGGGCGGAGCGCGAGGAGGACCGGCGCACCGACCGGAAGGGCCGCGGTCGCCTCTGCCAGCGCCTGGTCGCGACCGCCCGCGGCGTAGGGATCCGTCGCCGAGCCCTCCCAGAGCGGGATGCGGACCTCGACCGCATCGGTTCCGAGCGCCGGACCACTGAGCACGTCCACGGGCGACACGGTGAGCACGACGCCCGCCGCTCGCCAGGTCGCGGCGATGCCCGAACCGTCCGGCGCACCGGGCAGCGGCCAGGGCTCCGCGTCGAACCGGGTCGCGGCCGTCACCCGCCCGGCGAGCAGCGTCTCTCCGTTGGCCACCGCCGAGCGAGCCAGCGCCTCCGGGGTCGGGACGAAGGCGAGCTCCTTGCCCGCGAAGGCTCCGGATCGCAACACCGCTCCGAGGAAGGCCCGCAGCGACGCGACGGGCACGCCGGCGGCCTCGGTCGTCGGCGCCGGAGCGGCCGACGAACCGGGGGCGGTCGGCGAACCGGGTGCAGTCGGCGGCGCCGTGGCGCCCGTCCGAACCGCCGGCTCCTGGCCGCAGGCGGCGAGCGCGACCGCAAGGACGGCGAGCGTCGACGAGATCCGCCCCGTGGGGTGACTGCCCGCGGTCACGGCACTCATCCTCCTCCAAATCTGGATGGTCTGCCCCAGCGCACGTTCGGTCGATCCCCGTCGGTAGCGGGTCTGGCGGGCGACGGCAGCCGGGCGGGCGGCGTCTGCAGGCTCGTCCGGAAGCGACGCCTGACGCGGCGGCGGAACCGATTTCGCCGCCTTCCGGACCGGTCGCGATAGTGGCGTGCGATGAGCCCCGACCTGCCCGCCATCCGCATCCCGGCCGACCTCATGCCGAGCGACGGCCGGTTCGGGTCGGGCCCGTCGAAGGTCCGCCAGGAGGCGGTGCAGGCGCTGGCCGAGGAGGCTCCGGGGTACCTCGGCACCAGCCACCGCCAGGCCGGCGTGCGGTTCATGGTCGCCCGCCTGCGCAACGGTCTCGCCGAGCTCTTCTCGCTGCCCGACGGCTACGAGGTGCTCCTCGGCAACGGCGGCACCACCGCGTTCTGGGACGCGCTGTGCTTCGGCGTGATCGAGCGGCGCAGCCACCACCTCGTGTTCGGCGAGTTCTCGGGCAAGTTCGCCGAGGCGGCCCGCGCAGCGCCGCAGCTCGACGAGCCCTCCACGGCGAAGAGCGATCCGGGCAGCCGCCCCCCGATCGCGGCCGTCGACGGCGTCGACGCCTACGCCTTCACGCACAACGAGACCTCGACGGGCGTGGCCATGGACCTGGTGCGCCCCGACGGCGCCGACGACGGCGCGCTGGTGCTCGTCGACGCCACGTCGGCCGCCGCGGGCCTGCGCTTCGACGCCACCGAGACGGACGTCTACTACTTCGCCCCGCAGAAGGGCCTTGCGTCCGACGGCGGCCTGTGGCTGGCCGCGTGCTCCCCCGCCGCCATCGAGCGCATCGAGCGGATCAAGGCGTCGGGCCGGTTCATCCCCGCCTCGCTCGACCTGGTGATCGCGCTGGAGAACTCCCGCAAGGACCAGACCTACAACACGCCCGCACTGGCCACGATCTTCCTCGCCGTGCACCAGGTCGAGTGGCTCCTCGAGAACGGCGGGCTGGCGTGGGCGGCCAGCCGCTGCGACCGCTCCGCCGACGCCATCTACGGCTGGGCCGAGGCGTCGGACTACGCCACCCCGTACGTCGCCGACCCCGCCGACCGCAGCCGCGTGGTGGCCACCGTCGACCTCGATGAGTCGATCGACGCCGCCACGGTCTCGGGGATCCTGCGCACCAACGGCATCGTCGACATCGACAGCTACCGCAAGCTCGGCCGCAACCAGCTGCGCGTCGCCCTGTTCCCGGCCATCGAGCCCGACGACGTCGTCGCCCTCACCCGCTGCCTCGACTTCGTCGTCGGCGAGCTCGCTCCCACCTCGTAGTGGTCGCAGAAGCTGTCCCGGTTCTGCGACCACTACGGCCTTTAGGAGGCCGACGCCGGGTCGTCGTTGCGGATCGTGACCGTGGCGGCCTGGCGGAGCCGTCCCGTGCTGTAGCGGTAGCCGACGCCGCCGTCGATCCAGCGGATCGCCACGAGGAACGTCTCGTTGGGCTCCGGTCGAGCGTCGGTCACGAGGGGGACGGCGAGGACCGCGGCCGTCGAGCCCGCCGGCACGGTCACGGTCGCCTCCGTGGCCGAGTAGTCGCCCGGGGCAACGGCTGTGCCGTCGGCCGTCGAGAGCCGCACCCGCACCGGGCTCGACGAGGCGCGGTCGAGCGTGACGCCGACCAGCGCCGAGCGGGTGCCTCCGGTGCCTTCCCGGACCCGGAGGTCCTCGACCCGCACCACCGCCGGGATCCTCGCCACCGGCGTGTTCCACCCCTGGGTGGGCGGCACCAGTCCGATGAGGCAGGACTCGACGGTGCACGGCTCGCCGGAGGGATCGACGATCGGCATCACGTAGGTGCCGGCCACGGTGCCGTCGGCGGCGACCGGCACCGCCTGGCGGGGCGCACCGGCGTCGCAGCTGTAGCCGATGTAGACGTCTATGCACGTCGTCAGGTACGCGGTGCGTCCGGCGGCGCCCGGCACGGTGCCGGTGACCCGGATGCGCTGGCCGCCGCTGACGGTGCCGGCGTACCGGGCCGACATCGTGACGGGGCCGCCGTTGAACATCAGCGGCACCGACTGCTCGGGTCCGTCGAACAGCGAGCCGGACGTGGCCCAGATCTCGCACCGGCCCGGCTCGGCTCGGCAGTGGATGCCGTCATCGGGCAGCCGGGTGCCGTAGCTGACGAAGTCCGAGACGGCGAGCGTGGTGGACCAGCGGCCCGCGGGCCCGGCCGTGGCCGACGCGCTGCTGGCGCACTGCAGGTCGAACGAAAACGTGCACTCCCCGACCTGCACCGACTCACCCGGCGCGGCGGTGCCCGAGACGGTCACGACCTGGCCGTCCTCGAGCCCGGTCGACGGAGTGACCCGCATGGCCGTCACCGCCGCGCCGGCCGGCAGCGCAGCCACGAGCGGAGCGATGCCGGCTCCTCCGAGCACGGCCGCAACCATGGTCAGCACCCGCCTCCGGACACCACGTACAGAACCCATCGGAACCCCTCCCGCTCGACCGGTTCCGGCACGCTATTCGTCGGACCGGGCGGCCCGCTCGCCGCCGCCGACCTCGCGGGCCGGCGGGTACCGTCCCGGCCATGGCCACGACCGCCGAGATCCGCGCTCAGCTCACCGAACCCGGAGGCCCGTTCGAGGTCGTGACCGAAGTGGTCGACGGCGTCGAGATGAAGGTCTACAAGGACCGGTTCCGGTCGCTGCGCGAGGTGGCCGCCATGGCCTCGGCGCACGGCGACAAGACGTTCATCGTCCACGGCGACCGGCGCATCTCCTTCGCCGACTTCGTCGCGCAGGCGAACTCGGTGTCGGCCGCGCTCGCCGGCCGGTTCGGTGTCGCGCCGGGCGACCGCGTCGCCGTCCTCTCCGCCAACAACCCGGAGTGGTGCCTGGCGTTCTGGGGGACGGTCGATATCGGCGCCGTGCTCGTCGGCCTCAACGGCTGGTGGAAGACGGACGAGATCCTCTACGGGCTCACCGACTCGGGCGCCAAGGTGCTCGTGGCCGACGCCCGCCGCTACGAGCGCATCGCCGACGCGGTGGCGGGCGGCGCGGCGCCGGCGCTGGAGGCGGTCTTCCTGGTCGACGCCGACCCCGAGCGCTTCGGTGGCGGGCCGCTGCTGCACCGCTTCGACGAGCTGACCGCATCGCCGGCGACCGGCCTGCCCAGCACCCCGGTCGACGAGGGCGACCCGGCCGTGATCTTCTACACGAGCGGCACCACCGGCCGGCCCAAGGGCGCCATCTCCACGCACCGGAGCATGGTCGCCAACCTGCAGAACACGGTGTTCAACACGGTGCTGGGATCGCTGACCGACGCGGGCGACCCGCTCGCGTCCGCCGCCACCAACGCCGGCGTCCTCGGCGGTGTCGACGGCGGTGTCGACGGCGGGCCCCAGGGCGGGGGCGCGCCAAGCGAACCGGCGGCGCTGTTCACCTCACCGCTGTTCCACGTCTCGGGCTGCCACTCCACGCTCGTGGTGGGGTTCATGGCCGGGCTGAAGCTGGTCATGCCGGAGGGCCGCTTCGATCCCGAGACGGCGCTGCGCCTCATCCAGGACGAGCGCATCACGATCTGGGCGACCGTCCCCACCATGGTGTGGCGCGTGTGCGAGCACCCCGCCCGCCACGACTTCGACACGTCGACCGTGACGAGTGTGGCCTTCGGCGGATCCCCGTCGGCCGACGAGCTCCAGCGCAAGGTGCGCGAGACGTTCCCCAACGTCCGCTCGACGAGCAACGCCTACGGCCTCACCGAGACCAGCTCGGTGGCCACGGTGATCAGCGGCGCCGACGCGCTGGCCAAGCCCACGTCGGTGGGCCCCCCGATGCCGGTCGTCGACGTGCGCGTGGTCGACGCACAAGGGCACGACGCCGGGCCGGGCGAGACAGGCGAGGTGCTCATCAAAGGGCCCATCGTGATGCCCGGCTACTGGGGCAAGCCCGACGCGACTGCGGAGGTGTTGCGCGACGGGTGGCTGCGCACCGGCGACCTCGGCCACCTCGACGAGGACGGCTACCTCTACATCACCGACCGGGCCAAGGACATGATCATCCGCGGCGGCGAGAACGTGTACTGCGTCGAGATCGAGAACCGCCTCGTCGAGCATCCGAAGATCGCCGACGCTGCGGTGTTCGGTATCCCACATGCGGAGCTCGGCGAAGAGGTGAAGGCGGTCGTTCAGGTCGAGCCCGGAGAGACGATCACGCCGGCCGAAGTGCGGGCGTGGGTGGCGGCGGCGCTGGCCGACTTCAAGGTGCCCGCGCACGTCGAGATCGGCACCGGCAAGCTGCCCCGCAACGCCTCCGGCAAGCTCCTCAAGAACGTGCTGCGCGGGACGGGCGACGTGCCCTTGGCCGAGATCTTGTGAGCCGGCAGGCGTGCGCCGAGCGAGAGCTGCGGTCGTCGGAATGGCCGACGTCGCCGCCCGCGATCTGCGTAACCGCACCCACGAGATCCTCGCCCGGGTCGAGGGGGGCGAGGAGGTGGCGATCACGGTCCATGGCCGGCACGTCGCTCGTCTGGTGACCGCGAGCGAACGTCCTCAGTAGGTGGACGGCCGCGCCTTCCTCCGGCGCCTCGACGGCCGCCAGGCCCACGCCGGCTTGGCTCGCGAGCTCGCAACGCTCGTGCCCGACCGGACCGACGAACTGCCCGGCCTTTGAACCTCGGCCTGCTCGAACACGCCGGTGCGGCCGCCGCCACAGGGGCCGAGGGCAGCGAGTGCAGGGCCTAGCCGGTGAAGTGCGCCTGACCCGGCACCACGCTCGCCGGTGGTGCGTCCGGTGGTGCGTCAACCGGTGTCGTCGTCGTGCTCGGGGGGCCCGCGGTCGTGGTGGTCGTCGGCGCCGTCGTCGTAGCGGTCGTGGTTGTCGTCGTGGATGGCCCGATCCCCGGCGTCACCGTGAATGGCTGTTGCGCATCACCGAACACAGTGTCGGCGCGCAAGCAGCTGAGGCTGATGTGATAGGCACCGGTCGGGGCATCTACCGGAACCATCAGCTCGCCAGAATACGTGCCGTCCGATGCTACCGGAATATACTGATAGAAGTCAAACCGAACCGTGACGTGGTGACCCCGGATATAGGCGCGCTCGCTCGGCACCCCGCGAAAGACACACGAGCCCGAGACGCTTATCGCCGTTCCGGGCGGACCCGAATCCGGCGAGATGTTCAGCGTCGAGGTCGTGTCGCTGACTTGCGGGCGGACCACGGCCGCGACGGGCGGCGCCGCGACGACCAAGGCAGCCACCACTGCCGCGATCAGAATGAGGATACGAGGACGAAAATGCACGATGGCCTCCGATTCAGCCGTACCGGTAGAAGTAGATGTCGTCGACACCATTGCCGTCGAAGTCGCCCGGGGGCAGCGAATGCGAGGCCTAGCCGGTGAAGTGCGCCTGGCCCGGCACCACGCTCGCCGGTGGCGCATCCGGTGGTGCCGCGACCGGCGCCGTGGTCGTCGCGGGGCCGGCGGTCGTCGTGGTCGTGGTCGGCGTCGTCGTAGCGGTCGTAGTTGTCGTCGTGGATGGCCCGATCCCCGGCGTCACCGTGAACGGCTGTTGCGCATCCCCAAAGAGGGTGTCCGCGCGCGAGCAGCCAAGCTCGATGCCATAGGCCCCTGCCGGGGCATCTGATGGAACCACAAGGTCGCCTGCATAGGCGCCGTCGGATGCAACCGGGAAATACTGATAGAAGTCGAACGGAGGGTTGCCTCCTGCCTTGTACCCCCGCACAAAGGCTCGCTCGCTCGGCACCCCGCGAAAGACGCACGTGCCCGAGACGCTTATGGCCGTTCCGGGCGGACCCGAATCCGGCGAGATGTTCAGCGTCGAGGTCGTGTCGCTGACTTGCGGTCGGACCATGGCTGCGATGGGCGGCGCCGCGACGACCAAGGCAGCCACCACTGCCGCGATCAGAATGAGGATACGAGGACG
This sequence comes from Actinomycetota bacterium, assembly GCA_016185275.1. GTDB lineage: Bacteria > Actinomycetota > Acidimicrobiia > Acidimicrobiales > Iamiaceae > JACPNX01. Next base: position 14,664 of record JACPNX010000036.1, on the reverse strand, counting down.
AAGATGCACGATGGCCTCCCGATTCAGCCGTACCGGTAGAAGTAGATTTCGTTGACGTTGTTGCCGTCGAAGTCGCCCGAGGTGACGGCGTAGCTGCCGTCGATCGTACGCGTCGCCTGATTTCCGGGGCCGAAGGCAGTCCGGCTCGCTCCCCACCAGATGAAGTCGGAGCCGGTCCCGGGCGCATACCACAACACGTCGCTCTTGCCGTCGCCGTCGTAGTCTCCGACGATGCCGTCGCGGCACGCGCCCGACCGTCTTTCCCGACCGCTCGACATTGACCGTCAGGCCGGGCGACGGGCCCGCAACGAGTACGACAATGGGAACCGCAGTGCTCCGTCGGGGAAGTGGAACAGCCCGTCGTCGCGCCGTTCCAGCCACGGTGCCGGCGCGGGAGTGACCGCCATCTCGCGGTAGAGCTCGACCGCCAGGCCGGCGTCGAGCACTGCGGTGAGCACCTCGCCGACGGTGTGCAGCCGCTCCCACGAGCGGTTGTGCGCGAACCGGGCCTCGGGCGCGGCATAGGAGCCGTCACCCTCGTCCCAGCTCTGGAACGGCGCGTCGATCGCGTGCTCGCGCAACGTCCGGCCGTCGTCGCCCAGCGCCACCCACATCGGGTGGATCTCGTACAGGTACAGCACGCCGCCGGGCCGCAGGAGATCCCGCACGACGCCCGCCCACCGCTCGAGATCGGGCAGCCAGCCGAGCGCGCCGATACCCATGTACACGACGTCGAAGCGGCCGGCGCCGAGGGCCTCGACCGCGTCGTACACCGGTGCACAGACCCACTCGACGGCGAGCCCGCAGCGGCGGGCGAGGTCGCCGGCAACCTCGAGGGCTGCAGCCGACACATCGAGCCCCACCACCCGCGCCCCTCGCCGGGCCCAGCCGACCGTGTCGGTGCCGATGTGGCACTGGAGGTGCACGAGGTCGCGGCCGTCCACCGGACCGACGTCGGTCGGCTCCCATGGGCGCAGGCCGTCGCGCCCGGCCACCACTCCGTCCAGGTCGTACAGACGGCTCGCCGCGTGCGCGGGAACCCGCTCGTCCCACAGGGCGCGGTTGTCGGCCAGCCACTCCTCCACGTCGCGCACCCTACGAGCGCGGCGCCGTGCGCGACGGTGGCGTTTCGCCGAGCGGCCGCTCCCGCGAACGACACGTGGCGTAGAACCGTGGGGTGAGCACCGACGACACCCAGCCGGGCACACCGCAACGACCCGGGCGCTTCCTCGGCCCCGAGCGCGACGCGCTGGCCAGGGTGGAGCACGGCGCGGTCCCGGCGTGGCGCCGGGCGACCGCGGGTGAGGCGCGATGGCCGGTCACCGTCGGCGTGGCCGTGGCCATCGGTCTGCAGCTCGCCGTGCCCAAGGGCCTCGGGCCCGAACCCCGCTGGTTGCTGCCCGCCCTGGAAGCCGCCGTCGCCGTGGGGCTGGTGGTGGCCAACCCGCGGCACATCGACCGGTGGTCGCCGGCGCTGCGCATCGCCAGCCTGGGCCTCATCGCGGTGATCAGCGTGGCCAACGGTTGGGCCGCCCTCGACCTCGTGCAGAGCCTCGTGCAGGGCAGCGGCCGCACCCGCGCCGCCGGGCCGCTGCTCGCCGCGGGCGCGACGATCTGGTCGACGAACGTGATCGCCTTCAGCCTCTGGTACTGGGAGCTCGACCGCGGCGGGCCGGTGGCGCGCGCCCACGCCACCCGCGAGCACACCGACTTCCTGTTCCCGCAGATGTCGAGCCCGCAGCTCGCACCGCCGGACTGGGAACCCCGGTTCTTCGACTACCTCTACCTGTCGTTCACCAATGCCACCGCGTTCAGCCCCACCGACGTCATGCCGCTCTCACACTGGGCGAAGCTGACGATGATGCTCCAATCAGCGGTGTCGCTCGTGACCGTGGCGCTGGTGATCGCCCGCTCGGTGAACATCCTGGGCTGAGCAGCGGGGTGCGCGGCCGCGGGACAGCGCCACCACGTGGTGCGCGCCCAGGCGGGCGTCGACCGGCGTCGACAACGGCAACCCCGCTGATGGCGGTCAGGCCAGCAGGCGGTCGTCGAGCCGGCGGATATCCACGGGACGACGAGGGACGAGGACGGCGCCGGCAGCTGCTCCCAGCGGCACGAGCAGGACCGCTCCCAGAAGGAAGGCCGCCGGCACACCGAACGGGATCGGCGGCAGGCTGCCCCGTCCCTGCTCGTTGTAGCTGGTGATGCCGACGGCCGTTCCGGAAACGGCGATCCCTCCCCCGATGAGTACGCCCAAGCCGGTCACGATGCCTCCCTGCCAGGCCAGAAGCCGCCGGCGGAACGACGTCGGGGCGCCGACCACCTCGAGAAGATCATCCTGGAACCGGTGCGCCGACGCAGCGAATTGCAAACCGAGGACGAGGGCGACCAAGCCCACCACCGCCGCCAACGCCGTGCCCAGCACCACGTCGCCCGGAGCCGAGATGACAACGGTGCTGGCGGCGTCGAGTCGGCTCCGCTCCGCCACCCGGGGGTCCGAGGCGTCACCGAGTTGAGCGGGCGCGCCGACCAGCCGTCCAAAGAGTGCGGCATCAGCGGCCGTCGCCGGGTGTTCGAAGCGAGCGACGACGCCGGTGACGATCGTGCGTTGAGGCCCGGAGCCTCCCCGGAGCGCGGACGGGACGAGCAACACCCCCGGGAGCGCCGTGGCGATCCTTCGGCGCTGAGCGACCACTGCAGGCAGCACAACGGTGCCACGCCCAGGCAGCTCCAGCGTCAGACGGGCCTCACCGGCCGACCCGACCACCGACGGGTCGAGCACCACGGCGTCTCCCCGGTCCAGCGCCACCTGCTGATCCTCTAGCCCGAGCACGGCGAGCAGCTCGGGCGTGGCGATCGCGACGCTTGCGGACGTTCCCTGTAGGCCGTCACGCCGGCGTGGCGCGAACGGAGCAGGGCCCACGGGCGGCGAGCCGGCGGCCCCTGCGCTCGACCACGCGACCGGGGCCGCCACTGCGGCGACCGCGGCCCGCCCCCGCAGCTGCTGCGCTGCTCGGGCAATGCGCTTGCGGTCGACACTCCCCCGGACGAGACCGAACGCAAGGTCGCTTCGGCCGCCCACCACGATCTGCCGGTCCGACAGACCGAACCGGAGGTCGGGAAGGCTGGCGCGGCGCTGCGCTTCCCGCTCAGCGAGCCCGGTTCCGAGGATGGACTGCACCCCTACGAGGCAGACACCAACCCCGATCACGCACGCGGCTGGCGTGATCGCGGCGAGCCGCTGAGATGCGAGCTGGGCTACCACGCGGCCCCGACCGCTGCGGCGCCGGGCCAACATGGCGGCGACGGTCCTCACCACCGCGGGAACGGCGACAACGACACCCACCGTGATCAACACCAGCCCCGGGACGAGCGTCAGGCTGAGGTCGGTCCAGGTTCGGGACACCGATGGGAGGAGCGTGCCCATCGCGACGAGGACGAACCCGGCCGAGATCCGCACCACTGCGGGCACGAGCGGGCGCAACCGGGGTTGACGCACCCGACCGGGCAACGACACCAGGGCTGCGACGACCGGCACGGCGACCCCGAAGACCGCCGGCTCTGCAAGGCGCACCGTCGTTCCGGTTGCCACACCCAGCAGCCTCGCCACCGCCACACCGCCCACCACGGCGACCACCGCCTGAACGATCACGGCGACGAGCACGGGACGCCGCAGATCACGGGCGCGGGCGCCCGTGACGTAGAGGACGGCCGCGGTCCGGCGCCGCTCGACGTGGGGCGTGACCACGGAGGCGGCCACAACGGCAGGAAGCAGAGCGAGGCCAGCCGTGACGGCGAGCACGTCGCGCCCGGTACTCGGAAAGTCGACGGCGAGCAGGCCGTCGGCGCTCGCCAGGGCCAGCGTCTCGAGCACGCTGCGGGCCGGCGCTGAGATCAGCTGGGCCGCGGCCAGCCTTGCCGCGACGACCAGCGACGAGCCGGTCCGGTGCCGGGTCCCGTGGGCCGGCCAGATCCCGACCGCTGCGAGCCCGCTCATGACAGCTGCCGATCGGGGGTGGCGACGCCTGGGTCGTCGGCGGCGACGGTCGCCAGCCCGGCTCCGACCTCGTCGACGATGCGGCCATCGCGCAGCAGCACCACCCGGTCGGCCCATGAGGCGAGGCGCCCGTCGTGGGTCACCAACACCACGGCCTGGCCCTCGTGGGCGAGGTTGGCCAGCAACTCGACGATCTCCTCGGCGGCCGCAGTGTCGAGCGCCGCGGTGGGCTCGTCGGCCAGGACCAGCGGCCGGCCGCCGACGATCGCGCGGGCGACGGCCACCCGCTGCTGCTGCCCGATCGACAGGTGCGAGCCGTGCAGGTCGGCGAGATCTTGGGCGCCGGAGCGGGTGAGTGCGTCGGCGGCAGCCCGTCGGGCGTCGGGTGTGGTCCAGCCGTCTAGCTCGAGGGGAAGGGCAACGTTGTCCCGGGCGCTGAGGCCCGGAACCAGGTTGAGCCGCTGGTGCACGAACCCGATCTGTGCCCGCCGGCGATCAGCCCACCAGCGGGTAGCCGCTCGACCCGGCGGCGCTGCGGTGCCGAGCAAGCACACCGAGCCGGAGGCAGGTCGGACGAGGCCCGCAGCGGCGTGGACGAGCGTGGACTTGCCGCTGCCGCTCGGGCCCATCAGGGCCACCAGCTCGCCGGCGCGGACCGCGAGGGACACGTCGTCGAGCGCGGCCACCGCACGGCGGCCGTCGTAGAACCGGCATGAGACCCGGTCCAGGGACAGGACACTCATGATTCCCTCCTTCCGGGGCGGTCGGTGCCGCCCCTGTTCGCGTCCCGCAGGCGTTGCTCGCATAGATCGAGCCAGCGCAGGTCGGCCTCGAGCCGCACGATCTGGACATCCGCCACGAGGCGGGCCGCCATCCCGCCCGCCACCCGGCGCTGCTCACGGCGGACCTCCTGGAGCCGCTCCAGCAGCTGGTGGCGATGGGCGGAGATCACCTCGCCCGCCAGGCGCGGGTCGCCCGATGCGGCAAGGAGGATCTTCATCACCAGGTCGTCGCGCGGCAGCTCACCGTCTCGGGCATGCGCGCCGAGCCAGCGCCGCAGCTCCTCCGCTCCGGCGGCAGTGAGCCGGTAGTTGCGCCGGCGCCCGCTGGCGTCGTCCCCATCGGGGCTCGACTCGGCGAGCCCGTCGCGCTCGAGGCGCTCCAGGGTCGTGTACACCTGCCCGCTGTTCAGGCGCCACAGGGCGCCCGTGCGGGCCTCGAACTCGTTGCGGAGGTCGTAGCCGTGGCGCGGGCCTTCGCCCAGCAGGACCAGCAACCCCTCGCGCACCGCCACGGCAGCACCATCGCGCTTCAGTACTCGGTAGTCAATACCGAGTACTGATTAGCCGGCGACGCAAAAGGTCGGAGCGCCGCAAGTGAGCGAGCCCGCCCCCACACGCCAGGGCGCGACGGCCTCGTCAGGTCGGGACGGGACTGGCAGCCGGGGAGGCGCCCGGTCAACTCGAAGTCCGCCCGCACGCGTCGTCGACCACCAAGTCGAGGGCGCGCTCCCGAACTGGTCGATCGCGCGAGAAGCACCCGAACACCCCCACCACGTACTTTGGATGCATGGCGGCGGCTGCCCTCGAGGCCTCGAGCGCATGACGGACAGCGCCTACCTGGCGGCGGAGGCTCGCGCCCGGGTCGAGATCGACCGCCAGCTCGTCGCGTGCGGGTGGCACGTCCAGAGCCGGGACCAGATGAACCTGTACGCCGGCCAGGGCGTGGCCGTGCGGGAGTTCATCATGGCGAGCGGTCACGGGCGGGCCGACTACCTGCTGTTCGTCGACGGCAAAGCGGCCGGCGCCGTCGAAGCCAAGCCCTCGGGGACTCCGCTCGCCGGGGTCGAGCCGCAGTCGGCGAAGTACGCCGCCGGCCTCCCATCGAACCTCGGCGCGCTCGTGAAGCCGCTGCCGTTCCTCTACGAGTCGACCGGCGACGAGACGATGTTCACCGACGGCTTCGACCCCGACCCGAGGTCGCGGCCGGTCGTCGCCTTCCATCGACCGGAGACGCTGGCCCGGTGGATGCGGCACTGGGTCGACGACGCCGATGGTGGATCGCTGCGAGCCCGTTTGCAGCGCCTCGGACCGGTTGGTCCCGAGGGTCTGCGCCGCATCCAGGTCGAGGCCATCAAGCGCGTCGAGACGTCGATGGTCCACAACCACCCGCGCGCGCTCGCCCAGATGGCCACCGGCTCCGGCAAGACGTTCATGGCCGCGAACCTCGCCTACCGGCTGGTGCTCACGGCCGGCGCCGAGCGCGTCCTGTTCCTCGTCGACCGGGCGAACCTCGGTCGACAGACCCTGCACGAGTTCCAGCAGTTCGCCACACCCGGCGATGGTCGCAAGTTCACCGACCTCTACAACGTGCAGCTGCTCACCTCGAACCGCATCGACCCCGCCGCGCGCGTCGTCATCACGACCGTGCAGCGCCTCTACTCGATGCTGCGCGGCGAGGAGGAGCTGGCAGAGGACGTGGACGAGAAGTCCGGCTCGGAGATCGAACCGGACCGGCCCGTCGAGGTCACGTACAACCCGGCGATCCCGATCGAGGCGTTCGACGTCGTGATCGTCGACGAGTGTCACCGGTCGATCTACGGCGTGTGGCGGCAGGTCATCGAGTACTTCGATGCGTTCCTGGTCGGGCTGACCGCCACCCCGGCCAAGCAGACGTTCGGGTTCTTCAACCAGAACCTCGTCGTCGAGTACGGCCATGCCGAGGCCGTCGCCGACGGGGTCAACGTCGACTTCGACGTCTACCGGATCCGCACCAAGATCAGCGAGCAGGGTTCGACCGTCGAAGCGGGACTCGTCACCAAGTTCCGAGAACGCGAGACGCGCAGGGTCCGGCTCGAGAAGCTCGACGAGGACGTCGTCTACGACGCCCGCCAGCTCGACCGCGACGTGGTCTCGCTCGACCAGATCCGCACCATCATCCGCACCTTCCGCGACAACCTGTTCGAGCCGCTCGACGAGGGCGGGATCTTCCCGAGCCGGAGCGAGGTCCCGAAGACGCTCATCTTCGCCAAGGACGACAGCCACGCCGACGACATCGTGCGCATCTGCCGTGAGGAGTTCGGGCGCGGCAACGACTTCGCCGTCAAGATCACGTATCGGACGACCGGGGTGAAGCCCGAGGACCTGCTCAACCAGTTCCGCAACAGCTTCAACCCGCGCATCGCCGTCACCGTGGACATGATCGCCACCGGCACCGACGTGCGCCCGCTCGAGTGCGTGATGTTCATGCGCCAGGTGCGATCGCGGAACTTCTTCGAGCAGATGAAGGGCCGCGGTGTGCGGGTCATCGACCCCAACGACCTGCAGGCGGTCTCGGCCGATGCCACCGCCAAGACGCACTTCGTCATCGTCGACGCCGTCGGTGTCACCGAAGGCGAGTTCAACGACACGAACCCGCTCGACCGGCGCAAGGCCGACTCGCTCAAGAAGCTGCTCGACCAGGTAGCGGCGGGCGTGCGCGACGCGGATGTCGTGTCGTCCATCGCCGGCCGGCTCGCCCGCCTCGACCGCGCCATCTCGAGCGAGGACCGGGCCGAGCTGGCCGAAGCCGCCGACGGCGTCGACCTCACCGACATCGTCCGGGTGCTGACCAACGCCGTCGACATCGACAAGGCCTGGGAGCGCGCCGCCGAGGCGAACGGCGGCGCCGACCCGACCGAAGAGCAAGTCGACACCGCACGGGCCGAGCTCGTCGAGCAGGCGTCTCGGATCCTCGCCGAACGCCCGGCGCTGCGCAGCAAGCTCCTCGACGTGCGCCGCAGCTACATGCAGGTGCTCGACGAGACCTCGAAGGACGCCGTCATCGACGCCGGCTTCTCTCTCGACGCTACGGATAGAGCACGACAGACGATCGAGTCGTGGCAGGCGTTCGTCGCCGAGCACCACGACGACATCGACGCCCTCCAGATCCTCTACTCACGGCCCTACGGCAAGCGGCTCACACTCAAGGCGATCAAGGAGCTGGCGGCCACCATCGGCCGGCCGCCGTACAACTGGACGCCCGAGCGCCTGTGGTCCGCCTACGAAGCGCTCGAGGCGGCGCGGGTGCGGGGCTCCGCGGGCAAGCAGTTCACGAACCTGATCTCGCTCGTCCGCAAGGCACTCGACCCCGGCGACGAGCTCGTCGCCTATCCGCTCACGGTCGAGGAGCGGTTCCAGAGCTGGCTTGCCCAGCAGAAGCAGGCCGGAACGGTCTTCACCGACGACCAGCTCGCGTGGCTCACGAGGATCAAGGACCACCTGGCGACGAGCTTGAGCATCGCGCCCGACGACTTCGAGCTCGAGCCCTTCGTCGGCCACGGTGGCTTCGGGCGCGCCAACAAGGACTTCGACGGACGACTCGCGTCGATCCTCGCTGAGCTCGCCGAAGAGCTCGTCGCATGAGCGAGCTGCCTCAGGGCTGGGCAAAGGCCTACGTTTCAGATGTCGCCGTGGATGTGAGCTCGGGCTTCGCCAGCGGGATCCATAACGCGGATGGCGTCGGGGTTCCCCACCTGCGCCCGATGAACGTCAATCGAAACGGCGAGATCGACATGGCCAAGCTGAAGTACGTCGCAGCCGACGCGGGCGACAGGCGACTGACCTTCGGCGATGTGTTGTTTAACAACACGAACAGTCCTGCACTGGTGGGCAAATCGGCGCCATATCTCAGTCACGAGCTCGTGGCGTTTTCGAATCACATGACGCGAGTTCGGCTCGCTGACGGCATGGTCCCATCTTTTGTCGCGCGTCAGCTGCATCATCTGTGGGCCTCGGGTGGACTGAGTCACCTGATTTCGAATCACGTGAACCAGGCGAGCATCGCGAGTTCGCGACTAGCCGACGACGTTCGGTTGTGCGTCGCTCCGACGGCCGAGCAAGGGCAAATCGTCGTCGCGATCGAGGAAGCGTTCTCCAAGCTCGACGCCGGCGAAGCCGGACTTCGCACCGTCCGCCAACTCCTCAAGCGCATGCGAGACGCCGTCCTCGCCGCCGCCGTCTCCGGCCGCCTCGTCCCCCAAGACCTGACTGACACTCCCGCCACGAATGTTTTGGCCGACCTCGGCGCCCAGTCGATCAATCCGCCCCTCGGGCCCTCCGTGCCGCGCACTTGGGCCTGGTGTGCTCTCGGGTCGCTGGCTCGCGGCGCTGGCTACGGAACGAGCGTCAAGTGCGGCTACGAGGAGACCGGCATTGGAGTGCTACGGATCCCGAACGTCCAACGAGGTGCGCTCGATCTCGGCGATCTGAAGCGAGCACCATCCGGCGCGCCGATTGACGCCGAACTGCTCCTGAAGCCGGGTGACTTGTTGATCGTGCGAACGAACGGGAGTCGTGACCTCATTGGGAGATGCGCGCCAGTCACGAGCGAGGTCGGGTGTTCGTTCGCGTCGTACCTCATCCGGTTCCGGACGCTTGTCAACGCGGTTGACGCACGGTTCCTCTCGATGCTGCTCACCGCGCCGTGGTGGCGCGGCGAGCTGGAAAGTGCAGCCGCCTCGTCGGCGGGTCAATACAACCTCTCACTTCGCACCCTGATTCCGCTCCCGGTTGCGCTACCACCTTTGGAGGAGCAGGCACGGATCGTTGCCGAGGTCGAGCGGCACATGTCGTTCATCGACGCCTGCGGTCGCGCCGTCGATGCCGCCTTGGTGCGATCGGCGGCCCTGCGCCGGTCGATCTTGAAGTCGGCGTTCGAAGGACGGCTCGTGCCGCAGGACCCGACCGACGAGCCGGCATCGGTTCTGCTGGAGCGGATCCGAGACGAGCGAGCCGCGGCCCCGAAGGCCAAGCCCCGCCGGGCGGGAGCGAAGGCATGAGTGACCGTCACACTCCCAAAGTACGGTCGATCGGTGCTGCACGAGGTGTTCGAGGAGGTGTGCGGCCGTGAGTGTGCGGGTCGAGGTTCGGCCGAACGTCTTGGCGTGGGCTCGGGCGCGCTCCGGCATCACTGAGGACGATTGGGACCGGCGGTTCCCGAAGTTCGAGGCGTGGCTGGCGGGCGAGGCCGCACCGACGCTGAAGCAGCTCGAGGATTTCGCCCGGAAGACGCACACACCGGTCGGGTTCCTCTTCCTGGAGGAGCCACCCGTCGAAACGGTGCCGATCCCCGACCTCCGTACCGTCGGCGACCGTCCCGTCGGCGCCGACGAGGTTGTCTCCGCCGACCTTCTGGACGTGATCTACGCCTGCGAGCGGCGGCAGGAGTGGTACCGGGACAACCAGATCCTCGAAGGCGAACCTCCGCTGGCCTTCGTCGGGGCGGCCAGCACGAACCATGCCGTTGATGATGTCGCCGCCCAGATGCGGGTGGTGCTCGACTGGACGGCGCAGAACCGTGCGGCGTGCCGCGGGTCCGACGGCGCGCTGGCGTGGCTCCGTGAGCGCGCGGAAGCAGCCGGCGTCCTCGTGATGATCAGCGGCATCGTCGCTTCCAACACGCATCGCACCCTCGATCCCCATGAGTTCCGAGGCTTCGCGCTCGCCGACCCGTACGCCGCTCTCGTGTTCGTCAACGGCGCGGACGCCAAGTCGGCGCAGGTGTTCACGCTCGTGCACGAGCTCGCCCACCTCTGGCTGGGTGAGACGGCGCTGTCCGACCTCGATCCGCGTTCCGTCCGGGCCAACGACGTCGAGCGGTGGTGCAACCAGGTCGCCGCTGAGCTCCTGGTGCCGATGGGCGAGTTCCGCAACCGACTCGATCCGAGCGGGGACTTGCGGGCCCAGCTGCACCCAATTGCCGAGCACTTCCGCGTCAGCCCCCGGGTGGTTCTCGGTCGCCTGCGCGAGGCCGGCGCGCTGACGTGGGAGCAGTACCTCGTCGAGCTGGACGTGGAACGCGAGCGTGTCGCGGAGTTCCTCGCGGCCCGCAGCGGCGGTGGAGGGAGCTACTACAACACCAAGCCCGTCCAGGTGAGTCGCCGGTTCGCGAGCGCGCTGATCGCGAGCGCGAAGGAGGGCCGCACCCCGTACACGCGGGCCTTCCGATTGCTCGACGTGCAGCGCGCGTCGACCTTCGACGGGCTCGCCGACCGGCTCGGGCTGGTGTGATGGCGTCCTCGCTCGGCCCCCATGGCTGTCACGCCCCCTCCGTATGTTCGGAGGCATGACAGTGGCCGAGTCAGCGATCGAGTGGACCGAGGTCACCTGGAACCCATCCACGGGCTGCGATCGCACGTCGCCCGGATGCGACAACTGCTACGCCCTCACGTTGGCCAAGCGGTTGCAGGCGATGGGTCAGGCGAAGTACCAGCGCGACGGCGACCCGAGGACCAGCGGGCCGGGATTCGGGCTGACGTTGCACCCCGACGTCGTCGACGCGCCGCGCCACTGGTCGGGGTCGCGCACGGTGTTCGTGAACTCGATGAGCGACCTCTTCCACGAAGGCGTCCCGCTCTCGTTCATTCGAGACGTCTTCGACGTGATGGTCGAGACCCCCCAGCACCAGTACCAAGTGCTGACCAAACGGGCGAAGCGCCTGGCACAGCTCGCGCCCGAGCTGCCGTGGCCGCCGAACGTGTGGATGGGCGTCTCCGTCGAGACGCAGCGGTACGCGTTCCGGCTCACCCACTTGCGGCAGGTTCCGGCAGCCATCCGTTTCGTGTCGGCGGAGCCGCTGCTCGGACCGCTTGCGCTCGACCTCACCGACATCGACTGGCTGATCGTCGGCGGCGAATCCGGTCCTCGAGCGCGACCGATGGACATCGACTGGGTCCGTGCGCTGCGCGACGCGGCACGCGCCGCCGAGGTGAAGTTCTTCTTCAAGCAGTGGGGCGGGCGCACGCCGAAAGCCGGTGGGCGCGAGCTCGACGGTCGGACATGGGACGCGATGCCGGCCGTTTCGACACCGGTGAAGTAGCAGTGGCACCGCGCGGCTGGGGATTCTGGACCGAGGCGAAGCTCGACATCCTGTCGGCGTACCTGCGCGCGTTCGCCACCGCCGGCAGCAAGAAGGCTGCGGGTGACCTGATCTACCTCGACCTCTTCGCCGGCAACGCAATGAACGAGCGGCGCGACGTCTCGCGTGACATCCGCGGGTCGGCCGTACGGGCGCTCGAGACCCTCCCGGAGCCGGAAGCCGCCGGCGACATGACCGCTCACGACGTGCCTTCCTATCGCGCTGATCCTCCGGAGCCGCCATACGGCTCTGCCGACTGTCGAGACGACACATGACCAGCTCGAACCAGCTCGTCCAGAAGCTGTGGAACTTCTGCAACGTCCTGCGCGACGACGGCGTCTCGACCATCGAGTACGTCGAGCAGCTCACGTACCTGCTCTTCCTGAAGATGGCCGACGAGCGCCAGAAGGCCGGGCTCGGCGAAGTCGTCCCCCTCGGACTCGACTGGCAGTCGCTCCTCGACCGGGACGGCGACGAGCTCGAGGTCCACTACCGGCACCTGCTCGAGTCGCTCGGCCGGCAGACCGGCACCCTCGGCACGATCTTCCGCAAGGCGCAGAACCGCATCCAGGACCCGGCCAAGCTCCGGCGGCTCGTGGTCAACCTGATCAACGAGGAGACCTGGACGTCGGTCGACGCCGACCTCAAGGGAGACGCCTACGAAGGGCTTCTCCAGAAGGGAGCGGAGGACACCAAGTCGGGTGCCGGGCAGTACTTCACGCCCCGCGCGCTGACACGGGCGATGATCGCCTGCCTCCAGCCCAAGCCCGGGGAGACGATCGCGGATCCTGCGTGCGGCACCGGCGGGTTCCTGCTGGCTGCCCACGAGTGGATCGTCGACCACCACATCGCCGAGATGGACGCCGACGACAAGCGGTTCCTGCGCGACGAGGCCGTGCACGGCTGGGAGATCGTCGACGGCACCGCGCGCCTGTGCGCCATGAACCTGCTCCTGCACGGCATCGGCACGCCGAACGGCGGGAGCCTCGTCACGGTCGCCGACGCGCTGCGGGCTGACTCCGGCGTGCGTGTCGATCTCGTCGCCGCCAACCCGCCCTTCGGTCGCAAGTCGTCGATGACGATGGTCAACGAAGCCGGCGAGGCCGAGCGCGAGGACCTCGTCGTCGTGCGAGACGACTTCTGGGCGTCGACCTCGAACAAGCAGCTCAACTTCCTGCAGCACATCAAGGGGATGCTCAAGATCGGCGGGCGCGCCGCCGTGGTCCTGCCGGACAACGTCCTGTTCGAAGCCGGCGCCGGCGAGACCATCCGCCGCCGGCTGCTCGCCGAGTGCGACCTGCACACGATCCTGCGCCTGCCCACCGGCATCTTCTACGCCCAGGGCGTCAAGGCCAACGTGGTGTTCTTCGACCGCAAGCCCGCCGCGGCCGATCCGTGGACCAAGGCGACCTGGGTCTACGACCTCCGCACCAACATGCACTTCACGCTGAAGGCGAACCCGCTGCGGACCGCCGACCTCGCCGACTTCGTCGACTGCTACCGGCCGGAGGATCGATCGAAACGCGTCGAGACCGAACGCTTCCGTCGCTTCGCCTACGACGAGCTCGTCGCCCGCGACAAGGCCAACCTCGACATCACCTGGCTGCGCGACGAATCCCTCGACGACGCCAGCACACTGCCGGCGCCTGGCGTCCTCGCCGCGGAGATCGTCGAAGAGCTCGAAGCGGCGCTTGCGCAGTTCACCGAGCTGGCCGCGTCGTTGCCGATCGATGAGACCCCGGAGTGAGGTACTCCACCTGGGCCGGATCGGTGCCATCCCGCGATGAGCATTCCTGAGATCCCGGGCTATCTCGGCAGGCCTGATCGGTCGTCGCTCGCCGAGCAGTGGCCGCGCCCGCCCGGCAACTACCCCGACGAGCTCTGGCCCGTGGACGTCTTGAGCGCGGTCACCCCGGACCCGACCGGCTGGCTCATGATCAGCGAGCACTACTTCACCGACGAGCGGCACGGCGGACGCGGGTGCGTCCTGGTGGAGCCCAATGATGTCGGCGCTGCTCTTTCGGACACCGCCTGGTGCGGTCGCGACATCGGTGACGCGTCGGTGTGGATCAGCGGCGATGAGCGGGGGTTCGACAGCGGACTCTCGGCGACTGAGCGAGATGCGCGCCTGGAGTTCTTCGCACGGTCACGCACTCCCGTCGGCGCTCGCCTACCTGTCGTCGACATCTCGCTTCCGTTCCTCTGGTACTGGGATGCCTTCCCGTCGGCTGACGGTTGGCGATACCTCAACCACGCAGGTCGCGAACAGGACCTCGTGCGTTGGCGCCTCAGCCGGGATCGGTGGGAGGTCGAGGTTCGGGCGCCTGAGTTCCGGCAGTACCTTTCGACGTGCGGACGAGATGCTGTCCTGCAGGTCGACTGCGTGCCGAAGACCCCTGTCGACGGATTCGAACGCGTTGATGACGAGTACGAGTGCGACTGGGCGCACTTCGACTTCGTCGCGACGGCAGAGCGGAGCCTCGGAAGCCGTCCAGGTTTCGCTCGGCTTCTCGGCCAGTACGTCATTAGAGGGATGCGCACCGATCGGCTGCCGCGCTTCGAAGAACGTCGGCAAGACCGCGAGTACCCGTCATTCGTCTACAAGATCGACCCTGACACCGGGCAGATGGTTCGGTAGCGGGGCGATCGGATGACATGGGTGTAGTTCAGGGCGAGTAGGCACGGGGCTCCCACTGGTCTGGTGAGACAGCAAGGAGCCCCATGCCGAAGTCGGAACGTACACGCAGCGTGAGGATGGAGCTCGACGGGAT
>JACPNX010000038.1:65847-143324 GCA_016185275.1 Actinomycetota bacterium | reverse complement strand
GGGTCACCCTTCGGGCCTGGCTTGCGCGCCTTCATCGCAGCCAGGGCTCCCTGATCGCGTTGGTCACGCCACGCCGAGATCAGCGAGGAGTACAGGCCTTCGCGGCGCATGATCTCACCACGTGCCGTCTTGGAATCGGCGCCGTCGAGCTCGGCCAGGATCCGCAACTTGTACGCCACCGGGTACGACTGACGCGTGGGACGGACTTCGGGGTCAGGACGCGACGCCACAACCTCAACATTAGTAACCGACATTGCTCCTTCTCGTTCCTCGCCCTACTCACGGGACTATCTCGCTCGGGCGGCAACCAGCATTATGTCAGAGAGGGCTTACCTCCGCACGTCCCGGTACAGGTGATCCCGCCTACTCCGAGCCGTAGTCGGATGGGAGCGAGGCGAGCGCATCCCTCGTTCGCACGAAGAGCCGGCCGCCGGCGTCACCTTCGACCGGAGCGAACCCCCACCGCAGGTAGAAGCGCCGAGCATCGTCGTCGATGGGGTCGACGGCGATCAGACGCGCTGCCGCATGCTCGGCAGCCAACGCCGCGCGGTGCAGCGCCTCGAACAAGAGACTTGTGCCGAGGCCCGCACCTTGAGCTGCCTCGTCGATCGCCAGACGCGCCAGGAGAACCATCGGAACGGGGTGTCGCGGCAGTCCCCGAACGAGACGGGACGGCGCGGCCCCCTTCTCGACGCTTCCCATTGCGAGGCTGTAGAAGCCGATGACGCGGCCAGCGTCGTCGATCAGCACGAACGTCCTGGCGGAGTCCTGGCGCTGCGCCACCCACGCGTGCTTGGCGAACCATCGGTCCATCGATTCGTTCCCACAGCGGAACGAACTGCGGTCGTGGGGCTCTTCGAGACGTTCGATCCGCACTACGACACGCGATGGAAACGCTTCGCTCGCTTCGCCAGCTCGACGAGGGCGGGGTTGCGCTCCGGCGGCGCGTCGAGCGCTTCGAGGAACCGTTCGTACGCGTCCTCGGGAAGCGTGATGGTGCGGTGAGACTCGACGATCTCGCGAGCACGAGCCAGTGCCTCGTCGAGGACGAACCCGGTGAACGACACGCCTGCGAGCGCAGCGGCCTCGGTGATCAACTGCTCGTCCTCGGCACTGAGGCGAAACTCCCTCCGCCGGTCCTTCGTCTTCATCGCTCGTCCTCCTGTACGGACGAGTGTACGTGCAGGAGGGTGAGGTGCACGTCGGATTCGGAAGTCCCCTTCACGCGGCGACGACCTCGACTCCCGCCTCGGCGTTCACCAGCCAGAGCTCGATTCGCGCCAATGGCCTGATCCCTTGAGATCGGTCCACCAGTTGTGAGGGCTCGTTGTCCAGCATGGCTGGGCGAAGGAGGCTCATGGCGACATGGCTCGACGCAGGCACACGCCCGAGCAGATCATCCGCAAGCTCCGCGAGGCCGACCGCATGCTCGGCGAGGGCGCGGAGATCGAGGAGGTGGCCCGGCACCTCGAGGTGTCCGAGGCGACGTATGACCGGTGGCGGAACCAGTTCGGCGGCATGGAGGCCGACGACGCCAAGCGGTTGAAGGAGCTCGAGCGGGAGAACGCCCGGTTGAAGCGGATCGTGGCCGACAAGGAGCTCGAGATCGACGCGCTCTGGGGGATCAGCCGGGGAAACTGGTAGGCCCGTCGAGGCGACGCCGAGCCGTGGAGATGCTCCAGACCCGCCTCGGCATCTCGCAGCGGCGGGCATGCCAGATCGTCGGCCAGCACCGCTCCACCCAACGCCACGCACGGCCGAGGCCGACCCCGATCGTGACCTGCGGGAGCGGCTGCGGCGCTTCGCCAAGCGCCATCCGCGGTGGGGCTATCGGCGAGCGCACGCCGTGCTGGGCCGGGAGGACGATCAAGATCCTGCACGTCGTCGACGAGTTCACCCGCGAGTCCCTCGCCGATCTCGTCGACCACTCCGCGACGCCGACGCCACCGTTGCCTGCCTCGACAAGATCGCCGGCGCTCGGGGCCGGCATCCGGAGTTCGTCCGCTGCCGACTCACGGCAGCGATCGTAGAGCGCTGACCCGGGCGGTGATCCGGGGCCGAGTCCGGGGGAGGCTGGTCGCGATTCCGGGCACGATTCGGAGCGGCACAGGCGAGGACGCCCTGCTACGGACAGACCCGATGGCAGTGGCGGCGGAGCCACCTGGCCACGAACCGCAGGTCGAAACGACGAAACCCCTACGAGGCGGGCGATGATCGACTATCGGTTGCGGGCGACGAGCTCTGCGCGGCCCGCTCGAGGTCGGCGGAGTAGAGGAAAGGCCGCGTACCAGGCGTCTGATGCGGCCATCCTTGGTGGCGCGGGACAGCGTGGCGTCGCTGGCGACGTCGCCGAAGAAGACCGACCCGGGTGTGTCGGCCACGGAGTCACAGGTTGTCTGGCCATCGGATTACGGAAAAAGAGCCGCTGAGAGCTACCTCTAGTGAAAGAAGCTCCCCCTGAGATGAGAGCGGACGAATCTCGCTAGGTTCACCGCTGAGAAGCCGCCAACGGTGAAGCCGCCCGCAGATCGACGAGGCCCCACATGGAGGAGTTCGAGGACATAGACCGTCGCTCGTCGCTGTTCGTTGGGCTCACGAGCGAGGCGTTGGCACAGCACGTCGCGTCGTACACGCGCACGGATGCCACGCCTCGGTCTGTCTCCACGCTCTTGGCTGAGGCTCGGCGGACGTTCGTTGGGGCGGCCGCTTGCTACGACAACTTTGCGTCATCGGCATTCAAGTCACTCCAGGCCGCCGAGCTCGCTCTCCGCGAGCGGGTCGGCGGAACCGAGCGGAGGCTCACGTTGGGAGCGCTGCTTCAGCAACCGACGACCGCGGAGGCCCTGACGCCGGACCAGTTCGCCTGGTTCCAGGAGTTCGCGCTTCCGTTTCGGAACCGACTCGCTCACCCCGACGAGTCGATCGCATTTACCCCCGGGATGGCTGAGCCGTTCGTGCGAACGGCACACGAGATCGTCGCCGCGATGTTCCCTGATGCGTGATGGTCACCAGTACACGGCCACGATCTCCGAATCGAGGAATCGCTCAGGCTTCTCCTCCTCGGGGATCAGGAACGCTGCCGCGGCTGTCGTGGCGGGCTCGAGGAGCCAGCCTTCGTGATCGCCGCGACGCGGTAGTCCGCCGCGATCTCGCGGTCGATGGTCTGGACCGAGCGGTCCTCGACGAGCTTGGTCACGGGCGCGAGTGCTTGACGGATGGCGCGGATCCTGGGGCGTGGCGCCCGCGCCGACACTTGCAAGCTCCGTGCGCGCCAGGCCGTCCCCAACCTCGATGCCGGTGCGCCCGGCGAGGAGTGACGCATCCTCGGTCATCACGGCGTACAGGCAGTCGCTCGCTGTGACCGCTTGTTGTGCGGCCACGGCTGACGACATCGAGCCGAAGCCGCCGTGTTACGAGCCCGACGGCACGCCGCCGATGGACCCGGAGCTAGTTGAGAAGGTGCAGGCCGCCTCCGCCGCGCTGACACAACGCGAGCGACGACAGCGCTCTCGGCGGTGAGGCTGACTACGAGAACAGCTCTTCGGCGATCCGATCGGGATCGATCGGAACGCGTGCGTTGAGCTCCTCGATCCGGTCAGCCAGCTCCCGCGTTCTCTGGTCCTCCAACACGTCGAGGATGCGACGGAGCAGACGCTCGTCCTGGCCGATCTGACGAATCTGCGCCGCAGCAGCCAAGGCCTCGCCCAAGGATCGCGGCGTGACGGCCAACGGCCGCGAGGCATGCACGACCTGCAGCGCGCCGCGCTCGATCCATGCGCGCGCAGTCGGCTCGGTAACGTCGAGCACCTTGGCGGCGACGGAGACCGGTACCCCCTGGCCTGTCTGATCCGCGCGCTCGATGATGGCGGCGAGTCGTCGGCAGACCGGCGCCGGCACGTGCGCGGCGCCGAGCGCAAGGACAGCGTCGGCGACGTCGACCGCCAGCGCCACACTGGCGCGATGTCGGTCGCTCCGGAGCTCCTGGACCCACGCGGGGAGCCGGCGGCTGGGCTCGAGCTGTGTGGTCACGGGCCCAGGTACCGCAAACGTTCGGATTTCAGCCAGAATACCAAAGAAGTGGCCGAAGTCTCGGCCTCATGCCATATCGAGCGCGGCGCCCCCGACGACCTCGCCTGCGACGTCGTTGATCGCCTCCCGAAGCCTTCGTCCCGAGTCGAAGAACCAGTCGATGTACTGGTCGTGCGAGTCAGTGTTGGTGACATCGCCGTCGGTGTAGTCACCGATACGACTCGCACGACGGTCGGGGAGCGCCTCCCACGACAGGGCGGTGCCATAGATGGCCTCGATCCGCTCTCGGCGCGCCAGCAGGTTCGAATATAGGGCTGCTACGGCGTCGCCGTCGGCGTAGTCGATGTACAACTCGCATCGGAGCTTTCCGCCCTGAGCAAAGCTCACCGCGTAGTAGGGGCCGCCCTTGAACGGGCAGGCCATCGCGAACCAGTTCGACGACCCCGGCTTCTTTGCGCGTGTCCATCCCGGGCGCTCCTCCCGCACCCGATCGAGGAAGCGGGACCAGAACTCGAGGTAGAGCGCTGGCTTTCCGCTTCCTTGTGACACTCCCCGAGCAACTGCCGAAAGCTGCGCGTGCCAGTCGTTCGGCTCAACACGGAGCTCCAGAAGCGGAGCCGGCACCGAGTCCCCGATGCGGATGGCGCCAAGCTCGATGCCGAAGAACCGCACTCGCTCCCCTCCGAGGTTGTTGAGAAGGTCGAGCGCCTCCCGGTGTTCCTCACGGAATGAAGGTGCCAGCCACACGACGGTCTGCGCGTCCGTTCCGGCCGCGTAGGTGATCAGCTTCCCGAGATGATCGTGATCCGTCGGCGTGAGCTGGTTCTCGACGATGAGGACGCAGTCGTTCGTCAGATCGCGTCCGATGAGATCGAGGGCGAACGAGCCGACGCCGTGCTCGGCGGCGGTCAGCTCCAGATCGATCCCCAGCACATCGGCAAGAACGTCCGCGTTGGCCAGCAGCCACGGCGTGAGCGAGTGCGCCTCGTGCGGCCAGACCGTCCGAAGGTCGAGGCGTTCGATGCGGCCGAGCTCCACGTGCTACCTCCCGTGTCCGGCTGACGGACTGCTCCCGGGACCGAACCGATCAGCGATGAACTCCTCGACCTCGGCAGCGGGCACGACCCGAGTCGAGTTGTTGCGCCGCTCGTAGAGGACATCGCCATCTTTGCCCTTGGCCAAGATGGGCCGAGAGCTCGCCGGCACGTCGAGCCGACAGACGTCCCGCCCGGCGATGACTTCGACGCGGATCTGGACGCGATGCGCGCCGCTGTGCCCGAGCGACATCTCGCGGAGCGTGTCGAGCCAGCCGACATAGCCGTCGGCGTTCGCGGGCTTGACCAGCGCGTAGTCGTCGTCGAGCCCGATCGGTTCCCGAGCGTCCGTGACACCGATGAGCAAGGTCCCACCGGGGCCGTTGAGCAAGCCGGCCACCGTCTTCACGATGACCTCCTCCATCGTCTTGTCCTTGCGCTGCTCCTTCGCGTTCCAGCGCGCCGTCTGCTTGAACTCGACGGATCGCGCCTCGTCGGAAGCGAGGAGCTCCTCGGTGGGGCGGAACCACGTCTCGCTAGGGCGAGCTCGGCGTCTTCACGTGTCCCCTGGATCGTGCGCGAGACGCGCCGTCGCCTGCCGGTGACGGGGTCGCGTGCGATCTCGACGTCGACGCGCCACACGCCTTCGCGCACGGCGAACACACCGCCGCTGCCACGCCGACGCGCTCGCTTCGTCGACCGCTCTACCGCCGGGGAGGAGCGTCTCCTCGAGGCCGCAACCGCCGTCGCCATGGTTCACCCCCCAGTAGAGCGCCCGCCAGAACGAGGGCGATGGTAGAGCGTTTGAGTAGAGCGCGTGCGGATCGACGCGAGTCAGGGGCCACCGAAATGGCCCCTGACCAGCACTTTCGTGGAGCGGACGACGGGATTCGAACCCGCGACCCTCACCTTGGCAAGGTGATGCTCTACCAGCTGAGCCACGTCCGCGTTGGGGTTCTGACGATAGCAAGCGGCCTCGGGGCGACCGCAACCACCCTCACCCGGCGATGCGCGCCTTGGCCCGGTTCACGAGGTCGTAGGCGGGCGCACGGTCGAAGATGGCGTCGAGGGTGATCGCCCTGCCGGCCTTCGCGACCTGCACCGTGGCCGCTTGAGGGGTCTCCCAGCCCTGGATGGCGAAGTCACCGTCCAACGTCAGCGAGATGACCGTCGGCGCCAGCGGCCGCTCGTTGACGACGAGGAGGCGCCGATCGGTCAGCGCGACGACCCCAGGCACGCCTTGCACCCAGCCCTGCGCGACCACCACGACGACCTCGCTCTCGGCCAGCAGCGAGGCGACGACCGTCAGGGAGACGCGCGCCCAGCCCTGAGCCTGGGGCATCAGCCGGCCGAAGGCGCGATACATCCCCGTGGGATCGTTGGGGTCGTAGGCGATGGCGCCGCCCGAGCCCGCTTGCGGCGGTGCCGGTGCCGGTGGTGGCGCGGGGGCACGCTGTCCTTCGCCCGGCGAGCCGGAGGGCGGCGGGCTCCCAGGGGCGTAGCCGAGCGGTTCGGGTCCGCCTGCTCCGGAAGCCCCGGGGATCGGCGGCACCCCCGGGATCGGGGGCGGCGGAGGTGGCGGGGGGATCGGCGGCGGCCCCGGGATCGGGGGCACCGGTGGTGGCGGGGGGATCGGCGGCGGCGGTGGTACCGGCGGAGGAGGATCCAGCGGACCGGGCCGATCGGGTGGAGACGGCGGCTCCGGCGCGCCAAGGGGGCCGGGGGAACCGGCAGGACCCAGCGGACCGGGCCGATCGGGTGGAGACGGCGGCTCCCCCGGACCGGGTGCGCCAGGCGACTCATCGGAGCCGAGATCGGGCGTGCCGGCGGACCCGGGTGCGGCTCGACCGGACGCGTCCCCCTCCTCGGCCGGCGACGCACCGGGACGCGGCGGCGCCTGTGGTCCACGGGGCGGCACGGGCGCGCCGGCGCCACTGACCACTCCCCATCCCGGCGTGACCGGCCGAGGCGGCTCGCCGCTCTCGCCCGTCAGGTCACCGATCGGAGTGGGCGGAAGCGTGGAGGCGTCCCAGCCGGTGGGATCCTCGTCGCCAGGCCCGCCGTCACCGGCCTCGCCGTCACCGCCGTGAGGGTCCTTCTCGCCGCCCGTCGCGCCGGGTGCGGTCGGCGCCGGCGGCCGCGGCTCGGGAGGATGGTGGAACGGGTTGGACGGTGGGGCCGACTCGGCCTCCAGCCGGGTGCCACAGCTCATGCAGAAGCGGGTGGATGCCGGGTTCGAGGCTCCGCACGACGGGCACTCCATGGCCGTAGCCCCTCCTGGGTCTTGGACGACCGGGCGAGCGTACGCCAACGCGCGCCACCCGTCCGCGGAGGCCCTCCCGGTCGCGCCGCGGCTCCGATCCCCCGGGCTCAGCTCAGCGCCAGCGCCCGGGCGAGCAGCTCCGCGCCACCGGTGCTGAGCGGCAGCGTCGCCGCCGCGGCGAGACCGGCCGGGCTCATCTTGCGAGCGGTACGCCGGAGCACCTCGACGATGTGCTCGGCGCCGAGCCGCTCGGCGGTCTCGTCCAGCTGCCAGGCCAGGAACACGAGGCACACGGCGTCCTCGTGGACCTGCACGGCCGGGTCGCGGCCGAGCTGCTCCTTGCGCAGGATCGCGCCGACCCGCTCGACCTCGTCCTCGCCGTAGCCGGCGGTGACCAGGATCGTCGCCACCTCGGTCGCGTGGCGGCGCTTCTGGTCCGCCCGCCAACGCAGGTAGCCGGCTCGGCCTTCCGGATAGGACGAGCGCGGAACCTCCCACCGGCGCAGGTGGTGGGCGCGGGCCGCGAGCAGCTGCGCCTCGGTGGCCGTCGGGTCCAGCCGCTCGACCCACGCCGCGGCCTCGCGCCCTTGGGCCAGCGCCAGCGGGACCGGCTCACCCTCCACGACCACGGAGGCCGGGTCTTGGGCGTTGGCCGCATCGATCGCCGCGACGGCGGCGGCGAACCGGGCGGTGTCGAACCGGGCGGTGTCGCGGCTGGCGGCCGCCGGGTCAGCGGGCACGGGCTCGTGCGGTGCGATCCGACCTGCCGGCGACGGCCGGACGGGTGCCCCGTCCGCCGGCCCGCCCACCGTCAGCTCCCGGACTTGGGACGCAGGTCCACCCGGAGCGTCAGGATCCCGTCCTCGAGCGTGCCTTCGGCGTCGCCGATGATGGCGAAGTCCATGTGATCCCGCTGAGCCTGCTCGATGAAGCGGGTCCGCTCCGGGCCCGCCACCGGCGGGAGGTTGCGCTGCTTGACGGCCGCCGCCCGCTCCCGGAAGCGGGCGATCAGCGCGTCGACGTCCAAGCCCTGGTCGGCCATGCGGTTCACGCTACCGGGCGGACGCGAACGGACCGGGACGGAGCATGGAGCGCGGGCCGCGGCACACTGCTGCCGCAGCGCCGCGCTCAGGTCGACCGGTCGGGTGCCTGGTAGTACGGACCGAAGCTCTGCCGAGACGGGTGGCTGCGGGGCGGCCCGCCCACCACGGGCGTGTCCCGCGCGGTGGCATCAGTTGGGTCCCGCCGGACGGTCGCCAACGGGGCGGCCGCGGGCGCCCGACCCGGCGGCTCCACCGCCGGGGTGGGGCGTGCCGATCCACTCCCACCATCGCCGCTGGCCGCCGCAGTGGCCGGCGGGGTCTTCGGCGAGGGCGCCGTCCGCCCGGGAGCAGGCGACGGGCCACCGGTCGGCGCCCGCGCGGACGACGTCGGTGGTGCCGGCGAACTGGGGGGTGCGGAACGGCCACGGGAGGTGGACGCGGACGTGCGATCGGACGGCGACCGCCTCGGCGCCAGGCCCGGCGGCCGGGCGCTGCCGTCACCGTCGCCGTCGCCGCCCGTGCCCTCGCGCGAGCGGGGGACGCCACCCGGCCGCCGCCGCCGCGGATCGGTGCGCCGCCAGTACCAGAGGGTCAGGACGCCGAGCGCCACGGCCACGGCGAGCAGAGCCGCCACAACCCGCCACACCGTGCCGACCGAGTCCCCGCCGCCGCCGGTGGCCGGAGCGCTGGTCGGGGTGGGCGCGGAGGTGGCCGCCGACGTGGGCGTGCCGCGCCGGAGGTCCTTGGTGGTGGACGGCGTGGTCGACGACGCCGCGGTCGAACCGGAGCCGTCGGAGGTCTGGGCTCCGGCCGGTGAGGAGCGGCCCACGAGCGGCACGCGGGCGACGAGGACACCCGCCGGCGCGAGGACCAGCGCGACGGCAAGGACCAGCGCGGCCCGGCGCCGCGCCGAACAGATCGGGAATCGAGCGGGAGGCGACGGCAGGTGCACGAGACGCCGATCGTACCGGCTGGACCTCCGCCGATCCGGCACCCCGGGACCTCTGCGGTTGCACGCGGGCGCCGCCGGCGCGCCGCTCAACGCTGGTGGCGAGGGCACGAGTAGGTGGTGCGGCCCCCGACGGTTCGCCGGTCGAGCGCCGCGCCGTCACGCGGGCAGCGCCCGCCGCGCACGCGCGACACGTGCAGGTCGCCGGTGTGCGACCCTCCCCGCGCACCGAGCACGGCCAGGGTCTCGCGGAGGTGGCGGTGGAGCCGCCGGAGCTCCGCAGCACTCAGCGAACCGGCCGGCCGGGCCGGATCGAGACCGGCTCGCCACAGCGCCTCGTCCGTCAGCAGGTTGCCCAGACCGGCCAGCCGGGACTGGTCCATCAGCCGGGCCTTCAGCGGGGCCGCGCTGCCGGCCAGCGCGGCGCGCAACCCGGCGGCGGTCACGACCGCCGCATCCGGACCGAGCCGGTCCTCGTCCGGCTCGAGCAGCACGCCGCCGAGCCGGCGCGGGTCGCGCATTACCAGCCGACCGCCGCCGTCGAAGCGCACACCGAAGCGGTCCCACTGCGGCACCTCCCGGGCGCTGCCGTACTCGAGCCGTTCGATCGGCGCGGATCCGTCGACGAGCAGCCGGCCGGTCATGCCGAAGCGCAGGCCCAGCGTCGGCCCGTCGCGGTCGCTGCCACCCCCGTCGGCATCCATGTCGCCGCCGGTGCCGGTGCCGCCGCCCGTGCCGGTGTCGGTGTCGGTGTCGGTGTCGGTGTCGAGCAGGAGGAGCTTGCCGCGTCGGCGGGCGGCGACGAACCGCCGGCCGACCAGCGCGGCCTGGACGGTGGGGGCGTCGAGCCCCGCTTTGAGGAACCAGGCGTCGGGCGCCTCCACCGCGGCGATGCGACGGCCGAGGACCCGCTCCGCCGCGCGCCGGTACTCCTCCACCTCGAGCAGCTCGGGCAGCGCCTACCCCTCGGTGGCGGCGCGGAGCGCCGCGTCCACGTCGGCGATCACGTCGTCGGGGTGCTCGAGGCCGACCGACAGCCGCACGGTGCCGGGACCGATGCCGTTGGCGGCGAGCTCTTCGGGCGTGAGCGACACGTGCGTGGTCGACGCGGGATGGGTCACGATCGTCTCGGGCCCTCCCAGCGAGGGCGCGAGCTGCGCGAGCTGCACGGACTCCACGAACCGGCGCCCGGCCTCCAATCCCCCGGTGACGTCGAAGGCGAGCATCGACCCGAACCCCGACATCTGCCGCTTTGCCAGGTCGTGCTGGGGATGCGAGGCGAGCCCCGGGTACCGCACGTCCTCGACGGCGGGATGGGCCTCGAGCGCCTCGGCGAGGAGCTGGGCCGTCTCGCACTGCTGGCGGAGGCGCACGCCGAGGGTGCGCAGGCCCCGGAGGCCGTTCATCGCGTCGAAGGGCGAGGCGCTGGCGCCGTGGAGCACGGCGAACCCCCACAGCCAGCCGATGAGCTCGGCGGAACCCGCCACCACTCCGAGGGTGGCGTCGTTGTGCCCGGCGATCCCCTTCGTCGCCGAGTGCAGGACGAGGTCGACGCCGTGCGCCAACGGTTGCTGGAGCAGCGGCGTCGCGAACGTCGAGTCGACCACGGTGACCGGGCCCGCGATCGCGCCGAGCTCGTCCAGGTCCACCAGGTCCAGCCGCGGGTTGGCCGGTGTCTCGGCCCACACCAGCGTCGTGCGGCCCGGCTGGACGGCGGCCGCGAAGGCGCCCGGTTCCGTCCCGTCGACGAACGTGACCTCGATCCCGAAGCGTGGGCACGCGCTCTGGAACAGCAGCTGCGTGCCGGCGTAGAGCTGGCGCGGTGCGACCACGTGATCGCCGGCGGAGCAGATGGCGAGCAGCACGCCGGAGACGGCGCCCATCCCCGACGCGTAGGCCCGGGCGTCCTGCGCTCCCTCGAGCTCGGCGATGGCACGCTCGAAATCGCGGACGGTCGGGTTGCCGTAGCGGGTGTAGAAGCGCTCGGGCCCGACCGAGGTGGCCATGCGCCGGGCGTCGTCGACCGTCGGTGTGACGAACGTGGTGGTGGGCCACAGCACCGGCGCCAGCGAGGTGCCCATCGAGGCGCGTCCTGAGCGGATGGCGCGCGTCTCCGGTCGCCACGCGGCCGACCGGTCGGGCGCGGCGGGCGTCGAGGCTTCTGGCTCATGCATCGGGGATCCTCCGGGCAGGCGGTGGCGGGGTCGGGCGCCCGTCGGGCGCTCGGTGGCCGGGGGCGCCGTCGAGGCTGTCGAGCAGCTCGGCGAGGGCGGCACCGACCTGGTCGAGCTCGATGAGGAAGGCGTCGTGGCCGTGTGGGCTGTCGATCTCCACGTAGCGCGCGGGCGAGCCGGCCCGGCTCAGCAGGTCCACCAGCTCCCGCGACTGGTAGGCGGGGTACAGCACGTCGGACGTCACCCCCATGACCAGAGCCGGCGCGCGCACCCGCCGCAGCGCCGCGCCGGCGCCGCCACGGCCGCGCCCGAGGTCGTGCAGGTCCATCGCCTTGGTCAGGAGCAGGTACGAGTTGGCGTCGAAGCGGCGGGCCAGCTTGTCGCCGTGGTACTCGAGGTAGCGCTCCACCTGGAAGCGCTGCCACAGCTCGAAGGGCGGCTGCAACGGCTCGACGACGTCACGCCCGAAGCGGTCGGTGAAGACGCGGTCGGAGCGGAACGTGATCTGCGAGACCATGCGAGCCACGGCCAGCCCCGCGTGCGGCCCGGTTCCCGCCGGTGCGTCGTAGTAGTCGCCGCCCTGCCAGCCCGGATCGAGCGCGATGGCCCGCCTGCCCGTCGACCAGTAGGCGATCTGTTGCGCGGTGGCGGACGGGCAGGTGGCGATGGGTGCCAGCGCGCCGACCCGGTCGGGGAACATCACGGCCCACTCGAGCGCCTGCATGCCGCCCATGGACCCGCCGACGACGGCGGCCCACCGGCGGATGCCGAGCGCGTCGGCCAGCTTCGCCTGCACCCGCACCATGTCCCTGACCGTGACCACGGGGAACGCCGACCCGTAGCGCACCGGAGCACCGGTGCGGTCCGGCCGCTTCGAGGCTGGCCCCGTCGTGCCCTGGCAGCCGCCGAGCACGTTGGAGCACACGACGAACCAGCGGTCGGTGTCGATCGCCCGCCCCGGCCCGATGACGCCGTCCCACCAGCCGGCCGTCGATTGCCCGGGCCCGATGCGACCGGCCGCGTGCGCGTCGCCGGTCAGCGCGTGGCACACGAGGACGGCGTTCGAGGCGTCGGCCGCCAGGCGCCCCCAGGACTCGAAGGCGACGGTGATGTCGTGCAGCACGCCGCCACCTTCGAGCACGAACGGGCGGTCGACGGCGGTGCGCATGAACTGGCGCTCGCCCGCCGGATCGGACGGCGTCCACGCTCCGGAGGGCGGGAAGCGCTCAGGCGAGGGTCGGCGGCTGCCGTCGGGCGTGAGGGTGGGGTCAGGCGGCGCAACCGCGCTCAGCACGGGCCGCACCGGCGACGGGTCGCGGCCACCGTCGACCGGCGCGACGGACCGCACGGGCGCGGGCTGGGGCTGGGCGGGCGCCGACGCGGGCTGCGCCGACGGCGCCGGCCCGAGGCGTGCCGGCGCGGGCGCGGGCTGGGCGGGCGCGGCCTGGGTGGGCGCGGCCTGGGTGGGCGCGGGCTGGGTGGGCGCAGCCTGGGTGGGCGCAGCCTGGGTGGGCGCAGCCTGGGTGGGCGCGGGCTGGGTGGGCGCGGGGCGACCGGCCTCCGCTGGTCCCGAGCCGCTCACGTCACCGTCCTCCTGTCGTTGGGGGAGGACACCTCCGGCGGCACCGGCCGCTGGGACAGGTCGTTGCCGGTCATGCGACCGGCCACATCCCCGCCGAGGCGGGCAAAGCACCTTGGGTGTCCGTCCCAGGTTGCCGGACCCGCACGCGGGTCGCTCCTGATGCGGCGCTCATCCGACCAGGCCAGCCCGCCGCGTGTCAAACGTTCTCGCCCTTCCTGCCGCCGGGGCCCGGGCCGGCGGCGGGCCCGCAGGTACGCTCCGAGCGTGCCCGATCCGCACGGCGGAGGATCCGAACCCGCACCCGACGCAGGTGGGCCCGGCGCCGCGGGCGCGCAGGGCGCAGCGGGCGACTCGGCTCCGCAGGGCGCAGCGGGCGAGACCGGCTCGCCGGGCGACTCGGCTCCGCAGGGCTCGCCGGGCGACTCGGCTCCTCCGGGTGCAGCGGGCACGGCCGCGGCGCTGCGGCGCGACTCGGCGCCGAGACGCCAGCCGCTCGGCGGTTGGGGCGGCTGCATCCTGTGGGCCGTCGCCTTCGTCCTCGTGGTGGTGATCGGCGGCCTCGTCGGCTCCTCGCTGCGCCCCAACCCGAACGCGCGCTTCACCGCCGAGCGGGGCCCGGGATACGTCCTCGAGGCGTACCGCGACCCCGACGGCGCCCGGTGCCTGACCGTGCTGGTGCAGGGCAAGGTCCAGGCCGGGCAGTGCGGCTACGGCTCGGGCGGCTACGAGGTGACCACCCTCCGGCTGAGCGCGGGGCGGACGCTCGTGTTCGCACCCGTGCCCGACGGCGTCGCCTGTGTCCTCCTCCCGACGCCCGGGCGACCCACGAGGGTGAAGGTCCGCGAGCGCAGGGGCGTGAGGTGGTTCGCGTGGACCGGCCGGGCGCTCTCGGACACGCCGGTGACCCTCCTCGACCGCCGCGGTAGCGAGGTCGCTCCCCCGGTCGCCGCCAACGGCGGCTGAGGCGCGCGGCGGAGCCGCCGTGCCGGGGTGCCGCCGTGCCGGGGTGCCGCCGTGCCGGGGTGCCGCCGTGCCGGGGTGCCGCCCGACCGGCCTGCGCCCCATCGCCTCGCGCGACCCGGCCCTCGGCAGCCCACCGCTCAGCCCGGACCCGCGGCGCACCACGACGGCAGGCGAGCGAGCCACCAGGCGAGCACCTCCTGCGCGGCGCCGGTGTCCAGGCCGTAGGCGCGGCACATCACGTGGCCGAAGCGCGCCGCGGGCGCGGCCGAGCGCAGCAGAGCGGTCCCGTCCGCCCACGCCTCCTCGTCGGGCGGCAGGGGCAGGCGACGGACCTGGCGGGCGGCGAGCTTGATGGCGTCGGCCGCCAGGGCGGACCCGGCCGCGACCTGCAGGGCCCAAGCCGACACCGGTGGCGCCAGCAGCGCGGCGGCCGCGCGCCACGCCATGGCGGCCGCCTCATCCCGCTCGGTGGCGAGGGGCTCGACGGAGACCACCGGGACGGAGGGCACCCAGGCCCCGCGCTCGTCGACGACCGCCTCGACGACGCGGGTCTGGGTGGCGACGAGGACCTTCGGGCGGTGCCGGGCCGCCACCCAGGCCGCGGCCCGCGCCGGACCGTGCGCCAGCCGGTCCGGGTCGACCACCGGTGCGGACCACGAGACACCCGCGAAGCGGACGGGACGCAGGCCCCAGGTGCACCCACCCGGCTCGATCGCACCCGAGGTGACGAGCGGTGCAGGCGCCCCAGCGCCGGCCGCATGCGAGCCGGGCCCCACGCCGCGCCGCTCCCCGTCGGTGGCCTCGCGCACCGCTCCGACGAGCCCGTAGTACTCCTCGCGGAAGCCGGCCACGACGCAGGCGACGTCGGCCAGCCGGCGGGCGGGTTGCGGCGGCGGATGGTCCTGGCCGCCGTCGATGCGCACCTCCGGCGTGCCGTGCGCGGCGAGGGCCAGGCGCGCCCAGCCGCCACCGTCGTCCTCACCGTGGGGGGGCGCTCCCGACGGCGCCGGCGCGGGCGGGAGCGGCGAGAAATCCACACCGGCCGCGCGCGCCACGGTGGCGGTCCGGGCCCGCGATCGCCAGGGACCGACGGCCGGCGCGCGGCTGTGCGGGACGCGTTCAC
The DNA here is from genome assembly GCA_016185275.1 of Actinomycetota bacterium. GTDB lineage: Bacteria > Actinomycetota > Acidimicrobiia > Acidimicrobiales > Iamiaceae > JACPNX01. The sequence continues at coordinate 128,164 of JACPNX010000038.1, read as the reverse complement.
CGACATCGACCGATGAGCTCGTCCGCGTGCCCACATCGATGACCGGAGCGCAGACCCGCACCGCCGCCGGGAACGGCCGGTCCCGGCCCGCCACCCACAGACCCCGCAGCCGGCCGCGGCTGAGGACCTCGGCGCGCACACCCGCCGCGTCGCGGGACGCGAGCAGCGACTCGGGCTGGATGAGGGCGACCGTGCCGCCGTCGCCGACGGTGTCGAGCGCGGCCAGCAGGAACACCGCCGCGGTGTCGGTGTACGCGCCCAAGGCCGCACCGAAGCGGGCCCGCAACCGAGCCGCGGCGGCGGGCGGGCGGACCGTCCCGCGACCGAGCTGGCCGCCGAAGGGTGGGTTGCCGAGCACCACGTCGAACCGACCGAGGGTGGCCGTGACGGTCGGGTCGAGGCCGTCGCCCACGACGATCGCACCACCGAGCGCGCGGACCGACCGGTCGCTCGCGCCCGAGCACCATGCGTGGAAGCACAGCGCCGCCTCGGCCGCCGCGGCGGCCACCGGATCCACGTCGATCCCCTTGAGCAGACCCGTCGCGCGGCCCGGTGCGACACCTGCCGCGGTGAGCGCCCTCGCCGCGGCGAGGAGGAACGCGCCGCCGCCCACCGCCGGGTCGAGCACGCGAGGGCCGGCGCGGCCCGGCGCGGCCCGGACGGCGACCTGTGCGATCCGTGCGATCCGTGCGACCCCGGCGAACCGTACGAGGCCAGCGGCCACCGGTGCGGGCGTGTAGTGGGCGCCAGCAGCTCGCCGGAGCGCCCCGTCCAGCAGCGCCTCGTGTGACCGGCCGAGGAGATCGGCACCGGCCAGGCCGGCGGGCACGGCCGGCACGGCGATCGGTTCGGCCGCCCAGGCCCGCAGCCAGGCGGGGGCGGGCCAACCCGTCGAGTCGGCCAGGCCCCGCACCACTCCCGCCAGCGCGCCGGCGCGCCGCTCGACCGGAAGCGGGCTGGCCGACCCGGCACCAGACCCGGCACCAGACTTTGAACCCGACCCGGCACCAGACTTTGAATCCGACCCGGCACCCGACTTTGAATCCGACCCGGCACCCGACCCGGTGCTCGGCTCGACGCCGGCGGCGCGCCGCAGGCCGGTGCGCCATGCCCGCCAGGCGGCCACCGCGGCCGCGTCACCGCCGTCGCCCCTCACCGACCCCGACCGTAGGCGCCACTCGCTCGCGCTGAGTGCCGCGCTCGGGCGGTCGGATCTGAGTGCAGTTCCGTTCGCCGGGCGGCGTCCAGCGCGCTCAGAACCGCCGGCCACCCCGCTCCGGCATTTCTGAGTGCAGTTCCGTTCGCCGGGCGGCCTCTCTCGCGCTCAGAACCGCCGGTGACGCGGGCCCCTCGCTTCTGAGCGCGGGAGCGGCGACGGCGCGCCGCTTCCTGCACTCAGATCAGAAGGCGGCGGTGGCGGGCAGCTCGGCCGAGGGGTCCCAGCCGGCGAGATCGCCGAGGCGGGGATCGTTCGAGAACACCTCGACGATGGGCTGCACGCGGCCGATGCGCTTCTGCAGCCGGCGCACCTCGAGCTCCTGGTTCCACAGCACCAGCGTCACGACGATGCCTTCCACCCCGGCGCGCGCGGTGCGCCCGGACCGGTGCAGGTATCCCTTGTGGTCCTCGGGTGGGTCGAAGTGCACGACCACGTCGATGTCGTCCACGTGGATGCCGCGGGCCGCGACGTCGGTGGCCACGAGCACGGGGCGCTTCCCCGAGGAGAAGTCGGCGAGGGCCTGCTCGCGGACCGCCTGGCGGAGGTCGCCGTGGATGGCTGACGCGCCGACCCCTTCCTGAACGAGGTCGCGGGCGAGATGGTCGGCGCCCCGCTTGGTGCGGCTGAACAACAGGGTGCGGCCGTGCGCCTTCGCGATCCGGGCCGCGACGCGGACCTTGTCCATCTCGTGCACCAGCAGGAAGTGGTGCACCATGGACTCGACCGTGACCTGGCGGGTCGCCACCTCGTGGCGCACGGGGTCGTGCTGGTAGCGGTCGACCAGGCCCTGCACGACTCCGTCGAGGGTGGCCGAGAACAGCAGGGTCTGGTGGCCGTTCTCGATGTGGCGCAGCAGCCACTCGACCTGCGGCAGGAAGCCCATGTCGGCCATGCGGTCGGCTTCGTCGACCACGACGATGTCGACGTCGGCCAGGGTGACGGCGCCCCGCTCGACGAGGTCGATCAGGCGACCCGGCGTGGCCACCACCACCTCGATGCCGGCGGCCAGGTACTTCGCCTGGGCCTCGAGGTTCGCGCCTCCGTAGACGGCGAGGACGCGCACGCCCCGGGACTCGGCCAGCGGGGCCAGCTCCTCGGTGACCTGCACCGCCAGCTCCCGGGTCGGCACGAGCACGAGCGCACGGGGCCGCTTCGACCCGGCTCTGGCCACCGTCTGCAGCGTCGGCAGGCCGAACGCGAGCGTCTTGCCGGAGCCGGTCTTGGCCTTGCCGCACACGTCGCGGCCGGCAAGGGCATCGGGGATCGTGAGTGACTGGATCGGAAACGGAGCGTCGATGCCGCGCGAAGCCAGCGCGGCCACGAGATCGCCCTCGACCCCGAGGGCGGCGAAGTCTGTTGTCATGATCCCCCCAGGCTACGGGCCCGGAGGGGACGATCCCCGCATCCCCGGGCACGGCCGCGCGCCGGGGCGACCCGGCTCTCCCGAGGGCGGCTAGGCCATGGCTAGTCCGTGGCTAGGCCGTGGCTAGGCCGGGAGGTTCGCCTCGATGGCCGCGACCACCTCGGGCGCGTCGGGCTCGACCAGGGGCGAGAAGCGCGCCACCACGTCTCCCCCCGGTGCGACGAGGAACTTCTCGAAGTTCCAGCGGATGTCGCCCGTGTACCCCTCGGCGTCGGGCACCTCGACGAGATCGGCGTAGAGGGGGTGGCGGTCGTCGCCGTTGACGTCGAGCTTTTCGTACATGGGAAAGGTCACGCCGTAGGTCGTGGAGCAGAACGCCTGGATCTCCTCGGCGGAACCGGGCTCCTGGGCGCCGAACTGGTTGCAGGGGAACCCGAGCACGGTGAAGCCCCGGTCGGCGTAGCGCTCGTGCAGCTTCTCGAGGCCCTCGTACTGCGGGGTCAGCCCACACTTCGAGGCGACGTTGACGACGAGGGCGAGACGGTCCTGGTGCTGGTGCAGGTCGGCCTGCTGGCCGTCGAGGGTGGCGACGTCATGGTCGTAGATCGTCACGGGTGACCTCCGGTGCGGTGAGGCGCCAGCATGGCACCGGGGCCGGGCTTGCGGAGCACGGACCGTCGCGGCCGACGAACCCGTCCGGCGGCCTCGTCGACCTCCACGCCCTCGGACCGCAGCCGCTGCGCCTGCTCGGCCTCGAGCCCGGGCACGAGGCGCCCGCTGGCGGTGACGACCCGCCACCACGGCCAGCGCCCGTCGTCGTCGGCCAGGAGGCGCCCTACGGCGCGTGCCCGGCCCGGCCAGCCCGCCTCGACCGCCACCTCGCCGTACGTGACGAGGTGCCCGGGTTCGAGCGCCTCCAGGACCCGGGCGACATCGGCGGCGAACCGCGGCGGACCACCCACTCGGCCAAGCCTCGCGTGCGACCTACGCTCGGCGCCCATGCCGACGAGCATCCCCACCGGCGAGGACCGGGCCCGTGCCGACGCGCACGCCGCGGCCGTGGCCGAGCAGGGCTACACGATCGTCGCGGACGCCATCGAGCGCGAACTGCTGGACGAGCTGACCGAGACGCTCGAACGGCTCGAGCGCGACCTCGGCGCCGAGCCCGCCGGGAACTCGTTCGAGGGCCATCACACGGTGCGGATCTACAACCTGCTGGCCCGCGGCGAGGTGTTCGAAGGAGTGCCGGTGCACAACGCCGTGCTGCCGATCGTGGAGCGCGTGCTCGACACCGGCTGCCTCGTGTCGTCGCTCTCGTCGATCGCCATCGACCCCGGCGAGGTGGCGCAGCCGATCCACGCCGATGACCAGCTGATCCCCATCCCGAAGCCGCACCCGCCCACCGTCTGCAACAGCATGTGGGCCCTCACCGACTTCACCGAGCGCAACGGCGCCACCCGGCTCATCCCCCGCTCGCACCTCGCGGACCACAGCCCCGAGTACGGCGGCACGTACGACTCGATCGCGGCCGAGATGCCGCGGGGCTCGGTGCTGATCTGGCACGGATCCCTCTGGCACGGAGGGGGCGCCAACCGCAGTGGCGCGCGGCGGACCGGCCTGGCCATGAACTACTGCGCGGGCTACATCCGCCAGCAGGAGAACCAGCAGCTCGGCATCCCGCTCGAGCGCGTCGCCCGGTTCTCGCCCAGGCTCCAGCAGCTGTGCGGCTTCGACATCTACTCGGGCCTCATCGGCCACATCGACAAGCGCCGCCCGGCCGACGTGGTGCTCGGCGGGTCGGCCGGCTCGCCGTCGACGCTCTGGGACGGCTAGGTGGCATCGCCGCTGGTGGCCATCGACCAGTGGCGGGTCGATGCCGCGGCGGCCGTGGTGCTCACGACGGCGGACCAAGCCGAGGGCGACACGGCGAGCCGCGCCGAGGGCGACACGGTCCGCGTCGCCGCCCAGTGGGGTGATCTCAAGCGCCGGTTCCCGCTCGCGTCGGTCACCAAGCTGCTCAGCGCGCTCGCGGTCCTCGTCGCCGTCGAGGAGGGCTCGATCGCCCTCGACGGCCCGGCCGGCCCGGCCGGCTCGACGGTGCGCCACCTGCTGGCCCACGCGTCGGGCCTCGGTCCCGACGGGGCCGTGCTCACCCGACCCGGACGCCGCCGCATCTACTCCAACGCGGGCTTCGAGGTCGTGGCCGCCCACGTCGAGCGGGCCACGTCGCTCGGGTTCGCCGCGTACCTGCGCGAGGCGGTGCTCGCCCCGCTCGGCATGGAGGCAACGACCCTCGACGGGTCACCGGCGTCCGGGGCGACCAGCACGGCGAGCGACCTGGGTCGGCTGGCCGCCGAGCTGCTGGCCCCAGGGGTGGTCGCGGCCGAGACGCTGACCGAGGCGACGTCCGTGCAGCTCCCGGGACTCGACGGGGTGCTGCCCGGGTTCGGGCGCCAGTCCCCGTGCGACTGGGGCCTCGGCTTCGAGATCCGGGACGGCAAGGATCCGCACTGGACGGCTCCCTCCGCTGATCCGCGCACGTTCGGCCATTTCGGGCAGTCCGGCACCTTCCTGTGGGTCGACCCGGCCGCCCGGGTCGCGTGCGCCGTGCTCACCGACCGGCCCTTCGGGCCGTGGGCGCGGCAGGCGTGGCCGGCGCTCGGGGAGGAGGTGCTCCGAGCCTTCCGTCTCAACCGGCTCTCCGATCGGCCGATGAAGGAGAAGTGACAGAGCTGTCCGAGGGCGGGGGCCCGTGACGTCGAACGCGTCCAACGCGCTGGCGCTCATCCGCGCCCGGCGGGCTCTCGACGCCGCCGGCGTGCCTTCGCACGTGCGCCTCGAGGCGGTCAGCAGCGTCACCAACGAGGTCTGGCTGACGCCCGAGCTGGTCGTGCGGATCAACCTCCGGGCCGACCAGCGGCTGCGCCGCGAGGCCATCATCGCCGCCGCCCTGCCCGCGGGCATCGGATACCCCGAAGTGGTCGCCCAGGGCGGGGACCTCGGTTCTGACTGGCTGATCCTGCGGCGCGTCCCCGGCCGGCCGCTGAGCCGGTGCTGGCCCGGGATGACCGAGGACGAGCGGCGCTCGGCGATCGACCAGCTCGCCGCGCGCCTCCGCCTCCTGCACGCGACCGAGGCGCCCGAGTCCGCCCCGCTGCACTCCACTCCGCAGCTGCTCGACGCCGCCGGCACCGGCGCCGAAGCCGTCGGCCGCCTGCTGGTGGCCGTCGAGCAGGCACGCGACCTGCCGCACGTGGACGCCTCGGTGATCGAGGACGTCCGGGGCCTCGTGCTCGACCTCGCCCCGAGCCTCACGCCCTTCGTGGCCACGACCCTGATCCACGGCGACCTCACCTTCGAGAACGTCCTGTGGGACATGAGCGAGCGGCGGGTCACCGCCGTGATCGACTTCGAGTGGAGCCGGGCGGCGCCGTCGGACCTCGATCTCGACGTGCTGCTGCGCTTCGCCGCCTACCCGCAGCTCCACGTCCCGAAGGAGTACGAGGACGTCACGAAACCCGGGGACTACCTCGACGTGCCGTACTGGCTCGCCGAGGCCTACCCGGAGATCTACGACCGCCCCGGCCAGTTCGCCCGGGTGCGCCTGTACGCCTTGGCGTGGGACGTGCAGGAGCTCGTCGCCCACCCGCCCAAGCGGCCTCTGGCCAGCCTGCATCCCGCCCACCCGTGGCACCGGATGGTCGCCATGCTGCGCGGCACGTCGCACCTCGACGTCCTCAACGGGACCGCGGTGCCCGTCGCGCGCTGACCGCCGGCGCCGCTCAAGCCGGACCGCCATCGGGCCGAGCCAGCACGGAGCGCCAGCGGCGCGGGCCCGGTCAGCGCAGCGCCAGCTGCCCGGGGGTGAGGGCCATGAGGTCTGCCGCGCCGGCGCGGACTGCGGCGAGCAGCCCGTGCACCGAAGGCAGGAGCTGCTCGACGAAGAAGCGCGCGGTGACGAGCTTGGCGTCGGCGAACTCTGCGCCGAGGTCTCCCCCGCCCGAGGCCTGCAGGCGACGTGCGGCCAGCGCGGCCCGGGCCATGAGCCAGCCGGCGACCGTCGTGGCGAACAGGCGCTGGTACGGCGTCGCCGCGCCGAGCGCCTCGACCGGATCGGCCAGACCCCGCTCCATCAGCCACGCGGTCGCCGCGTCGAGCGTGTCGAGCGCCAGGCCCAGCTCGCGATGCACACCCGCCAGCGGCTCCCCCGCGCCCGACAGCTCTTCGACGGTGGCCCGCATCCGGGCGGCGAGCTCGGCCACCACCGCCCCGCCCCGCACGGGAACCTTCCGGCCGATCAGGTCCTGGGCCTGGATGCCGTTGGTGCCTTCGTAGATCTGGGTGATCTTGGCGTCCCGGTAGTGCTGGGCCACGCCGGTCTCTTCGATGTAGCCCATCCCCCCGTGCACCTGGACGCCGATCGACGTGACCGTCTCCGCCATGTCGGTGCACCAGGACTTGGTCATCGGGGTCAACAGGTCGGCCAGCTCGCGGGCGGCGGTGCGAGCCGTCCCGTCCGGGAGGTGCCGGGCCAGGTCGATCTGCTCGGCCTGGAGCAGGCACATCGCTCGCATCGCCTCGGTCGTGGCCTTCATGGTCAGCAGGTTGCGGCGGACGTCGGGGTGCTCGACGATCGGGCTCGTGTGGCCGGCCGGCGCGCCGGGCGCGCGGCCCTGGCGCCGTTCGCGGGCGTACGCGATGGCCGCCTGGTAGGCCCGCTCGGCCAGGCCGAGCGCCTGGATCCCAACGCCGAGGCGGGCGTTGTTCATCATCGTGAACATGTACCGCATGCCCGCGTGCTCCTCGCCGATGAGCTCGCCGACCGCTCCTTCGCCGCCATCCCCGAAGGCCAGCACGCAGGTGGGGCTGGCCTTGATGCCCAGCTTGTGCTCGAGCGAGACGACCTCGACGTCGTTGCGGGCGCCGAGGGTGCCGTCGGGCTCGACGAGGAACTTCGGCACGATGAAGCACGAGATGCCCTTCGTCCCGGGAGGCGCACCGGGGGTGCGGGCCAGGACGAGGTGCACGACGTTCGCCGTCAGGTCGTGGTCGCCGAAGGTGATGAAGATCTTCTGGCCGGTGATGCGGAACGTTCCGTCGGGTTGCGGGACGGCGCGGGTGCGCAGGGCGCCCACGTCGGAGCCGGCCTCGGGCTCGGTGAGGTTCATGGTGCCGGTCCACTCACCGCTGACCATGCGCCGCAGGTAGACCTCGCGCTGGGCTTCGCTGCCGTGGAGCGCGAGGGCGTCGATGGCGCCGTGGGTGAGCATCGGCGCCATGGCCAGGGCCATGTTGGCGCTGTTCAGCATCTCCTGGAGGACCGCGCCCACCAGCCACGGAAAGCCGCCGCCGCCGTACTCCGGGGCGAAGGCCACCGCCGGCCAGCCGGCGTCGACGTACTGGCGGTAGGCGGGCTTGAACACCGCAGGCGTGCGCACGCCACCGTCGACCAGCTGCGAGCCCTCGACGTCGCCGATCTGGTTCGTCGGCGCCCACACCTCGGCCATCAACCGTCCGAACTCCTCCAGCGCGCCCTGGACGGTGTCGGGATCGGCGTGCCGGAACGGCTCCAGCTTCGACAGGCCCGACAGGTCGACGAGGTGCTCGAGGACGAAGCGGATGTCCCGGAGCGGCGGCGCGTAGGCGGCGGACATGACCGCAGGGTACGTCCGGGTCAAGATGGCTTCTCAATCCGCCGGCCACGGCGGCACGGTGCGCCCACGGTCGTGGAGCAGCGGTGCCGAGACGGCGGCACGGGGGCACACTGCACGGCATGACCGACCGCGCCGAACCCGCCGCCCCGACCGACAAGGAGCTCGCGGAGCGACTGACGCCGCTCCAGTACGAGGTGACCCAACGGGCGGGCACCGAGCCCGCCTTCACCGGGGAGTACTGGGACACGCACGCCGACGGCACCTACCGCTGCGTCGTGTGCCACGAGCCGCTGTTCCGCTCCGACGCCAAGTACGACTCCGGTACGGGCTGGCCCTCGTTCTACGCGGCGCTCGACCAGAACAAGGTGGCGCGGCACGAGGACCGGTCCCACGGCATGGTCCGCACCGAGGTCACCTGCGCCCGGTGCGGCGCCCACCTCGGCCACCTCTTCCCGGACGGGCCGCAACCCACGGGTGAGCGGTACTGCATGAACTCGGCCGCTCTCCTGCTCGAGCCCGACGACGCCACGGGGGACGTGCCCTCGCCGAGCTGAGTACGGCGTGCGGCGCGCCCGGCCGGCGCCCGCACACCGAGCCGACCGGCGGGCGTACCATCCGGGCATGGCGACCACGCTGCCGCCCGATCGGCTCGACCTGTCGAACCTCGACGCCTGGGCAGAACGCCCCGGGACGGTGGACGAGACGTTCGCCCGCCTGCGCGCCGAGGACCCGATCGCCTGGTTCCCGGAGCCGGTGTCCGAGCTCTTCGGTCAGGGGCCCGGGTTCTGGTCCCTCACGAGGCACGCGGACGTCGTCGAGGCCAGCCGCCACCCCGACCTGTTCTGCTCCGGCCGCGGCACGAACATCCCGGACATGCCGACCGAGTTCAACGAGTTCTTCGGCTCGATGATCAACATGGACGACCCCCGCCACGCGCGGCTGCGGCGCATCGTCTCGCGCGGCTTCACCCCGCGGCAGCTCGACGCGATGCGCGGCGACGTCGAGTCGATCGCGGCCGGCATCGTCGACGACGTGGCCGAACGGGGCGCGTGCGACCTCGTCACCGAGGTGGCCGCCCTGCTGCCGCTGCGGATCATCGTCGACCTCCTCGGGATCCCCCGGGCCGAGGAGCGGGCCATCTTCGACCGGACGAACGTGATCCTCGGCCTCGGCGACCCCGAGTACGTGCCCGACCAGACCGACGCGGGGATCATGACGGCCGCGATCACCGCGGGCCAGGAGCTCGCCGGCCTCGTCCGCGAGCTCGGAGAGGCCCGCCAGCGCGATCCCGGCGACGACCTCATCAGCGCGCTCGTCACCGCGGAGGTCGACGGCGAGAAGCTCTCGCCCGAGGAGCTCGGCTCGTTCTTCATCCTGCTCGTGGTGGCGGGCAACGAGACGACGCGCAACGCCATCGCCCACGGCGTGCACCTGCTCAGCGAGCACCCCGACCAGCGCGACCGCTGGGCCGCCGACCCCGACGGGCTGGCCCCCACCGCGGTCGAGGAGATCGTGCGCTGCTCCACGCCCGTGATCCACTTCCGGCGCACGGCGACACGCGACGGCGTGCACATCGGCGGGCACGAGTTCTCCGAGGGCGACAAGGTCGTGCTCTGGTACCGCTCGGCCAACCGCGACGAGACGGTCTTCGACGAGCCCGACCGGTTCGACATCACCCGGACGCCGAACGACCACGTCGGCTTCGGCGGACCCGGCCCGCACTTCTGCCTCGGGGCGCACCTCGCCCGCCGCGAGATCACCGTCGCATTCCGCGAGCTGCTCCGGCGGTTGCCGGACCTCCACGTGAGCGCGCCGCCGGAGCGGCTGCGGTCCAACTTCATCAACGGCATCAAGCACCTCCAGGTCGAGTTCACGCCTTCGCCCCGAACCTGACGTGTGGGCGGAACCCGACCGGACGGGGCACCCCCGCAGCATCCGCACGGGTGCGAACCGGCGCGCCGGGGCCGCAATACCCTCGGCCCCGTGACCTCGCTGCGCGCGCTCGCGACGGGCGTGTACGCCTGGATCGCCGACGAGCCTCGGTTGGGCCGGCCCAACGCGGGCGTGGTGCTCGACGCCGACGGCGCCACGGTGATCGACACGGGGTGCACGCCGGCGCAGGGAGCCACCTTCGCCGAAGCGGTCGAGGCCTTGGGGTTCCCCGTCCGCCGGATCGTGCTCACCGGCGACCATCTCGAGTACACCGGCGGCAGCACCCGCTTCCCGATGGCGGCGGTGTTCGGCACGCGCGTCACCAGCGGCCGGCTGGACCAGCCCCCGCAGCCCGACGTGCTCCGCCGGCTCTATCCCGCCGAGGCGGCCGACATCGACGACGAGATCACCACTCGCACGGTCAGCCACCTCGTCGTCGAACCGGCCGAGCTGACGCCGGCGCTGTACGGCCTGCCGCTCGCGGGCCAGTCGCTCGGCAACCTTGTGGCGCTCGTGGTCGGCGAGGGCATCCTGTTCGCCGGTGCGCTCGCGTGGTTCGGTGTGACGCCGCTCGCCTTCGATGGCCACCCGGCGGCGTGGGCCGCGACCCTCGACTCGCTCGCCGATCTCGCACCGGTCGTCGTTCCCGGCCACGGGCCGGTGGGTGGACCCGAGGATCTGCGCATCCAGGCCGCGTACCTCCGGGCGTGTGTCGACGCGGCCGGTGATCCCGGCGCGCTGCCACCGGGGCCGTGGGACACCTGGCCCGGCCGCGAGTGGGATGCCGTCAACGTCGAGCGGGCGGCGATGATCCGCGCCGGCGACGGCTCGGTGCCTCCGACCATGCTGCGGGCCGTCGGCCTCGCCTGACGGCCGGTCACGGGGGCGGACGCGCAGGCGCTGGCCGCTTGCCGGTGATCAGGCGGCTTCGACCGCTCGCCTGACGGCGCGCACGGCGACCGAGAGCGCCTCGAGCTGCGAGGTGCGCTCCGACTCGGCGCGGCGCCGCAGGTCGTCGATCGCGCGCACGCGATCCGCGCGCGCGTCCAGCCAGCGCTGCGCAGCCGCGAACCCGTCGGTCGCGGGCGTCGGGGCCTCGTCCGTGCCGCCCGCGCCGCCCGCGCCGCCCGCGCCGTTCGCATCGGCCGTGCCGGCCGCACTGCCCCCGCCGGCCGCTCGGTCCTGGGCTCCCCGGGCGGCACCAGCCAGCGCCTGTCGTGTGGCCAGCCGCCGGCTCTCCCGCAGGTCGTCCACCAGGCCGCGCCGGGCCGCCCGTCCCCACGCTCCTGCCGCCGGCAACGCGTCGGTCCGCTCGACGAGGCGGTCGACCCCGAGCCGGTCGGACAGCTCGCCGAACGCGGCCAGCACCTCGTCGGGCGGCCATCCGGCGTCGCGAGCCAGCGCGGCCACGTCGGGCACGACGTGGAGCGAGTCGAGGAGGGCGAGCTGGTCGGCGACGCCAGGCGGCAGGCCGGTGGCGACGAGCTGCTCGGCGAGCCGCACCCGGGCGCTGGCCCGGTCCGGCCGCTCGCGCTGGCGCGCCGTCCCGAGCAACGCCTCGAACGCCGGGTGGTCCTCGGCGATGCGCGCCGCGAGGTCGTGTCCTCCCGCGGGGGCGCGGCGACGCAGGCTCAGCTCGTGGCGCGTGACGGCTTCGAGCAACCGGCCGACCACCTCGGCGCCGGTGGGACCGTCGGCGCCGGCATCGGGCGAGGCGACGGCGCCACCGCCGTGTCGCGAGAGCAGCGCCCACCAGCGAGGTCCGTCCACGACCGACCGTGCGACCCAGTAGGCCGCGGCCACGTCGACGGGCGTTCCCCCGCTCTCGTCGAGCAGGCGGAAGGCGGCGGTGATGCCGAGGTGGTCGACGAGGTCGTTGGCGATCTCGGAGGCGATGAGCTCGCGGCGCAGGCGGTGGCGGTCGAGGAGGTCGTCGAACCGCTCCGCCAGCGGGCCCGGGAAGTAGGCCACGAGAGCCGAGCGCGCCGCCGGATCGTCGGGCAGGTCCGAGGCCAGCAGCGCCTCCTTCACCTGGCGCTTCACCCCCGCAAGCAGCACCGCCAGCTCCGGGCGGGTGAGACCCGCACCGGCCTCGCGCCTGGCGGCGTACTCCGCTGCGCTCGGCAGGGCCTCGATCACCGGGGCGAGGAGACCCGCGGTCACCAAGGCGAGCTGGACGGCCTCGTAGGCGTCGAGGTCGGTGGCCGAGTCGTCCCGGGCGCGGGTGAGGCCGTCGCCCTGGTCCGCGCAGTCGGTGAGGACGGCGTCGACGACCTCGTCGGCGTGGTCGCCGAGGAGGCGGTTGCGCTCGTTCACGTCGATGCGACCGTCGACGACGGCGAGGTCGAGGAGGATCTTCAGGTTCACCTCACGATCCGAGCAGTCCACGCCCGCGGCGTTGTCGACCGCGTCGGTGTTGATCCGCCCGCCCCGCCGCGCGTATTCGATGCGCGCCCGCTGCGTGAACCCGAGGTTGGCGCCCTCGGCCACGACACGGGCGCGCAGCAACGAGGCGGGCACGCGCACCTCGGCGTTGGCCCGGTCGTCGATGCGGGCGTCGTCCTCGGTGCTGGCCCGGACGTAGGTGCCGATGCCACCGAGGTACAGCAGGTCGACCGGCGCCCGCAGGATGGCGGAGATCAGCTCGGCCGGGGTCAGGGTGGCGGCGTCGATCCGCAGCAGGTCGCGCACCTGGCGACTCAGGCCCACCTGCTTGGCGGTGCGGCTGAACACCGCGCCACCCTCGGACAAGAGCGAGCGGTCGTAGTCCTGCCAGCTCGACGTAGGCATCGCGAACAGCCGAGCGCGCTCGGCGAACGAGCGCGCCGGGTCCGGATCGGGATCGACGAACACGTCGCGGTGGTCGAAGGCGGCGACCAGCACGATGCGGTCGGAGCGGAGCATCCCGTTGCCGAAGACGTCGCCCGACATGTCACCGACGCCGGCCACCGTGAACGGCTCCGTGCCGACGTCGACGCCGAGCTCCCGGAAGTGACGGCTCACCTGCACCCAGGCGCCCCGGGCGGTGATGCCCAGGGCCTTGTGGTCATAGCCGTTGGATCCACCGGACGCGAATGCGTCGCCGAGCCAGAAGCCGCGGTCCATGGCGATCTCGTTGGCGAGGTCGGACAACGAAGCCGTCCCCTTGTCGGCGGCCACCACGAGGTACGGGTCGTCTCCGTCCCACCGGCCCGGCACCGCCCTCACCCCACTCGGCGTCAGGTCGTCGGTGACGTCGAGCAACCCACCGACGAACTGGGCGTAGGCCGTGCGCACCGCACCGGCCCGGTCCTCGGCGGTGGCCAGCGGGCCCCGCCGGACGAAGCCGCCCTTCGCGCCCGTGGGCACGATCATGGCGTTCTTCAACACCTGCGTGCGGGCGAGGTCGAGCACCTCGGTGCGCAGATCCTGGGGGCGATCACTGGCGCGGATCCCCCCACGGGCGACCGGCCCGAAGCGCAGGTGCACGCCTTCGACCGCCGCGCCGTGGACGAAGATCTCGCGGAACGGCACCGGCGCCGGTGCGTCGGGCACGCGCCGGGAGTCGAGCTTCAGCACGAGCGGTCCGTCGGGGCGGAGGCGGTGGTTGGTGCGCACGGTGGCCTCGACCGTGCCGGCCATGCCGCGCAGGATCCGGTCGTGGTCGAGGCGCTGCAGCCGATCGCAGGCCTCGAACACCTCGGCGGCCAGCACCTCCACTCGAGAGCGGATGTCGCTGTGCGGGTCGTTCCGGGCGTGGAAGAGCTCGACGATCAGCGCCGCGATGTCGGCGTGCTCGACGAGGACGTCGTCGACGTAGCCCTCGTTGTAGCGGGCGTCGATCTGCGCTCGGTAGCGCCGGTAGGCCCGCAGGACGGCGACGTCGCGCCAGCCGAGGCCGGCGCGCAGCACCAGCCGGTTCAACCGGTCGATGTCTGCGTCGCCGCGCCACAGCGCGAGCGATGCCTCGGCCAGGCGGCCGGCGTCGGCTTCCACGTCGAGCACCCCGCCACCCGCGTCGCGCACGGAGAAGCGGTGCAGGTGACCGCATACGTCCTCGTCGGGGTCGCCCACGATCCAGTGCTGCTCGTCGTCGACCCACAGCCCGAGGCTCTCCAGGATGGGCAGGAACCGCGAGAGCGCGACCGGCCGGTCCGAGGCGACGGTCAGGCGACCGGCCCCGTCCCCTCCGGGAGCGGCGCCGAGGCGGAAGCGGAGCCGGCTGTGCGCCCCGGCGTCGCGCTCGCCGGCGCGGGCCGCGTCCTCGTCGCCGTCTGCTCCGGTCGTCACCGCGTCGAGGTCGACGACGTCGCGCGCCGCCTCCTCGGGGTCGACCCCGTCCTGGTAGGCCTGCGGGAAGCGGCCGGCCCAGGTGGCCGAGAGCCGCCCGGCGCGCTCGCCGGCCGAGCGCTCGAGGGCGCCGGCCAGCCGCTGCTCCCAGGTGCGGCACAGCAGGCGCACCTCGCGCGCCAGCGCGTCCAACGAGTCAGGGGGCTCGACACCGCTCGGTAGGTGCACGAGGAACCGGGCCACGGTGTCGGCCGCTGCACCCATCGACAGCTCGACCTCGACGCGCTCGCCGTCGAGCTGCGCGAGCAGGAACGCCTCGACGCGCTCGCGCAGGGTGCGCGTGTACAGCTCGCTCGGCATGGTGATGAGCACCGACACCGCACCGGCCCCCGGCTCGGGTGCGAGCAGGACGCGGACGCGGTGGTCCCGCTCGTCGCTGAGCAGGCGGCGCACCGTCCGGTGGAGCTCCTCGACGCTGCCCGGGAACAGCTGATCGCGGGGCAGGGCCTGGAACAGCCCGACGACCGCCTGCTCGTCGAAGGAACCCGAGACGGCGTCCTCGAGCTCGAGGAGCCGCTCGAGCTTCCAGCGCAGCAGCGGTATGGCCTGGACGGGTGCCAGCTCGGCCCGCCGGGAGAAGACACCGACCAGGCGTCCGATCGCCTCCACGCCGCCGCCACGGCCGACCAGCGCGACGTCGAATCGTTGCACCGGCACCTGCCGGTGCACCGAGCTGATGACCGGAGTGGGCGAGACGTCGAAGACCTGGCCGCCCACCGCTCCGGGGGGCTCCACCAGGGCGCCCGGTGCGCCGGGGTCGCGCAGGATCCCGAGGCGTGACTCGGGCGTAGCCGGGCCCGGCCGCCCCTCGACCACGGGAAAGCGGCAGGTGCCGAGGAGGACCGCGTTGCCGTCGAGCAGCCAATCGGCGAGCGCGAGCGCCTCGGCCACCTCGTCGGGCGGGAAGCGCTCGGCGGCGTAGGCACGCGTCGTGCGGACCGCCTCCCCCACCAGGTTGCGCATGGCGTCGTGGTCCCCGGTGGCGACGAACACCTGGCCGAGCACACGTCGCACGTGACCCAGCACGTCTTCGGCCCGCCGCGCGTCGAGCCGCCGCTCCAGCTCGATCTGCACGAAGCTCTCGATGCGATCCGCGCCTCGGGCGGGCCGGACCTCCACGAGGTGCCCGGTGCCGGCGCGCACGGCGCCGTACGAGGCCCGCACCAGGCGGGCGACCCGCAGGCGAAGGCGATGGAGCTCTTCGGTCAGCGACGAGACGATGAAGGGCCGGTCCTCGCAGGCGATGTCGATCATCGTCCCGGTCGCCCGCTGACCGTCGAGGGCCACCGCTCCCGAACCGCAGATCCGGGCGGCCACCTCCTCGCCGCCTTCGCCGGCGCGCCGGGCGTCGGCGAAGCGGAACGCGTCGATCACGGCGTCGGCGACCAGCGGCGCGGCGCGGTCGGACGCCGGCTCGGCCCGGCGCAGCACGGCCAGCGCGAACGCGCCGAGCACCTCCGGTGCGAGACCGGCTCGACGGGCGGCCTCGCGCACGGCGATCTCGACGCCGCCGTCGCGCCCGCCGTCGCGCCCGCCGGCCGCGTCCGCGGATGCGCGCGGCTGCGCCGCACCGGCTGCACCGGCGGTGTCGGGGGGCGCACCGGCCCGACCCGGCGCACCGTCCGGCGCCGGTTCCCCCTCGTCGCGATCTCGGTCGGTCGGCGTCGTCGGCAACCGCGCTCCTTCGGTCAGCCGCCGATCGTAAACCGGGCCGTGCGGGCCGCGGGCGGCCCTAGGTTGAACCGGTTGTGACAGGGACGGCAGGCGACGAGCAGATCGGAACGGCAGGCCGCGTCCGCGCCGGCGACCCGAGCGCCCCGGTGGCGCCTGTCGCGGGGCCTGGCGGCCCGGTCCCCACGCACCGATCGTCCGGGCGCTCCGGGCGGAGCGGGGCGGGCATCACCCGCCGGGGCCTGCGGCTCATCGGCCGCAGCGTCCGAGAGCACCCGCTGCCGTTCACGCTGGCGATGCTCGGGTCGGGGGTCTTCGCCCTCATGTCGGTGGCGTCGACCATCGTGCTCGGGCGCGTCACCGACACGCTGATCGTGCCGGCCTTCCGCGAGCGGCACACGACAGGGCGGGCGATCACCGGTGCCGCCGTCGCCATCCTGGCCGTCGCCACGCTGCGGGCGCTCGGGGTCATCGGGCGGCGGTGGTTCGCCGGCATGGCCGCGGCCCGCATGCAGCGGTCGTGGCGGCAGTGGCTGACGGGCGTGTACCTCCGCGCTCCCGTTGCCTTCCACCGTTCCAGGCCCACGGGCGAGCTGATGGCCCACGTCGACAACGACGTCGAAGCGGCGACGGACGCGCTCAACCCGGTGCCGTTCGGCACCAGCGCGCTGCTGATCGCCGTGGTCGCGTTCGCACGGCTGTTGATCGTGGACCCGGTGCTCGCCCTCGTGGCCGCCGCGGTGTTCCCCGCGCTGGCGGTCCTCAACCGCGTCTACGCCGATCGGGTCGAGCGCCCGGCCGAGCTGGTGCAGGCCCGCTTCGGCGACGTCGCGGCCGTGACCCACGAATCGTTCGACGGCGTGCTGGCGGTGAAGACGCTGGGCCTCGGCGACCGCGAGTCGGCGCGGCTCGCCGGCGCGGCCGACCGCCTGCGCCGCGAGCGGCTCCGCACGGGCCAGCTGCGCGCCATGTTCGAGCCGATGTTCGACCTCATCCCGAACCTCGGGACCATCGCGGTGCTCGGCATCGGATCGTGGAGGGTGTCGTCCGGCGCGGTGTCGACCGGCGCGCTCGTGGAGGCCATGGCGCTGTTCGGCGTCCTCGCGGTGCCCGTCAGGGTCGCCGGGTTCGTGCTCGAGGAGCTGCCCCGGGCCGTCGTGTCCGCCGAGCGCCTCGACGGCGTACTGGCCACCGAGCCCGCGCCGCAGCCCGACCGGCAGCGCGCGGCTGCGTTGCCTGACGCCCCGCTGAGCGTCCAGGTCGAACACGTGCGGTTCGGCTACGAGCCGGGGGCTCCGGTGCTTGACGACCTGACGGTCGATGTGGCGCCGGGCGAGGTGGTGGCGCTCGTCGGCTCGACGGGCTCGGGGAAGAGCACGCTGTGCGACCTGCTGGTGCGCCTCGACGACCCGTCGGACGGCACCGTCCGGCTCGGCGGGGTCGACCTGCGCACGGCCGACCCGGCCTCCGTCGCCGCCGCCACCGCCCTCGTGTTCCAGGAGACGTTCCTGTTCGCCGACACGCTGCGCGAGAACCTGACGTTCGGGGAGCCGGTCGGCGACGACGAGCTCCGGCGCGCCGTGCGCACCGCTCGGGCCGAGCGCTTCATCGAGCGCCTACCCGCGGGACTCGACACGGTGGTCGGCGAGCGCGGGGTGACGCTGTCGGGCGGCCAGCGCCAGCGGATCGCGCTGGCGCGGGCACTGGCCCGCCGCCCCCGGCTGCTGATCCTCGACGACGCCACGTCCGCGGTCGACCCGCGCATCGAGCAGGAGATCCTGCACGCCCTGCGAACCGGGCTCGACACCACCTGCGTGGTGGTCGCCCACCGCGTGGCCACCATCGCGCTGGCCGACCGGGTCCTGCTCCTCGACGGTGGCCGCATCTCGGCCACGGGGACCCATGCCGACCTGCTGGCGCGGGTGCCCGCCTACGAGGCGCTCGTGCGCGCCTACGAGCAGCGGGCCGCCGAGGAACCGACCGAGGACGACGACGAGCGGCCGGACGAGGACGCGCTCGCCTCCGCCGACGGGCGCCGCATCGCGGCCACGCCGGCCTCCGCGCACCGGGCCCACCGCGAGGCCATGCCGTGACACCGCATGTCTCCACCGAGCTGCCCACCCAGCATCCCGAGCGCCCGGCGGCGGAGCTCGAGGCCGATCTCACCGGCGCGGCAGCCGGCGACCTGCCGGTGACCGGGACCCTGGCCGGCGCCGGCGCGCTCGCCGTGCTGCGCCGCGGCCTCGCCGTCACGCCCGAGCTGCGGCGAGGGATCGCCTTCACCGTCGCCATGGCGATGGCCGGCGCGCTGGGGCGCCTGGCCATCCCCATCCTCGTGCAGCAGACCCTCGACCGGGGGATCCTCGGCCGTTCGGGGTTCCGCGGAGGCTTCATCCTCGCCGCCTGCGTCGCCACCGCCGCCCTGTCGCTGGCGCTGTACCTCGTCGGCGTGGCCACCTACCGCCGGCTGGTGCGCGCCACCGAGGACGCCCTGTACGGCCTGCGCGTCAAGGTGTTCGAGCACCTCCACGCCCTCGCCATCGCGGACCACACGGAGTCGCGCCGCGGTGTGCTGGTCTCGCGCGTCACGAGCGACATCGAGACGCTCGCCCGCTTCGCCGAGTGGGGCGCCATCGCGTGGGCCGTGAACGCCTCCGTGGTGGTCGGGGTCATCGTGGTGATGTTCGTCTACTCGTGGCAGCTCACGCTCGTGGTGCTGGTCGTGTTCGTGCCCCTCGCGCTGGCGCTCAAGGCCATCCAGTCACGCCAGCTCCGGGCGTACGACGAGCTGCGCAACCGTGTCGGCGACGCCCTGGCCGAGTTCTCCGAGACCATCAGCGCCGCACCGCTCGTGCGCGCCTACGGCCTCACGCGGCGGGCCCGGACCCGCCTCGATCGGGTGGTGGAGCGGGAGTACCGGGCACGGATGCACGCCAACAAGTTCCAGGCGTCGATCTTCCCGCTGTCCGACGTCTTCGGAGCCTTCGCGTTGGCCGCGGTGGCCGGCCTCGGTGCGTGGTACGGGCCCGGCTGGGGCCTGGCTCCGGGTCGCCTCGTCGCCTTCCTGTTCCTCGTCAACCTCGTGCTCGCACCGATCTCGGAGATCACCGAGGTCCTCGACATGACCCAGAGCGCCATCGCCGGTTGGCGCAAGGTCCTCGCCGTCCTCGACCTTCCGATCGAGGTGGTGGAGCCCGTGCCGGGGGCCGGCCGGCCGCTCCCCTCCGGCTCGCTCGACATCCGCGTCGAGCACGTCGACTTCGCCTACCGCGACGGTCGCCCCGTGCTGCGCGACGTGGACGTCGCCATCCCCGCCGGCACCTCGGTCGCGGTGGTCGGCGAGACCGGCTCGGGGAAGACGACGTTCGCGAAGCTGCTCTGCCGCCTGATCGATCCGACCGCGGGACGGATCCTGCTCGGCGGGGTCGATCTGCGCGAGGTCGATCCGCAGGCACGCCTCGGCGCCATCCGCATGGTCCCCCAGGACGGCTTCCTGTTCGACACCACCGTCCGGGAGAACGTCCGCATGGGCCGGCTCGACGCGACCGACGGGGACGTGGACGCCGCCTTCCGAGCGCTTGGGCTCGACTGGTGGGTCTCGCGCCTGCCGGGCGGTCTCGACGCTCCTGCGGGCCAGCGCGGCTCCAACCTCTCCGTGGGAGAGCGCCAGCTCGTGGCGCTGGCCCGCGCCCAGCTCGCCGATCCGGGCCTGCTGATCCTCGACGAGGCCACCTCCGCGGTCGACCCGGAGACCGAGCAGGCGCTGGCCGACGCGCTCGACCGGCTCGCCGCCGGGCGCACGACGGTGAGCGTGGCCCACCGGCTGTCGACCGCCGAGCGGGCTGCGGTCGTGCTGGTGTTCGACGACGGCCGCATCGTCGAGCGCGGGCACCATCGCGATCTCCTCGCCGCCGGCGGCACCTACGCGCGGCTGCACCGGAGCTGGGTGGGCGCCACCCGAGCCGCCTGAACCGCGCCCCAGCCGCGACGACCGCCGGAGCCGCGACGGCACGGACGGGCGCCGGAGCCCCGACGGCGCGAGGCGACGGCGACGACGACGACGACGGCGGCGACGACGACGACGGCGGTGACGACGGCGGTGACGACGACGACAGCGGCGGCCGGGGAGGCCACCCCGGCCGCGGCGCGAACCGTTGCCGGTTCGCACCGATGCACGACACGCTCGCCGACGCCGCTCCCCGCCTCGCCGCCCCCGCCAGGCGGCCCGCCGTTCCAGCGTTCCGGGGAGCGTCCATGCCCACCAGCAGCTCCGTCCCAGTCCAGCTCGACCGCTTCGCCACGGCCGCCTCCGAGCGCAGCGGGGCCCTCCTCGCCGCCGCCCGGCGCGCCGAGGACGCGGTCGTCTCCGCCCGCCGGGCGTGCCCCGGCCGCCTGCCCGACGCCGGGGCCGCGCTGGACCGCACCGGCGGCGTGGCCTCGTCCGACGCGCTGCTCGGGGCCTTCTGTGCCAGTGTCGCCGCGGCGTTCCGCGAGGCCGACAGGCGTGACCGTCCCGCGGCGCGGCCCGGCCCTGCCTCGGGCCGCCGAGGGTCCGCCGCGGATCCCGCGGGGGTGGCGGCGTTGCTCGACGGTGGCCTGAGCGACCTCGCCGGCCTCGGCAAGAGCGTCCTCGACGGCGCAACGGGCAACGGCGACGTCATGCGCGTCGCCCAGGGCGCCGTCACAGCGGTCCTGTTCCTGCTGCGGCGGGCGCAGGTGACCGGCGGCGCGGCGGCGGTGCTGCCCACGTTGACCGTCGTCGCGGCCGACGTGGCGCGCCTGGTCGACCAGGGGAACCCGTTCCGTGCCTTCGAGCGCCGCGGTCCGCACTACCTGGCCGACGTCGAGATGGTGGCGCTCGACGCCGCGCTCGGCGCCTTCGCCACCTCGCCGAACGAGGGCACGGCCATCGCCGTCGTGGCGGCCGTCGCCGTGCAGCTCGACCTGCGGCTGGCCGACGAGCGGTACCGGGCGGCCACCTGGGTCGTGCGGCAGGGCCACGGCCTGTTCGACGACGTGCGCGAGGGAGCCGTCGACGGCATCCACCGGGCCACCGGCGCCGGGCGCCGGGCGGTGCGCCGGCTGCTGGAACCTCCCGTCCCGCCGATCGGTGTGCCGCTGCCGTCGCCGGTGGCCGACCGCGTCGACGAGGTGCTCGACCGGGTGGACCGCGGCGCCGACGAGGTTGACGCCGCCGTCGACGCGGCCGAGTCCGGCGTCGAGCAGGCCGTGCGCCGCGTCGGAGCCACCGGGGAGAAGGTCCTCGACGGGATGGCCGCGGCCTGGGACTCCGCGGTGGGCCTCCTGGGCGGATGACGGTCGCGGGGCCGCCGGTAGCGTGGCGCCGCCATGCCCGAGCTGCCCGAGGTCGAGACGATCCGCCGCCAGCTCCAACCGCTCGTCGCCGGCCGGCGGGTCCTCACCGCGGGCAGCCACGAATCGGCCAGGTTCACCCCCGCCGGTCTCGTGCCCCCGGCCACCATCGCCGGCATCGGTCGCCGGGGCAAGTACCTCCTCGTCGGCCTCGACGGCGGGCGGGAGCTCGTCGTCCACCTCGGCATGACGGGCTCGCTGCGCCTTCGCCCGGCCGATGATGGCGCGGACGGCCCGAGCGACCCGTACGTGCGGGCCTGGTGGCACCTCGAGGGCGGGCTGACCCTCGAGCTGCGGGACGTGCGCCGCTTCGGCCGGATCGCCGTGGTGCCCGCCGGACAGCACGACGCCCTGCCCACGCTGCGCGCCCTCGGGCCCGAGCCGTTCGACCCGGCCTTCACGGCGACCTCGCTGCACGCCGGGCTCGGCCGCAGCCGAGCCCGGGTGAAGACCCAGCTCCTGGGTCAGCGGGTCGTGGCGGGCGTCGGCAACATCTACGCCGACGAGGCCCTGTGGCACGCGGGCATCGATCCGGGTGCCCGCCGTGTCGGCCGGGCCGCGGCCGGTCGCCTGCACGCCGCCCTGCGCGACGTGCTGGCCGCGGGCATCGCCAACGGTGGGACCACCTTTCGCGACTACCGCGATGCCACCGGCGGGGCGGGCCGCAACCAGAGCGCGCTGCGGTGCTACGGCCGCGCCGGGCTGCCGTGCTCCCGCTGCGGCGGGCGGCTCGAGCGCCGCGTGCTCGACGGCCGCGGCACGACGTGGTGCCCGGCCTGCCAAGGAGGTCGTCGGCGGGCCAGCCGCGCCGGCACGTGACCGGTGGGCGCGATGCGCGCCTCACCGGCGGCCGGACCCACCGGGTACGGTCGCCGCTCATGTCCGACCTGTTCTCGCTCGAGGGAAAGACCGCGCTGGTCACCGGCGGCAGCCGGGGCATCGGCCTGATGATCGCACGGGGGTTCGTCGAGGCCGGCGTGCGGGTCTACATCTCCTCCCGCAAGGCGGACGTGTGCGAAGAGGTCGCCGCGGAGCTCTCGAAGTCGGGCGAGTGCGTCGCCCTCCCGGCCGACCTGTCCTCCGAGGCCGAGTGCCGGCGCCTGGCCGGTGAGGTCAGCGACCGCGAGGACCGCCTGCACATCCTCGTGAACAACGCCGGAGCCACATGGGGCGCTCCACTGGCCGAGCACGACGAGGCCACGTGGGACCGGGTGCTCGACATCAACGTGCAGGCACCGTTCCACCTCACCAAGTTCCTCGTGCCGCTCCTGCAGGCGGCAGGGACGCAGGAGGACCCGGCCAGAGTCGTGAACATCGGTTCGATCGACGGCCTCCAGGTACCGATGCTGGAGACGTACTCGTACTCGTCGTCGAAGGCCGCCGTGCACCAGCTCACGCGCCACCTCGCCCGCAACCTCGCGCCGACGATCACCGTCAACGCCGTCGCACCGGGACCGTTCGAATCGAAGATGATGGCGGCGACCCTGGCCGCGGCGGGCGACGCCATCGCGCAGAGCGCACCGCTCAAGCGCATCGGCCGCCCCGACGACATGGCCGGCGTGACCATCTTCCTCGCGTCGCGGGCAGGGTCCTACGTGACCGGAGCCGTCATCCCGGTCGACGGGGGCATCGCCACGTGCAAGTGACGGGGGAGGTCCGATGAGCGACGACCACACCAGGGCCTGGGACGCCGGTGGGCAGCGCGGGCCGGGTGGGCCGGGCGGGGCTGACGACGGCGGCGCCGGCGCCGAGGCCGGCGGTGAGGGCGGCGGTGAGGGCGGCGGCACCGCCGACGGGACGGTCGTCTGGCGACCCGACCCTCCGGTTGCGGACGACGCCACCCGCGCCTGGGTGTCCGAGGGATCCGGTGACGGAGCCACCCGCGCGTGGCCCTCGGGCAGCGCCGGTGCCGATGCCGATGCCACGACGGTGGTCGGCGCGACCGGGTCCGCCGGCACGACTGCCGGCGCCGTCGCCGGCGCGGTCGCCGGCGCACCGGCGAACCACACCCCTCCGCTGGGCATGCCCCCCGCGCGCACCGGGGTCGCCGGCGTCTACGTGCCGGCGCAGCCGGGCGCGACCGGAGCGTGGTCACCCACCGGTGAGCAGGTCGCCACCAGCACCTACGTCGAGCGAAGGCGCTCGGGCCGCGGATGGGTCATCGCCATCGTGGTGCTGCTCGTGCTGATCGCGGCGGTGGTGGGCCTGCTGATCGGCCTCGCCGCACTGCGCACGAACGACACCGGGCCGACGACGACCACGACCACGACCTCGTCCACGACCACCACCACGACGGCGAGCACGACGACCACGACCACCACGGCGCCGACCACCACGAGCACGAGCACCACGGCGCCCCCGACCACGCCGCCTCCCACGACGGCGCCCCCGACCACGGCGCCCCCGACCACCGCACCCCCGACCACCGCACCCGCGACCACGGTCCCGGCGACGACCGCGCCGCCCACCACACCGGCCACCACGGTGAGCACGCCGGCGTCGTCCGCCCCCGGAGGCGGCCCCAACCCGTAGCACCGCCCGGTTCCGGTCAGCCGCCGGCCGCCGAACCGGCGCGCTGTTCCGGGCTTCGCCCCCCGGTCACCGGAAGGTCCCCGCAGGTCCGCTTCCCGTGTCAGTGGCCGCGCGCGACCCACTCCTGCAGGTGGGGCGCCTCCTCGCCGATGGTCGTGTCGTCACCGTGGCCGGTGTGGACCAGCGTCTCGGGTGCCAGCACGAGCAGGCGCTCCTTGATGCTGCGGATGATGGTCGCAAAGTCGGAGTGCGAGCGGCCGGTGGCCCCGGGGCCCCCGCGGAAGAGCGTGTCGCCGGCGAACAGCACGCCGGCTTCGGTGTCGTGGAAGCAGCAGCCGCCCGGGCTGTGGCCGGGCGTGTGCAGGACGTGCAGCCGGTGGCCGCCCACCTCGATGACCTGCCCGTGCGCGAGCGGCGCGTCGGGGCGGCGCTCGGGTTCGACCGCCTCCCAGAGCATCGTGTCGTCGGGGTGCAGCCAGATCGGTGCTCCGACCGCGCCGGCCAGCGCCGACGCCGCGTTGATGTGGTCGTTGTGGCCGTGCGTGCACGCGACGGCGACCACGCGGCGGTCGCCGATCGCGGCGACGATGGGGCGCTCGTCGTGGGCGGCATCGATCACGAGCACCTCGTGGTCATCGCCGGCGAGCCAGATGTTGTTGTCGACTCGGTGGTCCTGGCCGTCGAGGCTGAACGTGCCGGAGGTGACCACCCGGTCGACGCGCAGGGCGCTCACGACCCGGCTGCGGCGCCGTCGATGACGACGACGGACCGCAGCACCTCACCGCGCTGCATCCGGGCGAACGCCTCTTCCACGCCCTCCAGCGGGATCGTCTCCGAGACGAACAGGTCGAGGTCGAGCCGGCCCTGGCGGTAGAGGTCGACCAGCAGCGGGAAGTCCCGGCTCGGCAGGCAGTCGCCGTACCACGACGGCTTGAGGGCGCCGCCCCGCCCGAAGAAGTCGATCATCGGGAGCTCGAGGCGCATCTCCGGCGCCGGCACACCGACCTGCACGAGCGTGCCCGCGAGGTCGCGGGCGTAGAAGGCCTGCTCGAACACCTTGGGGTGGCCGACCGCCTCGATGCACACGTCGGCGCCGTTGCCGCCGGTCAGCGCCCGGATCTCCTCCACCGGATCGGACGACGACGCGTCGACCACGTGCGTCGCGCCCGCGGCCCGGGCCCACTCGAGCTTGCGGGCGTCGAGGTCGACGCCGATGATCGTCGTCGCGCCGGCGAGGCGGGCGCCCGCGATGGCCGCGTCGCCCACTCCCCCGCAGCCGAACACGGCGACGCTGTCGCCGGGCCCCACGCCGCCGGTGTGGAGGGCGGCCCCGAGCCCGGCCATGACGCCACAGCCGAGCAGCCCGGCCGCCTCGGGGCGGACCTGCGGCACCGGGGTGCACTGACCGCCCGCCACCAGGGTTCGCTCGGCGAAGGCGCCGATGCCCAGGGCGGCCGAGAGCGGCGCGCCGTCGAGGAGCATCGGCTGGCTGGCGTTGTGCGTGGCGAAGCAGTGCTGCGGCCGACCCCGCCGGCAGGACCGGCACTGCCCGCACACGGCGCGCCAGTTGAGGATGACGAAGTCACCCGGAGCCACGTTGGCGACCCCGTCGCCGACCGTCTCGACGAAACCAGCCGCCTCGTGGCCGAGCAGGAAGGGGAAGGCGTCGTCGATGCCGCCCTGGCGGTAGTGCAGGTCGGTGTGGCAGACCCCGCAGGCGACGACGCGCACCAGCGCCTCCCCGGGTCCGGGATCGGGCACCTCGATCGTCTCGACGGTGACGGGCGCGCCCTTCGCCCGTGCGACGACGCCCCGGACCTCGTGCGGCATCTCGACCTCCCGGCTCGACCTGCGACGACCCTACCGATCCCGGCACGGGGCACTTCACGCCAGCCGCGGCCACGGGCGCGCCGTCAGTCGAACGGCGCGGAGCACACCTCGGGACTCGGCCCGTTCCCGAGGAGCACGAACCGGTGGCGCCGTCCCGCTCGGAACGCGGGATCCCACCATCGGGCCACGTACCGATGACCGGAGCCCTGCGGATCGGCCCCGGCGTGGGTGACCTCGAGATCGGTGCCCTGGTCGTCGACCGCTCTCCCGTGACGGGTCGCGCACTGCCACGAGCCGCGCTCGCCGTCGGCGGCCTCGACCCGCACGAGGGGCTCGTGCCAGCGCAGGTCGCCCGGGGAGACGTCGCGCCATTCGACGGACCAGCACGGATCCGCGTCAGGCGTCGCGTCGGTGAACCGTGCCGGACCCCGCACCAGACGGGGCACCGCGACACCGGTCGCGGCGGGCAGGCGGCGCCGGGCCGCCAGGTCGAACCGCCGCACGGCGGCCGTCTCGGTCACCGGCCGCCCATCAGCGGCCGCGACCGCCCGTGCCAGCGCGGCCGCATGCGCCCCGAAGAACGACTGGGTGGCCGGGCCGTAGAGGGTGTGCCCGCCCTCGTAGTGCTGGAGCTCGTACTCGTCGGCCGTGGCGCAGTAGCCCGCGTACTCGTTGGCGACCGAGCTCACCACGGCCCGCTCGACCCAGCGGCCGGTCGCCGCCTCGACGGCTCCGGCGATGCGGCGACCGCTCTCCACCGTCACCTCGAAGGGCAGGCCCACCAGGGCCATGCCGCCGATCCGCAGCACCTGCACGGGGATCACCCGCGGGAAGCCGTCGAGAGGGAGGGTCAGCGGCTGGAGCCAGCGTGATCCGATGACCCACTTGGCGCCGTGCGGGTTGCGCCCGCGCAGCCACGAGGGTTTCGGCGTGCCCGCACGGAAGGGCGGGATCCGCCGCAACACCGGGGTCTCGTTCTCGAAGGCGCCGGCCACCAGGGCGGCCCCGACCGCGGGCCGCCGGGGCAGCGTGACGCCCCCGACGCGCCGGTCGGCGTCGATGTCGACCTCGCGCAGCCCCGCGCCGAGCGAGACGTCGGCGCGCAGGTCGCCCTCGAGGCGCTCCCAGAGGGCCGCGGCCTCGGCGCCGATGCGGGCCCCGACGCGCTGCGCCTCGAGATGTCCTGCCCGACCGGGGTGCAGCGCGGGGGCCACGTCGGCGTGCGTGCCCTCGACCGCTCCGACGACGGGGCGCGCCCCGCTGGCCGCCTCGATCCGCGCTCCGAGCTCGCCGACCACGTGGGCCCAGAGGTCGGCGTTGTAGTCGGGGGCGCGCATCGGCACTCCGGTGCCGTGGACGGAGAAGACGACCATGGCGGCCAGCGGCTCCGTACCGCCGCCGGGCGACTCGGCGTCGACCCGCACGAGCTCGAGCCACGGGTTGATCCCCACGTAGGCCCGCTGCGGCTCGGCCCGCCGGACCGCGACACCGGCGTTGCGCACGTGGGGTCGCAGGGACCGGTTGCGGGTCAGCCCCCACACGTCGGTGCGCCCCACCGCGAGCCGGGCGGGCCCGCGCTCGGCCACCGCCCGCTCGACGGCGCCGGCGATCCGCTCGGCGAGGACCTGCGTCCACGCCGGGTCGAAGCCCGCCCGGTTCGACGCGAACCGGTTGTAGAAGTCCGTCCCGAGGAACTGGCCCGGCCCGGCGTGCGTGTGGGTGGCGCCCATCATCAGCCCGGCCAGGGGGACATCCGTGCGCTCGGCCACCGCCCGCGCCACGAGCCGGTGCACCACGGCGGAGCCGCCCAGCAGGTCGCACTGCACGAGCGCGAGGGAGCCGTGCCCCGATCGCAGATGCATCACCCGGGCCCGCAGGCGCGAGCGGAAGCCGGTGCCGTCGTGCGCGTTGCGCGAGTACCCGGCCTTGGGCAGCCCGGGAGGTGGCGTGATGTCCACCTCGGCCGCACCGGCCAGGAGCCGGGCGACGGGCGGCGCGTCGGCCCGTGGCGGCGTGTCGACGCTGAACCGGGCCCGGCCTCCGGTGGCTTGCGCGAACGGCAGCAGCGGGCTGTCGGAGGAAAGGTCCCACCCGGTCGGCACGGCGGTGGAGTCCAGCGCACCTGCGGCCCGGGGGCCAGCGCGACCGGCCGGCCGCCGGGTACACCGGCGGGGTGATCGTCGTCGTGGCCGGGGTCAGCGGGTCGGGCAAGACCACGGTCGGCCGTCGGGTCGCCGAGCACCTCGGCGCCCGCTTCGTCGACGCGGACGACTTCCACCCGCAGTCCAACGTGGACAAGATCCGCCGGGGTGAGGGCCTGAGCGACGCCGACCGGGCGCCCTGGCTGGCGGCGCTCAACGCCGAGCTCCGGCGCCGCTCGCAAGCCGGGGAGGCGGTGGTCCTCGCGTGCTCCGCGCTCACGCGTGCGCACCGCCGGGCCCTGCTCGCCGGGGTGCCCGGCGCCCGCATCGTGTTCCTGCGGGCCGACCCGGCGGTGGTGCACGAGCGGCTCGCCCACCGCCGCGGCGCGATCGCGGGGCCCGGCCTGCTGCCGTCCCAGCTGGCGGACGAGGAGCCGCCCGCCGGCGGCGCCGTCGTCGACGCCGGCGGTCCACTCGACGCCGTCGTCGCGGACGTGCTGCGACGGCTCGGCTGATCGACCACCGCCCCGGGGACCTGCCGGCCCACGGCTTGACCACGGGGTCAGGCAGCGAGTGGGATCGTGCGCCGTATGACCATGACCTACGAGGAGGCCGCAGCCGCGGTCACCGGGCCCGGCGAGCGCTTCGAGATCGTCGAGGAGACCGTCGAGGGTGTCCCGTACCGGCTGTTCAGGCAGGCGCCGCCCAACCTCAAGGTCGTGTTCGACACCGCGCGCCAGCGCGGCGACCAGACCTTCCTGGTGTACGAGGACGAGCGCTGGTCGTTCGCCGACGTCATGGCCGCGGTCGACGGCCTCGGCGCGGCGCTGGTCGAGCGCTACGGCGTGCGCAAGGGCGACCGGGT
Source organism: Actinomycetota bacterium (assembly GCA_016185275.1). Taxonomy (GTDB): domain Bacteria; phylum Actinomycetota; class Acidimicrobiia; order Acidimicrobiales; family Iamiaceae; genus JACPNX01. The sequence continues at coordinate 99,255 of JACPNX010000038.1, read as the reverse complement.
GGCCATCGGCATGCGGAACTACCCGGAGTGGGTCGTCTCCTTCGCCGCCGTCCTGTCGGTCGGGGCGGTCTCGGTCTCGCTCAACGCGTGGTGGACCGAGGACGAGATGGCCTACGCCCTGGAGGACTGCGGGGCCACGGTGCTGATCGCCGACGTCGAGCGCGTCGAGCGCAGCCGCGCCGCCTGCGAGCGCCTCGGCATCGCGGCGCTCGCCGTGCGCACGCCACCCGGGCGCACCCCCGCCGGCGTCGACCGCTGGGAGGACGTGGTCGTCCCGGGCGCCGCGCGGCCCGAGGTGGAGATCGGTCCGGAGGACCTGGCGACGATCCTGTACACCTCGGGCACGACCGGTCGACCCAAGGGTGCGGTGTCGACGCACCGGGCGGTCGTCCATGCCCTGCTCGGCTTCGGGTGCCGGGCGGCCGTCGACCGGCTCCGCCGGCCCGAGGAGGCGGCTGCGACCACGCCGCCGTCGTTCATCCTCATCGTCCCGCTCTTCCACGTCACGGGCTGCGTGCCCGTGATGCTGTCGTGCTTCTCGGCCGGCCTGAAGCTCGTGATCATGTACAAGTGGGATCCGGAGCGGGCGCTCGAGCTGATCCAGCGCGAGCAGATCACCAACTTTGTCGGCGTACCGACGCAGGCGTGGGATCTGCTCGAGTCACCCCGCTTCGCGGAGTTCGACACGTCGAGCCTCGTCAGCGTCGGGGGCGGCGGCGCTCCGGCGCCGCCCGAGCTGGTGAAGCGGGTGGCCGGCAGCTTCTCGAAGGGCAAGCCGAACATCGGTTACGGCATGACCGAGACCAACGCCTACGGACCCGGCAACAACGGCCAGGACTACCTCTCGAAGCCCACCAGCACCGGGCGGACCACCCCCATCATGGAGGTCGAGGTGCGCGACGACGAGGGCAGGCCGGTGCCGGTGGGTGAACGGGGGGAGATCTGGTTCAAGGGCCCGAACCTCATCCAGGGGTACTGGGGCAAGCCCGAAGCGACCGCCGAGACCATCGTCGACGGTTGGCTGCGGACGGGCGACATCGGGCGCGTCGACGGCGAGGGCTTCGTGTACGTGGAGGACCGGGCGAAGGACATGGTCCTGCGCGCCGGCGAGAACGTGTACTGCGCCGAGGTCGAGGCGGCCGTGTACGAGCACCCCTCGGTGCACGAGGCGGCGGTGTTCGGCGTGCCGCACGAACGGCTCGGCGAGGAGGTCGCCGTGGCCGTCGTGCCCAAGCGGGGCCAGATGATCGACCCGAGCGATCTGCAGGCCCACGTCGCCCAGCGCCTCGCGCCGTTCAAGGTGCCGACCAGGGTCATGGTGCTGGGCCAGCCGCTGCCCCGGAACCCCGCGGGCAAGGTGCTCAAGCGGCAGCTTCGCGACGAGGTCGCCGCCACCCCCGCCACCCCCGCCGCCACGTAGTGCTCGCCGGTTCGCAGCGCGGCACCACCGGGACCGGCGAGCGGCCCGGGACCGGCAGGCCGCCCGCCCCTACTTGACCCTGCGGTCAAGATCGTGTCGACTCTCGACCGACGCCACCACGCAACTGGGGGACCGCCATGACCGACACGATCGACACCGACTCGACCGCCACGGACGACGTGACCCGCGAGGTCACCGCCTGGTTGGCTCAGAACTGGGACCCGGACCTGACGGTCGGTGAGTGGTGGGAGCGCCTCGGTTCCGCGGGCTGGTCCGCGCCCACGTGGCCCGAGGAGTGGCACGGCAAGGGCCTGTCGCGCGAGGAGGGCGTGCGGGTGGGCCGCGCCATCGCCGACCACGGCGCCCTCGGCCCGCCGGGGGGCCTCGGGCTCCTGCTGGCCGGGCCGACGATCGCCGCCCACGGCGACGACGAGCAGAAGCGCCGCTACCTGCGCGACATCGTCACGGGCACCAGGGCCTGGTGCCAGCTGTTCAGCGAGCCCGGCGCCGGCTCCGATCTGGCGGGCCTCACGACCCGGGCGGTGCGCGACGGCGACGAGTGGGTCGTCAACGGGCAGAAGGTGTGGACGTCGGGCGGCCAGGTGGCCGACCTCGGGATGCTGATCGCCCGCACCGATCCCGACGTTCCCAAGCACCAGGGCATCAGCTACTTCGCCGTCGACATGCACCAGCCCGGCATCGAGGTGCGCCCGCTGCGGGAGATCACCGGCCGGGCACTGTTCAACGAAGTGTTCCTCACCGACGCCCGGGTGCCCGACGACGCGCTCATCGGCGGCCTCAACCGCGGGTGGGCCGTGGCCAACACGACCCTCGCCTTCGAACGTGCCGGCCTCGGCGCGGGGGGCGGCACCGCCGCGGCGTCGGCCGCCACGCCGGGCACGGTCGCCGGCGACCTCGAGCGGCGCGCCGGTGACTTCGTCGGCACGGCGCGCCGGGGGGCCGGTGGCGCCGGGGGGATGTTCGGGGCGGCCGAGCGGCTGCTCGGCGATCTCGCCCGCGGCAACGGCGCGCTCCAGGACCCCACGGTCCGCCAGGACCTCATGCGGCTGCACACGCTCAACGAGATCGCCCGCTTCACGAACCTGCGCCAGAAGGCGATGCGCAGCGCGGGCCAGGACCTGCCTGGCGTCGGCAACATCGCCAAGCTGTCGATGAGCGAGATCATCCGCTTGGCGCGCGACCTCGGACTGCGGATCCTCGGGCCGCTCGGGATGCTGCACGCCTACGACGCCGAGGGTCACAAGGTCCTCGACGAGGCGACGGCCAACCCGTTCGCGGCCATGGTCACCGAGATGGCGCTGTTCGCACCCGGACCCTCGATCTACGGCGGCACGGATCAGATCCAGCGCAACATCATCGGCGAACGGGTGCTCGGCCTGCCGAAGGAGCCGAGCAACGACCGGACCACCGCGTTCAAGGACCTGCCGAAGAACGGCTGAACCCGTCGCCGGCTGCCGAACGAACCCCAGCGCCCCGAGGTGACCGTGCCCGACCTGAAGGTGGAGATCGACCCGTCCGAGGTGGGCTTCGACCCTGACCGGCTCTCGCGGATCGACCGGCACTTCGCCCGTTACGTCGACGACGGTCGCCTGCCCGGCTGGCTGATCTGCGTGAGCCGCAACGGTCGCATCGCGCACGTGGCGACCTATGGGTCGCGCGACGTCGAGGCCGGGCTGCCGGTCGAGACCGACACCATCTTTCGCATCTACTCGATGACGAAGCCCATCACGTCGGTCGCCCTCATGATGCTCTACGAGGAGGGGGCGTTCGAGCTGAAGGACCCCGTCTACCGCTACATCCCGTCGTTCCGGGACGTCCGCGTGTTCAGCGGAGGCAGCAGCCAGCGGGTGACGACCGTTCCGGCTACGGAGCCGGTCCGCATCTGGCACCTGCTCACGCACACGTCGGGGCTCACCTACGGGTTCCACTACAGCCACCCGGTCGACGCGATGTACCGGGCGGCGGGCTTCGAGTGGGGCTCACCGCAGGGACAGGACCTCGAGTCGGCCTGCGACACCTATGCCAGCCTGCCGCTGCTGTTCCAGCCCGGGACCGAGTGGAACTACTCGGTGTCGACCGACGTGGTGGGCCGCCTGGTCGAGGTCCTGTCGGGCCAGCCCCTCGACCGCTTCTTCGCCGAGCGCGTGTTCGAGCCCCTGGGCATGACGGACACGGCGTTCTGGGTCGACGCGGCCGGGCAGGATCGGCTGGCCGCGCTCTACCTGGCCGATCCCGCCACGCGCAACGCCATCCCGAGCGGCTCGTTCGGTGACGCCATCAAGCGCCGGCCCGCGCTGCTGTCGGGCGGCGGTGGGCTCGCCGGCACCGCGTCTGACTACCACCGGTTCACCCAGATGCTGCTCAACGGAGGCGCACTGGACGGCGCCCGGCTGCTGAGCCCTCGCACGGTCGCCTTCATGGCCAGCAACCACCTGCCGGGTGGCGCGGACCTGGAGGCGTTCGGACGGCCGCTCTTCGCGGAGACGACGTTCGACGGGGTCGGCTTCGGACTGGGCTTGTCGGTCAGCGTCGACCCGGTGAAGGGCCGCGTCCCCGGATCCGCCGGCGAGTACGGCTGGGGCGGCGCGGCCAGCACGGCGTTCTGGGTCGACCCCGCCGAGCGGATCACCGTGCTGTTCATGACGCAGCTCCTACCGTCGAGCACCCACCCGATCCGCCCGCAGCTCAAGCAGCTCGTGGCCCAGGCCCTCGTCGACTGATGCCCGCTCGCGCCGCCACCGGTGGGCGCAGCCAGCCTCAGCTCGCGTCGAGGGCCGGACGCTGCCACTCCGGCTGCGGCTGAGCCGCCACCCCTTCCAGCGGCAGGCGGGCGGGGCGCTGGACCTCGACGAGCATCGCCTCCGCGTCCTCGTCGACCAGCGGTCTGGCGAACAGGTACCCCTGGCCCATGTGGCAGCCCTCGTCGCGGAGGCGCTCGGCCTGCGCCGGCGTCTCGATCCCCTCGGCCACCAGGCGCAGCTTGAGCGCGCGGGCCAGCTCGAGCACACCCTGCACGATCCCGGGCGTCGGCTCCCCCTCGACGATCGCGCTCGTGAAGCTGCGGTCGATCTTGAGGATGTCGACGGGGAACTGGCGCAGGTGGGACAGCGACGAGTAGCCGGTGCCGAAGTCGTCCACGGCGAGCTGCACGCCGAGCTGGTTCAGCGTCGTCAGCGTCCGCGCCGCGGCCTGGGCGTCGTCGACGAGCGCGGTCTCGGTCAGCTCCAGGATCAACGAGCGGGGCCGTAGCCCGGCTTCGGTCAGGGCATCGACCACGTCACCGATCAGGCGCGGGTCGTCGAGCTGGCGGGCCGAGAGGTTCACGGCCATGGCCAGGCGGTCGTAGGCCGGGTGGCGGCTCTGCCATGCCGCCGCGGCGCGGCACGCCTCCCGCAGGACCCAGCGGCCGATGGGCACGATCATCCCGTTCGCCTCGGCCAGGGGGATGAAGCGGTCGGGGGTCACGAGCCCGAGGTCGGGGTGGTCCCAGCGCAGCAGGGCCTCGAACCCCCGCACCCGCCCGGTGCCGAGGTCCACGACCGGCTGGTAGCGCAGCACCAGCTCGCCGCGGGCGACGGCGCCGGTGAGGTCGCCCTCGAGGCGCAGCCGCTCCTCGGCGCCCTGGCGCATGGAGGGGCTGAACAGCACGCGGCGGCCGCGACCCGCCGCCTTGGCGTGGTACATCGCGACGTCGGCGTTGCGCAGGAGCGTGTCCACGGTCTCCAGGCCTTCACCCACGGCGATGCCGATGCTGGCGCTGACGGTCAGCATCCGGCCCCGCAACGAGAACGGGTCGCCGAGCACCTGCAGGATGCGGTCGGCGGTGGCGATCGCCTCGCCGACGGCGCCGGCCGTGGCCTCCACCAGCACCCCGAACTCGTCGCCGCCGAGACGGGCCACCGTCTGGCCCGGTCTCACCGCGTTGCCGAGGCGGGCCGCCACCAGCCGCAGGAGGTCGTCGCCCACGTCATGGCCGAGGCCGTCGTTCACGGTCTTGAAGCCGTCGAGATCGAGGAAGAGCACGGCCAGCTGCACCCGGTGCCGGTGGGCCCATGTCGTCGCGTACGTGATCCGCTCGCGGAACAGCGACCGGTTGGCGAGGCCGGTGAGCGGGTCGTGGAACGCCTGGTGGCTCAGCTCGGCCTCGGCCACCTTGCGGTCGGTCACGTCGTGCAGGTTCACCACGACGGCGCCCACGTCGGGGTCGTCGAGCAGCGAGATCAGGCGTGCCGCCACCCAGTGCACCTGGCGGTCGGCGCCGGCCACGGGAAGCTCGACGTCGACGCGGCGGCCCGGGTCGCGGACCGCCCGCTCCAGTGCGGTACGCGCCGTGGCGGCGTTGTCGGCGTCGAGAAAGGCGAAGACGTCGAGGCCGTCGGTGCTGCCCCGCGGTCGCCCGAGGAAGGCGGCGAGGGCGGGTTGATCGCCGAGGATGCGGCCGTCGCGGTCGAGCAGGGTCGCCGCGTCCGACGAGTTGCGGGCCAGTGCCTGGTAGTGCCGCTCACGGGCGCGGAGCTCGGCTCGGGCGGTTTCGTTGTCCCGCAGGAGGCGGAGGCAGCGCAGCAGCACCAGGACGGCGAGGACGACGGTGCCCCCGATGAGGGCAGCGCTGCTCGGTGCACGGCCGAGGAGCCCACCGATGCCCGCCGCCAGGCCGGGCGCCGCCAACCACGACACGCTGAGCGCCAGGCGGCGCCGACCGAGTCCGAGGCCCGGCTCGCCCGACTCCCGGACGGGCGCGGTGAGCGCGGCCATGTCCGCCCGGGTGGCGGCCATGCCCATCGTCAGCACCGACGCCATCCAGAGGGCGTCGAGCCACGGCACCCAGGTGTCGTAGGCAGCGGAGGCGGCCACGAGTGCGTAGGCGGTGTCGGCGACAAGCCAGCACGACAGGCCGGTGACGAGCAGCAGCCCGCTCGTGGACCGGTGCGGGCGCTCGGCCACGAGGCGAACGACGAGGACCAGTACGACGAGGTCGAGCATCGGGTAGCTGGCGGCGACGACACCGGCCAGCACCGACATCTGCCCGTCCGCGAGGGTCGGGCGCAGGAGCAGCTCCCACCCGAGGAGCGCGGCGACCACACCGACCTGGGCCGCGTCGATCAGGCTGTCACCGCCCCGGCCCCGGCTCGTGCGGCGGTCGAACCCGAGCACGGCGGCGGCTACAGCCGCCGTCGCGACCAGGTAGACCGGGTCGGCCAGGGACAGGTCGGGAGTCGGGCGGTGCGTGATCCAGCCGTAGGCCGACCAGACCGTGTCGGCTGCCGCGGACAGCGTCACCCCGGCGGCCAGCCAGGTCCATGGGGTTCCATCCGCGGGCCGGCGCCCGAGCCGGCCGCCCCACGCCACCAGAGCCGCGAACCAGACGGCGACGAGGTACAGCGCCTCGTGCGCACCGCCTCTGGGGAACACGACCGCGAGCGCGACCAGGGCGACCGCCGCCCCTTCGCCGGCACGAAGGCCCCACGCCCGACCACGTCGCACGCCGTCCCCATCGGCCCCGCGGCCGCCCACATCAAGTCACGAAGGGCGCGAAGACCTCACGGAGCGTCGAAGTCGAGGCGGTCTGCCGCCAGCGCGCGCGTCCGCCCGCCGGCCCGCCGCGGCGCTCGTGCGTCAGCTGGTCCTGAGGATCGCCTCCAGGCCGACGATCCGAAGGATGCGGCGGACCGCGATCGACGGCTGGGCCACGGTGAACGTCCCCCCGGCGTCGAGGCAGCGGGCATGGGCGGCCATCAGCATGCTGACCCCGCTCGAGTCGAGGAACGTCACGCCCGACATGTCGAGCACGATCGACCGGGCGCCGTCGTTGTGGGCGTCGTGGAGCATGCTGCGCAGCTCGCCGGCACGGGCGGCGTCGACGTCCCCGTCGATGCTCAGGTGGACCGCCGACGCGGGTGGCTCCACCGGAGCGGGCCACGCCGATTCCGCCGCACCGCCCGGCCACGGCCGAGGCGCTTCCCCACCGCACTGGCTGGCGATCTCCGACAGCATCCAACGCTGGAAGTCCCGCACCTGCTCGGAGCGCACGCTCGTGGTCACCTCGTCGCGGTCGAGCGTCTCGAACTCCTCGGCCAGGTGGGCGGCGACCTCGCCGGCATCCCGGGGGATCTCCACGTCGACGTCGAGCACCGAGTCGTCACCGGACAGACCGACGCGCGCCGCCGTCGTGACGTCGACCGCGTCGGTGAGGGCGACCATGAGGTCACGGAAGCGCTCCGTCTCGGCGAGCAGCGGCGCCCAGCGGTCACGGGCGGGGCCCGGGGCCATGAGCGCGACCTCGCGCAGGACGGCCTGGGCGTGGGCCGAGCTCGCGGCATAGAGGTCGACCGGCAAGCACAGCAGCCGGAGCCGGACGGCCTCGGGCCCCGCGTCGTGAGGGCGCGGGGCCACGACGACCTCGAACCACACCGACTTGCCGTCGGGGCCCACGTCGAAGCCCCAGTCGTCCGCGTGCGAGGCAATGATCCGCATGCCCCGGCCGGTCACCGCGTCGAGGCTGTGGTGCTTGACGACCGGCGGCTGGACGCTCCCGTCCGACACGGCCACGCGGATCCGCCGGTCGACGCGCTCGACCGACACGGCGAACGGCGTGCGCGCGTGCAGCACCGCGTTGGCGGCCAGCTCGCTCGTGAGCAGCGCGACGAGGTCCGCACCCGGTTGGTCGCCGATGGCCTGGCACGCGAAGCGGCGGGCCTCGGTGGTGCTGTCGAGGGTCGGGGGCAGCGCCAGCGTCAGAGGGCCGTCGCCGCCGGGGTCGCTCACGTTGCCTCCATGACGCGCAGCACGACGAGGGCGGTGTCGTCGGATCGTGCCTCGTGGGGCCGCCGCGACGCCAACGCGGCCCGAAGGTGCTCGGTGATCTCGTCGGCCGAGCGGCCGGCCGCGCCGACCATGATCCGGCACAGCTCGCCCTGATCGACCGCCGCCTCGCCCGGTGCATCGGTGACCCCGTCGGTGTACAGCACGAGCGCGTCACCGGGCTCCAGGTCGACCGTCGACAGGTGGACCTCGAGCCCGACCGGCGCGCCCGCCGGCGTGCCGGGTGTGCCGACCGGGCTCACCCTGCCCGACGCCCGCACCACGAGCGGAGGGGGATGGCCGGCGAGGGCGAACTCGAAGCGGTAGCCCCGTTCGAGGCGCAGCAGGCGGCCGAACAGCGCGGTGGTGAACGCGCTGGAGTGCTCGTCGAGCATGGCGTCGTGCAGCCAGCGCAACGCCTCCACGACCCCACCGGCATGCTGGGCCGCGGCCCGCAGCGTGTGCCGGGCCAGCGCGGTGGTGGCGGCCGCCGAGACGCCCTTGCCGCAGACGTCGCCGATGAACACCGCGGGATGGGGGTCGTCGTGAACCCGCACGACGTCGTAGAAGTCGCCGCCGACCTCGGCACCCGTCCCGGCTACCCAGTACCGGGCCGCGATGTCGAGCCCTTCGACGTCGGGAAGCGCCTCCGGCAGGAGGCTGTGCTGGAGGGTGCGGGCGATGTGCGCCTGATGCCCGTAGAGCCGGGCGTTGTCGAGCGCGAGCGCCGCCCGGTCACCGATCCCCTGCGCCGTGGCCAGGTCGTCCGCTCCCCAGGACCGGCCGGCCTCCGTGGCGAAGCTGATCACCCCGAGCGGGCGCTCCCCGGCCATCAGCGGAAGCTGCACGACGGTTCCGAGGCGCAGGGCGCGAAGCATCTCAAGGTGCTCGCCGTCGACGGCCGTCTCGACCAGCAGCTCGTCGGGCACGGTCCCGACGACCTGTGCCTCGCCGGTCGACATGGCGATCTCGGCCAGGTCGCCGTCGGACTCGGGCGGGTAGCGCTCGAGGATCGTGCGCACCAGCTCCACCTGGCCCGGGTCCGCGTGCACGATCGGTCCGTCGGCGAGGTTGCCGGCGTCGTCCAGCAACCGCACGCTGCACCAGTCGGCCAGGCGAGGGACGACGGCGGCCGCCAGCTCGTCGGCGATGACGTCGGGATCGAGCGAGCGGCTGAACCGCTCCCCCACCTCGTTCAGCACCGCCAGGCGCCGGCCGGCGGCCTCCGCCTCGGCTCTGGCCCGGTCCGCGGCCTGCTCGGCGGACACCCGCGCGCTGATGTCGACGACGACGAACAGCCAGCGGAACGGGTCCTCGGCCAGCCGGACACCGCCCAGGATCACCGGCACGACGTGGCCCTCGCGGTGCAGGTACGCCTTCTCGTACGGCTCGGCCCGCCCGTGGACCCGGCAGGCGTGCTCGGCGCGCCGGTCGGCTTCCTCCCATCCGGGCGGCGTGATGGCGGGCCACGTGAGGCGGCCCGTCGCGACGTCCTCGGCGGTGTAGCCGAGCATGGCCAGCAGGGCGCCGTTGGCGTCGACGATGCGCTCCTCCTCGCCTCGCATCATCCCGACGATGTCCGCCTCGACGAGCTTGGCCATCTCGCCCCGGGTCGCCTCCAACTCGTCCTGGAGCCGTTGCTGCTCGAGCAACCGATCCTCGATGTCCTGCACCGCGCCGAGCCACTCCACGAACCGTCCGTGCCGGTCGGTGATCGGCGCACCGCGGGTGAGGCAGTGTCGCCACTCCAGTGACGCCGCCGACCAGAGACGCACCGGCACCTCGTACGGCGCGAGCGCCCGGTTGCCGCGACGGTCGGGATGGACCGCGGCACGATCCTCGGGGTGCACCATCACCAGCCAGCCGTCGCCTCGGTGCTCGGGCCACGGCTGCCCGGTGTAGTGCTCCCACCCTCGCTGCCGATCGACGAACCGGCCCGTGAGATCCGTCGTGTAGACGAACGTCGCCGTCGCCTCGACGAGGAACCGGAACCGCCGCGCGATCTCGGCCGCGACTTCGGCCGCGACTTCGGCCGGGGCGTCGGCGGAGCGCTCGCCGGCAGGGCCGTCGCCCTCGGGAGGAGGAGAAGGAGGGGGAGACGGGTCGGGCCGAGGGCCTGTCCCGCCGTCCGCTGCGCCACGCGTCAAGCGGCGAACCCTACCGCCGCGCCGGGTTCGCGGACGGCTCCATCGCGCCGGACGCAACCTGGCGAACCAACTTGGTTGGCTCTGCACGGCGGCGGTTAGGAGCGCACCGAACGACACCGGAGGTGGCAGATGAGTGGTGGTTCGGATCCGACATGGTCGACCCCGACCCCTGAGATGACCGGAACGACGCTGGCTGGGACGACCGGTACCGGCGCCCCGACCGGGACGCCCGGCTCGACCGGCTCGAGCAGGACCGACCTCGCCAAGGACCAGGCCGCCGGCGCGGCCGAGACGGCCAAGGCCCAGGCCGGCCAGGTCACGGAGCAGGTCAAGCAACAGGTCTCGTCCCTCACGGAGGAGGCCCGGGACCGCGTCACCAACGTGGCGCGCGACGCCCGTTCGCAGCTCCAGGAGCAAGGCGACCAGCAGGCGAGCAAGGTGGCGGGCGCGATCCGCGACTACGGGCACCAGCTGCGCTCGATGGCCGACAGCGGCGAGGACGGTCAGCTCACCGGCATCGCCCGCTCGATCGCCGACCAGCTCGAGTCGACGGCTGACCGTTTGGAGCACGGCGGCGTGTCGGGGATGGTCAGCGACGTGCAGGACTTCGCCCGCCGCCGCCCGGCCGCCTTCCTGATCGGCGCGGGCCTGCTCGGCTTCGGCGTCGGCCGCCTCGTGCGCAACATCGACAAGGAGGCGATCAAGCCGGGCGGATCGCACGACGGGCAGCTCTCGCAGGGCTACTCGAGTCCGTCGCCCGCGCTCAGCGCCTCGACCGGACCCGCGCTGGACCGGCCGTTGATCGGCGCCGATGCCACGACCGTCGGCGGCTTCGAGCCGTCGGGCGACATCGACCTGACCACGGGCCGGTCCACGGCGCCTTCGGACGGCCCCGCCGTCGACGCGCCGATCGTCCCCGGTGAGGCCAGCTTCGGCACGACCGGGGGGACCGCGCGATGAGCGACCCCACCATCGACCTGAGCGGGGGCTCGGGTGCGGCGGCCGCGGGTGGAAGCGTGCGCACCGGAGCCCCTCCCGCCCGCGCGAGCGCCGACGTCGACGACGACCGCTCGCTCGGCGAGCTCGTCTCGTCGCTGCTCGACGACACCCGGACCCTCGTCCAGCAGGAGATCCAGCTGGCGAAGGTCGAGATCAAAGACGAGGTGCGCAAGGCCAGCAAGGGCGGAGGCCTCGTCGGCGCCGGCGCCTTCGCCGGCTCCATGGCCATCCTGCTGATCAGCTTCGCTGCCGCGTGGGGCCTGGCCGCCGTCATGCCCGACGGGCTGGCCTTCCTCATCGTGGGCCTGATCTGGGGCATCGCTGCCGCGGTGCTCGCCATGCAGGGCAAGAAGAAGCTCCAGGCCGTCCATGGACCGGAGCAGACCAAAGCAACCCTTCAGGAGGACGTCCAATGGGCGAAGAACCAGCGGAGCTGAGGCAGGACATCGCGCAGACGCGCGAGCGGATGGAGACGACCCTGGACGCCCTCGGCGACAAGGTGAGTCCGGGACGCATGGTCGAACGGCGCAAGCAGGCCGTGCGGGACCGGGTGCAAGGGGTCCGCTACGCCGTGATGGGCAAGGCCCACCGCGCCGGCTCCACCGCCGGCGGCATGGGCAGCCGCGTCACGGGAGCGGCCGGCACCATGGGCAGCGGCGTGTCCAGCGCGGCCGGCACGATCGGCTCCACGGTGGCCGAGGCTCCGGGCACGGCCATCGAGAAGGCGCAGGGCAACCCGCTGGCCGCCGGGCTCATCGCCTTCGGCGCCGGTCTCCTGGTGGCGACGCTGCTGCCCGAGAGCGAGCAGGAGCAGCAGCTCGCCCACAAGGTGGAACCGGTGCTCGCGGACAAGGCGGACGAGCTCAAGTCCGTCGGCCAGGACGCGGCGAGTGCCGTGGCCGAGACGGCCAAGCAGGAGGCACAGGGTCTGAAGGAGTCCGCCACCGAGGCCACCCAGCAGGTCAAGGACCACGCCCAGTCCTCCGCGCAGACCGTCAAGGAAGATGCGGCCCAGCGAGCCGAGACGGTCAAGGGCCAGGCGGGCTGAGCGTTGGCCTCCGACAACGGCGGCCGGCGGTCCGGTGAGGAGGCCCGAGCGGCCCCGAGGCAGGACCGCCGCGCCGGCGACGGGCGCGACATCGACCTGCGGGACGACGACCCGTCCGGGTTCAACGAGTCCGGGCGCGGCCGCGACGCCACCAAGCCGACCCAGGTCCCCGGGAAGGGCTGGCGTGACGTCCTGTTGCGCACCAAGTCGGAGGTGAAGAGCGACATGGTCCCGCTGCTGTCGGCGGGCGTGGCGTTCTACGGGTTCCTCGCGCTGGTCCCGGCGCTGGTCGCCATCGTGTCGATCTACGGCCTGGTGGCCAGCCCCGCTGAGCTCACCCGCCAGATCCGCAGCGCCACGTCGGCGTTTCCCAAGGACGCCCGGGACCTCATGGTCACGCAGATGCAGTCCATCTCCCGGTCGTCCAAGGGTGGCCTGGGTGTCGGCGTCGTGGTCGGCATCCTCGGCGCGCTCTGGAGCGCATCGTCGGGAATGAAGCACCTGATCGAAGCCATCAACGTCGCCTACGACGAGAGCGAGACCCGCAAGTTCGTGAAGCTCCGGGGCCTGGCCGTGCTGCTGACCGTCGCGGCCGCGGTGTTCGTGGTCGTCGCCTTCGCTCTCGTCGCGCTGGCGCCTTCGCTCTTCGACGCCATCGGCCTCAGTGGAGCGGGGCGGGTGGTCGCCGCCATCCTGCGCTTCGCCGTCCTCGCGGGTGGCTTCCTGGTGGGCCTGGCCGTGCTCTACCGGTACGCGCCCGACCGCGACAACCCGAAGTGGTCGTGGTCGAGCCCGGGCGCCATCGTGGCCACGGTGCTCTGGCTCATCGGGTCGCTCCTGTTCAGCCTCTACACCTCCCGGTTCGGCAAGTACAACGAGACCTACGGCTCGCTCGGGGCCATCGTCGTCCTGCTGCTGTGGCTGATGCTGACGGCTCTGTGCGTCCTCGTCGGCGCCGAGATGAACTCGGAGCTGGAGGCGCAGACGAAGGTCGACACGACCGAGGGCTCCGGCGAACCGATGGGCGAGCGCGGCGCCGACGCGGCGGACCGCCTCGGGCCCGTGCCCGCCGGCCGCGGCGGGCGCTGACGCGTCGGTCCCGGAGCGGGCCGCCCCGGCTCCGACGGTCGGGAGCACCAGCCGTCAGGCGGGCCACGCGTCAGGCGCGCCGCGCCTCAGCCGGGCCACGCGTCGGGCGGGCCACGCGTCAGGCGCGCCGGGCCTCAGCCGGTCGGCGCCGGTTGGGCGCCGCGCACGAGCCGGCCCGGCAGGGCCCCGGTGGCCTCACCGCCGGCGTAGGTCTCCTCGCCGGCGACGAAGGTGTGCACGTAGCCCCGGGCGCGCTGGACGAGGCGCTTGCCGCCGGCCGGTAGGTCGTAGCGCATCTCCGGCGGAGCGAGGCCGAGCCCCTCGAAGTCGATGACGTTCACATCGGCGCGGTAGCCGGGGGCCAGCACCCCACGGTCGAGCAGGCCGACGGTGCGGGCCGTGTCGCGGCAATGGCGTTGCACCAGGAACGGCACGTCGAGGCGGCCCTCGGGGCGGTCGCGACCCCAGTACGTGAGCAGCGTCGTGGGGAAGCTGCCGTCGCAGATGGTGCCGACATGGGCGCCGCCATCGGACAGGCCGGGCACCGTGTGCTCGTGGGCCAGCATCGCAGGCAGATCGTCGAGCCCTCCGTGCCCGCTGTGGTTCAGCAGGGGGACGTAGAGGAAGCTCCGGCCGCCGTCGCCGGCGAGCAGCTCGCAGGCGAGGTCCTCCGGGGTGCGACCCTGGCTCGCCGCCCGGGCGGCCACGCTGGAGGCCGGGTCGGGCTCGTAGCAGGGCGGGTCGCCGAGCTCGAACATGAGGTCGAAGCGGGTGAGCACCCGGCCCCCGAGCCTCTGGCGGTCTATCCTCGACTCCTCGTCGAGCAGCCGGGTGCGGAACGCGTCGTCGCGCAGCATGGCGGCCTGCTCGGCGACGGGCCGGGAGGCGATCTCGCGGTAGACGTCGTTGGCCAGGAACGGGTTCAGCGTGCACTGCAGACCGAGCAGCACGCCGATGGCCCGCGTCGCCACCTGACCGGTGATGGCCAGCCCGGCCGCGTTGGCCCTCTCGGTCCTCGCGAGCAGGTCCCGGAAGCTGTCGGGGGCCACGGGGCTCTGGACGAGCGAGAACGACAGCGGCCGGCCCGACTCGGCCACCATGCGCTCGAGCAGGCCGAACTCCTCGTCGGTGTCGGCCATGTCGGACACGACCTGCAACACGCCCCGGCCGCTGGCGCCCAGGGCGGTCGCGATGCCCACCAGCTCGTCGGCCTCGGCGGTCAGGGTCGGCGTGTAGTCGCCGGTGCTGGTGCGATGGTTGCGGGTGCGCGAGGTGGTGAAGCCCAGCGCGCCGGCCTCGACCGCCTCACGAGCGAGATGGCCCATGGCCTCGATGTCGCCGGGCGTGGCGGCCTCCCGGCGGGCCCCGCGCTCGCCCATCACGTGGAGCCGCAGCGCGCCGTGGGGCACCTGGGCGCCGAAGTCGACGTCGTGGGGACGGTCCGCCAAGGCGTCGAGGTACTCGGCGAAGCTGCGCCACGTCCAGGCCAGCCCCTCGTGGAGCGCCGCACCAGGGATGTCCTCGACACCCTCCATGAGCTCGATGAGCCGGTCGTGGTCGGCGTCGCGCACCGGCGCGAAGCCGACGCCGCAGTTGCCCATGACCACCGTGGTGACACCGTGCCACGACGAGGGGTCCAGCCGCTCGGCCCACGTGGCCTGGCCGTCGTAGTGGGTGTGGATGTCGACGAAGCCCGGGGTGACCAGTGCGCCGCCGGCGTCGACCTCGCGGTGGCCTGCGCCCGCCACCCGCCCGACCTCGACGATCCGCTCGCCGCGGACGGCCACGTCGGCCGGGCGCGCCGGCGCGCCGGTCCCGTCGACCACGCTGCCCCCTCTGATCACCAGGTCGTGCTCGGCCACGTGCTCCCCCTGTGCCTCGTCCGACATCGACGACGTTACCGGCCGACCGGCGTCCGCCCCCTGGCGCGTGAGGACCCGGGCCCGGGCCCGGGTCCTCACGTGTTCCGTTCCTCGGTTGGGCCGCCCCGAGTCATCGGGGGCGACACCGCCGTCGCGCCGGGATCAGCGGCTGGCGACCTCACGCGGTGTCGGGCGCAGGGCCGACCGCCAGCCGGTCGCGCCGGGCGAGGGCGCGCTCGAGCTGAAGTACCAGAGCTGGTCGACCCGCGATCCGGGGCCGTACCAGAACACGTCCGGGAACCCGTCCCAGTCGAAGTCGCCGATGAGCGGCCGGAAGCCCGAGTCGACGGCGTGCGTGTCGCTCGCGTTGGCGAAGAACGCGCCGTCGGGCCCGTCGAGGAACACCCCTTCGGGGTCGGGGTTCGCGGTGTACAGCAGCGCGGTGCCGGGGAGGAAGGTGAACGGTGCGGCGTCGACCGGCGACTGCTCGACGTAGACGGAGGTGAAGCTGGTGCCCGTGCTGCGCCAGTAGTTCTCCGCACCGGCCGCACCGCCGTACCAGAGGATCGCGTCGTAGCGGGTGGCATCGGGGGCGGTCGGGTCGCCGAGGACCGTGGCCGGCTGGTAGGTGCCGTTGATCGACAGCGGCGACCGCTGGAAGGTGCCGTCGGGGTTGGCCAGCCACTTGGCGTCGCTCGTGCCGCCCGGACCGTAGAGGACGAGGTCCTCGAGCTGGTCACCGTTCCAGTCGCCGACGACGGGCGTGACGGTGGCGGTGAGCTTGGCGTTCACCGACGTGCGCGTGCCGTCGCCCGTATCGGAGAAGTGCCAGACGCTGTCGGGGGCGCTGCCCGGTGCGTACCAGAAGATGTCGTCCTTGCCGTCGACGCCGTCTCGCGCGACGTAACGGCGGTCCGCCAGCTTGACCGGCCGGTACGTGCCCGAGACCGACATCGACCGGCTCTCGAACGGCGTCGCCCCGCCGGCCACGGAGACCCAGAGGTAGTCGGGCGCCGGACCCGGCGCGTACCAGAGGATGTCGTCGTAGCCGTCGCCGGCGAAGTCCCCGACGATGGGCGTGTACGTCCCGTTGATCCGCAGCGGGACCTTGCCGAACGCATCGGTGCCGCGGCTCGCCTCGGCCCCCGTCCACAGCGTGTCGACCCCGGTGCCGGGCGCGTACCAGAGGATGTCGTCGCTCGGATCGCCCGCGAAATTGCCCACGACGGGGGTGTAGGTGCCGCTGATCGAGGCCGGGCGGTAGTCCCACAGCTCGTCGGACCCGGAGCTGGCCTGCGCCGGCGCCACGGTGGCGGCCAGTGCGGCCACGATGGCGGCGGCCGCGACGATGAACTTCTTCAACGTGTTCCCCTCCCTGGGGGTTCGACCGGGCTGCACCCGGTGGACGGATCCGGCCGGCCACGACGGCCCACCGGAGCGCCGGAGCGCCGGAGCGCCGGAGCGCCGGAGCGCCGGAGGGTAACCAATCCGGCCGAAGCGCGACAAGGATCCCCTCCGTCCCAATGGCGGGTCGCACGGTGTCGCGGCTCAGAACACCTTCCGGTACAGCGAGCAGCCGGCGCACACGTCCGGGGGACGCTCCGACGCGAGCGCCCGGCGGAACTCTCTGTAGCTCGAACCGTTCCAGATCTCCTCGAAGACCAGACCCTCGCCCACCCGGCCGAGCACCGCGCGCTCCTCGCCCATCACCATGCAGCACGGTTGCACCGCACCGGTGCGGGTGACGCACGCGCTCTCCCAGGGCCAGGAGCACCCGCGTCCGCCGGCCGCCGCGCCGGCCGCGCCGTCGGCAGGGTCGAGCGTGGGCAGTCGCAGGCGGACGCCGAGCCGGCCAGCGCGCCGGGTCGCCTCGGCGAACGCCGCCTCGGCCGCACGCCGGTCGGGCGCGGCCCACAGCGCCTCGCCGTCCGTGTACGAGCGGATGGCGACGTAGGCCTCCTCGTCGGCAAGCGGCGCGCCGGCCGTGTCACCGAAGTCGTGCGAGAGGTTCTGGACGTGGACGTCGAGCACGCCGATCCGCGCAACGAGCTCGACCAGGTCGGGCAGCGTCGCCACGTTCGAGCGCTGCGCCACGAACACGACGCTGACCTCCGGGCGGGCGTCCGGGCCGGCCCGCCCGTGCTGGCCCACCACCTCGGCCAGGCCGGCGAGGTTGGCGATCACCTTGGAGAAGCGGGCGCCGTCGCGGATCGCCTCGTAGGTGGCGGCGTCGGCACCGTCGAGGCTCACGTGGATCCACGCCACACCGGCGTCGACCAGCTCGCGGGCGCGCGCCCGGGTGAGCAGGGTGGCGTTGGTGTTGAACCCCGCGTCGATCCCCCGAGCCGACGCCTCCCGCACCATGGCCGCGAGGTCCGGGCAAAGGAGCGGCTCGCCGAGGCCCTGCAGGGTGACGCGCCGCAGGCCGTGCAGGCCATCGAGGAGCGCCCGGAACCGGTCGAGCCCGAGGCTCCCGTGCACCCGATCGACGGGGTCGCGGTAGCGGACGAGGCACATGCGGCAGCGGAGGTTGCAGGCCGCCGTCACCTCCACCTGGATCGCGCTCGGCAGCGGCACTGCGCGCGGATCGGGCTCGGCGTCGGCGAGCGGGCTGTCGGCCGGTGCGGGGTGCGGCATGGCGCCGGCCCTACCACCGCGTTCGGGGGAGCAACCCGGTCGCCCCGCTCGCGATCCCCGCGTGGTGGACTGCCCGGGTGAAGCAGTCGATCGACTTCGCCCTCGACGACCACCCCGACCCGGGACCCACCGCACCCGACCCCGACGACGACCGGCCCGGCTCGGCGTGGAGCGTGGCCGTCTTCGACGACTGCGAGGCCTGCGCCGGCGTACGGGTCGAGCTGGTGGTCGAGGACCGCGGCGCCCCCGGGACCGGCGTGGCCGCCCACCTCGCGCCCGCGGCGGCTCGCCGGCTGCGCGCCGCCATCGCCACGGCCCTGCGCACCGTCGGCGAGGACCCGGGCGCCTGAGGCCGCCGCCGTGGAGGTGCTGTCCGCCCGGCTCCTGCTGGCCCCGTCCGACCTCGACGCGGGCATCGCCTGGTACACCGGCGTGCTCGGGTTGCGGACCTACCGGGAGTACGGCACCGGCGGCCGCCGCACCGGCGTGGTCCTGTTCCTCGGCGGAGGCTTCCTCGAGCTGACGGGGCCGCGTGCGGGTGCGGCGGCGGGTCCCGCCGGACCGGTCCTGTGGCTGCAGGTCCCCGACGTCGACGCCGAGCACGAGCGGCTCGTGGCGGCCGGTGCACACGTGGCCGCGGCGCCCGAGACGATGCCGTGGGGCCTGCGCGAGTGCTGGGTCTCGGATCCCGACGGCACCCGCATCGTGCTGGTCGAGGTCCCCGAGGGCCACCCCA
Organism: Actinomycetota bacterium; assembly: GCA_016185275.1. Lineage (GTDB taxonomy): Bacteria > Actinomycetota > Acidimicrobiia > Acidimicrobiales > Iamiaceae > JACPNX01. Next base: position 80,495 of record JACPNX010000038.1, on the reverse strand, counting down.
TCCGGAGCCGGCTGGACTAGCGGGCGCGCCTCGGCCGGTGCAGTAGGCGGGTCCGATCCGCCGTTCGCGACGGGCGCGGCGCTATGGTGCCAGGGAGCGACGCCCTCCACCCGGAGGGCGCATCGCCTTCGTCGCCGAGGCGGACACCCGGGACGCGGCTCTCCGTAGCGGGAACCGGCCTCGATCGACGCATGCCGACCGGCACCTGCCGGCCGGCGTGAGGCGTCGCGGCACCAACGAGTGCGGAGCACGAATGGACCACCCACCCGGAGCGACCGGGACCGCCCTTGCGGCCCGGTTGCGCCCAGAGGACGTCGATGCGCTGGCCGAAGCGGCGGCGGCCGGCGAGGCGACCGCCGAGCAGCTCGCGCTCCTCGGCGCCCACCGGGACCTCTGGCAGGAATCACTCGAGTACCTGCTCGCCGAGACCGACGCCCAGCTCGAGCGGGTCCGCACGCTGCCCGGTCCCGAGCGGTGGCAGGTCGTCACCGACTTCGAGGCCGAGCGGGACCGGCTGGCCGCTGCGCTGGCTCGGCTGCTGGCCGGCGAGGGCGGTGCGGACGAGGCGCCGCCACTGCCCCCCGACGAGGTACGCCTCCACGCCTCCTGGGCGCGGGGCCAGGTCGTGGTCTGGGCGGCCGCGCCGGCGGCGGCCCCGCTCGCACGCGAGGAGCTCCCCCACCTGCTCGAGGCGGCCGACGCCCCGGCAGGGGGCTGGGTCAAGCATCCACCGGTGTCGCTGCCCTCTGGCGCCGGCGCTCCGGCGCTGTCGACGCCCGTCGGCGACGCCCTCGGCTGGCTGGTCGCGGTGGGCGCCGGCGAGGTCCACGGCGCGACCGGCGAGCTCGGGTCGAGCCTGCGCTGGCTCGGCCGGGTGGCGGTGTGGGCGGTGGACCTCGTGGCGCGCGGCGCGCTCGTGCCGAGCCTGCGCAGCCACAGCCGCAGCCGCCGCCGCCTGGAGCCGGGCCGCTCGGAGTACTCGGTGCGCTGGGTGCCCGCCCTGGTCGACGAGGCCCGCGCGGAACGGCTGGCGGCGACCATGCCCGCGGCCGTCGCCGCGGTCCCGCCGGTGGCCGAGCCGCGTGCCGTGGTGCTCTCCGCGCTCGGCTCCATGGTGGACGCCATCGCCACCGGCGCCGCGAGCCGCATGGAGTTCCCCGCTCCCCCGCCCGACCCGCGCACGCCGGCCGCGGTCGGCGAGGCACTGCTCTACCGGCTCGGCGGGGCCCGCTTCGAGGCGCCGATCCGGACGACGGACCCGCTCGCCAAGCGGCTCGAGCGTTGGGCCCAGCCGGTCACACAGGGCGGGCACGGCGGCCTGGTGGTCCAGCTCGACCCGCCGGACAGGGGCGGCGCCTGGCACCTCTCGGTGCTCGGCCCCGATCCGGACGGCTCGCTCGTGCCCATCGAGGTGGCGCTGCTCGACGGCACGTCGAGGCGTCGACTGGCCGACGAGCTCGAGCGACTCGAGCGACTCCTGCCCGTCCTCATGCGCCCCGGGGGCCGCCGCCGCGGCGAGGTGGTCCTGAGCCAGGACGAGGCCTGGGAGCTGATGACCGAGACCGGGCCGGTCCTGCGCTCGGCCGGGTTCGACGTCAGGGTGCCCGCGTTGTCCCGGCAGCGTCCCAGCCCGGCGCTGCGGCTCGTGGCCGAGGCGGCGGGCGAGTCGGTCGTCGGGGCGTCCCAGCTCGCCAACGTCCGCTGGTCCGCCGTGTTCGACGACGTCGAGCTGACGGCCGCCGACATCAGCCGCCTGGCCGCCCAGGCCCGCCCCCTGGTCCGCTCGCGCGGCCGGTGGGTCGAGCTCGACAAGGCGGACCTGAACGAAGCCGCCGCCGCGCTGGCCGAGCGGGCGAGCACGAAACAGCTGACCGGCGCAGAGGTGCTGCGCCACGCGCTGGGCCTGGAAGGGTCGCCGCTCGCCGGTGGCATCACCGTGGAAGGCAGCGGGTGGGCGGCCGAGCTCCTGGCCAAGGCCGACTCGGCCACCAGCGCACCGGTCGACACGCCGCCGGGGTTCGTGGGCGAGCTGCGCTCGTACCAGCGGGAGTCGCTCGGCTGGCTCGGCTTCCTCGACGCCGTCGAGCTGGGCGGCTGCCTGGCCCTCGACATGGGACTCGGCAAGACACCGACCGTGCTGGCCCATCTGGTGCGCACGCAGGGCCGGGGCCCCGCGCTCGTCGTCGCCCCTCCGGCGGTCGTCGGCAACTGGGCGGCCGAGGCGGCGCGCTTCACCCCGGAGCTGCGCGTCGTCGTCCACCACGGCTCGACCCGGGCGTCGGCCGAGGACCTCGCCCGCGAGGTCGACGGCGCCGACGTGCTCATCACGACGTACGGCACCGGCGTGCGCGACGTCGAGGCGCTCGCCACCATCGCCTGGGACCGCATGATCCTGGACGAGGCGCAGGCCATCAAGAACCCGGCCAACGAGACCGCCCGGCAGCTCCGCCGCATCGACGCCCGCAGCCGCATCGCGCTCACCGGCACGCCGATCGAGAACGGCCTCGGCGATCTGTGGTCCATCCTGGACTTCACCAACCCGGGTCTCGTCGGGGGGCGGGCCGCGTTCGTCGCGCAGCTCTCGGGTGACGGGACCGGCGAGCGCAGGGGACCGGAGCACGCACTGCGAGCCCTCAACGGGATCCTCGTGTTCCGGCGCACCAAGAGCGAGCCCGAGGTGGCCAAGGAGCTGCCCGAGCGGATCGACCAGCTCGACCACTGCACGATGACCCCCGAGCAGATCGGTCTCTACCAGGCCGTGCTCGACCGGCTGATCGCCAGCGCCGACGGCGACGGCGAGCGGCGGCAGGGCGAGATCCTCGCCGCCATCACGGCGCTCAAGCAGATCTGCAACCATCCCGCCGCCTACCAGGACGACGACCTTGCGCTGGAGGGCCGGTCGGGCAAGCTCAGCCGTCTCGAGGAGATCGTGGACGCCGTGTTCGAAGCCGGTGAGCGGGCCCTCGTGTTCACCCACTTCGCCGAGTGGGGCAAGAAGCTCGCCGATCACCTCGCCAAGCGGACCGGCACGCCGGTCGCCTGCTACCACGGCGGGCTGGCCCGCGGCGTGCGCGACCGGATCATCGCCGACTTCCAGAGCGGTGAGGGCCCCGGTGTCCTCGTGCTCTCGCTCAAGGCGGGCGGCACCGGCCTCAACCTGACGGCCGCCAGCCACGTCGTGCTGTACGACCGCTGGTGGAACCCCGCCGTCGAGGACCAGGCCCGGGACCGGGCCTGGCGCATCGGCCAGACCCGCACGGTCGTGTCCCATCGCCTCGTCTGCCCGGGCACCGTGGACGAGCGGGTGGAGGAGGTCGTGGCCGGCAAGCGCAAGATCGCGGACCTGGTGCTGCCCAAGTCGAGCTCGCTGGCCGACCTCGACCGGGACCAGCTGCGGGTGGCGCTCGGGCTGAGGCCCGACACGCTGCTCACGGACGAAGACGGCGGTGGCGACCCGCCCGGACCCGAGCAGGAGGCGGCATGAGCCCCAAGCGCCGCGGCCAAGGCACCGCTGCCGGCGCGAACGGGCGCGGGCCGGGCCCCGGCGGCAACGCTGCGCCCGCGAGCGGCACCACCCCCCGGCCGGCCGACAAGCTGGCCGACGGCCGTGCGTTCTGGCGCGACCTGCCGGCCGACGACGGTCCGCCCCGGCTGCGGCCGGTGCCGGACCCGACGGCGGTGATCCACTCGCTCGGCACGCCGCCGCTGCCCGCACAGGGCGCGGTGGCCGAGGGCTACCTGGCCGCGGTGGTCACCCGGGCCTCGGCGCTGGCCACCGCGCTCGCCGAGGCCGCCGACCTGGTCGACCGCGACGACCGCGGCGACCCGGGCGACCCGGAGGACCGCGGCGATCTGGCCGACCGCGTCGACCCGGACGACCGCGGCCACCCGGACGACCCGGACGACCCGGACGACCCGGACGACCGCGGCGACGACCGCGGCCACCACGGCCACCACGGCCACCACGGCGACGAGCCCGGCTCCGTCCCCGGCTGACGGTCGCCGCGCCGCGCCTCCTGCCGGGGCCGGCGGCTGCGGCGCGAGGCCTCCCGACCGGCGCCGCGGAGGCGAGCGGTCTCGAGGGCGTGCACGGCGGGGCCGAGCATCAGCCCCACGCCGACGCTCATGCCGCGCTCGGCGGACGCCGACGGTCCCGCGACGGGGCTGGCGAGGCGGCGCAGCACCGACACGAGCAGCACGGCCACACCGACCGTCAGAGCGGCGGACAAGCCGCCGGGCGTCATGGCCACCGAGACGGCGCCACCGGCCGCCAGTGGGCGGGCCCGCAGGCGCGGCTGGTAGCGGCGGCGAGGTCGTGAGCTGAGCATCGGTGCGGTGCGCGCGCCGCCCCGGTAGGGCGGCGAGCGGGCGCATGGTAGGCGGCGGGAGGTTCGGCGGGGCGCAGCCGGCCCTCTAAGGTGCGCGGTCGATCCCCCGCTGTCCCCCGATGTCGTCTGGAGCGCACCGTGCGGCTGCGACTCAGCCCCCGCGACGACAGCTTCCTCGTCCTCTTCGCTGCCGGCGCTGAGGGGCGTCTTCCCCGGAAGCGGCGCACGGACGGCCGACCGGCGATCATGGACCCATGGCCGACCTGCTCGAGCTGAGCGCCCGCATCCTCGACACCGGAGCCACGAACGAGCTCGTGAACCGGGTGACGCAGGAGCTGTCCGAGGTGGGCGACGGCATCGCCGTCGTCGAGTCGTTCAGCCACAGCATCTGCTTCCGCACCGAGGACGGCCTCGTCGCGTTCGACGCGAGCGGCGTGGCCACCGGCGCGGCCGTCGTCGAGGCCATCCGGGGCTGGTCCGACGAGCGCCTCCACACGCTCGTCTACACCCACGGCCACGTCGACCACGTGGGGGGCAGCCCGGCGTTCCTCGCCGATGCCGGCAGGCGCGGGTTCCCCCGGCCCGAGGTGGTGGCCCACGCCGCGGTCCCGGCACGCTTCAGTCGGTACCGCTACACCGACGCCTGGAACCTGATCATCAACGCCCGGCAGTTCGGCGGGGTCAACGACCGCACGATGAGCATCGGGCCGCCGGTGGAGGGCCGCACGCTCCCACCGCACTTCCTCCCCGACGGCGTGGCCACTCCCGACGTGACCTACGAGGACCGGCTGGCGCTCAACGTCGGTGGCCTCCATCTCGACCTGCGCCACGGCCGGGGGGAGACCGACGACCACACCTGGGCATGGGTGCCGGAGCACCGGGCCATCTGCTGCGGCGACTTCCTCATCTGGCACTTCCCGAACGCGGGCAACCCCCAGAAGGTCCAGCGCTACCCCGGTGAGTGGGCCGTGGCCCTCCGCCAGATGAGCGCGATGGAGCCCGACCTGCTCCTCCCTGCGCACGGACTGCCGATCGCAGGCGCCGACCGCATCCGCAGCGTCCTCGAGGACGTCGCCGGCGTGTTGGAGCGGCTCGTCGCGGATGTGGTCGAGCTCATGAACGCGGGAGCGGACCTCGACGAGGTCGTCCACACCGTCCGCGTCCCCGACGAGACGTTGGCCAAGCCGTACCTGCGGCCCTTCTACGACGAGCCGGAGTTCGTGGTCCGCAACGTCTGGCGCCTCTACGGCGGCTGGTGGGACGGCAACGCCGCGCGGCTCAAGCCGCCTCGCGACGCCGACGTCGCCGCCGAGGTGGCGACTCTGGCCGGTGGGGCCGAGCGCCTCGCCGCCCGGGCCCGCGAGCTGGCCGACGCCGGTGACCTGCGGCTCGCGTGCCAGCTGGTCGAGTGGGCCACGCAGGCCGCACCCGACGACGCCGACCTCCACGCCGTGCGCCGCGATGTCTACCAGCGGCGCCGCTCGGCCGAGCCCTCGCTCATGTCCAAGGGCATCTACGCCGCCGCGGCCCGTACCTCGGAGCGCCACGTCCCCGACGCCTGACCGCGGCGCGCCGCCTCCTTGGCGACGTCGCCGACCGTCGAGCCGGCGCCGACGATCCCATTCCTGACCGATCCGGCCAAACGTGGGCCGGATCCGTCAGGAATCGGGAGACGAGGGGTGCGCCGCGATCCGCGCGGTCAGCTGCAGCCGCTCGTGCTGCCGCAGCTCGGGCAGGCATGGCAGGACCCGGCCCGCTGCATCTGGACGCCGCACTGCATGCAGTAGGGCGCGTCGGCGTGCTGCACCTTGGCGCGGTTGGCCCGGTTGGTCCGGTTGGCCGGGCCGGCCTTCGCCGGCTTCGGGGCCGGGTCGATCACGCCGGCTCGCTCGAGCAGGCTCGGCGAGTTCTTGGCGGCATCGTCGAGCGACGCGGCCAGCTCGCTCGCCGACGGGATCGACTTCGGGTCCGCGGGGATGTCGAGACCCTGCACCGTCTCGGTGACGGTCTCCTCCACGCCGGGCAACGTGGGCTGCGTCCGCTCGGACACCGTGAGGATGCCGAGCTCCTGGCGCTCCTCGAACGACAGGTACTGCACGGCCAGGCGGCGGAAGATGTAGTCCACCAACGAGGAGGCGATGCGCAGCTCGGGATCGTCGGTCATGCCGGCGGGCTCGAAACGGGTGTTGGTGAGCGTCTCGACGTAGGCCCGCAGCGGCACGCCGTACTGGAGCCCGTACGACACCGAGATGGCGAACGCGTCCATGATCCCGGCCAGCGTGGAGCCCTGCTTCGAGATGCGGATGAAGATCTCGCCCGGCCGGCCGTCCTCGTACTCGCCGACCGTGACGAAGCCCTTGCAGTCGGCCACCCGGAACTCGAACGTGCGGCTGACCCGGTTGCGCGCCAGCTTCTGGCGCACCGGCTCCTTGACGGTGACGACCCGCTCCACCACCCGCTCGACGATCTTTTCCACCTCGATCACCTCGGGCGCGACCACGGGGCCACGGGCGGCGGCCGCCGCAGCCGCGGCGTCGGCGGCGTTCGACTCCTTGGTGGCCGCCGACAGCGGCTGAGCCACCTTGCAGTTGTCGCGGTAGATGGCGATGGCCTTCACCCCGAGCTGCCAGGCGTCGATGTGGAGCTGCTCCACGTCTTCGACCGTGACGTCTTCGGGCATGTTCACCGTCTTCGAGATGGCGCCGGAGATGAACGGCTGGACCGCGGCCATCATCCGCACGTGTCCCGTGTAGTGGATGGTGTTGTCGCCCATCGAGCACGCGAAGACCGGGACGTGCTCGGCCGAGAGGTGCGGGGCACCCAGCACCGACCCGTTGGCGTCGATGTACGCGACGACGGCGTCGATCTGGTCGTCGTCGTAGCCGAGGCGGCGCAGGGCCCGCGGCACCGTCTGGTTGACGATCGACATCGTGCCGCCGCCGACGAGCTTCTTCATCTTCACGAGACCGAGGTCCGGCTCGATGCCGGTCGTGTCGCAGTCCATCATCAGGCCGATCGTCCCGGTGGGGGCGAGCACGGACGCCTGGGAGTTGCGCACGCCGAACCGGGCACCGAGCTCGTTGGCCTGGTCCCACGACTGCTGGGCGGCGGACAGCAGGTCCGCGGGGACCAGCTCCTCGTCGATGTGCGCCGCCGCGGCCTGGTGCATCGCCAGCACGCGCAGCATCGGCTCCTCGTTCTCCGCGAACCCGGCGAACGGGCCCATCCGCGCCGCCGTCCGGGCCGACGTGGCGTAGGCGTGACCGGTCATGAGCGCCGTGAGCGCGGCGGCCCAGGCCCGGCCCTCGTCCGAGTCGTACGGGAGGCCGAGCGCCATGAGCAGTGCGCCCAGGTTGGCGTAGCCCAAGCCGAGCTGGCGGAACTTGCGGCTGTTGTCCCCGATGGCCTGTGTGGGGTAGTCGGCCCGTCCCACCAGGATCTCCTGCGCGGTGAAGATGACCTCGACGGTGTGACGGAACCCTTCGACGTCGAAGCTTCCGCCGACCGGTAGGAACGACAGGAGGTTGATCGACGCCAGGTTGCAGGCCGAGTTGTCGATGTGCATGTACTCCGAGCACGGGTTCGACCCGTTGATCCGGTCGGTGTTGGCGGCGGTGTGCCAGCGGTTGATCGTGGTGTCGAACTGCATGCCCGGGTCGGCGCACTCCCACGTGGCCTGCGAGATCTGGCGCATGAGGTCGCGCGCCCGGACCGTGCGCACCACCTCGCCGCTCGTCACTGCACGCAGGTGCCAGTCGGCGTCGTCCACGACGGCCTGCATGAACTCGTCGGTCACCCGAACCGAGTTGTTGGCGTTCTGGTACTGGATCGAGTGGCTGTCGGAGCCGTCGAGGTCCATGTCGAACCCGGCGTCGCGCAGCACCCGGGCCTTGCGCTCCTCCCGGGCCTTGCACCACACGAACTCCTCGACGTCGGGGTGATCGACGTTGAGGATGACCATCTTGGCGGCGCGCCGGGTCTTGCCGCCCGACTTGATCGTGCCCGCCGACGCGTCCGCGCCTCGCATGAACGAGACCGGCCCCGACGCCGTGCCCCCGCCCTTCAGGTGCTCCTGCGAAGAACGGATCCGGGACAGGTTCACGCCGGCGCCGGAGCCGCCCTTGAAGATGGTCCCCTCCTCCCGGTACCAGTTCAGGATCGAGTCCATCGAGTCGTCGACCGAGAGGATGAAGCAGGCCGAGGCTTGCTGGGGCACGCCGGCCACCCCGATGTTGAACCAGACCGGCGAGTTGAACGCCGCCCGCTGCGTCACCAGCAGGTACTTGAGCTCGTCGTTGAAGGCCTCGGCCTCGTCGTCGTCGACGAAGTAGCCGCCCTCGACGCCCCAGGCGGTGATCGTGTCGGCCACCCGGTCGACCACCTGCTTGAGCGACTGCTCGCGCTCGGGCGTGCCCGGCGTTCCCCGGAAGTACTTCTGGGCGACGATGTTCGTGGCGTTGAGCGACCAGGTCGTGGGGAACTCCACGCCGAGCTGCTCGAAGGCGACGGAGCCGTCCCGGTAGTGGGTGATCCGCGCATCCCGCCGGTCCCAGCCGACCTGGTCGTAGGGATGGGTTCCTGCGGCGGTGAAGTGGCGGCGGATGCCGATGCCGGTCTGCTCGGGTGCCAGAGCCATGAGCGCTCCTCGTCAGTTGGATCGGGGCGACCGATGTGGGTTGCGGCGGACCGAGCGACCGGGACGAGCGGGCCCTGCCCGCTTGGTGCTCACCACAATCCGTTGTGGCGGCCCCTTGCCTCGGCGCCGCGGCACCACAAGATGTGGGGTTGATTACAGCACCGTAATTTCACCGGTGTCAATGGGTTCGTCCGTTGTTTTTCGCCGTCGACCCGTCGCACCACTCGACCGGTCCGTGGTGGTCCGGGGACAGGACGGGGACGCGGCGCTGGCTCCCAGGTCGAAGGGCGCCGGACGCGCAGTGTCCGCGTCGCGCCCTCAAGGACTTGCCGCCGGGGCCTCGCTGCCCCGGCGCCCACACCACCAGTTCCGAGAGGGCGCCGCGCCCCCGTTCGATGTCCGGAGGTGACCCTACGGGTGACGGCTTGTGGAACGGAAGGGGAACAACGTTGTGGATTCCGGCCCGAGTTCTCCCCAGCCATGCGGATGGACCGCACAGCCGCCGAACGAGCGGGCGCGCCACCGCGCCAACGGCCACGCCGCCGAGCAGCTCGACGCCCCGGCTCGAGGCGCCGACGCGTCGGCCTGCGGGGGCGCCACCGCGCCGAGGGCCACGGCGCCAAGCCGCAGACGCCATCCCCGCCGTCGCTGCCGTCGTTTCGTGATGCGAACTGTTGCCGGGCGCAACCTCGTCGCCCGACAAGCACACCGGGTACCCTCCCGCCGTGCCCCCCCGAGCCACCGACCCCCTCGACGACCCCCGCCTCACCGCCATGGGCCTACTGGTGGAGACGCATGCGGGCCTCATACGCGCCGTCAGCCCCAGCATCAGCGCCAACGGCCTCCTCGTGCCGGAGTTCGAGGTCCTGGTGCGCCTGTCCAGGACACCGCGGGGCCGGCTCCGGATGAGCGACCTCGCCGCGCAGGTCGGGCTGTCCAGCAGCGGGCTGACCCGGTTGGTGGACCGGCTCGAGCGCGAGCGGCTCGTGGCGCGCGAACCGTGCCCCTCCGATCGCCGGGGTGCCTACACGGTCATCACGGCCAGCGGGCGCCGTCGCATCGGCTCCGCAGTGGCACAGCACCTCGAGGTCCTCGACCACTGGTTCACGGGCCTGCTGGACGCCGAGGAGCTGGCGACCCTCATGCGGTTGCTGCGCAAGGTGCGCGATCACGTGAATCCGGGAGCGACCACGGGGGCCCAGGCCGCCAAGGCTCTGACGCCGGTGTCCTGACCCGTGCACCAGCTCTTCCCGCCCGGTGCGGACGGCGACCTGCACCGCTGCTACGTCGCACCGCCGCGCCCGCCTCCGGCGGGCCGACCGTGGGTGATGGTCAACATGGTCGCGAGCGTGGACGGTGGGGCGACCGTGTCCGGGCGCTCGGCGGCTCTCGGCGGGGCGCCTGATCGGGCCGCCTTCTCGACGATCCGCACGGTTCCCGACGTGATCCTCGTCGGCGCGGGCACCGTGCGCGCCGAGCGCTACGGCCCGCCGAGGGCGTCGCACGAGGTGCAAGCGCAACGCCGCGCGCGTGGGCAGGCCGCGCTCCCGCGGCTCGCCATCGTGAGCGGCCGCCTCGATCTGGACGCCACCTCGGCAGTGTTCACCGAGGCCACGGAGCCACCGTTCGTCCTGACCGCGGGCGCGGGACGGCCCGACCGGCGCCGGGACCTCGACGACATCGCCGAGGTGTGGGAGCTGGCCTCGGCGACCGGGCAGCTCGACCTGCGAGCCGCCCTCGAACGCCTGGCCGGCGCCGGTGTCCGGACGGTGCTGTGCGAGGGCGGGCCGAGCATCAACGCGCAGCTCGTCGCCGACGACCTCGTGGACGAGTGGTGCCTCACCCTCGCCCCGACCGCGCTGGGCGGCGACGCACCCCGGATCGTCCACGGCCCGGGTTCCTCGGCAGCGCACGACCTGCAGCTGGCCCACGTGCTCGAAGACGCCGGCGTCCTGCTCCTGCGCTACGAGCGCGCCGCCCCGCCGTAGCCCCGCGCCGAGATCGCCGCACGCCCAGGGCCCTCCCGACCGGGCGCGGGGCCTCGCGCGTCGGGATCCGTGCGCGCGGCGCACGGCGCCGGCGCGACCTCAGCCCGATCCGGCCGCGGCCTCTGGCCCGGCGCCTGGCGGCGGCGAGCCCGATGGCCCCGAGCCTCGCCCGGCTCGCCCGGCTGGGCCGGGTGGGCCGGCTGGGCCGGCTGGGCCGGGCGGGCCGGGCGGGCCGGGCGGGCCCGAGCGATGGTGCTTCGGGGCGGACTCCTTGGTGAGCAGCCGCAGCTCGTGCTCGAAATCCGCGGGCTCGGCGAACTCCTTGTAGACGCTGGCGAAGCGCACGTACGCCACCTGATCCAGATCGCGGAGGCGCTCGAGGACCGCGACACCGACGCGCTCCGAAGGCACCTCCGAGCCCTCCAGGCGCAACGACTCCTCGACCTCGCCCGCCAGCTGCTCGAGCGCGTCCTCGCCCACCGGCCGGTTCTTGGCCGCGGCCCGCAGGCCGGCGACCACCTTCTCCCTGGCGAACGGCTCGCGATCACCGCACCGCTTCAGCACGACGAGCGGAATCTCCTCGACCCGCTCGAAGGTCGTGAACCGTCGACCGCAGCCGAGGCACTCGCGCCGACGGCGGATGGCGGTGCCGTCATCCGAGGCGCGCGAGTCGACGACCTTGTCGTCCAGCGCTGCGCACGAAGGGCATCGCACCGCGGCGACGCTACCGGGGCCGCACACCGCAGCCGCATCGCTGCGGAACCGAAGCGCAGCGCGTGAGCCGGCGAGCGGCTGCGCATCAGCGCATCATGGCCGGATCAGCGGCTCGGAAGCACGATCCGCTCCCCGGGCCGGAGCGGGCCGAAGCCGTGCTCCGCGGCCAAGCGGTCGACCAGGGCACGCACGTCGCGCCCTGGTCGCGCGCGCCGGGCTATGGACCACAGCGAGTCGCCCGGCTGGACGACGACCGTGCGGCCCGGGGCCACCGGAGCGACGCCCACGACCGAGGCGGTCCGCGGGCTGGGAAGCGACTCGGCCGGGCGTACGGCGCCGAGGACCGACTGCGCCGCGAGCCACACCACGGTGGCCAGAGCGGCGGCCAGCAGTGCGGCGACCGCGCGCCGCCGCCGGTAGACGGCCGCGGAGCTGCGAGCGGCTCGACCGCCCGGTAGCAGCCGGAGCGCCGGTGGGGCAGGGCGGTCCATGGGAATCGGCCGGTAGCGGGGCCGGCGGAGCGGAAGCGTGGTGGGCGTGAAGACGGCGGCCATGGGTTCATCCTCCTCAGGGGGTGTGACAGTCGGGATCGGCGATCCGTGGCCGATGGGAACGGGCGTTCGTCGCACCCCACCCCACCACGAACGGGCGTTCCCCGTCAAGGGCGGAGCGAACGGGTGTTTGACACGCGCGCACGTTCGCCATACGATCCTGTCGACCCGTTTCATGACCCCGGAGGACCCGATGGCCGAGACCACCCTGACCCCCCGCCAGCGGGAGATCCTCGAGTGCATCGATCGCAGCATGCGGGCGCGTGGCTATCCCCCGTCCGTTCGCGAGATCGGCCAGGCCGTCGGCCTCACGTCGCCCTCGACGGTTCACAACCACCTCAACTCGCTCCAGCGACTCGGCTACCTCCGGCGCGACCCCACCAAGCCGCGCGCGCTCGAGGTCCGCTACGACGCCACCTCCGGCGCGGCGGTCGAGCGCCGGCCCGTCCGGCACGTCCCTCTCATCGGCGACGTCGCCGCCGGCACCGATGTCCTTGCACAGGAGAACGTGGAGGAGACCCTCCCGTTGCCGGCCGACTTCACCGGCGAGGGGAACCTGTTCATGCTCCGCGTCAGAGGTGACTCGATGGTCGAGATGGGCATCCTCGACGGCGACTACGTGGTCGTGCGGGCCCAGGAGACGGCTGACAAGGGCGACGTCGTCGTGGCCGGGATACCGGGTGACGAGGCGACGGTGAAGACGTACCGGCCGGGGGGCGGCAAGATCGTCCTTGAGCCGGCCAACGCGCGCCTCGCGCCGATCGAGCTCACGCCGGCGGAGGTCCACATCTACGGCAAGGTCGTCACCGTCGTGCGTCGGCTCTGACCCGATCGCTCCGGCGGCCCGATCACTTGGACGCTTCGCCGTGCCCCGAGCGTCGATCACGCGTTGCGTAGCCGGTCTTGGCATCATGTCACGGTGCGTGACCGTGCAGCTGATCGAGCGTGGTGGGCGCTCGCCGCCTTGGTCGTCGTGGCGGCGTGGCCGGTCCCCGCCCTCGCCTCGGCCGGCCGGGGCGACGGAACCCGCAGGCGCGCGGCCGACGATCCCGCTCTCGTGCAGGGCATGCAGTGGAACCTCGCCCAGATCGGCGCGCCCGCCGCGTGGCCCCGGGCCACCGGTCGGGGCGTGACGGTTGCGGTCGTCGACTCGGGGATCGCGGCCGGCCACCCCGACCTCGCCGGAGCCGTCACCCAGGCCGTGGACTGCATCGGCGCTCGAGGCGACCCGGCGAGGTGCCGGCCGGGCGGCACCGACACGAACGGCCACGGCACCCACGTGGCAGGCATCATCGCCGCCCGGACGGGCAACGGTCGGGGGATCGCGTCCGTCGCCCCCGACGCCAAGCTCCTCGCCGTGCGGGTGCTCGACGGCTGTCCGGGCTGCCCTGCGACCGGTTCGGGGCTCGACGTGGCCGCCGGGCTCCGGTGGGCCGTCGCCCGAGGTGCCGACGTCGTCAACCTGTCGCTCAGCACGACGGACCCGGCCGAACGGGGCACCATCGAAGCCGCCGTCGCCGAAGCCTGGCAGCGCGGCGTGATCGTCGTCGCCGCCGCGGGCAACGGCTCCGACTCGACCGGCTTCGCCGCGGGCGATCCCGTGCTGGTCGTGACCGCCCTCCAGCGCAACGCGAGCCTGGCTCCCTACGACCGGCCGCTGCGGGCGAGCGGCTGGGCCATCGCGGCACCGGGAGGAGTCCAGGGCGACACTGCCGCCTCGTGCCGTCCCGGGCCCGGCCAACGCGGCATCGTCTCCACCTTCGCGGGCGCGACCGCGACGGCCGACGACTACGCCTGCCTCGCGGGCACCTCGATGGCCGCCCCGCACGTGGCGGGCGCTGCGGCCCTCCTGCGCTCCACCGGCATGTCCCCGCCCGAGGTGGTGCGGCGCCTGCTCGCCACCGCCCGAGACCTCGGCCCACCCGGGCCCGACCCCTTCTACGGCGCAGGTGCCCTCGACGTGGCGCGGGCGCTCGGTGCGCCGCGTCCCACTCCGGTCGCCGAACCGGGCACGCCGCTCCCCGGTCGAACCCGAGCCGGTGCATCCGGCCCGCCCGCGCCCGCCTCGTTCACCGGCGCCGAACCGCGACCCTGGCGCCGCATCGCCCTGCCTGTCTCGCTTCTCCTCTCGGCGTCGACCACGGCGGCGTTGGTGATCGCGCACCGCCGGCGCGAGGAGCGGACCGTCCTGGCGGCTGTGGAGGCCGCGCATCCGTGGAGCCCGTCCCCGGCGCGGTCACCGCCCTCCTGAGGGGCGATCCAGCGCCGACCGGCGAGGCGGCCGCCCATTCCGGCCACGGCGGACGGGCCGTTCCGGCGATGCAGCCCGTCCGCGGCCACGGCGGCCACGGCGGCCACGGCGGCCACGGCGGCCACGGCGGCCACGGCGGCCACGGCGGCCACGGCGGCCACGGCGGCCACGGCGGCCACG
>JACPNX010000038.1:0-65793 GCA_016185275.1 Actinomycetota bacterium | reverse complement strand
CGGCCACGGCGGCCACGGCGGCCACGGCGGCCACGGCGGCCACGGCGGCCACGGCGGCCACGGCGGCCACGGCGGCCACGGCGGCCACGGCGGCCACGGCGGGCGCGGCGGCCACGGCGCCCTCAGGCGTCGTGGGACAGGAGGTCGGCGAGCACGTGACGGCACCGCTCGAGGTCGGCTCGCGTGACCCGCTCGTCGGCTCGGTGGGCGAGGGCCGAGTCGCCGGGACCGAAGTTCGCCGCCGGCATCCCGTGCTCGGCGAAGCGGGCGACGTCGGTCCAACCGAGCTTGGCGGACACGGCCAACCCGTGGCGGCTGACCAGGCCGGCCACGAGCGGGTGGTCCACGGCAGGCGCGGCGGCGGGCGCGGCGTCGACGAGCCGGACGTCGTCGCCGGGATCGAGGTGCGGCCCGAGCAGGTCGTGCACGTGGGCGGCGGCCTCGGCCACGCTGCGGTCCGGAGCGAACCGGTGGTTCAGCGTGAGCTCGACCCGGTCGGGCACGACGTTTCCGGCCCCGCCGCCCGTCACCGCCACCGCTTGCAACGCCTCGCGGAAGGTGCAGCCGGCGAGGACCGGCTGGCGGGCCTCGTAGGCGGCGACGGCGGTGAGCACCTTGCCCAACCGGTGGATGGCGTTGCGGCCCATCCAGGGTCGGGCGGTGTGCGCCCGTGCGCCCCGCAACGTCACGTCCATCCGCAGCGTCCCCTGGCACCCGGCCTCGAGCGTCGCACCGGTGGGCTCGCCGAGCAGCGCCACGTCGCCGCGGACGAGATCCGGCCGGCTGGCGAAGAGCTCACGCAAGCCGTTGTGCTCGGCCGCGATCTCCTCCCCCGCGTAGAAGACGTAGGTGACGTCGACGGCCGGCTCGGCGACGGTTCGAGCCAGATCGAGCATGACGGCGAGCCCGCCCTTCATGTCCGCGGCGCCGAGGCCCCACAGCGTGTCGCCCTCGATGCGTGGCGCCTCGTTCCCGTCCGGCGGGACGGTGTCGAGGTGGCCCGCCAGCACCACCCGCGCCTGCCGGCCGGCGTTCGTGCGGGCCACCACGTTGTCGCCCACCCGCTCGACGCTCAACCAGGGGACCAGGCGCAGCGCCGCTTCGATCCGCCCGGCGAGCTCGGCCTCCGCACGCGACACCGACGGGATGGCGACCAGCGCGGCGGTCAGGTCGAGCAGGTCGGCGCCCGGTTCCGGCAGCGCCGGCGACGGACCTCCACGGGCCGGTGTGGTGGCGTACCGCCCGTCCACGTCAGGCGTTGGTGTGGAGTGCTTCGTTGAGCCCACCCCAGCCGCCGGCGCGCTCGATGACCTCGACCGCACCGGTCACCGAGTTGCGCCGGAAGAGCAGGCCCGAGGCGCCGGACAGCTCGCCCGCCTTGACGATGCCGCCGTCGGGCAAGGTGACCCGGGTGCCCGCGGTGACGTAGAGCCCGGCCTCGATGATGCACCCGTCGCCGAGCGAGATGCCGATGCCGGCGTTGGCCCCGACGAGACAGTCCCGTCCGACGCGCACCACCTCCTTGCCGCCGCCGGACAACGTGCCCATGATCGACGCACCACCGCCGATGTCGGACCCCTCGCCCACGACCACGCCGGCGGAGATCCGGCCCTCCACCATCGACGCGCCCAACGTGCCGGCGTTGAAGTTGCAGAACCCTTCGTGCATCACCGTCGTTCCCTCGGCCAGGTGGGCGCCGAGGCGGACGCGGTCAGCGTCGGCGATCCGCACGCCGACCGGTACGACGTAGTCGGTCATGCGGGGGAACTTGTCGACGCCCCAGACGGCCACCCGGTGGCCCGAAGCGACCAGCCGGCCCCTCGTCGCCTCGAACCCCTCGACGGGGCAGGGACCGGCGGACGTCCACACCACGTTGCTCAGCACACCGAACAGACCGTCGAGGTTGCAGCCGTGCGGCCGGATCAGGCGGGTCGACAGCAGGTGGAGGCGCAGGTAGGCGTCGACGGCGTCGAGCGGAGGGTCGGCGAGCGACGCGATGACGGCCACCGCCGCGCTCACCTCGACGCCGCGGCGTTCGTCCACGCCGACGAGGCCGGCGAGGTCGACACCCACCGCCGCACCCGCCGCGGCCGCCTCGACCGTGGCCCACGCCGACTCGCCGCCGGGCAGACCGGACGCTGTTGCCAGCGCCCGGCCCTCGGCGTCGAGCCCGAGGCGCGGCATCGGGAACCAGGCGTCGAGCACCGGCCCACCTCCGGCGACCTGCGTGACCAGGGCGACGCCCCACGCGCCGGGACCATCGGACGACCGGGGCGGTGACTCCGGCCCCACCGTCTCGGGCTCCGGCATCGCGGCGGTCGCACCGGCGGCGGAGTCTCCGCCAACGCCCGGAACGGGTTCAAGGGGGGTGGTCACGCCGTGCACGCTACCGAGCCGGCTGCGCCGCGAGCCGCGCGAGGGCGCCCTACCGGCCCGGGCTCGAACCGGCGTGGCTCGCTTCGTAGCCGGCCGGCACCGGCGGCACGACGACCGGGCCGGCGGGTCCCCAGCCCACGCCATCGGGAAGCGGCCCCGCCGGCCCCGGCCACGGAGCTCGCGGCCCGCCACCAGGGGGTGGTCCCCATGGCCCTGGCTCGCCCGCCGCCCGCTGCGCCCGGCGGCGCGCTCCGGCGAGGAGGATCGCCCACAGGATCCCCAGCGCGACGCCGACCGCCGCGGCCGCGACCCCGGTGAGAGCCCAGCGCGCCAGCGCCCCTTCTCCGCTTTCGGTGAAGGCCACGTATGCGTCCTCGTCGGGAACGCCCTCCAGCCCGCCCACCCGGACGAGGTAGTCGCCCCGCGACGCGAAGCGCACGGTGCGCACGGCGACGGCCTGGCCCATGCCGGCCGAGCGCTCGTTCCAGGCCTCGTAGGGACGAGTGGGGACCGTGGCGCCGTCGGGACCGCTGATGCGGAGCGACAGCCGGCTGCGCAGGCTCGGCAGATCGGCCCGGGAGCGGGCCACGACGGGACCGACGTAGTAGATGGTGTACGCCGCCGGGCTGGTGACCGTGACGGTCCCCTCCTGGCCGAGTCCCAGCGTGGTGCGGTCCCGGAGGCGGTCGCGCGCCGTGCCCACGCCGATCACGATGCTGATCACGAGGGCGACGACGCCCAGGACCGCCATCGCGACCGCTCCTGCGTAGCCCCATCCCGACGGCATCGACGGCGGCCGGCGGGAGATGGCGAGCGGCGGAGCAGCGGTCATCAGTCGCGCGGCGAAGCGGTGCTGCCGTTCGGGTCGGCGTCGCCCCCAGGACCCCGGTCGCCTTCTGGACGGAGCACGCCCCGCGGCGGGCCGGGCGGAGCCCACGGCACATCCGTCCCGGCCGAGCCCGGACCGCTCCGCGGCGCGCCGGGCCAGGGTGTCGCCTCGCTTGCGCCCGACGAGCCCTCGGGTGGGGTGGGACCCGGGGGCGGGCCGTACGCCGGTTGCGCACCGACACCCGGGGGCGGGCCGTACCCAGGCGGCGGCGCGTATCCGGGCGGCGGCGAGTAGCCGGGCGGAGCGCCGTAGCCGGGCGGCGGCGCGGCATACGGCGGCGGAGCGCCGTAGCCGGGCGGAGGCCCATAGCCGGGCGGGGTGGCGTACGGCGGCGGGGCACCGTAGCCGGGCGCCCCGGCCACCGCGGGGACGCCGTAGCCCGGCCGCGGAGCACCGTCGCCGGGCGGCGTCGCGTAGCCCGGCGGGCCCCCGGGCCCGGCCACTGCCCAGGCGGGACCTCCAGCGGCGCCCAGCTGGGCCGCGCGGATCCGGCGCTTGCTGCGTCCACGCTTGACGCCGATCACGATGGACAGCACGAGCCCGACGACGAATCCGAGCCCGCCGACGAGCACGAACAACCCGATGCCTCGCGCCAGGACGCCGTTGGGGTTGCGGCCGATGGCCAGGGAGGCGGACGAAAACTCGTCGACGCTCACCCCTTCGACCCTCACCCTGTAGCGGCCGGCCGCCGGTATCCGCACGGTCCTGATGGCCGTGCCCTCCCGACCGTTGAGGTTGTAGCTGTTGCCGCTGTCGTACCCCCGCACCGGTACGAGCCGGCCGTCCGCGACTCGGGTGATGGCCACAAGCACCACGGACGCGGGCTCAGCGCCGGTGGTCTCGTAGAAGATCGTGTAACCGCCCGGCTCGTCGAAGTTCACGACTCCCCCGCCCCGGACCGGCACCCGCGCCAGGCCGTCGATCGTGCGTTTCCATCCGGTGAAGCCGTTGACGAGGAACACGACGGCGATGGTGGTGGCGGCGAGGAAGACGACGACGGGAACGAGGTACGCGCGTGCCCGCGGCCTCACCTGATCCGGATCGTGGCTCACCGCGCCATTGTGGTCCATCGGCGCCGCCGTGCGGGTTGGGCGCTCATGCGGGCGCCGCGCTCATGCGGGCCCCCGTGCCGCGCCGAGGCGTTCGACGAGATCCGCCACGACGTCGTCGGGCTGCACGAGGGCGAGCCGCACGAAGCCGGCGCCGTCCGGCCCGTACGTCCGGCCCGGGGTGACGAGGACGCCGGCTGCGGACGCGAACCAGCGGGTGAGCGCGTCGCCGTCGCCGGCGGGCGCCGGCACCCACAGGTAGAACGCCCCGCCGGGCATCGTGGCCCCGAGGCCGAGGGCGCGCAGCGCCGCGACGGCCGCCTCCAGGCGGGCGCGGTAGCGGGCCCGCTGCTCGTCGACGTGGTCGTCGTCGGCCAACGCCGCCGCGGCGGCGGCCTGCACGGGACCGGGGACCATGAACCCGGCGTGCTTGCGGAGCTGCGACAGATAGGCGACGAGCTCGGCGTCACCCGCGTAGAAGCCGGCCCGGACCCCGGCGAGGTTCGAGCGCTTCGACAGCGAGTGCACGGCGAGGACGCCGTCGACGCCGTGCTCGAGGACGGTGCGGGGCCGGCCCGACCACGTGAGCTCGGCGTAGCACTCGTCGGACAGCACCGGCACTCCATGCTCGCGGCCCCAGGCCGCGGCTGCGGCCAGGTCGTCGAGCTGGCCGGTCGGGTTGCCCGGGCTGTTCGACCACAGGCACAGGGCCCGAGCGGCCTCGGCGGCGGGCACGGCGTCGAGGTCGAGGGCACCGTCGGGCCGGCGGGGCACGGCGACGGCGCGGCACGACGCCAGGCGGGCACCCATCTCGTAGGTCGGGTAGCTGGTGGCGGGAAACAGCACGGTGTCGCGGCCGGGGTCCCGGAGGCGCAGCCAGTGCGGCAGGCCGGCCACCAGCTCCTTCGACCCGATGGTGGCGGCGACGAGGGCCGGGTCGACGGCCACGCCGAGCCGCCGCTGCATCCAGCCCGCGGCCGCCTCGCGGAAGGCGGCCGACCCGATCGACGGCGGGTACCCCCGCTCGGTCCCCGAGCGCGCCAGCGCGTCGACCACGAACCGGGGCGGAGCATCGACCGGGGTGCCGATCGTGAGGTCGATCGGTCCGCCCGGGTGGGCCTCGGCCCGCGCCCGCAGGTCGCCGAGCGTCTCCCAGACCAACGGCGGCGGCTCGAAGCGGCTCATCGGACAGCCCTGGGGGCCGCCGCCAGCACGGTCGTGTCCGCCGGCCCGTGGTGCCCAGCGGGCCCGCCGCCCCCCGCGTACGGTCCCGGACGCCGCTCCACGATGCCGACCACCCGCCCGCCGCGCCGGCCCAGCGCGAGGAGGGCTCCGCGTTCCAGCGGAAGCTCGACGGGCTCGAGCTCGCTCGCCTCGACCCCGGTGGCGTCGACCCCGGTCGCGTCGACCCCGGACGCGTCGACGCCGGACGCGTCGACCCCGGCGCCGGCCGGCGCCGCGAACAGCGCGCGCACCGCTCCCTCGTCGTCGGCCCGCAGCGCGTCGCGCAGCCCGGCCAGGTCGGCCACGAGGCCGTCGAGACGTTCCGCGACGTCGCCCCGGTTGGCCCAGACCAGCTCGGCGCCCAGGCCCGAGGCCGTGCCCCGCACGACGCGGGTGGCGTCACGGAACGATCCGCCGGCCAGCGCAGCCGCGAGCGGCTCACCGGCAACCCGCCCCGCCAGCTCCGCGGCGAACACGTGAGGCAGGTGGCTGGTGAGGGCCACCGCCTCGTCGTGATCGTGGACGGCCACCGGGACGACCCGTGCGCCCAGTGCCAGGACGAGCCGGGCGACCGCCACCCAGCGGTCCAGGTCGACCGGCTCGTCGACGGCGAGGGCCCACGTGGTGGCCTCGAACAGCGCCTCGTCGGATGCCTCCCAGCCGGCGTCCTCGGTGCCGGCCATCGGGTGGCCGGGTACGAAGACCGACGGCTGGGGCAGCACCCGCCGGGCCCGCAGCGCGATCGGTCCCTTGACCGAGCCGACGTCCGTGATGGTGGGCGTGTCGTCGAGCTCGCTCACCGCCAGCGCCACCTGGTCGAGCACCTCCGCCAGGGCCGGAAGCGGCACCGCGAGGACGACGATGTCGGCCGCGCCCACCACCTCGGCCACTGAGTCGGCCAGCCACACCCCGGCCCGGCCGGCACCCGCGCGCGTCGCGGTACTCCGGGCGTAGCCGACGACCTCACCGCCCTCGGCCCGCCAGCGGCGCGCCACCGAGCCGCCGATCAGACCCAGGCCGACGAGACCGAGCGTCGGCAGGCTCGCACCGGGGCTTGCGTCGACACCGGGCTCGCGGCGTGGCCGGGTCACCGCTCGCCCCGCCACGCGGGATACGAGCCGAGGGGGCGCACCGTGCAGCCCGAACCCCGCAGCCGGGCCAGCGCCTCGACGACCCCCGGGTCGGTCTCGTGGCGGTCGAGGGTGAGCACGAAGCAGTACTCGCCCAGACGCGGCCGCAGCGGCCGGCTGGTGATGTTCGAGATGTTCACGCCGGCCTCGGAGATGGGCTGGAGGATGCCGAGCAGCACACCGACGCCTTCCGAGGGCGGGATCACGACGATCGTGGTCTTGTCGTCGCCGGTGGGCCCGACGCCCGCGCACGACACGAGCGCGAAGCGCGTCGATGCACCGGGATGGTCCTCGACGCCGTGCTCGACCGTGACGAGTCCGGCCAGCGCCGCGGCCTTGGCCGAGGCGACCGCGACGAGGCCCGGATCGGCCGAGGCGGCGACGGCGCGGCACGCCTCGGCGGTGGAGTCGGTCGACCGCACGTCCAGGCCGTGACGGGCCGCGAAGCGCCGGCACTGGGCCAGGCCGACGGGATGGCTGAGCACGGTGGTCATCGGCTGGTCGGCGAACTCGGCGCGGCGGTGCGCGCCGAACGACACCGGCACGACGACCTCCTCGCGGAGGCGCACCCGTTCCGTCTCGAACACGAGGACGTCGATGGTGCCGGTGACGCCGCCGTCCACGGAGTTCTCGATGGGCACCAGCCCGTGGTCGCAGCGACCGTCGTCGACGTCGTGGATGATCTCGGCCACGGTGGCTCGCGGGACGAGGTCCACCGAGGGCGCGGGGCCGTCGTGGCCCACCGTGCGCAGGAGGTCGGTGGCGGCGTGGGCGAAGGTGCCCTCCGGCCCGAGGTACTCGACGACGGTCACCGGCGCCTGCTCAGGTGCGCGACCCGGCTGGCGCCGGAGCGCCGTCCGCGCGCAGGAGCCGCGACCGCGCCTCATCCGGCGAGTCCGGACCCACCGACGCCAGCGGGGCGACGTCGAACGGCGCCAGCACCTGCTCCCCCTCCCACTCGGGGTACGACCCGAGCAGCTTGATGTGGGCGCCGGCCTCCCACAGCGCCTCGATGGCGCCGCGCATGGTGGCGTCGTGGACGTGGGCCTCGGCGGTGGCGAGGAAGCAGTAGGAGCCGGCCGCGCGCGCGATGGGCCGGCTGTGGAGGCTGACGAGGTTCACGTCGTGAGCGGAGAACGCCTGCAGGTAGCGCACGAGACTGCCCGACCGGTCGGTGGGCTGGGTCAGCACCAGCGTGGTCTTGTCCCGCCCGGTCGGTTCGGCGACGTCCTGGCTCACGAGGAAGAGCCGCGTCCGGGCGTCGGGCACGTCCACCACGGACGTCGCCACCGGGACCAGACCGGCCCGCTCGGCGGCATCGGACGGCGCCAGCGCGACGAGCGTCGGGTCGCCCGACTCGGCCACCAGCTTGCAGGCCTCGTCGATGGAGCCGACGAAGCGGGTGGCCAGACCGTGCTCGCGCACGAACCGGTGCGAGTGCTCGATGGCGCGGGGGTGGCTCACGGCGGTGCGCAGCTGCTCGGGCGTCTCGGCGCGGAGCCGGAAGGCGCCGAGCGATTCGGAGACGACCACCTCCTCGCACACGAACACCCCGGACGTCTCGAACACGAGCCGGTCGAGCACCGCGGTGTCCTCGCCCTCGAAGGAGTCCTCGACCGGGAGGAGCCCCACGCAGCCCGGTGTGTGCTCGACCGTCTCGAGGATCTCCCCGACCGTCGCCATGGCCAGCACCTCGCTGGGCACGACGGTGGTGAGGCGCCCGACGGCGAGCTGGGACGGCACCCGTTCGGAGGTGAGATGGAGCAGCACGGCCGATCGCATGGCCGGCCGAGGCTACCCGCCGCTCGGGCGCGCTCCGTCGACGGCCCACGCCGCGAGCCGACCGGCCGCCGCCTCGTCGAGACGCACGCGCAGGCGCATGCCGCCGTCGGTCGCCGCTTCGGACAGGACCTCACCCTCGCGGTGGACCTCGGCGAGCACGTCGCCCCGCTCGAACGGCACCAGCAGCTCGACGGGCGCGGTGGCCGACCGGACGCGGTCGCCGACGGTGTGCAGCAGGTGCTCGACGCCCGCGCCCGTGGTCGCCGAGATGGCGACCGAACCGGGGTGGCGCTCGACCAGCCGGTCGGCGTCGTGCGGCGCGACGCGATCGGCCTTGTTGAAGCAGAGCAGCTCGGGGACCTCCGCCGCACCGATCTCGACCAGCACGTCGCGGACCGCCGCGATCTGACCGTCGGGATCGGCCGACGACGCGTCGACGACATGGACGAGGAGATGCGCGTCGGCTGCCACCCGCAGCGTGCTGGTGAACGCCTCGACGAGCTGGTGGGGCAGCTTGCGCACGAAGCCGACGGTGTCGGTCAGCAGCACCGCCTCGCCGCCGGGAAGCTGGAGGCGCCGGGTCGTGGCGTCGAGCGTGGCGAAGAGGCGGTCCTCGACGAGCACGCCGGCGCCGGTGAGGCGGTTCAGCAGGGTCGACTTGCCGGCGTTCGTGTAGCCGACGATGGCGACCCGCTGCGCCCGGCTCCGGTGCCGGGCCTTGGCCTGCACGTCGCGGTGCTGGCTGATCTCGCGCAGGTCCGCTTCGAGCTTGTGGATGCGGCGCAGGATGCGGCGCCGGTCGACCTCGAGCTGGGTCTCGCCCGGGCCGCGGGTACCGATCCCGCCCGCCTGCTGGCTCAGCGTGCCGCGGCGGCCCCGCAGGCGGGGCAGGCGGTAGCGGAGGAGCGCCAGCTCGACCTGTGCCTTGCCCTCCTGGCTCGACGCGTTCTGGGCGAAGATGTCGAGGATCACGGCGGTGCGGTCGATGGCCGTGCGGCCGAGCACCTTCTCCAGGTTGAACTGCTGGGCCGGGGTCAGCTCGTCGTCGAACACGACCGTGTCCGAGTCGAGGGCGACGGCGACGTCGCGCAGCTCCTCGGCCTTGCCCCGGCCCACGAAGGTGGCGGGGTCGGGAGCCCGGCGGCGCTGCACGACCCGCTCGAGGACGTCGGCGCCCGCAGTGTCGACCAGCTGCGTCAGCTCGTCGAGGCTGGCCTCCGTGTCCTCGTCCGTGGATGGAGGGAGGGTGACGCCGGCGAGGACGATCCGCTCCCGGAAGGTGCGCTCGATGAACGCCCCGCGCTCGCCGCCGAAGTCGCCGAAGCCGCCGCGGTGGGAGCCGTCCGCGCCGTCCGCACCGTGCGCGCCGTCCGCGCCGTCCGCACCGTGCGCGCCGTCGGCGCCGTCGGGCCGGACCTGCCCGCCTTCGGGCCCGAACGGCGCGGACGGTCCCGGCCGCACCGGCGGGTCGCCGCTCACCGCGGCACGACCACGTCGGCCACGAACACCGACGGACCGGACAGCGTGAGGCGATCTCCGAGCGCCACCTCCACGTCGCCCCCCGGCATGTGCACGACGACCCGCTCGCCGACCACTCCCCAGCGGCGCGCGGCCCACGCCGCCGCCACGGCTCCCGTGCCGCACGCCGCCGTGGGGCCGACGCCGCGCTCCCAGACGCGCAGGTCGAGCGCACCCGGGTCGCCCGCCGTGGGCTGCATCCAGTGGACGTTGACGCCTCCGGGGAAGCGGGCCGAGTCCGCGGCGGAGCGCTCGACCCAGTCCAGCGCGTCGAGGTCGCCCTCGACCCAGCGCACCAGGTGCGGGTTGCCGACGTCGACCGTCGCCTCCTCCTTGATGCGCAGTCCGAGCGCGGCGCCGCAGCCCGAGGCGGCGGGCGCAACGCTCCCCGGCAGCGGCTCGTCGCCGGTCGGGGCCGGCCCGGGCCGGGCCTCGCCCATGTCGACACTGGCCTCGACCTCGGTGGCGCGTGCCGACGGCGAGGGCCGCACGTCCACGGTGCGCGGCCCTCCCCCGGTGAGGACGCGCAGCGTCAGCTCCTCCGGCGCGCCCCGGCGGCGGAGCTCGGCATGGGCCAGGCAGCGGATCCCGTTGCCGCTCATCTCGGCCACCGAGCCGTCGGCGTTGTGCAGGCGCATGACGAGGTCCCAATCCGGCTCGCCCAGCACGCCGAGCAGCAGCCCGTCGGCACCGATGCCGCGGCGCCGATCACACCAGCGCCGCGCCTCGCCGGCGCCGATGCCCACCAGGTCGCCGGCCGTGCCCAGCGCGACGAGGAAGTCGTTGCCGAGTCCGTGGTGCTTGGCGAGGGCGACGGGTGCGGCGGTGGTCATGGCCGTGCCAGTCTCGCAGCCGCGGCGCTCGTCTCCTCCTGCGATTCGGCCACGTCGTCCGTGCCGTCGCCGGTGCCGGCGTCCGTGCCGGCGTCCGTGCCGTCGCCCGTGCCGTCGTCCGTGCCGTCGTCCGTGCCGGCGAGCACCGCGCCGGCGAGGCGGTCGGCGGCGTCGAGCGCCTCGAGCGGGTCGGCAGCGACCCCGAGCCAGCGGATCCGCGGGTCGCGGCCGAACCAGGCGCGCTGGCGGCGCGCGAAGCGCCGGGTGCGGCGGACCGCGAGCTCGACCGCGTCGTCCAGGGGTACACCGCGGCGAACGTGGCCCAGCAGTTCCCTGTAGCCGAGGGCCTGCGCGGCGGTGCGCGACAGGGGCCGGGCCAGCGCGGTCAGGGCGCGCACCTCCTCGACGAAGCCCGCGGCGAGCTGCTCGCCGTAGCGGCGCTCGATGCGCTCGGCCACCACGTCGCGGGGCAGGTCGACGCCGACCTGCAGGAAGCGGCTGGGCGGGTGGGCGTCGAGCCCGGGCCCGTAGGACGAGAACGGTCGGCCGGACCCGATGGTCACCTCGAGCGCCCGGACGACCCGCCGGCGGTTGGTCGGCTCCATCCGCCCGGCGGCCACCGGGTCGAGCTCGGTCAGCCGGCGGTGCAGGCCCGCGGTGTCGGGATCGGCCTCGAGCCGGGCGCGCACGTCGGGGTACTGCCCCGGGATGGCGAGGTCGTCGATCACGGCGCGCAGGTACAGGCCGGTCCCGCCCACGAGCAGGGCGCGGCGGCCGCGGGCTTCGATGTCGGCGAGCGCGGCCCGGAAGGCGCGCTGGTACTCGGCCACGGCGAACTCCTGCCAGGGGTCCACGACGTCGAGGAGGTGGTGGCGGACCTCCGCCCGCTCGGCGGCGGACGGCTTGGCGGTGCCGATGTCCATCCCCCGGTACACCTGCATCGAGTCCACGCTCACGATCTCGAGCTCGGGACGGCGCCGGGCCACGGCGAGGGCCAGCGCCGACTTGCCCGAAGCGGTCGGGCCGACGATGGCGAGGTGCCGAGGTCCGACCGGAGCAGCGTGGCCCGACCTCACCGCCGCACACCGAGCGCCCCGACGAGCAGCAGCAGCAGGAGCTCGGTGATCCCGGGAGGGTCGACGGTGGTCATCGCCCGCAGTCTCCCAGGTGCTCCTGCGAGGGATGCGTGCCCGTTCTGATCGCAGATCCCGACGCCACTGGGCCGCGTACGCATCCAGAACCGCAGGGCCGGCCCGGACGTCCGAACTGAGTGCGAATCCCTGCCCCGGACGACGTCCCGGGTACTCAGAACGGATGACACCAGCGCGGTCGATCGGGGCGGCCTACCTGCCGGTAAGCGCTTCAGAGCGTGCACCCGGTCGCCGATGGAGGACCGATGGCCATCCCCCGCGCCGATGCCGCCCTGCTGCTGCGCCGGGCCGGCTTCGGCGGGACGCTCGCCGAGATCGACGACCTGGCCACCGCCGCCACGTGGGCGGACGCGGTCGAGCGGGTGCTCGACACCTCGGCCGCGCCGCCCGTGGTCCCGCCCGCGGAGCTGACCGATCCGGCCAAGGACGCGTACACCCGCTGGGTCGCGTGCACGCAGTGGTGGATCGAGCGGATGAGGACCACACCGGCACCGATCGTCGAGAAGCTCACGTTGTTCTGGCACGGTCACTTCGCGAGCAGCACCGACAAGGTGCCGATCGAGCTGCTCTTCGACCAGATCGACCTGTACCGCCAACGGGCGCTGGGCGACTTCCACGACCTCGCCCAGGCGATGGCCGTCCACCCCGCCATGCTCGTCTACCTCGACAACGCCACGAACGTGGCCGGCGTCGAGAACGAGAACTTCGCCCGCGAGCTCATGGAGATGTTCACCATGGGCAACCACACCTTCGGCGAGGCGGACGTGATCGCCATGGCGCGCGCCTGGACCGGTCACGGCCTCGACCGCGCGGGCACGAGCTACGAGTTCCACCCGGACCGCCACGATGCGGGCGACAAGACGCTGTTCGGCATCACCAGGGCCTGGAACGGTCCGGAGACCATCACCGAGATCATCCGCGGGTCGAAGCGCTTCGTGTCGGCGCGCTTCATCGCGGCCGAGCTCTGGTCCTTCCTCGCCACCCCGGACCCCTCGGCGACGATCGTCGCCGACCTGGCCAAGGCCTTCGGCGCCGCCCGCCAGGACCTCAAGGCCCTGGTGCGGGCCATCTTCTTGCACCCGGAGTTCCGCTCGCCGGCCGTGCGCGGCGGGCTGGTCCGCAGCCCGATCGAGTGGATCGTGCTGATCCTGCGCTCGCTGGGGATCAGCGCCGCCGACGCGCATCCCGACTGGTTCGTGGGGGCGATGGGTCACGTGCCGTTCGCACCACCGAACGTTTCGGGCTGGAAGCCCAACGCCTACTGGATCTCCACGAGCGGGCTGTGGGCACGGGGCTCCTTCGCCGGCTACGTCCGCTGGCTCGCCACCGACGACAGCGGTCCCTACCGGCTCTTCGCCGACCTGCCGGCGAAGACGCCGGCCGAGATCGCCGGCACGCTGCTCGCCACCTTCGGCATCGAGTCGCCGTCCCCCCGGACCCGCACCATCGTGACCAACTGGGCCAACGGCTTGAAGCAGCCGGGCGCGCCGTCGTGGTCGATCCGTCCCAACGGCATCCCGCTCGTCGCCCTGTCGCCGGAGGCACTGCTCGCATGACCGCCGACGCCAGCCACCCGGTGCGCACAGGCGCGACGGAAGGGCTCTCCCTCTCCCGGCGGCGCTTCCTCCAGGCCGCGCTGGCCACCGGCGGCACCGCCACACTGCTCAACGGGCCTCTCGGCGGCATCGCCCGCGCCGCCGAACCGCTCGGCCCCGCCGACCCGATCCTCGTGCTCGTCCAGCTCGTCGGCGGCAACGACGGCCTGAACACCGTCATCCCGATGACCGACGCGGCGTACCGGGCGGTACGGCCGCAGATCAACCTCGCACCGGCGGCCCTGCCGCTGGCCCGCGGCCTCGGCCTGCACCCCGCCCTCACCGGGCTCAAGGCGCAGTGGGACCAGGGTCGGTTGGCCATCGTGCAGGGCGCCGGCAAGACCGACGGCGACCTCAGCCACTTCTCCTCGACGGCCACCTGGATGGCCGGGACCTCGTCGGGCACGGACCGGAGCACCGGCTGGATCGGCCGCTACCTCGACACGCTGGCCGACGGCAGCGACGGTCTGCGCGGCGTCGTGCTCGGATCGTCGATCCCCCTCCAGGTGGTCGGCACCCGTGCCGCGGTGACCGCGCTGCCGGCGTCGGGCCAGCCGTTCGGCGCCAACCGGGCACAGGAGTGGGAGCGGCGGATGTTCTGGAGCATCGCCGCCTACGGCGCGGCGCCGACGGGGCTCGGGCCGTGGGGCGACGCGCTGGCGGCCAACGACACCGCGGCGATCAACCGGGCATCCACCGTGGCGCCGCTGTTCCCATCCGGAGCGACCCCTCCGAGCGGGGTGCTGACCCCGCAGCTCGACCTCGCCGCCCGGCTCATCAACCTGAACCTCGGCGTGAAGGTGGTGTCGGCCTCGTTCGGGTCGTTCGACACCCACGACGACCAGCTCAACGCCCACGCGGGTGTCCTGACCGACCTCGACCGGGCCATCTCCCGCTTCTTCACCACCCTCGACCCGGTGTGGGCGGACCAGGTCGTGATCGTCACCTACTCCGAGTTCGGTCGCCGCGTCGAGCAGAACAGCTCCAGGGGGACGGACCACGGCGGGGCCAGCACGATGTTCGTGCTCGGACCGAACGTCAAGGGCGGCCTCTACGGCACGCGTCCCTCGCTCACCGACCTCGACACCCGCGGCGACCTGAAGACGACCGTCGACTTCCGCCGGGTCTACGCGTCGGTGCTCGCCCGTTGGCTCGGCGCCGATCCGGCCGCGGTCCTCGGCAAGGCCTACACGGAGCTCGACCTGTTCCGCGCGGGCCCGGGCCAGACGGTGCTGTAGCCCGGAGTCGCACCGCAGCAGCCGCGATCTGTCGACGCAGGTCGATGTGGGCTACACCGACCAGCCGATGCTCGACATCCATGCGCTCTCGCACGCCTACGCCGGCCAGCCGGCGCTCGACGCGGTCGACTTCACCGTGCCCGGCGGGTCCATCGTGGGCTTCGTCGGGCGCAACGGCGCCGGCAAGACCACGGCCATGCGGGCGATCATGGCCCTCCTGGTCCCCGACGCGGGGACCGTGCTCTGGGGCGGCTCGCCGCCGACCTCGCAGACACGACGGCGCCGGTTCGGCTACATGCCCGAGGAGCGCGGGCTGTACCCGAAGATGCGGGTGCTCGACCAGCTCGTGTACCTCGGTCGCCTCGCGGGGATGGCGACCGTCGAGGCCCGGGAGCAGGCTCGCGAGTGGGCCGATCGCCTGGGCGTGGGCGAGCGCGGTCGCGACAACGTCGAGGCGCTGTCGCTCGGCAACCAGCAGCGCGTCCAGCTCGCGGCCGCCCTGCTGCACCGGCCCGACCTGCTCGTGCTCGACGAGCCGTTCAGCGGGCTCGACCCTCTGGGGGTCGACGTGATGGCCGGCGTGTTGCGCGCCGAAGCCGGCCGGGGAGCGTCGGTGCTGTTCTCCAGCCACCAGCTGGAGCTGGTCGAGCAGATCTGCGACCGCGTCGTCATCCTCGAGGCCGGGCGCGTCGTGGCCGACGGCACGATCGCCGGGCTCCGCGGGGCGGGGCCGCGGCGGTGGCGGATCGGCGTGGACGGGGACCCACCCGCTCTGGCGCAGGCGCTGGCCGACGTCTCGGGAGCGCGGGCGTGGCGCACCGACGCCGACGGGACGGTTCTCGTCGAGCTGGCCGACGGGGGCGGCGCGGCGCCGCTCGGCGCGCTTCTCGACGCGGCGCGAGCGGTCGGCACGGTCCGCCACTTCGCCGAGGACGTCCCCTCACTCGCCGAGCTGTACCGGGAGGTGGTGACGGCATGACCGGCTGGCTCGACGTACGCCTGATCGCCGGCCGTGAGGTCGTCACGCGCCTTCGCGCCCGGTCGCTGCACGTGTCGACGGCGCTCATGCTGGCCATCGTGCTGGCGGTGGCCGTGCTGCCCAGCGTCCTCGGCGGCAACGGCCCCGCGCACTACCGGGTCGCGGTGGTGCGCGGCGCCGCCTCAGCAGGCGACGGTCGTGGTGCCGCAGCCGGCGACGACGGCGGCCCGTCGCCCGAGGCCATCGCGGAGGCCCTGCGGGCGGTCGACCAGCGGGCGCCGGAGGTACGCCTCGCGGTCACGTCGGTCGGCTCCGAGGCCGCGGCGCGCGCGGCGGTCCGGGGTGACGTCGACGCCGCCATCTCGGGCAACCGGATCATCGTCGACCGCCGGCTGCCCGATGCGCTGGCTGCCGTCGTGCGGGCCGCCGCCCAGTCGGCCGAGGTGGCGCGAGCGGTGGCCGCCGGAGATGTCACTCCCCGGACCGCTCGGTCGCTCACGGACCCGGCGGGGCTGCGAGTCGTCGCACTGCGCGGCCCCAGCTCGGCCGGTGAGCGACGCAACACCCTCAGCCGCGTCGCCTCGTTCCTGCTCTACGGGCAGCTGATCGGCTACGGCGTCGCGGTGGCCAGCGGTGTCGTGGAGGAGAAGTCGTCCCGGGTGGTCGAGGTGCTCCTCGCCCGCGTCCGGGCCCGTGAGCTGCTGACCGGCAAGATCGTCGGGATCGGCGCGCTCGGCCTCGGGCAGCTCCTGCTCTACGTCGTCGTCGGCCTGAGCGCGGCCACCGCCGCCGGCACGATC
Source organism: Actinomycetota bacterium (assembly GCA_016185275.1). Classification (GTDB taxonomy): domain Bacteria; phylum Actinomycetota; class Acidimicrobiia; order Acidimicrobiales; family Iamiaceae; genus JACPNX01. The sequence goes on along the minus strand of JACPNX010000038.1, from coordinate 49,229 downwards.
GATCTGCCCCCGGGCTGGCTCCTCGCCGCGCTGGGGGTCATGGCGTGGTTCGTGCTCGGCTACGCGTTCTACGCCTGCGCGTTCGCGGTCGCCGGGGCGCTGGTCAGCCGGCAGGAGGAGGTCCAGAACACCACGGCGCCGTTGACCGTGCTGCTCATCGTGTCGTTCGCGGTGTCGGTCTTCGCGGTCGAGGATCCTTCGAGCACCGTCGCCGTGGTCATGTCGCTGCTGCCCTTCTCCGCTCCGCTGGTGATGCCGTTGCGCACCGCCGCCGGCGGGGTACCCGCCTGGCAGGTCGTCGCGGCCGTCCTCATCGCCGTCGCCTCGATCGCCGGCATGGTTCGCCTGGCCGCCCGCGCCTACGAGGGGGGCGCGTTGCGCTTCGGATCGCGTCTCTCGCTGCGCGAGGCGCTGGCCGGGCGCTCCTGAGCACCGGGTGCCGGCTGGTGCCGGGCGGGCCGCCGGGCGGGCCGCCGGCACCGAGCGCGCCGCCGGGCGCGCCGCCGGCATCGAGCGCGCCGCCGGGCGCGCCCCCGGGCGCGCTGCCGGCACCGAGCGCCCACCCGCCTGCCGTCCAGCCCCCATCCCGCGCCCCTCCAGCGCGCGTCCGGGCCGGATCAGCCCGCCGTGACCGGGATGCGGGTGCGGTGCCGGGCGGGAGCGGTGACGGCCAGCAGGTCGCCGCGCAGGTGGTGCGCGCCTGCCGCCGTGATGCGCGCCGACGCGTAGGTGCCCGGCCGCAGCGGGTCCGCCGTCGCGACGTGGACGAGCTTGTTCTGGCGCGTTCGGCCCGTGAGCACGGCCGGATCCTTGCGGGATGGTCCCTCGACCACGATCTCCTCGACGCGACCGACCCGATCCTCATGGCGGGCGCGCGCCGATCGTTCGACGACGACGCGCAAGCGCTCGAACCGGTCGGCCACGACGTCGGCGGGCACGAACCGGTCCTCCATGGCCGCCGCCTCGGTGCCCGGCCGGGGCGAGAAGATGAAGGTGTACGCCGAGTCGTAGGCCGCCTCCGCCACGACCTCGAGCGTGCACTCGAAGTCGGCCTCCGTCTCGCCCGGAAAGCCGACGATCAGATCGGTGGTGACCGCGAGGTCGGCGATGGCGGCGCGGGCGGCGGCGAGCCGTTCGAGGTAGCGCTCCGCGGTGTAGCCGCGGTGCATCGCGGCCAGCGTGCGGTCGCTCCCCGCCTGCAACGGGAGGTGCAGGTGCTCGCACACCGCCGGGGTTGCGGCCATCGCCTCGATGGTCTCGGGCCGCAGGTCCTTCGGATGGGGACTGGTGAAGCGGACCCGGCGGATGCCTTCCACGCTCCCGATGGCGCGCAGCAGCTCGGCGAAGAGCGGGCGGACGCGGACACCGTCGGAGCCCGCTCGCCGCTCGGCCAGCGTGAGGTCGCGGCCGTAGGAGTTGACGTTCTGCCCGAGCAGGGTCACCTCCGTGACACCGTCGGCGGCCAGAGCCTCCACCTCGGCCACGAGGTCGTCGAAGGGGCGGCTGATCTCCGGTCCCCGGACGGCGGGGACGATGCAGAACGCGCACGCGTTGTCGCAGCCGATCTGAATGGTCACCCAGGCGGCGTGGCCCAGCTCGCGACGGGCGGGCAGTGCAGAAGGGAACGCCGCCGCGTCGTCGGCGGCGGCCGCTTCGAGGATCTCGGTGATCGGGCCGCTCTCGGCGGCCCGGCGGAGCAGTGTGGCGGTCCGGTGCACGTTGTGCGTGCCCAACACGACGTCGACGTGGGGTGCGCGTTCGCGGATGAGGTCGCGGTCCTTCTGCGCGAGGCAACCACCGACGACGATCCGCAGTCCCGGCTCGAGGGTCTTGCGGGCCTTGAGATGCCCGAGCGCCCCGTAGAGCTTGTTGTCGGCGTTCTCCCGGATGCAGCAGGTGTTGAGCACGACGACGTCGGCTTCGGCCTCGCTCGCCGCGGGCACCAGACCGTCGGCCTCGAGCAGCCCGGCGATGCGCTCGGAGTCGTGCTCGTTCATCTGGCACCCGTAGGTGCGCACCCAGTACCGCCGGTCCACGGTCGGTCAGCCTACGGGCTGGCGCTGCCGCGCCCGGCGGGGACGCCCCGGAGTCACCGGGCTCGGAGGGAAGGGCGCTCGCTCGGCGCTAGCTAGCTCACGCTCGACCGCGAGGTGGCCTGCGGCGGCACCAGCGACGGGCCGGCCGCAGATCGACCGACACCCGGTCGGCTGGGCGGCTGGCGCAGGTCGACGACCTCCGGGGAGCCGGCCGTGCCGGGCGATCGGGTGCCGGCCGGTCCCTGCCCAACCGCCCCGCGGCGGGATGCGGGTTCGGCATCCGAACGGGCGTCCGGCACCCGGTGGAAGCGGTCCTCGATGTCGAGCCGCAGCGCGGTGCGGTCCTCGCCGTCGATCTCGATGTCGGCGAACGTCGGGACGCACACGAGGTCGATCCCCGCGGCGGCCAGGTAGCCGCGAGCGATGGCCACTGCCTTCACCGCCTGGTTGAGGGCACCGGCACCGACCACCTGGAGGCGCGCCGCGCCGACCTCCCGAACGGCCCCGGCGATGGCGCCGGCCACCGAGTTCGGGCTCGACTTCGTGGAGACCTTGAGCGTCTCGGGCTCGGCTGGGCGCACGGCAACAGATTCGCCACCCTGCGCCGCCCCCCTGCCTCCTGGGCGTGGATCGTCCCTTTTGGGCGGGACCCCGAGCGCAGGCCCGCAAACCAGCGAGCCCGGAGCCACGGCCGACGGGGAGGTGTGGGTGTCCCCGCCGGCCGCGGCCCGAGCGATCAGTCGTCGAGCGTGATCGGCGCGTCGAGGTCGATCTCGGGCAGCGCCCCTTCCGGCTCGTCTCCCCCGTCGAGGCCGACCTGGCGGCGGATGCGCTCGGAGATCTCGACCATGATCTCGGGGTTCTGGGCCAGGAACGCCTTGGCGTTCTCGCGGCCCTGCCCCAGCTGCTCGCCCTCGTACGTGTACCAGGCACCCGACTTCTTGACGATGCTCAGGTCGACGCCGATGTCGAGCAACGAGCCCTCCCGGCTGATGCCCCGGCCGTACATGATGTCGAACTCGGCCTGCTTGAACGGCGGGGCGACCTTGTTCTTGACGACCTTGACCCGGGTGCGGTTGCCGACGACCTCGACGCCCTCCTTGATCGACTCGATCCGGCGGATGTCGAGCCGGACCGACGAGTAGAACTTGAGCGCCCGGCCGCCCGGCGTGGTCTCCGGCGAGCCGAACATCACGCCGATCTTCTCCCGCAGCTGGTTGATGAAGATGCAGATCGTGCGGGACTTGTTGAGGTTGGCCGTGAGCTTGCGCAGGGCCTGGGACATCAGTCGGGCCTGGAGGCCGACGTGGCTGTCACCCATCTCGCCCTCGATCTCGGCCCGGGGCGTGAGGGCGGCCACGGAGTCGATCACGATCACGTCCAGCGCACCAGAGCGCACGAGCATGTCGGTGATCTCGAGCGCCTGCTCACCCGTGTCGGGCTGGGAGATCAAGAGCTCGTCGATGTCCACCCCGATGTTGGCTGCGTAGGCCGGGTCCATCGCGTGCTCGGCGTCGACGTAGGCGCAGATGCCGCCGTTGCGCTGGGCCTCTGCCACCACGTGCATGGCCAGCGTGGACTTGCCCGAGGACTCGGGCCCGTAGATCTCCACCACGCGGCCGCGGGGCAGGCCACCCACCCCGAGGGCAAGGTCGAGGGCGAGAGCGCCGGAGGAGATCGTCTCCACCGCCATCGAGCCCTTCTCGCCCATCTTCATGACCGCGCCCTTGCCGAACTGCTTCTCGATCTGGCTCATCGCCATGTCGAGTGCCTTGTCTCGCTCCACCGGAGGTCCTTTCGTCAGGTCCGTTCGTTCGATCGTGGGGGCTGCGTTCCGGCGCAGCGATCCGAATGGCCACGACCCTACGGAGGGGGTGTGACAGCGCCCGGGGACCGGCCCGACGGGCGCACCCATCGGGCTCGGCGAGCCGGTGCCCCGCCGGCGGCGGAACGACACGACTGTAGTTCCGAACGCTCGTTCGCTTCAAGCATCCCCCGCGGCGTGGGCCTCGGGAGCACCGCCGAGCGAACCCCGACCGACGACCTCATAGCGGGCTCCGGCACGGTCGAGGTGGGACCGGACGACGGTGACCTCCCGGACCGGCCCGGCTCCGATCGGCCCAGCGCGGCTACGCCTTCGTGCGCTCGCCGAGGTGACCGCCCCGCGACGAACCCGACAGCCGGTGCCGGAGCACGTCGAGCGCGGAGATGCAGGCGAACTGGCGGACCCGCTCGCGGTCGCCGGGCAGGCGCAACCTCACGGACTCGACCTGGTCGCCGAGCGCCAGGCCGACGTAGACGGTGCCGGGCTCCTCGCCGTCTTGGGCCGCGGGACCGGCCACCCCGGTGACGGACAGACCGACGTCGGCGTCGAGCACACGGCGGGCCCCTGCGGCCATGGCCTCGGCCGCCTCGGCCGTGACCACCGGTCCCTCCGGCACGTCCAGCAGGTCGAACTTGACCTCGCTGGCATAGGACACGATGGATCCTCGGAACCACGCCGACGCGCCGGGAGCCGCGGTCAGCCGGGCGCCGACCAGCCCTCCGGTCACCGACTCGGCCAGACCGAGGGACAGGCGGTTGGCGTCGAGGAGGGCGCCGACCGCGATCTCCATCGTCTCGTCGTCGACGCCGAACACGAGATCGCCGAGCAACGCCCGCAGCACGAGCTCTTCGTGACCGAGCACCTCCTTGCACGACGCCTCGTCGGGTCCCTTGGCGGTGACGCGCACCTTCAGCCCCTCGACGCCGCTGGCGAGGAACGCCAGCGTCGGGTTGCCGATCTCGTCGAGCTGGCGGATGCGCTCGGCGAGGCGCTCGGCGAGACCCGACTCGCTCTCGCCCCACGTGCGCAGTGTGCGGCTGAGGATGACCGAGGTGTCTCCGGCCCGCCGGCGCAGGTCCGGCACGATCACCTGCTCGACGATGGCGCGCATCTCGTGGGGCACGCCGGGCACCGCGTAGACCACCTTGTCGACGGTGCGCTCGCCGGCCCCGCCGGGGCCGCTGGCGCCCTCGTCGCCCTCGCCGCCGCCGGGCCACGCGATGGGGCACACGAGCCCGGGAGCGGTGCCCGGCTGGGGATGGTCGATGGCCGCGGCGCCCTCGGGGATGTCGGCCTGGCGGAGGTTGTTGTCCGGCATGCGCCGCCCGCGCGCCGAGAACATGGCTTCGATGCGGGCCACCACCGACGCGTCGCGCACGAGGCCCACGCCCATCACCTCGGCGATCGCCTCGCGGGTGACGTCGTCGTGGGTCGGGCCCAAGCCGCCACACACGATCACCGCGTCGCTGCGGTCGAGGGCGATGCGCAGCACCGAGGCGATCCGTTCGACGTTGTCGCCCACCTTCGTCTGGAAGTGCGAGTCGACTCCCGCCAGCGCGAGCTGCTCGCCGATCCACGACGAGTTCGTGTCGACGATCTGCCCCAGCAGGAGCTCCGTCCCGACGGCGATCACCTCGCAGCGCATGGCCGGCACCCTACGGGCGCGAGATCGGCAGGGCGCGCGGCGCCGGGCGACCGTGCGGATCCACGCGCCGGTGGACCTTCGGTCAGTCCTCGGCCAGCGCGATGGCCGGTCCGCGATGACCGAGGGTCGTCGCCGCGCTGCGCCCGTCGAAGAGGTACTGCGCGCCGCTGGCGAGCGTCAGGGCGACGGCGCACCACAACGCCGTGACGGCCACCCATGGGTGGTCGACCGTGAGCGGCAGCAGCGCGAAGCCGACCGCGGCCTCCTGCGCCGTGGTCTTCACCTTCGCAAGCGTCCGCGCCGGCACGGCCAGGCCCATGCGGCCCAGCCTCGTGCGGTACAGCGACATCGCGAGCTCACGGGCGGCGATGAGGCCGACGGGCAGCACCCAGAACCGCTCGGCGGCCACGAGGGCGAACATGGCGCTCAGCACGAGGACCTTGTCGGCCAGCGGGTCGAGGAACGCACCCGAGCGGGTGGTGCCGAACCGGCGGGCGAGGTGACCGTCCACGCCGTCCGTGACGGCCAGCGCGATCCACATGCTGACCGCCGTCCACGACGACGGGTCGCGCAGGATGAGGACCAGCAGGGCCGGTGACAGCACGAGCCGGACGACGGTGACGGCGTTGGCCGGGGTGAGCAGCGCCGAGGGGCCGTAGCGGTCCTCGGGCAGCGGAACGGGTGCCTGTCTCACCGCGCCGCCCCCTGCCCGGCCGCGGCGCGGGCCACACCGGCCGCTTCCGGCGCCACACCGAGCGGGGCGGCGACGAGATCGGTCCCCCAGGCTGCGCTCACCACCAGCGACGCGAACGTGCCGGTCGGGAGATCGTCCGGGACCTCGACGATGCCGTCGATCTCGGGCGCTTCTCGATGGGTGCGGCCCACACCGGGTTCGTCCACGAGCACTTCGACCCGGCGACCCACCAGATCGTTGCGCCGGCGAGCGGTGATCCCGTCCTGGAGCTCGCGCAGCTCGCCGAGCCGCTCCCGCACAAGCGCCCCGTCGACCGCTCCGTCCAGTCCGGCCGCGTACGTGCCCGGTTCCTCGGAGAACGCGAAGAAGCCGCACCAGTCGAGCTGCGCCTCCTCGACGAAGTGCAGCAGCCGGTCGTGGTCGGCCTCGGTCTCGCCGGGATAGCCGACGATGAAGCTCGACCGGAACGCCGCCTCGGGCTCCTGCGCCCGGATGGCGCGGACCCGCTGGAGGAACCGGTCGCCGTCGCCCCAGCGGCGCATGCGGCGCAGCAGGGGGCGCGAGACGTGCTGGAGGGACAGGTCGAAGTACGGCACACCCGTCGCGCAGACCGCATCGACGAGCGCGCCGGTGAGGTCGCTCGGATACAGGTACAGCAACCGGACCCGTGGGACGAGCGCCGACGCGGCCTGCACCAAGGGGACGATGCCGCGCTCACCGACCCCTTGATCGCGTCCGTAGGACGCGAGGTCCTGGGCGACCAGCACGACCTCGGCGACCTCGAGCGCCTCGATCTCGCCCAGCACGGCGCCGAGCGGGCGCGACCGTTGCGGGCCGCGGAACGAAGGGATGGCGCAGAACCCGCAGGCGCGGTCGCAACCCTCGGCCACCTTCACGTAGGCCCACGGCGCGGTGGCCTTCGGCCGTGGCAGGTTCAGCAGATCGAACTCGGGCACGGCGGGGACCGGGCGGCGGCCGATCGAGACCGGGACGGGCGCGCCGGCCGAGCCTGCCGAGCCGGCCGGGGCCAGCGCGCCGGCCTTGGCGGCGGGGGCGGGCGAGGCGGCGGCATCGAGATCGACCTCCCGGCCGAAGCCGGCCACGAGGTCCACCTCCGGCAGCGCTGCGGCCAGCTCGTCGCCGTAGCGCTCGGCCAGGCAGCCGGTCACCACGAGCCGTGCCCCGTCCGCGCGCGCGCCGGCCAGCGCCAGGATCGTGTCGACCGACTCCTGGCGGGCCTCTTCGATGAACGCGCAGGTGTTGACGACGACCAGCTCCGCCTCGTCCGGGCGATCGGCGGGCACGGCGCCGCCAGCCGCCAGCCGGCCGGCGAGCTTGTCCGAGTCGACCTGGTTCTTCGGGCACCCGAGGGTCTCGAGCCAGAAGCGACGGGGCACCCGACGAGGGTACCGACCGGCCGATGGAGCGACCCAAGCGACCGGCGGGGCCTCGTCGAGGCCCGCGCGGGGTTCACCCCACCGTCGCCCGGGAAGCCGCAGGGACCGCGAGCCACGATGGAGCCGCCTGTGCACGTCGCTCTCATCGCGCCACCCTGGCTCGGCCCGCACTGCCCGCGGGGGCGACGAGGCTCTCGGTGCACGGCCTGCACCTCGGGGGTTCGGGGGTGGACATCGAGATGCGTGACGACGCCGTCGCGGTGCGCGGGCTGCCGCGGGATCGCCGTCGTGCGCCCCTGACGGACCCGCCCGGTACGCAAACAGGTCGGGTGGCTGTCACACCCGGCCGGTACCGTGCATCCGCCATGCCCGCCGACCCGTCCCGCCCGCTCGTCGAGGCGCGCGCCCTGTGCAAGCGCTTCGGCACCTTCACCGCGGTCGACGGCATCGACGTCACCGTGGAGCGCGGCGAAGCGTTCGGGTTCCTCGGGCCCAACGGCGCCGGCAAGTCGTCGACCATGCGGATGATCGGCGCCGTGTCGCACCGCTCCGGCGGCGAGCTGCGGGTGCTCGGCCTCGACCCCGACCGCGACGGTCCCGCCATCCGGGGACGGCTCGGGGTCGTCCCCCAGGACGACACGCTCGACCTCGAGCTAACCGTCGACGAGAACCTGCAGGTGTACGGCCGCTACTTCGGTCTGCCCCGATCCGTGATCCGTCGCCGCACCGACGAGCTGCTCGACTTCGTGCAGCTCACCGATCGCCGGGCCGACAAGGTGGAACCGCTCTCGGGCGGCATGAAGCGCCGCCTCACGATCGCCCGGGCCCTCGTGAACGAGCCCGAGCTGCTGCTGCTCGACGAGCCCACCACCGGGCTCGACCCGCAAGCCCGCCATGTCCTGTGGGACCGGCTGTACCGGCTCAAGCAGTCGGGCGTGACGCTCGTGCTGACCACGCACTACATGGACGAGGCCGAGCAGCTCTGCGATCGCCTCGTCGTGATGGACCAGGCCCGCATCAAGGCCGAGGGTTCGCCGCGCGAGCTGATCGCGCGGTACTCCACCCGGGAGGTCGTGGAGCTGCGGTTCCGGTCCGGCGAGCACGAGGTCGCCGTGGACAAGCTGGCCGGGCTGGTCGAGCGCAACGAGGTGCTGCCCGACCGGCTGCTGCTCTACGCCGACGACGGCGACGCGCTCGTCGCCGCCGTGCACGACCTCGGCGTGGTCCCCGATCAGGTGGTGGTCCGCCGCAGCACCCTCGAGGACGTCTTCTTGCACCTGACCGGCCGGACACTGGTCGACTGATGGCGACGGCATCTGCGCCCATCGCGGCGCGCCGGGCCCGCGGCGCGGCCGATCTCGTGTTCCCTCCGCCCGCCCGCCGGGTTTTCGAGGGCCTGCTCATCGCGTACCGGCGCACCTGGATGGGCACGATCGTCTCGTCGTTCCTCACCCCGGTGCTGTTCCTGTTGGCCATGGGGGTCGGCCTCGGGCGGCTGGTCGACCGGGGCCAGGCTGCGCAGCGCCTCGGCGACGTCAGCTACCTCGGCTTCATCGCGCCCGGGCTGCTGGCCGCCACGGTCATGCAGGTGGCGGCACAGGAGTCCATGTGGCCGATCATGGCCGGGATCAAGTGGCTGAAGACCTTCCACGCCATGATCGCCACGCCGGTGTCGCCGTTCGACGTCGTCATGGCCCACGTGTGGTTCCTCGCCGTGCGGGCCGCGTCGGTGGCGACCGTCTTCCTCGCCATCATCACGGTCTTCGGAGCCGTCGTCTCGCCCTGGGCCGTGGTCGCCGTGCCCGTCGCGGTGCTCACCGCGCTGGCCTTCGCCTGCCCGATCATGGCCTTCGCCGCCACCCGCGAGTCCGACCAGGGCTTCGCCGCGCTGAGCCGTTTCGTGATCCAGCCGCTGTTCCTGTTCTCGGGCTCGTTCTTCCCGATCAGCCAGCTCCCGGCGTGGCTGCGACCGGTGGCATGGGTGACGCCGCTGTGGCACGGCGTGGAGGTCGCCCGCGGCGCCACGCTCGGCCATCCCCGGCCCTTGGCGTGGGCGCTGCACGTGGCGGTCCTGCTCGCCTATGCGGGCGTCGGCCTGTTCGTGGCGCGCCTCACGTTCGAACGCCGGCTGATCACGTGAGCGCACCCGCGCCTCCAGCGCCGGCTCCGGCCGCCGGCATCGGCCTGGCCGGGCGGATCACCGGTCCCCTGGTCGGGCTGCGGCCCGGCGCTCGGATGCTCGAGCGCAACGTGCTCGTCGCCCGGCGCATCTGGCCGCTCATGTTGTCGGGTCTCTTCGAGCCGATCTTCTACCTCCTTTCGATCTCGGTCGGCATCGGCGGTCTCGTCGGTGCGGTGCGCGGCCCGACCGGTGCGCTGATCCCGTACACCACGTTCGTGGCACCCGCCCTGCTGGCGGCATCGGCCATGAACGGCGCCGTCTACGAGTCGACGTTCAACCTGTACTTCAAGCTCAAGTACGCCAAGATCTATGACGCCGTGCTCGCCACCCCGCTCGAGCCGCTCGACGTGGCCCTCGGCGACATCGGCTTCGCCCTGCTGCGCGGCGCGGCCTACGGCACCGCCTTCCTCGGGGTGATGGTGGCCGGCGGGCTCGTGCAGTCGTGGTGGGCGGTGCTGGTCGTGCCCGCGGTTCTGCTGATCGGCTTCGGCTTCGCGGGCATGGGCATGGCGGCCACCACGTACATGCGGTCGTGGACCGACTTCGACCTGGTGATCCTGGCCACCATGCCGCTGTTCCTGTTCTCGGCCACCTTCTATCCGTTGTCGACGTACCCCCCGGCACTGCGCTGGGTCGTGCAGGTCACGCCGCTCTACCAAGGCGTCGACCTCATGCGCAGCCTCACGCTGGGCGACGTGCGCTGGACGCTTCTCGTGCGGATCGCCTACCTCGCCGGCGCCGGCTTCATCGGGTTGCGGGTCGTGGCCCGCCGCCTCGACCTGCTGCTCAAGCCGTGACCGGCGCTCCGCAACCGCCCTGGTGCGACCGTGGGCTGTCGGCTGACCACTCGACGGCCGCCGTGGCTGGTGAAGGTGGTCGTTCCGCTGGCCACCGAACTCCAGACGCAAACCTCCTACCAGCGGAGGGCGTTGCGATCGGTCGCCCACGAACCCGCACCGATCTTCCCCAGGGGGCGTGATGGTCGTGCGCCCTCGGCTTCGACGTCCGTCGCTGGCCGACGGGGCTCGAGTCGTCCACCGTCACCATTCCAGCTCGATCACCAACTGGGGCTCGATCAACGACCGCCCTGGACGCCGCCGTCACCCGGCGGGCAGGCTCGACTCATGGACCTGACTGGCACCGGCATCTGGAGCAGCGGCCTGCGCTACGGCGACGCCGCACAGGCGGCCGACGCTGCCGCCGAGCTCGACGAGCTCGGGTACACCGCCGTGTGGATCCCCGATGTCGGCGGCGACGTGTTCGCGGCCCTGGTCAACCTGCTCGGGGCGACGACGCGCATGGTCGTCGCCACCGGCATCCTCAACCTCTGGATGCACACACCGGCCGAAACCGCGTCCGCCCGAGCCGAGCTCCTCGCCGATCACCCTGGGCGGCTCATGCTCGGCCTCGGCGTCAGCCACGCACCCCTGATCGACAGCCAGGAACCGGGCCGGTACCGCAAGCCGCTCACCCGGATGCGTGAGTACCTCGACGAGCTCGACGCCGCCGCACCGCCGGTGCCCCGCGACGAGCGGGTCCTCGCCGCCCTCGGCCCGAAGATGCTCGAGCTCGCTCGCGAGCGGGCCCGGGGCGCCCATCCCTACCTCGCTCCCCCCGTCAACACCGCCCGGGCCCGGGCGACCCTCGGCGACGGTCCGCTGCTGTGCCCGGAGCAGCCCGTCGTGCTCGAGGCCGATCCCTCGGAGGCCCGGCGGGTGGCCCGGTTCCACCTGGCGACATACCTCGGGCTGCCCAACTACGACCGCAACCACCTCCGCAACGGGTTCACCGAGGACGACCTGCGCAACGGCGGCAGCGACCGCCTCGTCGACCACCTCGTGGCGTGGGGCGACGAAGAGGCCGTCCGGGCGCGCGTCCAGGAGCATCGCGACGCCGGAGCCGACCACGTGTGCGTCCAGGTCCTGACCGACGACCGCACCGGGCTCCCGCGCGACGCCTGGCGTCGTCTGGCGCCCGCACTGGGCGTGCGGTAGGTCAGCCCACGCGCGACCTCGGCACGGGAGGTGTGCCAGCCGGATCAGGCCGGTGCAGCCAGCACCCGCTCAGCTCCCGGCGACCGTTGTCGCAGGGGCTTCGGCCACCGGCGGCGACGCGGGGCTGACACCCCCGGCTGCCTCCTCGCCCAGAGAGAGGTAACCCACGCCGTCGGGATAGAGGTGCCCCCGCAGGCGGGTGCCCGTTCGATCCCAGACGCTGACCACTCCACTCCCCGGCCCACTGGACGCGGACGCCTCTGCCGGATTTCGAGGCACGTTCCCGCCGCCGGAGGGATACAGGTCGCCCTTCTTCGCGTAGCCGACGACGACCTGCCGGCCGTCCTCAACCGCCACGAGATCCGGAAGCGCTTCGACGTTGAGAACGCCGTTCGCTCCTCGTGCCGAGGCCGGGAGCCGACCAGTCGAGGGGGCGGCGTCTGATCCGGCGGCGGCAACGCCGAACACCGTCAGCGTCGTGGCGCCGGCCAGCCCGGCGATCATCGTGAGGAGACGGAACCGGGCCTTCGCTTCGCCGCTCCGGCCGTACCGTGCAAATGGCGCTCGAGCCATTGACGTCTCCTTCGATCTGCCCCATCCGGCGCTCGTAGGACTGTGCCGCTACGGCGTCCACGAGGTCGACGCCGAGCCGGCCGCGTCGAGCTCGTCGACGGTCATGAGGACGGCCCGCGCCTTGGAGCCCTCCGACGGCCCCACCACGCCGCGCTGCTCGAGCAGATCCATGAGCCGGCCGGCCCGGGCGAAGCCGACTCGCAGCTTGCGCTGCAGCATCGACGTCGACCCGAGCTGGCTGCGCACGACCAGCTCCATGGCCTGGCGCACGAGCGCCTCGTCGTCGTCGTCGTCGCCCGCGCCGGAACCGAAGCCGGCGCCGGACCGCGCTGAGGTGATGTCGTCGTCGAACGGCGCGGGCGGCGCGCCGCCGACCGAGCCGACCGAGCCGACCGAGCCGACCGAGCCGACCGAGCCGACCGAGCCGACCGGGGCGCCCGACCCGCGCCCGTCGCCGCGCCCGTCGCCGCGCCCGTCGCCGGTCTCGGCCACCACCTCGGGCGCGTCGTCGACCGGAGCGGTCGGCGTCTGGCGCCGCCAGAAGGCCACGATCTTGCGCACCTCCTCCTCGCTCACCCACGCCCCCTGGATGCGCTGCGGCACGCTGGTGCCACCGGGCAGGAGGAGCAGATCGCCCCGGCCGAGCAGGCGCTCGGCGCCGGGCTGGTCGAGGATGACCCTGGAGTCGGTGAGGCTCGACACGGCGAACGCCATGCGGGCCGGGATGTTGGCCTTGATGACCCCGGTGATCACGTTCACGCTCGGCCGTTGCGTGGCCAGGATCAGGTGGATGCCCACGGCCCGGGCCTTCTGGGCGATGCGGGTGATCGACTCCTCCACGTCGCGGGCCGCCACCATCATCAGGTCGTTGAGCTCGTCGACCACGATGACGATGTAGGGCAGGCGCTCGTAGTTGGCCGTCGAGCCGGGCTCCGCGGCCAGCTCACCCCGGTCGAAGGCGGCGTTGTAGCCGGTCAGGTCGCGGAAGCCCACCTCGGCCAGCAGGTCGTAGCGCCGCTCCATCTCGCGCACGGCCCAGGCCAGCGCGTTGGCCGCCTTCTTCGGGTCGGTGACGGGCTGCGTGAGCAGGTGGGGCAGGCGCTGGTACTGGCCCATCTCGACCTGCTTGGGGTCGATGAGGATCAGCCGCACCTCGTCGGGCGAGGTGCGCATGAGGATCGAGGTCAGCATGCAGTTGAGACCGCTGGACTTGCCCGCCCCGGTGGCGCCCGCGATCAGCAGGTGCGGCGTGGTGGCCAGGTTCATCATGACGGCCCGGCCGGCGATGTCCTTGCCGACACCGACCTCCAGCGGGTGGGTGGCGGCACGCGCCTCGGCCGAGCCGAGCAGGTCGCCGAGCGTCACCGGTCGCCGATCCCGGTTGGGGACCTCCACGCCGATGGCCGACCGGCCCGGGATCGGAGCCAGGATGCGCACGTCGATGGCGGCCAGCGCGTAGGCGATGTCCTTGTGCAGCACCGTCACGCGGGCGACCTTCACACCCGGGCCCAGCTCGAGCTCGTAGCGGGTCACGGTGGGCCCGACGGTCATGCCGACCAGGCGGGTCTCGACGCCGTGCTCGGCCAGCGCGTGCTCGAGGTTGCGGCCCGTCTCCTCGACGGTGGCCCGGTCGACCGCCTGGGCCCCCGACCGGTCCAGCAGGTTGAGGGGCGGCAGCTTCCAGGGCGACGCCTGGCCCGACGGGCCCAGCGCGATCTCGAGCTGCTTCGGCTCGGGCTCGACATCTCCGGGCAGCGACACCCTCGGCCGGCCACGCGTCCGGCCCCGTGGCCCGAGCCCGGCCCCGCCGCCGTCGCGCTCGGCGTCCTGGTCGTAGAAGAACGGGCGGTCGGCGTCGGCCCCGCCGACCAGCGCAGAGCCGTCACGGAGGTCGATGGCGTCGGCGTCGCTCGTGCCCTGGCCGCCCACGGTGAACAGCGAGGCGAAGGCGTTGCGCAGCGACCGTGCGGCGGGCCGTACGCCCGCCGCGATGCGGGCTGCGGCCTGGCGCAGATCGGTGCGCGTGACGAGCACGAGTCCACCGCACACGACGAGCAGGAACGCCACGGTCGCTCCGCCCGTGGCCAGCAGCGAGCGCAGCGGAGTCGCGATGGCGGCGCCGACATAGCCGCCGGCGCGCCGCAGCTCGACCACCGGCGAGTCGGTGCCGGGTGCACCCCGGGTCAGGCCGAGCAGGCCCATCGCCCCCACCGCCACGAGCGTCTCGCCCAGGGCTAGGCGCGCTCCGCCGTCGACCTCACTCGGCTCCGGTTCCACGTCGTCGGCTAGCACCGGCGCCGGCCGGCGGCCCCGGATGAGCAGCAGACCCGCGAGCACGAGCGCCGGAGGCACGACGACCCGGGCCGCGCCGACCGCCGTCCCCGCAGCCGTCGCCGCGGCGCGCCCGAACGGTCCCGCGGCGTCGAGGTAGACGCCGAAACCGGTGAGGATGCCCACCGCGATCGAGACCATGCCGGCGAGGTCGGCCCGGTGGCCGTCGGTGGCGCGGGCCAGCGCCGAACCGCTCCTGCGCACCAGCCCGGGCGATGCGGCCGAACCGCGGCGCCCTGACGGCCGGGTCGCCCCCCGGCCGGCGCTGCGTGCGGGGGCCCGGCCGGCGCGCGCCGGCACCGTGTCGCCCTTCGGTCGGCCCGTGGAGCCCCGGGCCGAGCCGCCCGAGCGCGCCTTCGTGTTCCGCGATGCGGTCCCTCGGGTGTCAGCCACAGCGGCCACAACGGTACCAGTGGCCACATCGCCCACAGCGGAGGCGGCCCGCGCCCGCGAGCGTGCCGGCCAGCCCGCCCGGAGACCTCCAGCTAGACCTCCATCACCACCGGCACGATCATGGGACGGCGGCGGGTGCGGGCGCTCACGAAGCGCCCCGTGGCGCGGCGCACCACGCGCTGGAGCGCCTCCAGGTCGTGCCAGCCCTCCGCGGTGAGGAACTCCTTGATCTCCTGCTCGATGGCCTGGCGGCACTCCTCCAGCAGTGACTCGGCCTCCTGCGCGTGCACCCAGCCGCGGGTGATGACCTCGGGTCCGGTCAGGATCGAGGCCGCCTTGACGTCGACGGTGGCGATCACCACGACGACGCCTTCCTCGGCCAGCACCCGACGGTCGCGCAGCACGCCGTGGCCCACGTCGCCGATGCCGGAGCCGTCGACGTACAGGTAGCCCGCGGGGACCGAGCCGTCCCGGTGCAGGCCGTCCTCGTCGAGGCGGAGGCGGTCGCCGTCCTCGCACACGAGCACCCGATCGCCGTCCACCCCCATCTCTCGGGCCAGACCGGCGTGGGCCATGAGGTGGCGGTACTCACCGTGCACCGGGACGAACCACTCGGGTCCGGTGATCGACAGCAGCGTCTTGAGCTCCTCCTGCTTGGCGTGGCCGGTGGCATGCACATCGGAGACGCCCGAGTGCACCACCTGCGCGCCGAGCCGGATGAGGCCGTCGATCACCTTCGACACGTTCATCTCGTTGCCCGGTATGGGGTGCGACGACAGGATCACGGTGTCGTCCGGGCCGATCTCGAGCCACTTGGAGCTGCGCGACGCCATGAGCGTGAGCGCCGACATCGGCTCGCCCTGGCTGCCGGTCGAGATGATGCAGACCTCGCCGGGGGCCCGGTCACCGACGTCGTCGATGTCGACCAGCCGGGCGTCGGGGATGCGCAGCAGTCCCATCTCGCGGGCCAGGCGCACGTTCTTCTTCATCGACAGGCCGACGGTGGCGACGGTGCGGCCCGTCGCCACGGCGGCGTCGGCGATCTGCTGGATCCGGTGGATGTGGCTGGCGAAGCAGGCGGTCACGATGCGGCGGCCGGCGTGGGCGTGGAACAGCTCCTGGAGCACCCGGCCCACCGACCGCTCGGATCGCGAGTGACCGTGGTCGTCGGCGTTGGTGGAATCCGACAGCAGCAGCCGGATGCCCTCGTCGCGCCGGATCGCCCCCATCGTGGCCAGGTCGGTGAGGCGTCCGTCGACCGGCGTGAGGTCGAGCTTGAAGTCGCCGGTGTGCAGGATCGTGCCCTGCGGCGTGTGGAAGGCGGTGGCGAACCCGTGGGGCACGGAGTGGGTGACGGGGATGAACTCGCAGTCGAACGGCCCGAAGCGCCGGCGCTCGCCGTCGGCCACGGGGATCATCTCGGTGCGCTCGAGCAGGCCCGCCTCCTCGATGCGGTTGCGGGCGAGGCCGAGCGTCAGCTCCGAGCCGATGATCGGGAACGACAGCTCGCGCAGCAGGAACGACAGGCCGCCCATGTGGTCCTCGTGGCCGTGGGTGACGATGCAGCCCTCGATTCGGTCGCCCTGCTCGCGCAGCCACGTGAAGTCGGGCAGCACGAGGTCGACGCCGAGCATCTCGGCGTCGGGGAACATCAGCCCGCAGTCGAGCAGCATGATCCGCCCCTCGATCTCGACGGCCGCGCAGTTGCGGCCGATCTCACCGAGACCTCCGAGGAAGGTGACGTGGACGGGTGGGGCCATGGGGCTGGGCTCCTGAATGGGGGCGGGGTCGCCGTCGGGTGACGAGCGGGCGGTCAGGTGGCGAGAGGCAGGCCGAGCCCGAGGGCGACCTGGCGGGCATGGTCCTCGAGGGCGGGCGGCTCGGGCCCCATCGGCGCCCGGCAGGGACCGGCGGGCTGGCCGAGCACCCGCAGGATGGCCTTGGTCGGGACGGGGTTGGGGGCGTCGTCGCTGGTCTCGAACCGGTAGGAGTCGATCAGCGTGGCGTTCACCTCCCGGGCCTTGCGATGGTCGCCGGCCTCCCAGGCGTCGAACAGCTCACGGCTCGGTCCGGCGGCCCAGTGGGTGGCCACGCCGATGGCGCCGACCGCGCCGACCGCGAGCAGGGGCAGTGTGAAGCCGTCGTCGCCGCTGTAGACCTCGAACGAGGGGGGCGCAGCCGCGATCAGCCGGGCCGTCTCCGCCGGGTTGGCCGCGGCGTCCTTGAGGGCCACGAGGTTCGGCACCTCCGCGGCGAGGCGCACGAGCACCTCGGTGGCGATCTTGCGCCCGGTGCGGATCGGGATGTCGTAGACGACCACGGGCAGGTCGGTCGACGCAGCGACGGCTCGGACGTGGGCCTCGATGCCGGCCTGCGAGGGCCGGTTGTAGTACGGCGTCTGCACGAGCACGCCGGTCACCCCGGTGGCCGACGCGGCCTCGGTCATGTGGACCGTGTGGCGCGTGTCGTTCGATCCGGTGCCGGCGATGACCGGTACGTCGACCGCCTGGGCGACCGCCTGCCACAGCTCGACCTTCTCGTCGTCGGTGAGCGTCGGCGCCTCGCCCGTGGTGCCGGTGACGACCAGGCCTTCGTTGCCCTGCTCGACCAGCCAGCGGGCCAGGCGCACGGCGCCGTCGAGGTCGACCGCCCCGGACTCGGTGAACGGCGTGACCATCGCCGTGAGGACTCGTCCGAACCGTGCGGTCATGGCCCTGATCCTTGCTCATCGGGCGCCGGGCGCGCGCCGTCGCCGGCAACGGGGAGCCCTCCCCCAACCGGATGCTTGCGGCACCGGGGTCCCGGTGGGACACTCCGGCCGGGCACCGTGCGGGCGCCCCCGCCGACCGTCCGCAGGCTGCTTCGAGCGATTCGGTGGCCCTTGAGAGGGAGAGAGATGAACCTGCGCATCTGCGCGGCCGTCGCCGCCACCACGGTGGCATCTGTGGCCGTGGCCCTGGTCCCATCATCGGCGCGCTGTTCCTGTGCGAGTGCGGAGCCCTGTCGGCCGCGGGCGGCGTGGCCGGGGCGAGCCTCGGGGTGATCGTCGTCGTGGTCGTGTCGCTCAGCCGGTCGTGGTCCACGGTGATCGCGCCCTGGACGCTCGCCGCCGGTCCCGCGGCCGGCCTGGTGACCGGCCTCGTCGCCGGGGCCTACCCGGCGCGGCGAGCCGCCCGCATCGAGCCGCTCGAGGCCCTGCGCCACTGAGGCGGAACGGCTGGCGGCCGGCGCTCAGCTCCGGATCGGACCCGAGCCCGTCTCCGACTCCGACTCGCGGGCCACGCCCAGCGTGGCCAGCAGGTCCTCGTGGAGCTCGAACCACACGGTGTGGTACGAGTCCACCAGCGGCCGGGCGAACCACTCGGTCTCGCCGGCCCGGACCCGGGCCAGGGCCCTGGCCATGCGGGACTCGTAGCCGGCGAACCGGTCGAGCGCGGCCGCGAGGTCGACGCAGATCGGCCGGACCCAGTCGTGTACCGCCGCCAACCGGTCGACCACCGCCGAGTCGTAGCGCGCATCGGTGTGATCGTTGAGGGCACCGCGCGCCGGATCACGGACCTGCCAGGCGGTGCAGGCCGCGAGCAGCTCGGGGTTGAGCTCGAGGAACCGCCCGTAGGCGCGCTCGACCCGGGGCCGCGCCCCCGTCCGGTCCAGCTCCGCGGCGAGCATCGCCTCGGCCGCGGCTCGCCCCGCCGACGTCAGGATCCATCCGGCGAGGCGACCCTCGCGGCGGCGCACCTCGTCGCGGCTCGCCGCTGCCTCGAGCACCTGCAACGCAACGGCCTCGGCCAGCCCCGCCCGGGCGGCCACCGCCGCGGTGTCGGCCAAGCCCGCGAGCCGGAGGGCGTGGAGCACCCTCAGGCGCACCGCGTCGGCGGATCGGGCCACCCGCGAGACGTTACCGGCGCGGCGTCCTCCGTTCTGAGTGCGGGAAGGGCCGTCGTCCGACGGGATCGATGATCGAAACCCGGCAAGCCCCGTTCTGATCACATCGGCTGCCGCGTGACGACGGGATGTGCACTCAGAACTGGAGGAGGGCGGCCGCGACGGGGGGCCGCCGGAGCGGCCCCCCGTGTCCCCCTGCGCGCCGCGCCGTTGCTACGCGCTGCGCTGGTCGCCCTGGGCGAGGGCGAACATCTCGTACTCCTCGCCGGTGTCGGCGAGGTCCTCGAACTGGATCACGCCGAGCTCCTCGAAGCGCCGCCGCAGCCACTTGTCGTTGGCGTCGAGCAGGCCGAGCTTCTTGCAGTTCGGGACGATCTTGGTGAACAGCATCTGCTGGAAGAGCTGCCGCTGAGGCGACTGCATGACCAGCGGGATGACGTCCTTCGGGCGCATGCCCATGCGCTCCCACACCTCCTGCTGCAAGAAGCGGTCGCGCATGCGCACGGCGGCCTCGAACGCGAACTCCTGGCGCTCCTTGAGCTCAGGGCCGCTCAGCTCGCCGTAGTACTCCTTCAGCGACAGCACGCCGAAGGCGACGTGGCGGGCCTCGTCGCTCATCACGTAGCGCAGGAGCTGCTTGAGGAGCGGCTCGGTGGTGAGCTGGTGGATGAAGCCGAACGCGGCCAGGGCGAGGCCCTCCACCATGATCTGCATGCCGAGATAGGTCATGTCCCAGCGGCTGTCGGCCACGATGTCGTCGAGCAACAGGCCGAGGTGGGCGTTGATCGGATAGTGCCCGGACAGCTTGGTGTCGAGGTACTTGGCGAACACCTCGACGTGGCGGGCCTCGTCCATCACCTGCGTCGCCGCGTAGTACTTGGCGTCGATCCACGGCACCGTCTCGACGATCTTCGCGGTGCACAGCAGCGCGCCCTGCTCGCCGTGCATGAACTGCGAGAGCGTCCAGTTCTGCGACTCCACACCGACCCTGATCCAGTCGGCGTCGCTGAACTTCTCGAACGGCGTGCCGGCCACGTCCATGCCGTCGTCGAGACCGGTGGAGTTCGCCGCGGCGTTGTTCATCACCACCGCTTCCTGGTCGACCTCGGTGTCCCAGGGAAGGTCGGTCTCGCCGTTCCACTGCGAGGTCTTCGCCTTCTCGTACAGCTTGTTGAGGGCGGGGCGGGCGCCCTTTTCGTAGTCCCACGTGAAGATGGCGTCGGCGTGGTCGGCCACCGAGCGGACCGTGGCCTCGGCGTCGATGTTGGTGATGGCGAGGATCGACTCGAGGTCGTTCACCTCGGCGCGACCGATGAGGTCTTCGGTGGAGGACATGTCAGCTCCCTTGGAGGGTCGGTTGCATGGAGGCACGGCGGTGAGACGGTCGGTCCCTGCCCTCATCGGCACCGGCCGCGGCCGGATCGAGGGCGGGCAGGAGGAAGCGCCGGACGAGGGTGCGGGCCTGGTCGGCGTCGGTGAGGTCGACGTCGCCGGAGGCGAAGAACACGTACGACGTCACGGTGCGGGCCAGCCACTCGGCCGCCCAGCCCGCCTGGTCCTGGCCGACGAAGGGCGCGAGGTGCGGGCCGGCGAGCACCGAGACGGCCCGGTACAGCCGGTCCACCTGCTTGAACCCGAGGTACGGCAGCAGCACGTCGGGCTCGTTGCGGAAGACGTACTGGAAGGCCGTGTGCTCCTGCAGGGCACGGGCGGCGCCGCACAGCACCGTGGTGAGCGCGTCCTCGGTGTCGAGCGCGCCCGCCAGCGGCTCGCACACCGCGTCGACGAAGCGGCCGAGCTCGCGCTCCCCGAGCGCCTGGAACAGCCCGGCTCGACCGCCGGGGAAGCACCGGTAGAGCGTGGCCCGGGCGCAGGGGGCCTCGGCGGCCACATCGGCCAGGGTGGTGCCCCGCACGCCGCGGGCGGCGACGCAGCGCAGCGAGGCGTCGAGCAGCCGGCCCCGCACCGCGTCCTCTGGCGTCACACTGAGACAGTACGAGCCTCAGTGTCTCAGCGACAAGGCGCTGTCCCGGTGAAGTGCGTCACGCTTCCCCCGGGCGGCGCCGAGGCGGGGCGGGGCGGAGCGGGGCGGGGCGGGGGGTCGGCACCCCGGCTGCGGGCGCGCGGCGGCTCAGTGGGGGGGCATGCGGGGACCGGCCATCATGCGCCGGCGACGCGGGCCCGTGAGGCGCAGCACGACCGCGGTCAGCACACCGATGACGGCCACCGAGATGACGATGACGATGGCCGACGCGTAGGAGGTCACGTTGTCGCCGTTGTCCTGACCGCCGGTGCAGGTGATGGTCGGAAGTGGGTTCTGGCTGGGGTTCGCCCACGTGGCATCACCGTCGCAGAGGAAGCGGCGCGCCGCAGGCACGGTCGTCCGCTCGGGCAGCGCGTTGCTCAGCCCGACGCCCAGAGCCACGCCCGCGATCAGCGCCGCGATGATCCACCCGACCCCCGTACGCATGGCCGCACCCTACTCCGGGCCTGCTGCGGCGACCGCGACCTCGGGATCGGCCGGCGACGGCGCGCCACCGGCGTCGGCGAGCACGCCGGCGAGGAGGTGGCGACGGACGAGCGTGCGCACCTGCTCCGGGTCGTCGAGGTTCCACCGACCGGCACCCACGATGAACGACAGCACCTGGCGTGCCAACCAGTCCGCGGCCTCCGGGGCGGCCACCCCCTCGGCCAGGCGCTCCTGCGCCAGCAGCGGTTCCAGGTAGGCGCGCAGGACGGCGTGGACGATCGGCGCGCTCTCGGTGAGCTGTGGCAGGAGGCGCTCCGGCTCGGTGTCCACCACCTTCTGGAGCACCTCGTGCTCCTCGACCGCACGGTGGGCGAAGCGCAGGCCCCGCTCGAGCAGGGTCGCGAAGTCGGGCGCACCGGCCACCTGGTCGGCGAGGCGGGCGAAGAACCTCGCCACCTCGAACGTGATCGTCTCCCGGATGAGCTGCTCGCGACCGCCGGGGAAGTGCCGGTACACCGTGGCCCGGCCGACGCCCGCCTCCCGGGCCGCGTCCTCCATGGTTGTCTTGGCGATCCCGTACCGGCCGATGGCCGTCACCGTGGCCCGCAGGATGCGGCCGCGGGGACCGTCGTCCACCGCTACGGCGCCGGCGAGGCCGGTCGCCCGGGCCCGACCGGCTCCGCGCCGCTCACCGCGTCGAGCCGGGGATCGCCCGGCTCGCGCACGTCGTGAGGGTCCGGTCCGTCCGGGTCGGGTCCGGCCGGGTCGAGGCGACCGCGGAACCCGCCCGCCGACCCCGTGGCCTCGTCGCGGGCCTTGCGGCGCAGGATCAACGGGTACCCGATCAGCCCGATCGCCGCGAACGAGAACCACTGGATGGCATAGGAGAAGTGCGGACCTTGGTCGGTGGGGTCGGGCGGCGCCAGGGGCCTGGGGGGCGTGGGGGCCGGGCGGGTGGAGGGTTGCTCGGCCCGCAGCTGCACCCAGGCCGGAAGGACGGGCGCGCCCATCTGGCGGCCGTAGCGGGCGACGTCGACCCGGGCGATGCTCGTCAAGCGACCGTCCGCGGGGATGACCGCACCGAAGCGGCCGCGGTGCTCGGGCGGGCGCAGCCAGCCCGTGACGGTCACCTGGCCTGCAGGAGGATCGAGGCCGCGGGGCACCGCGTCGTAGCGACCGTCGTTGGCCATCCAGCCCCGCACGACAGGGACGATGCGACCGTCGGGCAGGCGCAAGGCGGCCAGCACCCACGAGCCCGGGACGTCGTTCAGCGTGCGGCCCCGGACGAGCACCTGCGAGCCCGGCAGGTAGGTGCCGGTCGCGGTGACGACCCGGAGCTGGTCGGCGTGGACGGTCGCGTCGGACTCGCCCGGGCGCAGCAACGTCTCCACCGGCCGTACCGGCAACGCCATCTGCGAGCGCCACAGGGTGTTGCGGTCGCGCTTGTAGTGCAGCCGGTCGAGCTGCCAGAACCCCAGCCGGATGAACAGCACGGCGATGACCAGCACGATCAGGTGGGAGACGATCCAGCGGGGCCGCCGAGCGAACCGGTACATCGCCGCAATGCTAGGGCCGGCGGGCATCGCGCCAGCAGCCGCACCGGGCCCTCGCCACGCGGCCGCACGCCGGTGGCGCGCGGTGCGGCCGAGCCACCGGCGCCATTCGGCCGAGCCGGGACGGCGCCGGGGACGGCGCACCACCCGGAACCGATCGTGGCACCGCCCACCGCGGAGGACCGCGCACAGCCCGGAACCCGGCAAGACTGGCCGGGTGAGCGCCCCCGGCCGGACGTCCGAACGCGCCGGGCCGCCCAGCCACGGGGCGCGCAACCTGGCCATCGGGGCGGTGATCGCCTTCACGGCGGCCGCGTGGATCGGCGACTCGCTGGCCTCCTACCTGTTCGACCGCCACCCTGCGCTGCTCATCCTGCTCAACGCCCGCAACCGCAACCTCGTCCTCACGCAGCGGTACCTCGACTGGTGGTCGTTCTTCGGGATCGGCCTGGTCCGCCTGGTCATCTCGGACCCGCTCTTCTTCGTGCTGGGCCGCTGGTACGGCGACGCCGCCGTGCGCTGGACGGAGCGCAAGTCCCCCACCTACGGGCCGATGTTCCGCACCGCGGAGCGCTGGTTCGGCACGGCCAGCTACCCGCTCGTGGCGCTGGCGCCGAACAACTTCATCTGCCTGTTCGCAGGGGCGAGTGGCATGTCCGTGCCGGTCTTCGCCGCCCTGAACGTGGGTGGGACCGTCGGCCGGCTGACTCTGCTCTGGTTCGTCGGCGACGTGTTCAGCGATCCGCTGAACGCGGTGCAGGGCTTCATCGCCGCCCGGCGCCTGCCGCTGTTCGTGCTCAGCACGGCGTTGCTGGCCTTCACCATCTGGCGCGACCGGCGGTCCGGCCAGGACGACATCGAGGTGCTGCGGGGGCTGGAGGGCGAGGCCATCGGTGATGCCGCCGAGCCGGTGCCGCCCCGCCCTGATGGCGCCGGCGGTGAGCCCGCGGCGAGCCGGGCCGGCGAGCGTGCCGGCGGCGACGGCGCCGCGCGCCCCTCGCGCCACACCTCGTCGGAGTCGGCGGGTCCGGCCGGCGTGGCGGAGGAGCCGGCGTGACGGGCGCGGAGCCGGGCAACGGCACCGCCGTCGTCACCGGTGCGAGCAGCGGCATCGGCGCGGCCACCGCCCGCCGGCTCGCCGCGGACGGGTGGGACGTCGTGGTCGGCGCCCGCCGGCTGGACCGCTTGCGGGAGGTCGCCGAGGTCATCGGCGCCCGGGCGCTCCCGCTCGACGTGACCGACACCGCGTCGGTCGAAGCCTTCTGCGCCGAGGTTCCCTACTGCCGCCTGCTCGTCAACAACGCGGGCGGTGCGCTCGGTCGTGATCCGATCGAGCGCTTCGACGAGGACGGTTGGCGCTGGATGTACGAGGCGAACGTGCTCGGCGTGGCCCGCATGACCCGCGCCCTGCTGCCCGCGCTCGAGGCCGGCGGCGACGGGCACGTGGTGGTCGTCGGCTCCATCGCCGGCTTCGATCCGTACGCCGGCGGCGCGGGGTACAACGCGGCCAAGCACGGGGCGAGGGCGTTCACCCGTGTCCTGCGCCAGGAGCTGCTCGGCCGCCCGATCCGCGTGACGGAGATCGACCCGGGCTTCGTGGAGACGGAGTTCTCGCTCGTGCGCTTCGGCGGGGACGAGGGGCGTGCGTCGGCCGTCTACGAGGGCATGACGCCGCTCACCGCGGACGACGTGGCCGACGCGATCGCCTGGGCGGTGAGCCGGCCGAGCCACGTGAATGTCGACGAGCTCGTGCTGTGCGCCCGGGACCAGTACCTGGCCCAGCGGGTCCACCGCCGCGAGCCCGACCCCGACGCCGGCCGCTGATCCCGCGGCAGCCCGACCCGACGCCGACCACTGATCCGCCGCCCGCCCGACCCGACGCCGGCGCTGATCCCGCGGCGGGCAACCTGGACGGCCGCGCCGTCAATCCAGGCCGAGGATCGGCTCGAGCCCGATCGTGAGACCGGGCCGGTCGGGCACCTCCTTGATGGCCAGCAGCACCCCGGGCATGAACGACGTGCGGTCATAGGAGTCGTGCCGGATCGTGAGCGACTGGCCCGTCGTACCGAGCAGCACCTCCTGGTGGGCGACCAGGCCGCGGAGGCGCACGGAGTGGACCCTGATCCCCGGCGCCGCCTCGGCCCCCCGTGCTCCGGCGACGACCTCGTCACGGGTCGGGTCGGGGGCCCACGTCGACGAGGCGGCCGCCATGCGCTCCACGGTCGTCATCGCCGTTCCGGAGGGCGCGTCGAGCTTCGCGTCGTGGTGCAGCTCGATCACCTCCGCGGTGTCGAACCACGGCGACGCCAGCTCCGCGAAGCGCATCATCAGCACGGCGCCGATGGCGAAGTTGGGCGCGATGACGCACCCCGTGCCGGCGTCGCCGAACCGCGCGCCGACGTGCGCGAGGTCGGCGTCCGTGAACCCGGTGGTGCCGACGACGGCATGGACGCCGTGGTCCGCGCACCAGTCGAGGTTGGCCCGGGCCGCCGCGATCTCGGTGAAGTCGACCGCCACGTCGACGGCCGCCGCCTCCAGCACGCTCGGGTCCCCGACCACGTGGAGGTCGGTGTCGAGCCCCGTCACCTGGCGCAGGTCCAGACCGGCGTGGTGCGGGTCGAGCGCGGCGACGAGGTCGAGCTGCGGATCGAGGCTGACGGCTCGGCACACCTCGGCGCCCATGCGCCCCGCGGCCCCGAAGACCCCGACCCGCAGCGTCACCGGGCCACGCTACCGCTGTGCCCGGCGCCGGCTCCGGGGGTCATGCGCGGCGATGAGCGCGAGGCTCGGATCCGGTGATCGGGTCGTCCCCGACGGCGGCCGCAGAGGGCGCCGGCGACGGGGGTGGAGCCGGCGGGGTCACGAGCGGGTCGGGGCCCCGCTCGGGGCCGGGGGGGTTCACCAGCGGGTCCGGGTCAGGCACCGGGCCGGGCGGCGCCCCGGGCATCGGTTCGCCGGGCTGCGGGCTGCCCGGAGTGAGCGGCTCCGGCATGGGCGCGGGGTCCGGTCGCGGGTCGGGCCCCGTCGCTGCTCCGGCGGGCCGCACGGACGTCCGCTCGGGGACGAGGTTCTCGAGCGTGTCGAGGGTCGCCATGGCGCCTCCTTCGTCGGGTACGCGCAGCCTCGCGCGCCGCCCGCCCGCCTGCCGCCGACCCGTCTCCCGACGGACTCCCCTGCCGCCGCGGTTGCCGAGGTCGCCCAGGTCGTCGAGGTCGCCGCGGTCGCCGCGGTCGCCGAGGAACCGCTCCGTCAGGCGAGGTCTGCCGCCGCCAGTGGCCCCACGACGGCAACGGTGCGGGGACCGGCGACCACGCTCGCGACCACGCGGGCCACGTCGTCGAGGCGGACGGCGGCGATGCCGTCGAGCACCTCGTCGAGCGGCACCACGCGGCCGCGGCTCATGACGCCCTCGCCCAGGCGGCTCATGCGGCTGGCGCTGTCCTCGAGGCCGAGCACGAGCGAGCCCCCGAGGTAACCCTTGGCCACGTCCAGCTCCTCGGCGCTGATGCCGTGCGCGCACAGGTGGTCGAGCTCGCCGTCGAGCACGGCCCGCAGCTCGGCGAACCGGTCGGGCAGGCAGCCTGCGTAGACCAGGAAGGCCCCCGCGTCGCTGTGCGACGAACGCGACGAGTACACCGAATAGGCGAGGCCCCGCCGCTCCCGGATCTCGTGGAAGAGCCGGCTCGACATGCCGCTGCCGAGGACATGGTCGAGCACGGCCAGCGCGAACCGGTCGGGGTGCTCCGCGGGGAGGCTGCGCCAGCCGTAGCAGACGTGGACCTGCTCGGTGCTCCGGCGCAGCGCGGCACGCGGCAGTGGCGGCGCGGCCGGACCCGACCGGGCCGGCACCTGCGCACCGTGCGGGGAGCCGCCGAACGCCGCCTCGACGCGCTCGTTCAGCTCCCCGGGATCGAGCCGCCCGGCCGCCGCGACCACCAGGTTGGCCGGGCCGTAGTGCTCGGCGTGGAAGCGGACCACGGCGTCGCGCCGCATGGCGGTGATGGAGTCCGTCGTGCCGAGCACCTCGCGCCCGAGCGGGTGGCCCGGGAACAGCGCTTCGATGCACAGCGAGTGCACCCGGTCCTCCGGCTCGTCCTCGGACAGCGCCAGCTCGTCGAGGATCACGTCGCGCTCGGACTCGACGTCGTCGGGCGAGAGCGACGGCCGGGTGATCACCTCGGCCAGCAGGTCCACCGCGAACTCGAGCTCGCGGGCCGGGACGCGCAGGTGGAAGGCGGTGTGCTCCCTGGCGGTGTAGGCGTTCATCTCACCGCCGCGGGCGTCGACCGACGCGGCCAGCGTGCGGGCGTCGATCCGGTCGGTGCCCTTGAACAGCAGGTGCTCGAGGAAGTGCGAGGCACCCGCCAGCGCGTCGGGCTCGTCGCGGCCGCCCACCCCGACGTGCACGCCGAGGGTCACGGAGCCGACCTCGCGCATGGGTTCGCACACGACCCGGACCCCCGACGGGGTCCGGGTGTCGTGCACGACTTCAGGCGCCCCCCGCCAGGGGGCGGGCACGGCGCTTACCGGTCGCCGCGGTCGCCGCCGGGGCGACGCCGCCGGCGCTGGCCGCCACCGGCACCACCGGCTCCGGGACCCCGACCGCGCTCGCCGCGGTCGCGCTCCCGACCACCGGCGCGGGCCTCGGCCGGGACGCCGCCCGACTCCGGGCCGAGCTCGCCGAACTCCTCGCGGACCTCGGCGTCGAAGGCGTCTTCGAACGAGACCTCCTCGGCGTCGCTGCCGCCGCCACTGCCGCCACTGCCGCCGCCGCCCTCGCGGACCTCGAGCGCACCGGCGGGGCTGAGCGACACCTTGCCGCCCGGGTCGACGTCGTCGACGGTGACCGCCAGCTCCTGGCCGAGCTCGAGCACGTCCTCGACCCGGTCGATGCGCTTGCCACCGCCCAGCTTCGAGATGTGGACGAGGCCGTCGCGGCCCGGGAGGATGTTCACGAAGGCGCCGAACTTGGTGATGTTCACGACGCGGCCGCTGTAGGTCTGGCCGACCTCCGCCTGGGGCGGGTTGAGGATCAGCCGGATCTGGCGCTCGGCCTCCTGCACCGCACCGCGGTCGGGCGAGCCGATCGTGACCGTGCCCACCGTGCCGTCGTCGTCGACGCTGATGTCGGCGCCGGTCTCGGCCTGGATGGCGTTGATGACCTTGCCCTTCGGGCCGATGACCTCGCCGATCTTGTCGATCGGGATCTCGAAGCTGATGAGCTTCGGCGCCGTGCTGCCCACCTCGGGCCGCGGCTCGGCGATCGCCTCGCGCATCACCTCGAGGATCGTCAGGCGGGCGTCGCGCGCCTGGCCGAGCGCGGCGGCGAGCACCTCGGCGGGCAGGCCCTCGATCTTCGTGTCGAGCTGGAGGGCGGTCACGAAGTCGGCCGTGCCGGCCACCTTGAAGTCCATGTCGCCGAACGCGTCCTCGGCTCCGAGGATGTCGGTGAGGGTGACGTACTCGCCGTCCTCGTAGATCAGGCCCATCGCGATGCCGGCCACGGGCGCCTTGATCGGCACGCCGCCGTCCATGAGCGACAGCGTGGAGGCGCACACCGAACCCATCGACGTCGAACCGTTCGACGACAGCACCTCGGACACGAGCCGCAGCGTGTAGGGCCACTCGTCGAGTGGCGGGATGACCGGCAGGAGCGCCCGCTCGGCGAGCAGGCCGTGCCCGACCTCGCGGCGCTTCGTGCCGCCGATGCGGCCGGTCTCGCCGTTGGAGTACGGCGGCATGTTGTAGTGGTGCATGTAGCGCTTCTTGTGCTCGACGCCCAGCGTGTCGAGGAGCTGGTCCATCTTCGGCATGCCGAGGGTCAGCACGTTGAGCACCTGCGTCTCGCCCCGCTGGAACAGGCCGCTGCCGTGCGCCGTCTCGAGCACGCCGACCTGGGCCGAGACCGGCCGCAGGTCGGAAGGGCCCCGGTTGTCGATGCGGACGCCCTCGCGGATGACGCGCTCGCGGATCACCTTCTTGGTGAGGCCACGGATGGCGGCACGCACCTCGCGCTCGCGCCCGGCCAGCTCGGCGCCGTCGCCGCACAGCTCGGCGAGGATCGCGTCGCGCGCCTCGTCGTTCGCCGCGTTGCGCTCGGACTTGTCGACGATGCGGTTCGCTTCCGCCAGGCGGTCACGACCCAGCTCGGCCACCCGACCGGCGACGTCGTCGCCGTAGTCGAGCTGGCTCTCCCACTCGATCGGCTCGCGCCGGCCGGCGCGAGCGACCAGCTCGTCCTGCAGCTCGATGGCCTCGCGGATCCAGCGCTTGCACGCCTCGAGCCCGTCGGCGATGACCTCCTCGGTCACCTTCGGCGCTCCGGCCTCGTAGTAGGACCACGCCTTCTCGCTGCCGCCGGCCTCGACCATCATGATGGCGATGTCGTCACCGGCACGGCGCCCGGCCACGACGATCTGGAAGGTCGACTCGTCGCCCTCCTCGTAGGTCGGGTGCGGGATCCACTCCCCCTCTTGGCTGTAGGCCAGCCGGACGGCGCCGATCGGCCCCTCGAAGGGCAGGCCGGACAGCATGAGCGCCGCCGACGCGCCGTTGATGGCGATGACGTCGTGCGGGTTCTCCTGGTCGGCGCCGATGATCGTGGCCACGACCTGGGTCTCGTTGCGGTAGCCGGTGGTGAAGCTGGGGCGCAGCGGGCGGTCGATCAGCCGGCAGGTGAGCACGGCCTGGTCGGTCGGGCGGCCCTCCCGGCGGAAGAACGAGCCGGGGATCTTCCCGGCGGCGTACATCTTCTCCTCGACGTCGACCGTCAGCGGGAAGAAGTCGATGCCCTCGCGGGTGTGCTTCTCCGCGTTGGCGGTGACGAGGGCCTGCGTTCCGCCGATCTTGACGACGACGGCGCCCTGCGACTGCGGGGCCAGCAGGCCGGTGGACAGGGTCAGGGTCTTGTCGGTCCCGGAGACGGGACCCGACACGGTGATGGGCTCGGCCATCTCGTGCACTCCTTTTCGGGGCGTTGACGCCCCGACTCGTGCGGCTGCGGGCCAGTTCCCGGTCGGCGACGTCCCGACGGCGGTCACCGGCCGGGGCGAGGGCGACCGGCAACTGACCGGTCCGCGATGTTGGCTTGGTTGCGGCGAGGGGCGGCCGGGTGGGCCGCCCCTCGGGGAAGTGCTGTTCTGCTAGCGACGCAGACCGAGCTTGGCGATGATCGCCCGGTACCGCTCGACGTCGTTCTTGCGGACGTAGTCGAGCAGGCGGCGGCGACGACCGACGAGCATGAGCAGGCCCCGACGGCTGTGGAAGTCCTTCTTGTGGACCCGCAGGTGGTCGGTGAGGTGGTTGATCCGCTGCGTGAGCAACGCGATCTGGACCTCCGGGGAGCCGGTGTCCGTCTCGTGGAGACGGTGCTCGGTGATGACCCCGGGTTTGGCCCGGTCGGTGATCTCGGACATGCATGCCTTTCGTGGTGCCGGCCCGCCAGTGTCGGCGCGGCCGGTGTGGGTGTCTGACCCTGCTTCTCGGCCCGCCGGGCGAAGCCCGTCGCGCAGCCAGAAGCGGCGGCACCCTCGGGGCGCCGGCAGGTCAGGGTAGCAGCGGGCGCCGCGGGGGCCCACAACGGCGTCGCACCGGGGCGTGTGGCGGGCGCGGCTACCGGGGGCGGCTGGTGACCCAGCGGTACCGGGGCCGGCGCCGCAGCGGCCGGGCGCCGCCGCCGCCCGGCATCGGTGGGGTGATGCGGCCCACGAGCGAACCGGGAGCCAGGAACGCCGCCTCTTCGTCGTCGCGCTCGGCTCGCTCGGGGTCGACCCCCGCCGCCTCCAGCGCCGCCCGGCGGGCGGAACCGAGGATCCCCTTGTGCAGCTCGGCGAAGATGGCCGGCAGTGCCTCCGGATCCTTGAGGAGCCACGAGTGGGTGGCGTGGCGCACCACGACCAGCTCACCCCGCCCGCGGGCGGCGGCCGAGCGGGCGGTGGGCCGCGGCACGGCGAGGTCGCGGTCACCGTGGATCACCACCAGGGGCAGGCCGTGGGCGGCGATCCCGTCGAGGAGCCGGCCCGACGGCCGCGACCGGATGATCGACACGCCGGGTCCGATCATGCGCCACGGCGACCGCCCGTGCCCGATCAGCGTCGGGCCGACGAGCCGCGCCAGCTTGCGGGCCTGGCGCGGGTCGCGGAACAGCGGCACGGTCGACAGCGTGTCCAGCGCGAGGACCGCACCCACGGCGGCCAGCAGCGGCGGGGCCACGCGGAACAGGCCCACCATGCGGTCCCAGGTGTCACCCACGATGGCGTCGAGCAGCACCACGGCAATCACCCGGCCGGGTTCCGCCGCCGCCAGCTCCGTGACCAACCGGCCCCCCATCGAGTGGCCCATGAACACCGCCCGCCGGATGCCGAGGACGTCGACGACCCGGGCCAGCAGCTGCGAGTACGACGACAGCGAGCCGCCGCCGGTCGGCAGGCCGAGGGTGGCGCCGTGTCCGGCCACGTCGATGGCGACGACCTTGTATCCCATCCCCACCAGGCGCGAGAGCGTCTGGGCGTAGAGGATCCCCTCGGCGGTGAAGCCGTGGACGAGCACGAGCGGCACACCCCGGCCGCACACCGCCACGCCGACCTGGTGGCCGTCGTCGAGCGTGACCAGGCGCCGGGCCAGGCGCGGGCCGCCGATGCGCGACGCGGCGGTGGGGACGTCGGTGGGCCCGACGACCGGGGCCGGGTCGCTGAGCGGGTCGGGGACGATCTCGACGACGTGCGGTCTGGCGCTGCCGAGCACGCCGCCGACGCCGGCGTCGAGGGCGGCGTCGAGGGCGGCGTCGAGCGCCGCCTCGAGGTGGGGAGCGTCCTCGCGCTGCCTCGCGTGGCGCGCCCGGGCCTCGGAGGTCGTCACCGACACAGCATGGCTTCTCACAGGGCGCGCGGCGCGCACCCTCGTGACCGGGCGGTCAGCCCGCCAGGAGCGCGCGGGCCCGGTCGCAGTCGCGCACCATCTGGGCCACCAGCGCGTCGACCGACTCGAACCGCTCCTCGCCCCGCAGCCGCCCCACGAAGCGCACCGCGACGTGCTCGCCGTAGAGGTCGCCGTCGAAGTCCAGGACGTGGGCCTCGAGCAACGAGGCGTGCGCCTCCTCGTAGAACGTGGGCCGCCGGCCGAGGCTGATGGCCGCAGGCAACGTCGTCCCGTCGAGGCGCACGAACCAGCCGGCGTAGATGCCGTCCGCCGGCAGCAGGATGTCGCCCGGGACGGCCACGTTGGCCGTCGGGAAGCCGAGCTCGCGACCGCGCCGGTCGCCGGGGCTCACGAGGCCTCTGACCTCGTGCGGGCGCCCGAGCATGGCGTTGGCCCGGTCGAGCTCGCCCGCCCGCAGCGCCCGCCTGATCGCGGTGGACGACACCCGCCCCGCCTCGCCGGCCGGCGTGCCGTCAGGACCGACGAGCGCGACTCCGGACACGTCGAAGCCGCGGTCCTCGCCGATGCGCCGCAACAGGTCGACGTTGCCCTTGCGCTCGTGACCGAAGTGGAAGTCGTCGCCGACCACGACGGCCCTGGCGTGCAGGCAACCGACGAGCACCTCCTCGACGAACTCCTCGGCGGGCTCGGCCGCCCGGTCGCCGTCGAAGGTGACGACGACCGTGTACTCGACCCCGGTGCCGGCGAGAAGCTCGAGCTTCTGGTCGAGATCCGTGAGCAGCAGCGGGGCCGACTCGGGCCGCACGACCATGGCGGGATGCCGGTCGAAGGTGACCACCGCGGAGCGCAACCGCCGTTCGGCGGCTCGCTCGCGCACCTGACGGATCACCTCTCGGTGGCCCAGGTGCACACCGTCGTAGGCGCCGATCGTGACCGCGGTGCCGCCCTCGGGGCGCGGGCCCCGCCCCGGGAACCGGATCACCTCCACGGGCCCGACGCTACCGGTCGGTCTCCCGGTGCCACCCATCCGTAGAGGCGGCGGGCGACGTGGTCGGTGCGACGACCACCGCGGGCTTGGCCGTGCCCGCCCGGTGCGCCTCGTAGACGGCGAGGAGGCGGCCGCGGCCGTCGACCACCGCCCACGGGCCGGCGCCGAGCCCGCCGGCCCCGCCGGCCCCGCCGAGCGCGCCGAGGGGCAGCACCTTGCCGTGCCCGACGGCCGCGGCGACGTCGTCGTCGACGGGCACACGCTCGAGGTGGCGGACGGCCTCGGCGGGCGGGAGGACCCGGCTGGGATCGAGCCCGTCGAGCGCGACCGCGTCGGCCAGCGTGAAGCGCCCGACCGACGTGCGGCGCAGGGCGCGCAGGTGGGCGCCACCACCGAGCGCCCGGCCGAGGTCGGCCGCCAGGCTGCGCACGTAGGTGCCCGAGGAGCACTCGATGGCGACCCGGAACACGAGCGGGTCGCTGGTCGCTTCGACGTCGAACCGTTCGATGTGCACCGGTCGCGGCGCCCGCTCGACCTCCTTGCCCTCGCGGGCCAGCTCGTGCAGGCGCCGGCCCCCGACCTTGAGCGCCGACACCATCGGCGGCACCTGCTCGATGTCCCCGACGAAACCGGCCGCGGCGCCGCGGACGTCGGCGATGCCGGTGCCGGCCATGTCGTGCACGGCAACCACCTCACCCGCGGCGTCG
This sequence comes from Actinomycetota bacterium, assembly GCA_016185275.1. GTDB lineage: Bacteria > Actinomycetota > Acidimicrobiia > Acidimicrobiales > Iamiaceae > JACPNX01. The sequence goes on along the minus strand of JACPNX010000038.1, from coordinate 15,679 downwards.
AGCGTCGACGTCTCCACCCCGAGCACCACCTCGCCGGTGTAGGCCTTGCCCAGACCGGACAGGAAGCGCAGCAGCCGGGTGGACCGGCCGACTCCGAGCACGAGCACGCCCGTGGCGTCGGGGTCGAGCGTGCCGCTGTGCCCGACCTTGCGGGTGCCCAGCAGGCCGCGCGCCTTCGCCACGACGTCGTGCGACGTCCAGCCGGCCGGCTTGTCCACGACCGCCACCCCGTCGGGCGGCGGCGCCGGCCGATCCTCGTCCGCGGCGCTCACGATCCGGTGGCGCCCAGGCGGTCGAGCGCGGCGGCGATGTCGGCCACGAGGTCCTCGCCGCTCTCGATGCCGACCGAGAGCCGCACGAGCGCGGGGTCCACCTCGAGGGCCGAACCGGCGACCGAAGCGTGGGTCATCCGCCCGGGATGCTCGATCAGCGATTCGACGGCCCCGAGTGACTCGGCCAGCGTGAACACCTCGGTGCCCGCCGCGACCTCGAGGGCGGCCGCCTCGCCGCCCCGCACGGTGAACGACACCATGGCGCCCGCGGCGCGCATCTGGCGCTTGGCCACGTCGAAGCCGGGGTGGTCCCCGAAACCGGGCCACAGCACCCGCTCGACGGCGGGGTGCGCCCGCAGCGCCTCGGCCACCACCGCGGCGTTGGCGCAGGCTCGCTCCATGCGCACGGCGAGGGTCTTGACACCCCGCAGCACGAGGAAGCAGTCGAAGGGCGAGGGCACCGCTCCCACTGCGTTCTGGGTGAACCGGAGCCGGCCGGCGAGGTCGTCATCGTCGACCGCCACGAATCCACCGACGACGTCGGAGTGCCCGCCCAGGTACTTGGTGACCGAGTGGACCACGATGTCGGCGCCGAGGGCGAGCGGCTGCTGCAGGTACGGCGTGGCGAAGGTGTTGTCGACGACCACCAGCGCCCGGTGCCGGTGGGCCAGCTCGGCCAGCGCCTCGATGTCGATGACGTCGAGGCGCGGGTTGGTCGGGGTCTCGACCCAGACCATGCCCGCCCCTTCCGGCCAGTCCCGGTCGAGGCGCGCGGCGTCGGTGAGGTCGACGGGCCAGAGCGCGTGGCCCTCCGCACGGTGCACCCGGTCGAGCAACCGGAAGGTGCCGCCGTAGGCGTCGGCGCCGAGCACCACGCCGGTGCCGTGGGCGAGGAGGCGCAGCACCGCGTCCTCCGCCGCCAAGCCACTGGCGAAGGACAGCCCGTGGCGCGCGCCCTCGAGCGAGGCGAGGCAGGTCTCGAGCGCGTCGCGGGTGGGGTTCCCGGAGCGGCCGTACTCCCATCCCGAGTGCCGGCCCACCGCGGTCTGGGCGAAGGTCGTCGACAACGTGATCGGGGCGACGACGGCGCCGGTGGCCGGGTCGGGGGGCTGGCCGGCGTGGATGGCACGGGTCTCGAAGCCGAACCGGCCGAGGTCGTCGCCGTTCACGCCGACACCTCGCCGTCGGTGGCCGGAGCCAGGAAGCCGAGGACGTCGGTGCGGCTCAGCACCGCTCCGGGCCGCCCCCCGGCCAGGACCAGGACCGCGGGCGCGCGCTCGAGCAGCTCGACGGCCAGCTCCAGACCCTGGCCGATGCCGACCGTCGGCAGCCGCGGGCCCATCACCTCCTCGACCGGCCGGTCGAGGACCGACGCGTCCCGGAAGGCCAGGTCCATCAACGACAGCTCGCTCACCGCGCCCACCACCTCGGCGGCGGCCAACGGCATCTCACCCTTGGCCACCGGAAGCTGCGACACGCTGTGCTTGCGCATGGCCCGCACCGCCTCGCGGACCGTGTCGGCCGGATGGACGTACACGAGTGGCGGGATGGCGCTGCTGCGGGCCTCGAGCAGGTCGGCCACGGTGTGCTCGCTCGTGCGGAGGAACCCGTAGCCGGCCATCCACTCGTCGTCGAAGACGCGGCTCAGGTAGCCACGTCCCGAGTCGGGCACGAGCACCACGACGAGATCGTCGGGTCGAGCCCTGGCCGCGATCTGCAGGGCCGCCGCGACCGCGGTCCCACCGGAGCCGCCGATCAGCAGGCCCTCCTCGCACGTCACGCGCCGGGCCATGAGGAACGAGTCCTCGTCGGTCACCGCGACCACCTCGTCGACCAGCGACGGGTCGTAGGTGCTCGGCCAGAAGTCCTCGCCGATGCCTTCGACCAGGTACGGCCGGCCCGAGCCGCCCGAGTACACCGAGCCGGCCGGGTCGGCGCCGACGACGCGCACCGCCGGTTTGACCCGCTTGAGGTAGCGGCCCACACCGGTGATCGTGCCTCCCGTGCCGATGCCCGACACGAAGTGGGTGATCCGGCCTGCCGTCTGGCGCCAGATCTCCGGCCCCGTCGAGTGTTCGTGGGCCCAGGGGTTCCACTCGTTCTCGTACTGGTTGGGACGGAACGCGCCCGGGATCTCCCGGACCAGTCGCTCGGCGGTCGAGTAGTACGACTGCGGGTCCTCCGGCGCGACGGCGACCGGGCACACCACGACCTCCGCGCCGTAGGCGCGCAGCAGGTCGATCTTTTCGGGAGCGACCTTGTCCGTCACCACGAACACGCACCGGTAGCCGCGCTGGGCGGCGACGATGGCGAGGCCCACGCCGGTGTTGCCCGACGTCGGCTCGACGATGGTGCCGCCGGGCCGCAGCAGGCCCTCGCGCTCGGCGGCGTCGATCATCGCCACCGCCGGCCGGTCCTTGACGCTGCCTCCCGGGTTGGTCGTCTCGAGCTTGGCGACCACCGGCGCGGCGAGGCCGGCCCCGACCCGGGCCAGACGCACGAGCGGCGTGTTGCCCACGAGGTCCAGCAGGGATCCGGCGATCTGCGGTTCGTCCGGGAGGTCGTGGTCGGCGTCGATGGGCAGATCGGTCATCGTCGTGAGCCTCCTCGCCGCGGGGTGACCAGAACCCCGCCGTCGGGCCGAGCATGCTGCGCGGTCCGGTCGCTCGGCACGGTACCGTGCCGGCCCATGGTTCGATCGTGGATGCGGGCGGACCTCGACCGCTCGGCGCCGCCGTCAGCTTCCGCCGGGCTCGTGCAGCCGGCGCAGCACCTCCTCGATGCGGTTGGCGCTGCGGACGACCTCGTCCACCGAGAACCACAGCTCCGGCGTGCGCTTCAGGCGGGCCTGGTCCGCGATGGCGCCCTGCAGTCGCGGCCGTACCTCGCCCAGCGCCTCCAGGAGGACCTCGTCCTCGTCCGGTCCGCCGAGGGAGTCGACGTAGACGACGGCGTGGCGCAGGTCCGCCTCGCATGCCACCGACGTCACGGTGACCAGCTCGAGCCGCTCGTCGTCGAAGCGCTCGAGCGCGTCGGCCAGGATCTCCTGGAGGAGCGCGTTGAGCCTGGCCGTGCGGGGATAGTCCCGCTTCGTTCGGCGGTGCTGCATGGCCGCCATGGTCGCGCGCCCTCGGCCCACCGGCGCGCGCCGGAGCCCGCCCACCGCGAACGCGACGGCGCCCGGCCGGAGGCACGGCCGGAGCCACGGCCGGCGGCGTGGGCGCGAGCCGGCGCCGGCGCCGGCGCGGGTGGGCACGGCCGGGGGCCGGCGGCGGGCCGATGGGCGCGGGGTAGGTAGGCGGGAATGCCCGAGCCCGCCGCAACCAGCCAGGACGCGGCGCTCGACGCCCTCGACGAGCGGTCGCTGCTGGCCAGCCTCAGCGACGCGATCGTCGTCGTCGACGAGGCCGGCACGATCGTGTACGTCAACCCGGCGGCCGAGCGGATGGCGCAGCGGCCCCCCGGCGCGATGGTCGGGGGGCCGTTGATCGACCTCATCCCCGAGCGGTACCGCACCGCCCACCAGCAGGGCTTCGGGCACTACCTGGCCACGGGTCGGCCCCGGTTCCTCGGTCACGGGCCGGTGCAGCTCCTCCTGCTGCGCGCCGACGGCACCGAGCTGCCCGTGGACCTGACGCTCAGCGCGCACGAGACGAGCCGCGGCCGCGTCATCGTCGGCGCCCTCCGGGACCTGACCGACCGCATCGGCCTGGAGCGCCAGGAGGCGACGGTGCGCTACATGGACGTGACGCGCCGGATCGCCACGCAGCTCGCCCTCGCCGACACCATGCTGACCATGGCCGACGCCGGTGAGGTGGTGCTGCCCGCTATCGGCGAGGTGCTCGGGTGGGATGTCGGCGTGGCGTGGCAGATCGGGCCCGATGGAGGGGAGCCGGTCAGCGGCTGGTCCCGTCCCGGCCTCGAGGCGATCGTGGACGACCTCGCGGCGCGGGCGCTGCACACGGGCGAAGGCATGCCGGGCACGGTCGTCGCGTCGGGCGAGCCCGTCTGGTTCGACGACATCGCCTACGACCCGAGGTTCGTGCGCCGGGCCGTCGCCGAGCGCCACGGGTTGCGCAGCGCGGTCGCGTTCCCGGTCCACTGTGGGGGCGAGGTCGAGGGCGTCATCGAGCTGTTCGTGCGCCGTCCCCGCGCCATCGACACGGGGGCGATGGTGGCCCTGGCCGGGGTGGGGACCCTCGTCGGCCAGATCATCGAGCGGGAGCGGGCCCGGGCCGAGGTGGCCGCGGCGAGGGCCGACCTGCTGGCGCTGGCCCGCGCCCTGCAGGCGAGCCTGCTGCCGCCGATGCCGCCGGCCATCCCGGGGCTCGAGGTGGCGACGGCGTACCACGCCGCGGGCGAGGGCCGTGTGGGGGGCGACTTCTACGACGTGTTCCCGCTCGGCGACAGCCGGTGGGTGGTCGCCATCGGAGACGCCCGGGGCCGGGGGCCCGAGGCGGCGGCGCTCACCGCCCTCGCCCGCCACGCCATCCGGGCCGCCGCGGTGGGACACCGCTCCCCCGCCGACATGATGCGGGTCGTCAACCAGGCCATCATCGGCCAAGGCGACGACGTCGAGGCGTTCCTGTCGGCCGCGGTCGTCGTCCTCGACATCGACCACGACGGGATCACGCTGCGGGTGTCCAGCGCCGGCCACCCGCTCCCCTACCTGGTGGGCGTGCCGGGGTGCCCCGAGCCGGCCGGCGACCACGGCCTGCTGCTCGGCATCCTGGCGACCGCGCGCTTCCGCGACCGGCGCCTGCGCCTGGCCCCCGGCGAGGCCCTCGTGCTCTACACCGACGGCGTGACCGAGGCGCGCGACGCCACCGGCGAGCAGTTCGGCGACGAGCGCCTCCGGGCTCTGCTGGCCGGGCGCCGGGGCCGCACCGCGGCCGAGCTGGTCGGCGCCATCGAGGCCGCGGTTCTGGCCCACGGCGGCGACGCCGTGCACGACGACCTCGCCGTCGTGGTGCTCAGGGCCGAGCAGCGCGACGCCTCGGGCCTGCCCGTCGCGGTCGACCTCGACGCCCCGCCGCGCCCGTTCTCCTAGCGGCGACGACCCGGTGCCGGCCGGTCGCCCGTGGGGCGCGGGTCGCGTGCGCAGTGCGCGGTGCCCGGCGCCGCGGTGCGGTGCGCGATGCCCGGCGCCGCGGTCCGGGTCCATGCCGCGACGAGCCCGGCGTCAGGCGTCTTCGGCCCAGGTGCGCTCGGAGCCGAGCACCTCGATCTCGGGGAACGACCAGACGAAGCGCTCCACCGCATCGAGCACCTCGCCGGCGTGGCGGGCGGAGCCCGAGACGGTGGCGAAGCCGAGGACGGCCCGGTGGTGCGCGTCCTGCGCGCCGACCTCGGCGGCGGCCACCCGGTGCCGCCGCCGCGCCCCTTCGACGATCGGCGTGATCTGCGCCCGCTTCTCCTTCAGGCTGTGCGCGCCGGGGAGGCGCAGGTCCATGCGGAGGGCGAGGACGTGCACCAGCCGGAGGACCGTCAGGTCCGCGGGATCTCCCGCTCCTCGAACGTCTCGATCACGTCCCCGGGCTTGAGGTCCTGGAAGTCGGACAGGCCGATGCCGCACTCGTAGCCGGCCTGCACCTCGCGCACGTCGTCCTTGAAGCGCTTGAGCGACGTGATCGTGCCCTTCCAGATGATCGTGCCCTCGCGCAGGAAGCGGACCTTCGAGCCTCGGGTGATCGTGCCGTTGGTGACGTAGCAGCCGGCCACCGCCCCGACCCGGGGCACCCGGAAGACCTCGCGCACCTCGGCGTCGCCGGTGACGACCTCTTCGAACTCCGGAGCGAGCATGCCGACCATGGCCGCCTCGACGTCTTCGAGGAGCTGGTAGATGATCTCGTAGGTCCGGATCTCGACGTGCTCCGCCTCGGCCAGCTCCCTGGCCTTGCGGTCGGGCCGCACGTTGAAGCCGATGATCGTGGCGTTCGATGCCGCCGCGAGCTGGATGTCGTACTGGCTGATGCCGCCCACGCCGCGCAGCACGAACGAGAGCTTGATGTCCTCGCGCTCGAGCTTGCGCAGGCTCTGCGTGACCGCCTCGAGCGAGCCGTTCACGTCGGCCTTGACGATCAGGTTCAGCGTGGCCGTCTCGCCGGCCTGGATCTGCTCGAAGATGTCCTCGAGGCGGGCGCCGCCCGACGTGGCCGCCGACGAGCCCGAGATGTTGGCGATCCGGTGGTAGTGCTCGCGCTGCTCGGCCACGTTGCGGGCGGTGCGGTCATCGAGGGCGACGATGAAGTCGTCGCCGGCGTTGGCGACGTCGGACAGGCCGAGCACCTCCACCGGGGTCGAGGGACCGGCCGACTTGACGTGCTGGCCACGGTCGTCGATCAGCGCCCGGACACGGCCCCAGGCGGGACCGGCCACGAGCGGGTCGCCCACCTTGAGCAGGCCGCGCTCGACGAGCACGGTGGCGACCGGGCCGCGACCGGTGTCGAGGTGGGCCTCGAGCACGACGCCGCGCGCACGGCCGCTCGGGTTGGCCTGCAGCTCCTCGACGTCGGCCACCACAAGGAGGTTCTCGAGCAGGTCGTCGATGCCCAGGCCCTCGAGGGCGGACACCTCCACCATGATCGTGTCGCCACCCCACGCCTCGGGGACGAGGTCGCGCTCGGCCAGCTGAGCCATGACCTTCTGCGGGTCCGCGCCCTCCTTGTCGACCTTGTTGATGGCGACGACGATCGGTACGCCGGCGGCCCGGGCGTGGTCGAGCGCCTCGAGGGTCTGGGGCATGACGCCGTCGTCGGCGGCCACGACGAGGATCACGATGTCGGTGACCTCGGCGCCGCGGGCGCGCATGGCGGTGAAGGCCTCGTGGCCCGGCGTGTCGATGAAGGTGATCTTCCGACCGTTCTTCTCGACCTGGTACGCGCCGATGTGCTGGGTGATGCCACCGGCCTCGCCGGCCACCACGTTGGCGTTGCGGATGCGGTCGAGCAGCTTCGTCTTGCCGTGGTCGACGTGGCCCATGACGGTGATGACCGGGGCGCGCTCGACGGCGTCGGGGTCGTCCGCGTCATCGGCGAGCTGGTCGGCGCCGAGCACCTTCTGCAGCTCGACCTCCTGCTCCTCGCCGGGGTCGACCAGGCGCACGCGGGCGCCGATGTCGGCCGCGAACAGCTCGATCATCTCGTCGCTCAGCGACTGCGTGGCGGTCACCATCTCGCCCTGCTGGAGCAGGAAGCGCACGACGTCGGCCGCCGTGCGGTTCAACCTGGGACCGAGGTCCTGCGGCGTCGAGCCGCGCTGGACGACGACCTCGCCTTCGGGAACGGCGGCATCGGCCGGCGTGTACGCCGGCATGTCCATCGGCTGCAGCTCCTCACGGCTGCGGCGCCGACGGCTCTTGCGGCGCTGAGGCGGGCGCCGCCCGGGCGGACCGCCCGGCCTGCCGCCCGGACCACCGCCGGGTCCCCCGAAACCGCCCGGACCTCCACCGGGACCGCCGGGACCCCGGCCAGGAGGGCCGCCGACGCCGGCACCGGGCACGGACGTGCGCGGGCCACCCATCGGCGGTCGCCCGCGACCGGCAGGACCGCCGGGGCGCGCCCCGACGCCGCCGCCCCCGGGGCCACGCCCGGCGGGAGCGCCGCGCCCGCCCATGCCGGGCGGCGGCGGGATCGGCTTGCCACTGGAGGACTTCGGGGGTCCGGGCGGCGGCGGGATCGGCTTGCCGCTGGAGGACACCGGCGACCGGCGGGCGGCGGGAGGCGGGCCGGACGGGCGGGCGCCGATGGGGCCGGGACCGGCGCTGGCCGGGGCCGCCGATCCAGGAGCTCCGCCGGAACCACTCGAGCCCGGTGCGGACCCGGGCGGGCCGGACGGGCCGGTGCTACGGCCCGGACCACTGGCGCCGGGAGGCGCCGTGCGCGGGAAGGCGCCACCGGGCGAGACCGGACCGCGGGCCGCGGGGGCCAGGGGGCCGCCGCCGGGCCGGACTCCGACGCGCTCGGCGTCGGACCCCTCGGCCTCGCGCCGCAGCGGGCGGGGCGGGTGCTCGCTTCCGCTCGAGGTGATGGCCTTGCGGACCGAGGCCGCCCGCGCCGTCGGGGACGGCTCGGACGGCGCGGCCGCGGGCGCCGGCGCGGAGGCCGCGGGTCGCTCGGCCGGCGCTTGGGCCGGGGGAACGGCGGGGGCCGCGGGAGCGGCCGGGGGAACGGCGGACGCAGCCGCCGCGGGGCGCTCCGCGGGCAGGTCGGCGGCGGCGGGACGCTCGACCGGCGCCTGCGGGGCGGAGGTGGCCGGGCGGTCGGTGACCCCCGGCTCGGCCGGGGGTGCCTGGCCAGCCGGGGCGCCCGTGGTGGGCGCCTCAGCGGCGTCCGGCCGCGGGGCCTCCGTGGAAGCCGGCGCAGCGGCGACGGCGGAGGGCACGGCCACCTCGTGCGCCTCACCCGGCGAAGCGTTGGCCGGCGCAGCGTTGGCCGGCGCAGCGTCGGCCGGCGCAGCGTCGGCCGGAGTGGTCTCGGCGGCGGCGCCGCGCGGGCCCTTGGCCGTCTTCTGCTTCGACGCGACCGCGGGCTCCTCCGGCTGCTGGTCGCGCTTGAGCCCCTCACGCTCGGCCTTGCGGCGAACACGGTCGGCCTGCGCGTCCTCGATGCTCGACGAGTGGGTCTTCACCCCGATGCCCAGCCCCCCACAGAGGTCGAGGGCCTCCTTGTTGGTGAGACCGAGCTCCTTCGCCAGCTCGTGGACGCGGATCTTGGCTGCCAAGTGCCTACTCGCCCCTTCGGGTTGCCATCGTGTGTGCCCGGCCTGGGCACGGGATATCCAGTCTCGCACGGGTCGGAGACCAGTACGAAAGTGCCGCCCTCGGTGGCGGGCTCAGCGCTCCGGGGCCGTGGTCCCGTAGAGCTGGATCCGCGCGGCGGACAACGCGCGCTCGTCGACCGGTGCCCGCAGCGCCCGGCCGAAGGCCTTGCGTCGAGTGGCGGCGTCGAAGCACGAAGGAGACGTGGCGCAGAGCCACGCACCCCGACCCGGCAGTGTACGGCCCACGGCCAGCGATCCCTCCGGAGTTCGCACCAACCGCGTGAGCTCGCGGGCCGGCGCCGTCCGCCGGCAGCCGATGCACGTCCGGCGCGGCTCGGCTACGACCCTTGGCCTTCGCCCGCGGCCGACTCGGCCGGCACCGCGCCATCCGCCTCCGCGGTGGCCTCGCCGGCGCCGACCGGACGCGCACCGTCGTCCGCTCCGCCAGCATCGGCGACCGTGTCGTCCGGGGCGGCGTCGCCGCGAGTGGCTCCAGGCTCGGCGGGAGCAGCCTCGCTCGCCTCAGCGCCACTCGCGGCGGCTGAGCTCTCGGAGCCGGGCCCGCCGGCTTGCGTGGTCTCGTCGGGGGCCTCGGCGGCGTGCTCCCACTCCTCGGCGGAGAGCGCGTCGCCGCCGTCGGCGGGCACCCAGCGCTGCTCGCCGGTCGCGTCGTCGGTGACCCACTCGCCCTCGGCCCAGTCCTGGTTCTGGAACGCCTCTTCCTCCGCGAGCTGGGTCTCGCTCTTGATGTCCACCCGCCACCCGGTCAGCCGGGCGGCCAAGCGGGCGTTCTGGCCCTCCTTGCCGATGGCCAGCGAGAGCTGGAAGTCGGGCACGATCACCTCGGCCCGACCGTCGTACTCGTGGATGCGCACCTCTTTGACCCGCGCCGGTGACAACGCCTTCGCCACGAAGTCGGGCGCGTCCTCGGAGAACGGCACGATGTCGATCTTCTCGCCGTGCAGCTCGGTGACGACCATGCGCACCCGGGCGCCGCGGGCACCGACGCAGGCGCCGACCGGGTCGACGTTGGGATCGTTCGACCACACCGCGATCTTCGTGCGGTGCCCGGGCTCGCGGGCGCAGGCCCTGATCTCGACGATGCCGTCGGCGATCTCGGGCACCTCGAGCTCGAACAGCCGCTTGATGAGCCCGGGGTGGGTGCGGCTGACGACGATCTGAGGACCCTTGGCGGTCTTGCGCACCTCGACGATGTAGGCCTTGAGGCGCGTGTTCGGCGCAGGGCGCTCGTGCGGGACCTGCTCGGCCTGCGGGAGCAGAGCCTCGACGCGGCCGAGGTCGAGCAACGTGTAGCGGGCGTCGCTCTGCTGGATGATGCCGGTGACGATGTCGCCCTCGCGGCCGGCGTACTCCTCGTACTTCATCTCCCGGTCGACTTCGCGCAGGCGCTGCATCATCACCTGGCGGGCGGTCTGCGCGGCGATACGGCCGAAGTTGTCGGGCGTGACGTCGAGCTCGGGACCGTAGGGCTCGCCGTCCTCGTCGAGGTCCTGGGCCGTCACCCGGATGTCGAACGTGTCGGGGTCGATGGTGACCCAGGCGTACTCCTTGGCGCCCGGCATGCGCTTGTAGGCCGATTCGAGGGCATCGGCCAGCGCGCCCATGAGGGTCTCTGGGGAGATGCCCTTGTCGGCGGCCAGCGCCTGCAGGGCCTCCATCATGTCCATGCTGCGGCTCATGACGTGGCTGCCTTCTTCCTCTTGGTGGCCTGCTTGGCCCGGGGTGTCGGCGCGCCGGGCTTGGGGCCGGGACCCCAGGCGAACACGGTGCGGGCGCGCTCGACGTCGGTGTACGCGAGCCGCTGCTCGGGCCCGCCGGGCTCGGGGCGCACGACGAAGCCCTCGTCGTCGGCCACGAGGAGCACGCCGGTGCGGCGGCGCTCGCCCTCGACGTCGGGACGGGTCTTGACCGAGACGGTCTCGCCGACCGAGCGGCGGTAGTGCTCGGCGGTGCGCAGGTTCCGCTCGACGCCGGGGCTGGAGACCTCGAGCAGGTACCGACCGGGAATCGGGTCGTGCTCGTCCAGCAGGCGCGAGAGCCGCTGGGTGAGCCGGCCGAGGTCGTCGAGGCCCGTCCCTTCGGAGCGGTCGACGAACACGCGCAGCATCCCGCCGCTGAACTCCACGTCCCACAGGGCGAACCCGGCGTCTCCGACCGCGGGCGCGACGAGGTCGCGCACCTGATCGGCGATGCTCACGGGTCACCTCCTGGTTCGGGTCGGCAGCGGTCATGCGAACGAAAGGCGTGGGCTAGGGGCCCACGCCTCCGCCCCGGGAGGGGCTTGGCGATCATAGCGGCCCTTCGCCGCCGACCGGCTCACGGTCGAACGGGTCCACCGCCACGTCGACGAGGCCAGCAACCGTCGACTCGACGACCTCGACCGCGAACCGGCTCTGCGGGACCAAGCTCGGCTGGATGCGTACGTTGGTCACCACGGGAGCCGCATCGATGCACGCCATTCGTGATGTCCGACATCTGCAGGGTGGCACTTCGCCATACGGGTCTCGAGTTCTCGCGATGACAGCTCTCGCTTCGCTACTCGCGCTGACCTCTTGTGGCGGGAGTGAGGTGCGCGCAGAACCACGGGTGCGGGCCCGGGCGGGAACCTCGACGGCCTCAACCAGCGGGACGGCAGCCAGCGACGGTAGCGACCTGATCGACCCGTTCACGACACGGCTGGCCGCCGCTCCCTACTACGCCGGTGCCGACTACTCCATGCCTGCCTCACCACGGTCGGCCTTTGCGGCTGGAAGCGGCCTGATCCGAGGCACGATCGTGGCCGCCGAGGTCGGCAACCGGTACGCGATGTCGTTCGCGCCAGCCGGACTCCCGAGCGTGCCGCCCCAACAGACGGTGACGGTGGCTCTTCGCATCGCGGTGACCTCGGCACGCTCCACCTCCGGTTCGGCACCGGCTCCAGGCACCGAGGTGCGAGTCGACATCCCAGTGTTCGCCGGGCCGGTCGACGTGCAGAGTCAGGCCGAGGCCACCTACGTCGCTCCGCTCATTGGCGTAGCGCCGACAGGGGCGGAGGTCTTGGTGGTGGTCGGGAGACGAGCTGGCACCGACGCGACGTACCGACCTGCGCAGATCACGTCGCTGATCATCGCTCGCTCCGACGGCTCCTCGCCGCGCGTGGCCTCGATCCCCACGTCCGTTGACGCCTGGGGCTTCCGCCTGCTCGGCGACATCGAGGAGGCGATGCGCTGATCCCCGGGCCGCGGGCTGCGGGTTCAGTAGGCCCGCGCCACGTAGGCCGCCGTGTCGTCGCCCTCGTCGGAGGCGACGCCCCCGTCGACCGATTGCAGGCAGCGCACGGTCAGCGCCTCGGCCCGCAGCGCCGCACCCTCGTCGCGCACCACCGGCCAGGGCACCCGCGCGAACCCGGACCGGCCGGCGGCGACGACCCCGTCGAGGTCGCTCACATCCACGGTGGCCGTGTCCCGGCGAGCCCGCGCCTCGTCGAGCAGCGACGACTGGACCGCGCCGAGCAGATCCGCCACCGCCGCGGCGAGCCCGGCGAGCGGCACCGTCGACTTGGTGTTGGTGTCGCGGCGCACGACCACCGCCTGCTCCTCGGCCAGGTCCCTGGGCCCCACCTCCACCCGCACCGGCACGCCCTTCAGCTCCCACTCGGTCGCCCGGCGACCGAACGACTGGTCGACCCGGTCGTCCAGTCGCACCCGCACCCCCGCGGTGCGCAGCGCCTCGGCGATCAGCGCGGCGCGCTCCCCCGCTCCGGACTCGTCACGGATCAGGAGCACGACGCATTGGATCGGCGCGACGTTCGGAGGCAGGCGCAGGCCGGCGTCGTCGCCGTGCGCCATGACGAGGCCGCCCATCATGCGGGTGGACACGCCCCAGGAGGTGGTCCACGCCGTCTGCTCGGTACCCGACTCGTCCTGGAAGGCGATCCCGAAGGCCCGCGCGAAGTTCTGGCCGAGCTCGTGGCTCGTGCCCATCTGGAGGGCCTTGCCGTCGGCCATGAGCGCTTCGCACGTCATCGTGTTGGTGGCTCCGGCGAAGCGCTCGTCGCTGGTCTTGCGACCGACGACCACGGGGATGGCCAGCACCGACACCATGAAGTCCTCGTAGACGTCGTGGAGGATGCGGCGGGCGTACGCGGCCGCGTCGGCTTCGGTGGCATGGGCGGTGTGCCCCTCCTGCCACAGGAACTCCGTCGTGCGCAGGAACAGCCTCGGCCGCAGCTCCCAGCGCACGACGTTGGCCCACTGGTTGAGCAGCAGCGGCAGGTCGCGGTGGCTCTGCACCCACTTGGCCATGAACTCGCCGATCACCGTCTCACTGGTCGGCCGCACGACCAGGGGTTCCTCGAGCTCCTTGCCGCCGCCGTGGGTGACGACGGCCAGCTCCGGGCTGAAGCCCTGGACGTGCTCGGCCTCCCGCTGGAGGTACGACTCGGGGATGAACAGCGGGAAGTAGGCGTTCTCGGCGCCGGTGGCCTTGATGCGGGCGTCGACCTCGGCCACCATCCGCTCCCAGATGGCATAGCCGTAGGGCCGGATCACCATCGTGCCGCGGGCGGGGCCGTTGTCCGCCAGCTCGGCCTTGGCCAGCACGTCCTGGTACCAGCGGGGGAAGTCCTGCGCCTGGGGCGTGATGATTGGAGCCTTGGCCATGGTCGGCGATCGTAGGTGGCCCGGTGCGGCGGCCCTTCGAGAACCCGTCCGTACGAGTGCCCCGGGAACGCCGGGGCGGCGCGGCTAGCGTTCGTCACCGGGCCGGGCCGACGGGCCGCGACGGGGCGGCGAGGAGGAAGGCATGAGCGTGCGACGGATGGCGGCTCTGTCGGTCGTCATGGCCGCCGCCCTCGGCGGCTGTGGGGTCTCCACGAGCGGAGCCGAGCGGGCCACCGCGGCCGGCGGCGGTCCGGGGGCGGCCGGGTCGACGTACCCCCGGTCGTCCACGACGACCGGTTCGTCGACCACGGCACCCGGAACCAGCAACCCGGACGTGGCCAACGACCCCGTCCTGAAGAAGATGCAGGCCGACCTGGAGTCGCTCACCCAGACCCTTGACGACTACTGGGCGGGCAAGGTCGACGGCTACCAACCCCCCCAGGCCGTCGAGACGTACCTGGCCGACGGCTCGTCCACGGTCACGTGTGGCGGCCGGCCGGTCACCGGGCCCAACGCGGCCTTTTGCGGCAGCGACAACACCGTGCTCGTGGCCATCGACTGGTTCTACGAGCAGAACCAGAAGATCGGCGACACCTTCACCTACTTCGTGCTCGCCCACGAGTGGGGGCACAGCGCCCAGGCGAACCTCGGTGTGCCCGACAACCCGAACATCGAGCTCCAAGCCGACTGCTTCGCCGGCGCCTTCCTCCAGGACGAGATCGACGCCGGCCAGCTCACCGAGGAGCCCGGCGACGAGCAGGAGCTCAACCAGTCGATCGCCTTGGCCTCCAACGACTTCGGGACCAAGGAGAAGCACGGCACCCTGGCCCAGCGCGCCACCGCGGTCGAGTACGGGCGGACCAACCGGGGCCAGGCCTGCGTGAGCCAGTACGGGCCGGGCTGACGGGTCGACTCGATCCAACCGGCGGTGTCGCGACGTCGACGAACGGGCGTTCGGGATCTATCATCTGGCCATGGGAACGGCCGCGGAGCGCTCCGACCCTCCTCGAGCTGCCACCGGAAGCCTCGGCTCCGTCGACCGTGTGGTGCCGGCCTTCCAGGGATCCCTGCTCGCCGCGGGCGCCCCTGAGGCGGACGCCTCGTTCTCGAGCGCCGAGCGGCGCGACCTCGGGGATGCCGCGTGGATCGAGGTCGTGCCCGGCTGGCTGGCCGGGTCGGACACGTTGTTCACCCACCTCGTCGCGGAGGTCCATTGGCAGCGGCGCGAGGTGCGCATGTACGACCGGTTGCTGCCCGAGCCGCGCCTGACCGCGTGGTGGGACGACGGTCCCGCGACGCCGGGACTTCCGGCCGTCGTCGCCCGGATGGGCGACCTGCTCGACCGGCGCTACGGCGTCCACTTCGATGCACTTGGCGCCAACCTCTACCGCGACGGGCGCGACAGCGTGGCCTGGCACGGAGATCGCCACCTCCGGCGGGTTCCCGTGTCGACCGTCGCCGTGCTGTCGCTCGGCGAGCCACGGCGGTTCCTCCTGCGGCCCGCCCCTGACGCCGGCACGCGGGCGCCGTCGGTGCGCCTGGACCTGTGCGGCGGCGACCTGCTGGTCATGGGCGGCACCTGCCAGCGCACCTGGCAGCACTGCGTGCCCAAGCTGGCCCGGGTGACCGGGCCGCGGATGAGCCTGACCTTCCGCGAGCGGACCCCGTACGAGGTCGATGAGGACGCAGCGGACGCCCGATGAACTGCCCGCTTGGTGGGCAGCGTTTCGCCGGGGTTCCGCCACCCGCCCCGGCCTGGGCCGACCGGAACCCGCATGCCTTCGCAGTAGAACGGCGTCAGCTCCACGCCGAAGTCGACGTGTAGCCACTCGCGCCCTGCTCCCTTCCCTCTGTGTCAACCTCAGCTGAGGCGGGTCGAGCAGTCGATTCATTGAGCTGAGAGGGCGGGGAGGAGATCCCCGAAGTGACCACGACTATCCACGATTCTCTGGACGCGCGCGCCGAGTCTGTCGGCGTGGACGACAG
>JACPNX010000035.1 GCA_016185275.1 Actinomycetota bacterium | reverse complement strand
GGTGGTCGATCTCACCTATCCCGATGGTGCCCAGGCCCGGTACACGCATGACAAGGTGGGCCGTATCGCGCAGATGAGTGTTCGGGGGAGCCCGTCGGGCACGTTTTTGCCGTTTGCGCAGTACACCTATGATGATGACGGCGGGCAGACCGGTGAGTGGTTGTACGCCGCGGGTGGGAGTGGGCGCACCTGGTCGTTGGACGGGGTGGGCCGGGTGGTCGGGTTCGTGGAGAACATGAAGAAGCCCGATGGCACGTGGGATTCGTATACGGCCACGGTCGGTGACCGGCTCGATGGGCGTATCGGTTCGTTGCGCCGCAATGGTGGCCCGGCCACGGCGTATGGGTACGACAATGCCGGGCAGCTCACCGGGGCGAGCGGTCCGGCGGGTTCGACGGCGTGGGTGTATGGGACCCGTGGGAACCGGTTGACCCAGACCACCGATGGCGTCACCACGGCCTACACCACCAACCCGGACGGGTCGGTGGCCTCGGCGACGACGGGGGCGACCAGTACGGTGTACGGCTATGACCCGCAGGGTCGGCGGACCACGGCCACCACGACCACCGGTGGCACGACCTCGAAGGCGACGACGTGGGGCTATGACACCCGGGGCCGGGCGGCGGCGGTGACCACCACCGGGACCGGGGGGTCGGCGACGGAGGGCCGGGTGTATGACGGTGACGGGTTGTTGACCCAGTTGCGGGTCACCGATGCGGCCGGGGCGGTCAGCGTGTACGAGTACTCGTGGGACCGGACCCGCGGGGTGCCCCAGATCGTCGATTCGAAGATCAACAACTGGACGTGGGTCCGTAGCGACATCGCGAACGAGCGCACCGACTACAAACAGAACTTCTATCCGAACTGGTACAAGTACGACGAGTTGGGCTCGGCCATCCAAAGCGCGGGGAACACCAACGCCGCCGATGCCCCGGTCGGTTATGACCCGTGGGGCAACCCGGCCAGTGTCCCGGCCGGCTCCACCTGGTTCGGATACCGGGGTGAGCTCACCATCGGCGCCACCGTGTACCTCCGCAACCGCGACTACGACCCCACCGCCGGCACGTTCCTCACCCCCGACCCCCTCGACGGCATCGACGGCACCCCCACTGTCGCCAACGCCTACCACTACACCAACAACGACCCCCTGAGTCGGACCGACCCACTCGGCATGCGGCCAACGGACGGGGCGTTGAGCGCGGGGACGGTGGGCGGGGCGTGTTCGTCAGTGGGGGGGAAGTTGGTCTGGTGGGGCGACACCGGCTCCCGGGTATGCATGGAGCCGGGCATCGGGGAGGGATCGTCGTGTTGGCCCCCGGAATCGCCGGGTGGCGACCCGATCGTGATGCATCAGGGCTCCTGTGCAGTGAAGACCGTTGAGATCACCTGCGCCCGGGGACCGAGCTTGTTCGACTCTGTCTGTCGTAACAGCGACACCATCATCGCTGGCCTGACGGTCGTGGCAGTCCTGGCGCTGGGCGTGGCTACGGGTGGCCTCGCTTATGCCGCGGTAGTCAGCGTCGGGGGCTCTGCAGGGATCGCGATCCCGACGGGCGGCGGCTTGCTCAGCTTGGCCGGTGGCGGCACGCTCTCCGCGGGCGGTGCCATCATCCTCTCCCCAGCGGCGGCCGGGGTGCTCGCTGGCACCGCCACGATCGCCGGGCTCGGCTCGCTGAGCCTCATGGCGCAGTCGAGTGGCCGGCCCGGGAACGTGCCGAACCGTGCTCATCAGCAGAAGCAGTTCGAGGATGCATGGCGGGACTGCCAGCAGCAGGTGGGGCGAATGACTCGGGCTGAGCGGCGAATCCTTCACGACGCGATCACCAAGCAAGGGGTCGGCGGCTATCGCGAGATCCTGACCGAGTGCATCGAGCTCTTCGGTTGATTGGCGTGTTGCGGTGAAGGGCTCGCAGGCTGTCACTGAATCGGTCGTGTCGCGTGCTGTTGTCCGAAGGCAGATCAAGCTGGCTATCGAGGGGCGTGCCCCGTGGAGTGTTCGGCTAGGCCATGGCACTTTCGTTTTCTTCGACTTCGGCGATCGTCAACGGGCAGAAGTCAGGGGTGCGCCTGATCGAGGCTCGGACCAGCTCTGGATCTATGCCTCGAGCTGGCGGCTCTTCGGGGCGCCGGGTGGCGACGTTGGCAGCGGTGACGATGGGCCCTCCATGGCCGCCGCGCTCGCACAGTGCATTGACCGGATCGTTAGGCAGGTACGATTCGACGCCGATCTGAACCTGTCGCTGCACTTCACCGGACCGACGATGACCTTTCGCACCCTTCGTCACTCCACCACCGAGGATGCCTGGACCTTGTTCCGCGGCTCGTCGAGCTACTCGCTGGCTGGCGACGGCAGCTTCCACCGAGAGGCGCCGCCGGGGTGATCGGATTGTCGCATGATCCGGCCTGGCCGCGTCGATCGCTTCGCAGGGAACCGCCCGCCGCGACCCGCACGCGCTCACCTGCCGGGTTGTCGATGTCAGCGAGTCGTGGTTCTACAACTGGCGCGACGGCACGCCCACCTGGTCCGCGCAGCGCGGGGCGGCCCTCGGCTCCAGGGTCCGGAGATCCTTGATGACTCCGGCGACGAACCCGGCACCTACGGCTCCCCGGCGGGTCCGCGCGGGCCTGGGCTGATCCGGGCTGGCGGACCACGGACAAGGCGGTGGCGGTCAAGCATGGGCCGCGGGACCCCTGGTGGCCCACCCGAAGAAGCGGTCCCGTTGCCTGACCCTGACCGACGAGCGGGCGGTCCCGCCCCGACCCGGTCAAGCGACACTTCGGCTCGCCGGCGCGCAACGTGAACGATGCGGTGCTCGCGCTCACCACCGAGTTGCTCGTTGACCACGGTCGCGTACGGTGACGGCATGGAGGACGAGCGGCCGGCGGGCATCCGTGCGGCCCTGCACGTCCGGCTGCTCGACGGTGAGGAGCGGGACCGGTTGCAGGCCCTGCGGGCCGCCACCGAGGAGAACGCCCCCGCCTACGCCGCCATCCTCGGGGCGCTCGTGGCCGCTCGCGATCGCTACGAGGTCGAGCTGCGGACCGAGCAGATCGCTGCCGCGCTCGCCGCCGAGGGGCATCCGGTCGACAACGTGGACCCAGCCCTGGAGCAGCTCCGCCGTTGGGGCAACGTCACCGCCACACACGACACGGCGCGCGTCGCCCGCCTCGAAGACTTCCGCCGTCGCCGCTCGCTCTGGCAGCTCACCGCCGCGGGCCAGGCGGCGCACGATGCCATCGTCGCCGTGCTGGGCGCCAGCGAGCGCAGCGGCTCCCTGCAACGCACCCTGTTCCGCGAGATCCGGGACAACCTCGGTGCACTGGCCACAGCCGTCGACGCCGCCGACCCGGATGCCACGTACCTGCGCCTGCGCGATCTCGACGGGGCGTTGCGAGAGCTGGCCGCCAACGCGCGGGACTTCCATGCCGCCATCGCGCAGCTGCGTCGCGAGCACGAGGTGGATCCGACCCGCTTCCTCGCGTACAAGCACCAGCTGATCGAGTACCTCGAACAGTTCCTGGAGCATCTCGCCACGCAGCGGACGCTGATCGTCCGCCTCGTCGAAGGGGTGGAGGCGCGGGGCGTGGATCGCCTCGTCGAGCTGGCCGCCGCCGGGGACGACTCGGCCGGGCTGTTCGGCGAGGTCGATCTGGCCGCCCGGTGGCGGCAGCGCTGGCAGGGGCTCGCTGCCTGGTTCGTCGCCGCGCCCGGTCGCCGTGCCGGCGCCGAGGAGCTGACCGCCGCCACGACGTCGGCCATCCGTGACCTGCTCGACCTGTTGCGCCGCCTGACCGAGAGTGCCCGCCGGCCGATCACCCGGGCGTCGGAGCTGGTGCACCTGGCCCGCTGGTTCGCCCGCCTCGGCGACGACGGCGACGCCGACGCGCTGTTCGACGCCGCCTTCGGCCTGGGCCGCACCGTCCACCTCGGCCAGCCCGACCCCGACCCGGACCGCACCGGGGCAGCCACGTCGTGGTGGGCCGCCGAACCCGTCGACGTTCCCGTGACGCTGCGCGAGCACGGCCGGCACGCGTCTCCCGGACGGCCCGGCAAGGCGGAGGACTACGCCGCCACCAAGGCCTGGTTGGCGGCCGAGCACCGGGCGGCGCAGGCCGCCCGGGCGGAGGCCGCCGCGTGCCTCGTCGCCCGCCCGGTGGAGGGCCGGGTGCTGTCGGACGCCGAGTTCGCGGTCGCGTTGGAGCTGCTCGACCGAGCCGCTCACCGCCGCCCCGTCGCGGGTGCCGCCCCGGGTGCGTCGGAGCCGGTCGTGGTGGAGGGCGCGGTCGCCCGGCTCGTGCCGGACCCCGCCGGGTTCGTGCTGCGGAGCCGGCGGGGGTCACTCACCATCGACGGGGCGCGGCTGGAGGTGCGGGCCGGGTCCGCGCGGAGCCTGGCGTGAGCGCCTCGTGAGCGCCTCGTGAGCGCGGCCACCGTCGCGGTCCAGCTCGACGCCGCCGAGCTGGAAGAGCTGCAGCGCACGGCCCGGTTGCTGCTCGCCCACCCCCTCGTCACCGACGTCCACCCCCGCCCCGGCGCGCTGGCCCAGGTGCGGCGCTGGCGAGTGGTGCTGGGCAACGAGATGCACCGGGTGCTGGGCTACCGCCTCGACGTGGGACCCCGCTGCGCCCGCCTCTACCGTCGCTCGGCCACGGTGTCGCCGCACCGGGGCGCCCGCACGGCGACGGGTCGGGCCCTCGGTCGGTGGGGCTACACGTTCCTGTGCCTGGTGCTCGCGGCGCTCGAACGCCTCGGTGGGCAGACGACGGTGTCGGAGCTGGCCGAGGAGGTGGCGCGCCTGCGAGCCGGCGACGAGCGGCTGCCGGTCGACCTCACCCGCTACGACCAACGCCGGGCGTTCGTGGACGCGGTCGCGTGGCTGGAGACCCGCGGTGTGCTGACCCTGCGCGACGGGGCGGCCGAGCGGTGGCTCGCGGCCGCCGAGGAGGGCGGCGACGCGCTCTACGACGTCGACGCCGACACCGCGTCCCGCCTGCTCGTGTCCTCCCCGAGCGTCCTGCGTGAAGTGGAGGCGGTCGCCGACTTCCTGGCCGACCGCTACGCCTCCGGTGAGGACGCCCAGCGCCAGCGGGTACGGCACCGGCTGGCGCGGCGGCTGGTGGAGGGACCCGTCGTGCTCTACGAGGCCCTGCCGGCCGACGAGCTGGACTACGTGCGGCAGCGGCGGACGCGGCTCATGGCCGACGTCGAGCGGTTGACGGGCTGCCCGGTGGAGGCTCGCGCCGAGGGCTTGGCGCTGATCGACGCGAACGTCGAACCGCTCGCCGACCCGTTCCCCACCCGGGGCACCGTCGCCCACGCCGCGTTGTTGCTGATCGAGCCGCTGGTGCGCGCTGCGACCCGTGAGGAGGTCGGACCACGAGTTCCGTTCGATCACGAACGATTCGATGTCGAAGCGTCCGTCTGGCGTCCGGTGACCGCGGAGGAGCTCCGCACCGCCTGGACGGGCATCTTCGCTACGCACCGGGCGCGCTTCAGCGCCGAGCACCGGGCGGACCCCGAGGGCCTGCTCGCCGCTGCGGTCTCGCTTCTCGAACGGCTCGGGCTCGCCCGCCGCACCGGTGCCGAGGACGGCGGGGCGCTCCTCGCCGGGCCGGCGCTCGCCCGCTACCGGCCCCGGGTGAGCGTGTCGGGCGCCGACGGCCAGCTCACGCTGCTGGACGGGCCGTGAACGCCGCTGGCCGGGACGCTGCCGCCGGCCGGCTCGCTGGCGAGCCTGCCGCTCCGCCGCTGGTCGACCGGTGGCGGCCGCACCGGGCCGGCATCCGCAACATCTGGGAGTACGACGACCAGGAGTTCGCCTTCGCCGGCGGGCGGCTGATCCTGCGGGGGCCCAACGGGTCGGGGAAGTCGAACGCGCTGGCCCTGCTCTTCCCGTTCCTGATCGAGGGCGTGATGAGCGCGGCGAAGATGGATCCCTTCGCCGGCGGCCGGTCGATGAAGTCGCTGCTGCTCGGCGTGTTGAAGGAGGACGGGCCGGACCGCCGCCGCTTCCGCCACGAGCAGCGCACCGGGTACGTCTGGCTGGAGCTCTGCCGACGCCGGGCGGACGGCACCGACGAGCACCTCACGGTCGGCTGCGGCGCCCGGGCCACGGTCCCGCGCGACGCCCACGCGTGGTTCTTCGTGACCGGACGGCGCCCCGGCTTCGATCTCGACCTGGCCCCCGGCGGCGTTCCCCGCACCCGGGCCTCGCTCGCCACCGAGCTCGGTGAGGACGCGGTGGTCGACACCGCGGAGGCGCACCGGGCCGCGGTCGACCGGGCGCTCTACGGGCTCGGGTCCGAGCGCTACCTGCACCTGCTCGAGCTGGTCCGGGTGCTGCGGCGCCCGCAGCTCGCCGGCAAGCTGGACCTCGAGCGGGTCTCGCAGGTGCTGTCCGAGGGCCTGCCCGCGCTCGCACCCGACCTGATCGACGACGTCGCCGCCAGCTTCGACAACCTCGAGGCCGTGGCCGCCGATCTTGCCCGCCTCGCCGACGCTCGGCGGGTGGTCGACACGTTCGTGCCCACCTACCGCGCCTACCTGCGCGGCGTGGCCGCCAGCCGCGTCGCCGGCGTGATCGAGGGGCACCGCGCCGAGCGGACGGCGGTGCGTCGGCGCCGCGACACCCACGCCGAGCTCGAGGCGCTCCAGCGCGACGAGCACGACCTCGTGGACGCGCAGCAGGACCTGCGGGTCCGCATCGACGAGGCCGAGGCCCAGCGCCGGGCGATCCAGGAATCGCCGGCGTACCGGGACGCGGTGGCCCTGGCGGAGCTCGAGGGCCGGGCCCGGGAGGCGGCCAGCCATGCCGCAGGCGCCCACGCCCGGCGCCAGGAAGCGGACGCGGCCGCGGCGCGCGCCGCCGAGGCCGCCGCCCGCGCCGCCGAGGAGGCAACGGCCGCCGGCGAGGTCGTGCAGCGGTGCCTGACCGCGGTCATGGATGCGGCCGACGCCGCGGGAGTGGCGTGGACCCTGAGCCCCGAGGACACCGCCGAACCGGACCGGCTCCGTGCGGCGCTGCGCAGCGCCGTGTCCGCCCGCCGCCACGACGTTCGTGCCGTGCGGGCAGCCCTCGGCCGGGCCGCAACCGCGCGAGCCGCGCACCGCAGCGCCGAGGACGCGCTGGCCGGCGCGCTCGGCCGCCTCGACTCCGCCGACACGGCCCTCGCCGAGTCGCGGACCGAGCGCGACGAAGCCAGGTCCGCCCTGCGGGTCGCGGTGGTCGCCTGGGCCGGCGGGCTGGCGTTCCTCGACGCGGCCGGCGCCGGGATGCTCGCCGCCGCCGTCGACGGGCTCGGCTCCGGTGGCGCCACGCTCGGCGAGACGTTCACCGGGCTGGTGCGGCCCCGGCGCGACGCGCTGGTCGAGGACCGGACCCGGCTGCAGCGGCTGGTTGCCGACCTCGCCGGTGAGCGCGCTGAGGTGCAGGGCGAGCGGGACTGCGTCGCGGCTGAGGCCGACCCGGGCCCCGCGCCGCCGCCGTGGCGGTCCGCCGACCGGTCCGCACGCCGGGGTGGGCCGCTGTGGGCGATGGTCGACTTCGCCCCCGCCCTGGGCGAGGAGGCGAGGGCCGCCATCGAAGCCGCGCTCGACGCCGCCGGCCTGCTCGACGCCTGGATCCCGGTGCCGGCCGATCGGCCTGCCGATCCTGCCGCTGCCGACCGTCCTGCCGTCCTTGCCGCTCCCGCCGATCCTGCCGATCCCCCCGATCCCGCCGCCGCGGTCGAGGCCGCCGGTGCGCCCGTGCCGCCGGGCCCGGCGGGTGATCTCGACGCTTGGCTGCTCGCCGATGCCGGTGCCGGTGCCGGTGCGACCCTCGCCGACGTGCTCGTGCCCACGCCGCCGGACGGCTGCGGCCTCGAGCCCGCTGCGGTCACCGCCGTGCTGCGGTCGATCGGCCTCGGTCGGCTCGGCATGCCGGCCGGCGTGGACGCCCGCGGGCAGTTCCGGCTCGGGCCGCTCACCGGGCGGTCGGCCAAGCCTGGCGCGGAGTTCATCGGCGCCACGGCGCGCGAGGCCCGCCGGCAGCGCCGCCTTGCCGAGCTGGACGACCGGCTCGCCGCCCTCGACCGCTCGGCGGCCGCGGCGCAGGCTGATCTGGCGGCGGTCGAGACCGATCTGGGCACGCTCGACGGCGCCGTCGAGTCCCTGCCCTCCACCGACGCCCTGGATGGGGCGATCGAGCTGGTCCGCCAGCGCCGTGCGGACCGGCGGGCCGCCGAGACCCGCGCCGGCGAGGCCCGGGCGGCCGAGGGGGCGGCGGCCACGCGCCTGGCCGAGGCCGTCGACGCCCTGGGTACCGAGGCGGCGGGGCGGCACCTGCCCACGGCACCCGGCGAACTGGACGATGTCGACCGGCGCGTCGACGACGTCGACCACCGAGCGGGGCAGGTGGTCGACGCGCTGGGCGCGCGGACCAGGGCGGTCGTCGACCACGAACGGGAGCGCGACGCCGCCGAGTCGGCGGAGGCGACCGCCGCGGCCCGCCGTCGCGAGTGGGACGACGCCGCGCGCGAGTCGGCCGGGCTCAACGCCCGGCTCGAGACCCTCCGCGGCCAGCTCGGAGCAGATGCGCAGGAGCCGCTGCGGGCGCTGCAGCGGGTCGAGGCCCGCGGCGTCGAGCTCGACGGTGAGCGGCGCCGCCTCGACGACGCGCGGGTCGCTCTGGGGGAGCGCCTCGGCGGCTGCCGCCGGGACCTGCAGGCGGCCGAGGAGGCGGTCCTCGCCGCCGGCCGCCAGCGAGCCGCCGCGGAGGAGCGCATACCGGCGCTGCGCCGCGCCGAGATCCTCCACGTGCTCACCGGTCCCGCGCCGGGCGAGGCCGAGACGGCGGCGCGCACCGTCGCCGCCGACGTGCCCGTCGAGCCGCTGGCGTTCGCCCGATGGCTGGAGCCCTCCGTCGGTGCCCCGCCGCGAGACGAGGAGGCCACCGACCACCACCGGCGCCTGCTGGCCGGCTTCAAGTCGCTCCTCGACGACCTGCACCACTCCTACGAGGCGGCGCTGGGCGACGAGGACGGCGTCGAGACGGTCACCGTCGCATCCGACGCGGGCACCTTCCCGATCACCCACCTCGCCGTCGAGCTGGCCGAGCAGGAGGCCAAGCTGCGCGAGTACCTGAGCGAGAGCGATCGGGAGCTGTTCGAGCGGCACCTGATGACCCGGGTGTCCGAGGCGCTGCGCTCGCTGCTCAACGACGCCGACGAACTGGTGGCCGAGGTGAACCGGGTGCTGGCCGGGGCCCGCACGGCGAGCGGCCTGCAGGTGCAGCTTCGGTGGGAGCTCGAGGTCGATGACGCCGCCACCCGCCACGCCATCGGGTTGCTGCGCACGTCGCCGGAGATGCTGGCCGACGAGGACCGGGACCGCGTCCGCAGCTTCTTCGCCCGCGCCATCGAGACCCAGCGGGCCGAGGATCCGGGAGCCGGTTACCGGGCGGTGCTCGAACGCGCCCTCGACCACCGCTCCTGGCACCAGTTCCGCCCGCACCTGCGCACCGCGGCCGGAGGCACGACGCGCCTCACCCGCGCCAAGTTCCGGGAGCTCTCCGGTGGCGAGCAGGCCGTCGCGCTGCACCTGCCGCTGTTCGCCGCGGCGGCCGCCCACTACGCCCGGGCGCAACCCACCGCGCCCCGGCTGATCGCCCTCGACGAGGCCTTCGCCGGCATCGACGAGGCCATGCGCGGCGAGCTCATGGGCCTGCTCGTCCGGTTCGATCTCGACGTGATCATGACCGGCCACGAGCTGTGGGGCGCCTACGCCGAGGTGCCCGCCGTGGCCGTCTACGACCTGCTGCGCCGCCCGCCCGCCGAAGGGGTCAGCGCGCTCGGCCTGCGCTGGGACGGTCATGCGCTGGCCGACCTCCACGGTGCGTGAGCGGTGCCTGCGGGGGAACGCTCGACCGATCGGCGGGCCACGGCCCGTGCCGCACTGCAGCGGCCGGCGCTGGCGCCGCTGTGGACGGCCGCTCGCCGCCGGCTGGAGCGCAACGGTGCCTCGCTCGCCGGCTCTCCGCTTCTGCTGCGCAATCTCAGCCCCGAGGAGGTGGACGCCATCACCGGCCTGCTCGGGCGCCCTCGCACCAGCGGGGCGGGCGGCTCGCTCCGGGTCGGTCTCGACGAGTTGGACGCCGTGCTGCGCCGCAGCGCCGCCGCGTGCAGCCTCGTCGACGTGGTCGAGTCGGCCGGCGGCGGCTTGCGGGACCGCCAAGCCGAGCGGGCCCGGCAGCAGGCCGCGCGCCGCGCGCCCTACGAGGCGGTGGCTGGTCATGCCGCCTTCGATCGCCATCCCGCCCTCGCGTCGTGGCTCGCCGAGCTGCGTCGCAGCGGCGCGCTCCACCGGCTCAGCGCAAGGGAGGGCGCGACCGATGAGTCGGGGTGGGGCGCCGGCTCCGGGCGGCGGGGCGATGCGCGGCGCGCCGCCGACGCGCCGACCGGTCTGTTGCGCCGCGCTCTCGACGTCCTGGCCGGCCTTCCGAGCGAGGGCATCGGGCTGGCTGCGCTGGCGGCCGGTGCGGCTGGCGACGCCCACGCGCTCGACCGCGGCCGGCCCCTTGCCACACTGGTCGAGAGCGCGCTGCCTTCGGTCGTCACCGGCCCAGGGGGCGACGGTGCTGCGGGCGGCGGTGCTGCGGGCGACGGGCGTGAGGGCGACGGGCGTGAGGTCGGCGGCGGGGCAGTGGCGTGGCGACGACGGTGGGCCGCCGTGGGCGTCGTCTGCGACGACCTGTCGGTCAGCGTGCTGACCCTGAACCTGCCCGCTGTCGGGCCCGACGTCGTCGCGCACACTCTGCGGGACCATGCGGCCGTGGGCGAGCCCGTCCGGCTCACGCTGCGCCAGATCCAGCGGGAGCCGTTGCGGTTCGAGTCGGCGTCGTGCGCCGTGTTCGTGTGCGAGAACCCGTCGGTGATCGCCCACGCCGCCGCGGCGTTGGGGCCGGCCAGCGGGGCTGTCGTGTGCACGGCCGGCGTGGCGAACAGTGCGGTATTGGCGGTGCTCGACGCCCTCGCCGACTCCGGTTTTCGGCTGCGCGTGCACGCCGATTTCGACCGCGGCGGGCTGCGCATCGCGGCCTCGCTCCTGGACCGGCCGGGCGCCGAACCGTGGCGCTTCGGCGCCTCGGACTACCGCACCGCGGTGGCGGAGGGCCTGGCGCGCACGCCGCTCGCCGTGGGCGTTCCGGACGCGGCTTGGGACCCGGCCCTGGCGCCCGCCATGCGTGAGGCTGGTGTCGCGGTGTTCGAGGAGCAGTTGCTGGCCCGCCTGCTCGTCGACTTGGGCTGAACGGCGGCGCGGGCTCGGGGATCCTGCCTGGCTCGCCGCTCGTTGTTGGCCGGTTGCCGGTGGCCGGTCACTCGTCGCTGGCGACGCGTCGCTGGGCTCTGGTCACTCGCCGCTGGCCGGTTGCCGGTCGCCGCTGGCCGGCCGGACCCCGGGCTGGTGGGGGAGCCGACCCCTTCGCGGGTTTGGGGGAGGCAGGCTCGGGCTACAACGGCGCTTCGCGTCTCAGCGGGGTGTGATGCTGGCGAGTAGCGCCCAGTTGGGGCGGCCGGCGTAGAGCAGGGCGCGGATCCGGTAGTTGCGGAAGTTCGTGATCCCGAACGCGACCCGCTTCACTCGCTTGACGAGGTTG
>JACPNX010000043.1 GCA_016185275.1 Actinomycetota bacterium | reverse complement strand
CCCAGCTTGACGAGCACCTGCGCGGCCACGCCCTCGCCCTCGCGGATGAGGCCGAGGAGGATGTGCTCGGTGCCGATGTAGTTGTGGCCGAGCTGGAGCGCCTCGCGCAGCGACAGCTCGAGGACCTTCTTGGCCCGGGGCGTGAACGGGATGTGGCCCGACGGCGAGGCGCCGCCCGTGCCGATGATCTCCTCGACCTGCTGGCGGACCGCCTCGAGGCTGATCCCGAGCGACTCGAGCGCCTTGGCGGCGACACCCTCGCCTTCGTGGATCAGGCCCAGCAGGATGTGCTCGGTGCCGATGTAGTTGTGGTTCAGGAGGCGTGCTTCCTCCTGGGCCAGTACGACCACTCGGCGGGCTCGGTCAGTGAAGCGTTCGAACAACCTGTCCTCCCTGGAACGGGGGAATCGTGGTGCGAGTCTACCGCCCGCCCCCGAGAAGCCTCTGCCGTGCTCCATCGGTCACGGCGCGGCGAGCCGACAGGAAACGTGGCCAGATCCCACCCGGCGAGGAGCAACGAGGCCGCCCTGTCCGGCGCGGCCCCGTCCCGCACACGCCGGCGACCGCGCGGCAGCCGGACGCCGTCACGGGTTCGCGAGCGCGGCGCGCACGGCGGCCACGTCCTCGGCACGGGTGATCCCCAGCCAGCGGCTCGCCGTCGGGAGCGCGTCGACCTCGAGGCGGCCGGCCGCGACGAGCGCGCCCACCACGTCGGGCAGGCGGTGCTCCTCCTCGCCGGAGGGCTCGGGATGGTGGGCGGCGAAGCGGGCGAAGTCGTCGCCGAGCGTCGCCGCGAACGACGGGTCGAACCCCCACAGGTTCATGGACACCGGTGCGTCCGGGTCGAGCGGCCCGTCGTGCGAGCGGATGCCGCCGGCGGTGCGCTCGATGCCGGCGCGCTCGGCCACCTCGACGACGAGGCCGTCCCGGATCGTGCAGGGCGCCCGGGACACCGGCCCCGACGGAGGCAGCGTCGAATCGAGGCGGTAGGTGACCAGTGCGGCGCGGCCCGGGCGGCACCGGTCGCTTCGCAGCCAGCCTCCGAGCGCGCCGATCGCTTCCGCGCCGTAGAGGTCGTCGGCATTGGCGACGGCGAAGGGCGCATCGAGCAGCGTGGCGGCCGACGCCACGGCGTGGGCCGTGCCCCAGGGCACGGCGCGGGCGGGTCCGAGAGCATCCTGGCGGGCGACCCGCACAGGCAGCGGCGAACGCTCGCGCAGGTGACCCGCGATGGCCACCTCCACCTCTGCTCGGACGACGGCGACCACGGCCGCGAACCCCGCCGCGGCGGCGTCGCGCACGGTCAGGTCCATGAGCGCCTCGCCGGCCGGGCCCACCTCGGCGAGCGGCTTGAGGCCACCGAAGCGGCGGCCCAGCCCGGCCGCCATGAGGCACAGCAGCGGCCCACCGCCGGCCCGCGGCGGGCTCATCCGGACCCGCTCCTCCGTGGCCGGAGCCACCCGGTGCAGGCAGGCGGCGGAGCCACGGCTCAGATCCCGTCCACACCGCTGACCGCCGGCTCCGACGCCTGCGCCGGGGGCGGGGGCTCCGTGCCCGTAGGCGCCCGCACCAGGAGCGCACCCGGCCGTATGCGGTAGCGCAGCGGTGTCGGCGCGGCGTCGACCTCACCGTCCACCGCGACGAGGATCCGGTGGCCCGGCGCGTCAACGGCCACTTCCGTCCCGCACCAGTGCTCGAGGTCGGGCGTGCGCGCCTCACCGCGGACGACCGCGGCCACCGCCACCCGCAGCAGCCTCCATCGCGACGTGGCCCGGCACACGTACAGGCACAGCTCGCCCGAGTCCAGGTCGACCCGCTCGCCCAGACCACGCGGCCCGACCTCGTAACGGTTGTTGCCCACGAAGACGAACGGGGTCCGCAGCCGGCGGGCGAAGCCCTCGGCCTCGATGGCGATCCGACGCACCGGGAACCGGCGCAGGACGTGCCACGCCGCCACCGGCACCGCCCGCACCTTGCCCCAGCCCCGCGCCGAGCGGACCCTGTCCCGGACGTCGACCATCGTCGGGTACAGGCCGATCGACGAGTTGTTGACGAACGTCCGGTCCCCGACCTCGGCCAGGTCGATGCGCCGGTTGGCGCCCTCCACCACGACGCGCGCCGCTCCTTCCAGGTCGTCGGGGATGCCAAGGTCGCGGGCGAGGTGGTTGAACGTGCCGAGCGGCAGGACCGCCAGGGCCACGTCGCCGCCGGCCAGCGCGGCGGCGGCCGTGGAGAGGGTCCCGTCGCCGCCCGCCACGGCCACCACGTCCGCACCCTTCGCCGCGCGCGCCACCGTGTCGTGGATCCGGTCGCCCCCGACGAGCTCGACTTCGGGATCGACCCCCAGAGCACCGAAGGCGGCGACGACGCCCGCGCGGCAACGGTCGGGGTCGTCCACGACCGAACCGGCGTCCGCGTTCACGACCACCGACACCCGCACCGGGCGGACGGTACAGGTCCGGGCCGAGTGCCGCCGGTGCTGGCCGGCGGACCGCCGCCGGCGGACCGCGGCCGGCGCCGCCGTGGATCCGGGCGGTCAGGCGACCGACGCTTCGCCGGCTTCGCCCCCGGGCTCGCCCGCTTCGACGCGGTCGAGGAAGCCGCGCACCGTCCGGTTGAACGCGACGGGCTTTTCGGCCATGAAGACGTGGGCGGCGCCGCGCACGATGGCCAGCTGCGCTCCGGGGATCAGCCCGGCCAGCTCCTCGGCATCGCCGATGGGCGTGAGGATGTCCTGGCTGCCGACGGCCACGAGCGTGGGCACGTCGATGCCGGCCAGCTGCATGCGGATCCGGTCGTCGGTGGCGAGGATGGCCCGGACCTGGGCGACGAAGGACGGCACCGGCGTCTCGAGGATCAGCGGCACGACGACCGTGAGCAGGGGAGCGATGCGCCGCAGGGATCGGGGACCCACCAGCCAGCGCAGCTCCTGCTGCACGAAGGCGCCCATGCCTCGCGCCTGGGCGACGTCGGCCCACTCGTCGAGCAGCTCCCGCCGCCACGGGAGATGCCGGCAGGCGGTGCACGCGAGCACGAGCGAGCGCACCCGGGCGGGATGGCGCACCGCGAGGATCTGCGCGAGGACACCGCCCATGGACGCGCCGACGACGTGGGCGCTGTCCACGCCCGCGTGGTCCAGCACGGCCCGGCAGTCCTCGGCCATCACTTCCAGGTCGTACGGTCCGTGCGGCCGGCCGGAGCGGCCGACGCCCCGGTTGTCGGGGCAGATCAGCCGGTAGCGCGACGCGAGCGGCCGTTGCGTGACCCAGCCGCGGGCGTCGGCGCCCAGACCCTGGATCATGAGCAGGGGCGGTGCGCTCGGCCGGCCGATCACGCGGTAGCCGATCGTCGTGCCGTCGTCGGCGCGGGCGACGGGCATCAGCCGCGCCGCCCGGCTTCGGCCGCCGCCGAGGCGGCGGGTGCGGACGGTGCAGGGGCGGCAGGTGCCGACGGCAGTGGCGCTCCCGACGGCGGTGGCGCGGACGGCGGTGTCGCGGCCGACGGCGGTGCCGCTGGGGACGGGCGCACCGGCGCGGCCACCCCGGCACGACCGGTCACAGCGGCCACCGTGGCGCGGGCAGCGCCTCGTCGAGGAGGTCCTGCACGGCGCGGCGCACGGCTTCGGCCAGCTCCACCTCGGCCAGGGGGCCCTGACCCGACGGCGAGAGCGGCTCTCCGACCGCGACCACCCACCGGCGGGTCACCTCGCGGCCGACGAGGGCCACGGGCACCACCGGGGCGGCGGCGTCGAGCGCCGCGGCCAGCGCCTCCACCGGGAGCCGGCCGGCCTTGTGACGGTGGCGCACGGCCCGCTCGAGCGGGATGCCGACCAGGTGACCGGCGCGCAGCAGGCCGGCCACCTCGGCATGGGAGCCGAGCACTGCGCCGAAGCGCCGCAGTGCCGGCCCGACCGGTGCGATGTCGGGCGCGCCCACGAACCGCACCGGGCGATCGGCGGCGAGGCGCACCCCCCGCGCCAGCACGAAGGGCTCCGACAGGCCGAAGCGACGGTTGAACACGAGCACCGCGGGACCGTCGGCGGACAGGTGCTCGACCCCGCGCGCATCGGTGGCCCACCGCAGTCCGACGAGCGGCGACATCAGCTCCACGAGGTCGCGATCCAAGCCCCACTCGTCCACCGGATACGTGCCGTCGAACCGCCGCCGGAGCCCGGCCTGGATGCTCATGCCACGTCCCGGTGCGCAGGGTCGAGCTGCACGACCTCGGCCCACTCGTAGAGCTGGTGCACCACGTCGGTGGTGCTCTGCGCGGGCTCGAACCCGAGAACCGCGCGTGCGCGGGCGCCGTCGCCGCAGCGGCCCCGCACGAGCAGCTCGCGCACGTGGTCGGGGAGCGGCGCGCCGAACAGCTCGGCCGCCATCCGGGCCACCAGCCAGCCGGGGCCGATCACCGGCACGGGCACGCGACCACCGAGACGGACGGCCTGGTCCGCTGTGACGGCCCCCGGCCCCACGACGTTCAGCGCGCCGTCGGCCCCGGTCTCGAGGGCCCGCACGCACGCAGCCGCCGCGTCCTCCTGGTGGAGCAACGAGAACGGCAGCGCCGACCAGGCGCCGATCGGGACCACCGGCAGGCGCAGGTAGCGGCCGAGGGGGCTCGGCACGTGCGGGCCGACGACGGTCGCGAGGCGCAGTCGCGCCGCGGGCACCCCGGCCTGGCGGGCGGCGGCGGAGGCGACGTGCTCCACCCGCTGCAACGACCGGCCGAACGCGCAGGTGGGGCGGGTCTCGACGTGTTCGTCGGGACGGATCGGCGCGCCCCGCGCCCGGCCGTAGACCTCGAGCCCGGAGCGCACCACGATGCGGTCGAGCGTCCGGCAGCGGGCCGCCGCACCGAGGACGTTCACCGCGGCGGCCTCGGTGAGGGCGGCGGCGGTGGCGGGGGCCGAACGGGCGTTGGGCTCGTACACGCCGAGGTGCACGACCGCGGTCGGCGCGAAGCCCTCGACGAGAGGCACCACCCGGCGCCGGTCGCGCGGATCGACCCGGTGGAACGTCGCCCGCGGGATGCGCCGGCGGGGAGGGTCGAGGTCGATGCCCATGACCGCCTCGACGCCCGGATGGGCTTCGAGCAGGTTCGTGACGCGCGTGCCCAGCTCGCCGCCCATGCCCGACACGACGACGCGCATGCCCTTCATGACCGGGCTCCGCCCGCACCGGCGGCACCCGCGGCACCGGCCGCACCGGCGGCACCGGCGGCGCCCGGGTCGCCCGTGTCGCCGCGCAGGTCCGTGTCGCCGCGCAGGTCCGCGTCGCCGGGGACGCCGGGATCCCCGGCCTCCGGGCGCAGCGTCGGGAACAGGATCACGTCCCGGACCGACGGGGCGTCGGCCATCAGCATCACCAGCCGGTCGATGCCGATGCCGAGCCCGACGGTGGGCGGCAGCCCGTACTCCAGCGCCCGCAGGTAGTCGTCGTCGACGGCCATGGCGTCGGCGTCGCCGGCCGCGCGCTGCCGGGCCTGGTCGTCGAAGCGCGCCCGCTGGTCGTCCGGGTCGACCAGCTCGCTGAAGCCGTTGCACAGCTCCCGCCCGGCCACGATGGCCTCGAAACGCTCCACGAGGCCGGGGACCTCCCGGTGACGCCGGGCCAGCGGCGAGACCTCCTGGGGGTAGTCGAGGACGAACACCGGTTGCCACTGGGCGGCCTCCGTGGTCTTCTCGTAGAGCTCGAGCACCAGCTTGCCCGGCCCGTAGCCCCGCTCCCAGGTGACACCGTGCTCGTCGCACGCTCGCCGCAGCTCGTCGATCGGCGTGGCGACGTCGAGCCGCAGCCCGATGCGGTCCTCGACGAGGTCGCTCATCGTCGCCCGGCGCCATGGCGGGGTGAGGTCGAGCTCGCGGCCCTGGTAGGTCAGCACCGTCGACCCTCGCAGCTCGGTTGCGAGGTGGGCGACGAGCTCCTCCGTGAGGGCCATGTGGACGTGGTAGTCGCCGTAGGCCTCGTAGAGCTCGAGCATCGTGAACTCGGGGTTGTGGCGGGTCGACATGCCCTCGTTGCGGAAGACGCGGGCGATCTCGTACACGCGCTCGAAGCCGCCCACCACGAGCCGCTTCAGGTACAGCTCGGGCGCGATGCGCAGGTACAGGTCGAGGTCGAGGGCGTTGTGGTGGGTGGTGAAGGGCCGGGCCAGCGCGCCGCCCGGGATCGGGTGGAACACCGGTGTCTCGACCTCGATGTAGCCGCGGTCCTCGAGCCACCGGCGGGTCAACGACACGAGCCGGCTGCGCATCCGCAGCGTCTCCCTCGCCTCGGGCGTGACCCACAGGTCGACGTAGCGCTGGCGGTAGCGGGTGTCGGTGTCGCTGAGCCCGTGCCACTTGTCGGGGAACGCCCGCCGGGCCGGGGCCAGCAGCTGCCAGCCGTCGACGCGCACGGACAGCTCGCCCTTGCGGGTGGTCATGACCTCGCCGGTGACGCCGATCCAGTCGCCGAGACCGAGCGCGCAGAACCCCACGAAGTCCGGCGTCGAACCCGCGGGGGCGAACAGCTGGATGCGGTCGCCGGGACCGTCCTGGAGGGTTCCGAAGGCGAGCCTGCCCTGCACGCGGCGCAGCATGAGCCGCCCCGCCACGGTGACGACCTCACCGGTCTCGGTGCCCGCAGGCAGCTCGCCGTGCCGCTCGCGCACCCCGGCCAGCGGGTGCGTGGGCCCGAACCGGTAGGGCACGCCCCGGTCGGCGGGCACGCGCCGATCACCTACGGACCCCGCGTCGGCGCCCGCGTCGGACGCCGCGTCGGGTCCGGCCGGAGCGGCCGCGTCGGTCACTGGTTCTTCTCCCAGACGAGGCGCAGGCCGTGGAGGGTCAGCCAGGGCTCGAGGTGCTCGATGCAGCGGGTGTGGGGGGCGATCAGCGGAGCCAGGCCCCCGGTCGCGATCACGGTGGGCGAGCCGCCGATCTCGTCGCACATGCGGTCGGTGATGCCGTCGACCTGCCCCGCGAACCCGAACACCGCTCCTGCCTGGAGGGCGTCGACCGTGTTGCGGCCGATGACGTTGCGGGGCTCGGCCAGCTCGATGCGCCGCAGCGCGTCGGCCCGCTGGTACAGGGCGTCGAGGCTGATGTCGATGCCCGGGGCGATGGCGCAGCCGAGAAGCTCACCGCGGGCGGACACGGCGTCGTAGGTCGTCGCGGTGCCGAAGTCGATCACCACCGCGGGACCACCGAACACGTCGATGGTCGCCACCGCGTTCGCGATGCGGTCCGCGCCGACCTCCCTGGGGTTGTCGGTGAGCACCGCCATCCCCGTGCGCACCCCCGGTTCGAGCACCACCGGACGGAAGCCGAAGTAGCGCTCGACCATCTCGCGGAAGGCGGCGAGGGCGCGGGGCACGACCGAGGAGATCACGATGCCGTCGATCTCGTCGTCGAACGAGTAGCCGTGGAAGCCGAGGAACTCCTGCACCACGAGTGCGTGCTCGTCGGCCGTGCGCTCCGCCTTCGTCGCGATCCGCCAATGGTCCAGCAGGCCCTGCTCGCAACGGCTGCTTCGACGCTCGTACGCGGCGGGAGCCTCCTCGACGCGGGAGTCGCGGTCGGAGAACAGACCGATCACGGTCTGCGTGTTCCCGATGTCGATGGCCAGAAGCACGCGGCCCTCCGCTCCGGGCCCGGCTCCTCCGGTGCCCATGCGCCGGCCCAGCCTGCCAATCCCCCGCCTCCGTCACCAAGTGACGCTCGGGCGGTCAGTCGAGATCGAGGCCGAGATCGAGCACCGGCGCGGAGATGGTAAGGCTCCCGCTCGACACGAGGTCGGCGCCGACATCGGCGTAGCCGGCCACGGTCTCGAGCGTGATGCCGCCCGACAGCTCGATCAGCGGTCGCCGTCCCCCGGTGGCGTCGGCGTGCGCCTCGGCGGCCGCCACGCACCGCCGCGCCTCGTCGGGGCCCATGTTGTCGAGGAGGATGGCGTCGCAGCCGGCGGACAGCGCATCGAGGACCTTGGCGTGGCTGTCGCACTCCACGTGGACCGCCTTGGCGGGATGCCAGCGCCGAGCGGCGGCGACCGCCTCGCCAAGATCGACGACGGTCAGGTGGTTGTCCTTGAGCATCACCCACTCGGAGAGGTTCCCGCGGTGGTTGGCGCCCCCGCCGGCGCGCACCGCGGCCTTCTCGAGCGCACGCAACCCCGGTGTCGTCTTGCGGGTGTCCCAGACGCGCAGCTCGCTGCCCGCCGCGGCCAGCGCATCGACGAAGCGCCGCGTCAGGCTGGCCACACCCGACAGGTGGCACAGGAAGTTCAGCGCGGTGCGCTCGGCGGTGAGGATCGCGCCGAGCGGGCCGCGCACCGTGCCCACGACCTGGCCGGCCGCGACGCCGTCCCCGTCGGTGCACGACCACACGACCTCGACGGCCGGATCGATCTGCCGGAACGCCTCCGTCGCGCACGCGGTGCCCGCCAGCACGCCCGGCTGGCGGGCCGCGAGGCGGCCTTCGGCGGTGATGCCCGGCGGCAGCAGGGCGGCGGAGATGTCGCCGAGCGGTGTGAGGTCCTCCGCGAGGGCGCGGGCGACGGCCTCGCGCACGGCGGTCACCGGAGGGTCGACGGCGCCCATGAGGCGAGCCTGCCACGTGCACCGCGCGAGGCGAGGAACGCCGGGCGCGGACGGTTAGACAATGCCGGTGCTCCGTCGCACCGCCACCCCTCGGCCCGCTGCGCACCGGTGAACGGCTGCGAGAGCTGGTTCCTCACCGCCGAGCAGCGCGGCAACCCGGCCACCACGATCGACGACGACCGTGACGGCCGGGCGTGGACGGACGGCAACCGGGCCGAGCCGCTGGTGGACGGCCACGCCTACTTCGCCCGCCTCCACGAGGTCCTGTGCCGTCTCCGGGCCGGCGACTGGGTCCACCTCACGGACTGGCGGGGCGACTGCGACGAGCGCCTGAACGGACCGGGCACGGAGATCGGCCCGCTGCTCGCCGAGCTGGCGGAGCGGGGCGTGCACGTGCGCGGGCTGCTCTGGCGCTCACATCCCCTGCGCATGCACCTCAGCGAGGGCGAGAACCTGCGCATGGCGCACCTCGTGAACCACGCGGGCGGCGAGATGCTGCTCGACGAACGGGTGCGGCGGGCGGGCTCGCACCACCAGAAGCTGGTCCTCGTCCGGCACCCGCACCGCGAGGACGACGACCTCGCCTTCGTCGGTGGGATCGACCTGTGCCACGGGCGCAACGACGGCGGCGAGCACGCGGCCGACCCGCAGGCCGCCGACCTGTCCGCCCCCTACGGCGAGCAGCCTCCGTGGCACGACGTGCAGCTCGAGCTGCAGGGTCCGGCGGTGGCCGACGTGGCCCTGACCTTCCGCGAGCGCTGGGAGGACCCGACCGCGCTCGACCACGCCAACCCGTTGCGGTGGGCCTTCGCTCGCCTCGCCCACCAGCCGCGCCGGCCGCAGCCGCTGCCGCCGATGCCGGCCCGTCCCGCGGTCGCGGGGAGCTGCTCGGTCCAGGTCCTGCGCACGTACCCGGCCAAGCACCCGGCGTTTCCCTTCGCGCCCGAGGGCGAGCGCAGCATCGCCCGCGCCTACCACAAGGCCTTCGCCCGGGCCCGATCGTTCATCTACCTCGAAGACCAGTACCTCTGGTCCGACGCGGTGGCCGACCTGCTCGAGGCGGCGCTCGGGCGGGCGCCCGACCTGCGCCTGCTCGCCGTCGTTCCCCGCCACCCCGAGCGTGACGGACGCTTGTCGGGCCCGCCGAGCCGGGTGGGCCAGCAGGAGGTCATCGACCGGTTGCGTCGCGCCGGCGGGGACCGGGTCGCCGTCTACGACCTCGAGAACCGCGGGTGCCGCCCGATCTACGTCCACGCCAAGGCGTGCGTGGTCGACGACGTGTGGGCCATCGTCGGCTCCGACAACCTCAACATGCGCTCGTGGACCCACGACTCGGAGCTGTCCTGCGCGGTGCTCGACGAGCGCCTGGACCCGCGCGAGCCCGCTGACCCCGGCGGCATGGGCGACGGGGCCCGGATCTTCGCCCGCGACCTGCGCCTCCGCCTGTGGCGCGAGCACCTGGCCGCGCCGACCGACGACGGCCTGCTCGACCCGGTCGCCGGCTTCGACGCATGGAGGCGGGCGGCGAGGGCCATCGACGCCTGGCACGCCGCCCGCCGGCGCGGCCCGCGACCGCCCGGCCAACCGAGGGTCCACGAGCCCGGTCGCCTCGGGTGGTGGACCGCCACGTGGGCCCGCCCCCTCTACCACGCGTTCTTCGATCCCGACGGCCGCCCACGGGAGATGCGCGGCACCGACGCGTTCTGAACCGTCGCGCCGCGCGGCCCAGGTGCGGCCCAGGTGCGGCCCAGGTGCGGCTCAGGTGCGGCGCAGGCGGTCGGCTCCCCACAGCGAGTCGAGTCCCGGCCCGGGCGCGTACCAGTGCACCTCGGCCCTGCCGTTCCCGTCGAAGTCGCCCGCGACCGGCTGGTACGAGCCCGAGACCGAGATCGGTGCGCCGGGCGTGAACGAGCCCCGCCCGGCCCCGAACCACACGGCATCGGGCGCCGAGCCCTTGCGGTACCAGACGATGTCGGCCCGCCGGTCGCCGTCGAAGTCACCGACGATCGGCTGCGCCGAGGAGTCCACGGCCGGTGCGGGCGCGCTGACGAACCTTCCTCGCCCCGCGCCCGACCACACGTGGTCGTGGCCGGCAGGGTTGAACCAGAAGATGTCGGCTCGGCCGTCGCCGTCGAAGTCGCCGGCGAACGGCCGGTAGGGGCCCGACACCCGCAACGTCGACGTCGATGCGCCGGGGTTCGCGCCGCCCCACCAGACGAGCTGGTCCCCCGCGGCGTCGGTGGCCCACAGCACGTCGGCGCGACCGTCGCCGTCGAAGTCGCCCACCACGGGCCGGGCACCGACCGGCGCCTTGGGCAGGGACCGTGCCGCCCACGCCCCTCCGCCGCGCCACGTCCACATGGCGGTCGCGCCGTCGGTCCGGACACGGAGCAGGTCGACCGTGCCGTTGCCGTCGAAGTCGCCGCTGGCGAGCTGGAGCCCGTCGGTGAGGTGCGGCTGCACGACGAGCGCGGCGGGACCGGTGTCGCGGGGGCTGAACAGCCAGCCATCGGGCGCCGCACCGTCGGGCGAGTAGGCGTACCGGTCGGTGCGGCCGTCGGCGTCGAAGTCCCCGGCGACGAGACGGCCGCCCCGGTCGATGCGGGGCCTCGGCCCCGGCGACCCCGTGGGCCCCGTGCGGTTCACGATGGCCACGACCTGCATCGAGTACGAGTCGAGGTAGTACGGGTACTGGCCCCGAAGCCACAGGACGGCCGAGACACCACCGTTGGGCGCGGGCACCACGGGGCGGATGTTGTCGACGGTCGACGCCGAGGTCACGGGCGTCCACGTCCACGTGGCGCCTCGGTCGGCCGTGCGGCCCTCGAAGATCTCGTAGTGGACGCGGCCGTCGGCGCCAGACACGAGCGGCGCGCCCGTGAGCGGATCCACGTTCGTCGAGATGTACACGTGGTCTGGGTTCGTCGGGTCGAGCGTGATCAGCCCGGAGTACTCGACCTCGCGCCTCGTCAGCTCGCTGCCGCCTTCCGCCACCTTGCGGGGAACCCATCGTGACCCGTCCCAGCGCGCCCGCCAGTACTCGAACCGGAAGACCTTGCCGGGCACCGGCGACGGCTGCGGCCGCCGCACGGTGAAGGCCACGACCGCGCTGCCGTCGGGTGTGACCCGGATGTCCGATCCCCATGCGTCGGCGTCGTCGTAGGAGCGGCCGTCGGTGAACGTCGCCCACGTGACCCGGTTGCGTTCGGTGGGCTGGTACACGAGCGACAACCGGTCGGGCGCGTAGGTGCCCGACAACGGGCCCACGGCCACACCGTCGGCCCGGTACACCGTGTCACCCTCGATGTAGCCGGCGTAGAGCGGATCGTTGACGGTCTCGTAGGGATGGCCGCGCGAGACGGACAACCAGATCCGCCGGCCGTCGGAGGCGTAGTTGGCGTACGGCCGGCCGGAGGCGGCGATGAACGACCCGCCGCGGAGCCACGTCTCGCCGTCGTCGTCGCTGTAGATCCACGACGGGTCCGCGCCCGCGCCACCGCGGAAGAAGTCGTACACGCGCCAGCCGCTGCCCCGCCGGACGACCATCAGGTTCGAGTAGGTGACCCTGCCGCCGCCCACGCCGGCCACCGGCGGGCCGACCTCCCACGAGGTGCCGGTGGGATCGAGGTGCGCGGTCCGCACCAGCGAGTCCTCGCCGTGCCCGGCCCACGCCGTGATGACCCGTCCGGACGGCGTCTGCACGAGGGCCGGCGAGTTGTGGTCGTCGTCGCGCAACCCTCGCCCGACGACGCTGCGCGACAGGGTGCCGGAGGCCGGGTCGTAGCGCGTGATCTCGGTCTGGCTGGTCCGGCCACCGGCGCCCGACCGGGACGGGACCGCGCCGACCAGTACCTGGCCGTCGGTCGTGATCAGCGCGCGCTCGTCCTGCCACCAGCTCCAGGCACCGTTGTCGTCCAGCACCACGACCGGGCCGGGGCTCGACGCCGCGGTCGCGTCCGCGGGAGGCAGGCCGGCCGTCGACCCCGCGGTCGCGTCCGCGCGGGACAGCCCGGCCCGGACCGTTCCGCCCTGCGCCGGCACGGCGACGGCCGGCATCGCCAGCAGCGCGCCGGCGACAACGAACGCGCCCCGCCACCATCGCATCCTCGAACCGCCCATGTCCGCCCAGCACCCGTCGGTCGCGGGTGCACGCAGCATCGCGGGCCGCGGGCCGGATCGGCAACTGCCCGGCGGCGACGGCCAGGTCAGCCCGGGCGCACGGCGAAGCGGGCGAAGCGGGCCGTCTGCCAGGACGTGGCCACCCCGACGGCGCCACCAGCTCCCCCGACGCCCGAGAGGCGGGCGACCTCGCGCCCCTGCAGGAACACCTTCGCCCGGCCGCCCCCATCGAGACGCACGGTCACGACCACGCCGTCGCGCGGGCCTGCCACTCGCCGGACCACCTCCGCCCGCCCGCGCGCCACCCGCACGACGAGCCAGCCCGGGCCGTCGGTGGCGAGCCCGACGGCCCAGTGGTCAGCGCGCCCCCGCCAGGCGAACACGAGCGAGGCGCCCGGTGCCCCACGCACCACGTCGACCTGGACGAAACCCGTCGGCCCCGGCCCCCTCGTGAGCAGGACGGCCGCGCCCCGCTCGGGAGGGTCGGCGCGCACGAGGCCACCGCCGGCCTTCCAGGACCCCGCCGCGGCCCTCCAGCGACGGCTATGGCCGAACGGGCGTGGCGGGCCGGCATCAGCGAAGGCGGCGACGTCGCTGCCGGTCGGTGGGAACAGTGCCGCCGCCGCTCCACGACCAGCCAGGCCGGTGAGTGCGCCCGGGTAGCGGCCGCTCGCGTCCTCGCCGACGGCCCATGCGGTCGACAGGGCGAGCGCGGCGAGCGCGAGCGCGAGCGCCGTGACGAGAAGCCTCGGTCCGGGCACGAGGCGACCATCGTGGCGCCGGACCACCGGCGCACCACCCTCGTCGGATCCGGCCACGGCCGTTAGCCTGCCCCGTTCGTGGACGGGCTGGCGCGACCCCCCGACGCCGGCGGCGTCCACGGCGGCGTCGCCGACGCCGGCGGCATCGACGGCGCCCGCGCCGGCGAATGCAGTGGCGAACGCCGCGAGGATCCGCAGGCGGCGAGCGCGGCGGCCGGGCTGAGCGGACCGGAGGGCGAGCAGGCGGCGCGGCGCGACGGGGCCGCCTTCCGGGCGTGGGCTCCATCGGTGGTGGCTCTCGGCCTCGTGGTGCGGGTCGTCTACGCCACGTCGCACCGCAGCATGCGCCCCGGTGGGGATGCGTTCTGGTACCACAACGTCGCCAACCTGGTGGCCGACGGCAGGGGTTTTGTAAACCCGCTCGCCTACCTGCTGACCGGATCGGTGCAGCCCAACGCCGACCACCCGCCCCTGCACTCCCTGTACCTGTCGGCGCTGTCCCTCGTCGGGGGCCGCTCGGTCTACGCGCACCTCCTCGCCGGCGCGGTCGCGGGGACGGCCACGGTCGCGTTCGTCGCCCTGGCCGCTCGGGAGTTGGCGGGGGCGAGAGCAGGCCTCGTGGCCGGGGCCCTGGCCGCGCTCTACCCGAACCTGTGGGTGTGGGATGGCCTGCTCCTGTCGGAGTCCACCGCCGGTGCGGCGGTGGCGCTGCACGTGTGGCTGGTCACCCGGTACCTGCGGGCGCCGTCGTGGCGGCGCCTGGCCCTGGTCGGCGCGGCGGGCGGGCTCGCCGGTTTGGCGCGGGCCGAGCTCGGTCTGCTCGCCCTGGTCGCGGTGCCCCTGGCGTGGCGGACGGTGCCCCTGGCCGTGCGCACCCGGATCGCGTGGAGCGCCGCCGCGCTGCTGGGGGCGGCGGTCGTCGTGGCGCCGTGGTCGGCGTACAACGTCGGCCGGTTCGAGCGGCCGGTCCCGCTCTCCACCGGGCTCGGCCTGGTCCTCGTCAGCGCCAATTGCGACCAGACCTGGTACGGGCCCCGGCTCGGCTACTGGGACTTCGGCTGCTCCGTGGCGGGCACCTCGGCCGCCCGGCCGGACACCGCCGCGGACACCTCCGTGCTCGACAGCCGCATGCAGCGCGTCGCGCTCGAATACGCAGCCGACCACCCCGGCCGGCTCCCTGCGGTCGAAGGCGCCCGCCTCGGGCGCATGTTCGGACTGTTCCGGCCCTTCCAGGGGGCGCGCCTGCAAGGAGCGGTCGAGGGCGGCGAACCATGGATCGCCCTGGCCGGGGTGTGGGCGTGGTGGGGCCTCGCCGCCCTGGGCCTCGTGGGCGCGGCCGCGGTGCGGCGAGCCGGGCTACCGCTGCTCCCTGTGGGCGCGGCCGTGGCGGTGATGGTCTTCACCGCCCTCATCTCGTACGGGATCGCCCGCTTCCGCGCCCCCGCCGACGCAGCGGTCGCGGTGCTGGCCGGGGTGGGGATCGACGCGCTTCTGCGCCGGCACCGTCGTGTGCTACCGGTTCCCGGCTCCCTGCTCGCCGGTTGACGCGACGGCATCTACGGCCGCCACCGGCGCGCGGTCAGCCCGCGATGTCGTCCTCGATGGGCGGAGGCCGCAGCAGGTCGTCGCCCGCCAGCGCGCCGCCGAGAGCCAGCGCTCGCAGCGTTGCGTCCGGCTCGCCGACGACCTCGACGGCCCGGACATCGCGCTCAGGGTGGCGTGAGGCGGCCAGCACCTGCCAGCCCTCGCTGACCCGGGCGACGTCGCGGCCGTCGGCGTCGACCACGACGAGGCCCGGAGCCGACGGCGCGGCCGCGCCGAGCGTGCCCACGATCCGGTCACCCGCCTGGAGCGCGACCTCGAAGGCCGAGACCGTACGGCGCGGCAGGAGGCGCCCGATGCTCGACCCCGTGGCGTCGCGCACCTCCACGAACTGGCGGAGGCCGCCCGCGCGGCGCAGGGCGAGGGTCGTCCGGCCGGCGCCGTCGAGCAGCACGGCGCGCGTCGGCGCCCAGCGGTCTTCGGCGGCCAACCGGCGCAAGGCTCGCCGCCCCAGCGGCTCGGCCGGCAGGCGGTAGGTGCCGATCACCGCACCGGAGCCGTCCCGCACGGCGTGGTCGATGCCGCGGGGCGTGCGCACCGCCCGCTCCGGGCCGTCCACCAGCAGGAGGTCGGCACGCAGGGCGTCGGCGGCCGGCCGACCGGGCAACACCCGCGGTGCGACGGCGGCATCGGGGGGCCGGGCCGGACCGGTGCGGTGCTCGGGAGGCCGCGACCGGGGCAGGCCTGCCACCGGTCCCGAGTCGATCGCGGCCACGCCGCGGTCGGCCACGTGCTCGGACCAGACGGCGCCGTCGTGGAAGCGCAGCTCGTGGCGTCGCCAGGGGTCGGGGTACCAGCCGGCCGGGCTCGCGGGTGTCGCCGGCGAACCGCTTCGGCTCGCGCGAACGCTCACGCGAGCACCAGGCGCAACCGCAAGTCGTCGCGCGGCTCGGGGAACTCGACCCGGCTGTGCGCCCCGCGGCTCTCCTCGCGCGCCGTCGCGGCCAGCACCACGGCGTGGCCCACGTCGACCAGGTTGAGGATCTCGCAGACCGCCACGGCCCCCGGCCCAGAGGGTGGTCCAGCGGCCAAGGCATCGAAGCGGGCCGAGCGGAGGCCGCGGTCGGCCTCCGCCAACGACGCACCCGATCTGACCACACCGGCGCCGTTCGTCATGGCCCGCTGCAACGCGGCGCGGATCGCGGCCGGGCCGTCCTCGACGGGGGCCGCGAACGGCCGGCTGCGCTCGCCGCCGCCGCCGCCGGGCTCATCCCCGCGACTACCGCCGTCGGCATCGGCCGTCGCACCCGTGCCGTCCGCCGTCGCACCGGTGGCGCCGGACGTGGCTTCCGTGCCGTCCGCCGTCGCACCGGTGGCGCCGACCGCCGCTCCCAGGCCGCCCCACGTCAGCAGGCGGCTGCCGACGGTCGGTGCCCCGGCCGCGCCCGGCAACGGGCCGTGCCCGGAGCCGCCGGGGGGACCGGGTGGATCGCCGGCCAGCACCGCGCGCATCGCGCCGGTCGGCGCCGGCCCCACGACGCCCGCCTCGATGGCCTCCACGGCTCTCGGGCCGAACACCATGCCCTCGAGCAGGGAGTTCGAGGCCAGCCGGTTGGCGCCGTGCACGCCGGTGCAGGCGGCCTCGCCTGCTGCCCACAGGCCCGGGAGCGAGGTGGCACCGACGAGGTCGGTGACGACCCCCCCGCACGTGTAGTGGGCGGCAGGAGCGACCGGCAACCAGTCGGTGGCCGGGTCGAGGCCGACGGACCGCAGCTCCGCGGCGATGGTGGGGAACCGTTGGTCGAACTCCTCGAGCCCCGTCGCGTCCAACCACACGTGGTCGACGCCCTGGGCGATCATCACCGCCGTCTCCGCTTGCGACACGACGTCGCGGGGCTGGAGCTCGTCGACGAAGCGCTCACCCTTGGCGTCGCGCAGCAGGGCCCCGTGGCCGCGCAGCGCCTCCGAGAGCAATGGCCGGGGCATCGACTCGTGGTGGAGCGCGGTCGGGTGGAACTGGACGAACTCGATGTCCGCCACGGCCACACCGGCCCGCAGCGCCATGGCGATGCCGTCGCCGGTGGCCTCGACCGGGCTGGTCGTGACCGCGAAGAGCTGGCCGGCGCCGCCGGTCGTGATCAGCGCGTTGGCCGCCCGGACCTCGATCGCACCACCGCCGGGATCGAAGGCTCGCACGCCGCAGCAGCGCCCGCCCTCCACCAGGAGGTCGACCGCGAAGTGGAACTCGTAGATGGCCGCGGCCGTGCGCTGCACCGCGGCCACCAGTGCCCGCTCCACCTCGGCACCGGTGGCGGCCCCGCCTGCGTGGACGACGCGGGCCAGCGAATGGCCACCCTCGCGGGCGAGC
This sequence comes from Actinomycetota bacterium, assembly GCA_016185275.1. GTDB lineage: Bacteria > Actinomycetota > Acidimicrobiia > Acidimicrobiales > Iamiaceae > JACPNX01. Next base: position 55,504 of record JACPNX010000043.1, on the reverse strand, counting down.
ATCAACCGCCCCTGCTCGTCGCGGTCGAACGCGGCGCCGAGCGCGATCAGCTCCTCGACCCTGACCGGGCCCTCGTCGACGAGCACCCGCACCGCTTCGGGGTCGCACAGCCCGGCACCGGCGCGCAACGTGTCGGCCAGGTGGAGGTCGGTCGAGTCGGGATCGGTGTGGAGCACGGCGGCCACCCCGCCCTGCGCCCACCGTGTGGCGGACTGGGACAGCTCGCCCTTGGTCAGCACGCCCACCCGCATGTGGTGCGTCTCGGCGGCGCGCACCGCGGCCGAGAGGCCGGCCACGCCGGAGCCCAGCACGAGCAGATCGAGGTCGGCCCCGTTCACGTTGTCGTGTCTACCGGACCCGACGGCTCACCGGTGCCCGCGCGCCCACCTGGCGCGGGGGCGTCGCGGCGCCTTCGCGCGGCGCCGATCAGCGGCCGGCCCGGACCTCGACGTAGGGCCGGGGCGCCGGACGATCGAGGCGGGCGAGCTCGCGGGCGGTGACCTCGTCGACCATGCTGTTGGCCGAGTCGACGTGCACGATGCGGGGCTCGTAGGTCGCCAGCTCGGCCTCGTCGTAGTCGGCGTAGCTGATGATGATGACCTTGTCGCCCGGGGACACGAGCCGGGCTGCGGCCCCGTTCAGGCAGATCTGGCCCGAGCCGGGCTCGCCGGCGATCACGTAGGTCTCGAGGCGGGCGCCGTTGTCCACGTCGACGACCGCCACCTGCTCGTACTCCAGCAGCTCCGCGGCGCGCATCAGGTCGGCGTCGACCGTGACCGAGCCCACGTAGTGCAGGTCGGCGTCGGTCACCGTGGCGCGGTGGATCTTCGACTTCATCATCCGGCGGCGCATGGGCGCTCCTCGTTCGGTGGACGCCGGACCAGCCGGTCGCCCCCTGTGGGACCGGGTCAGTCTGCCACGGCACCGACGTTGTCGATCAACCGGGCCGGACCGATCCGCGCCGCCACGAGCAGCCGCAGATCGCCCGCGAGCGGATCCACCAGAGCGAGGGTCCCGGCGTCGACCACCTCGGCGTAGTCCACCTCGGCCCGCGGCTCGCTGCCGAGGACCTCGCTCATGACGTCGCGCACGACGCGGGCCGACCGCTCGCCGGAGCGGATCGACTCGGCCCCTGCGACGAGCGCCCGGTGCAGTACCGGCGCGGCGGCCCGATCCGACGCGCCCAGGTAGGTGTTGCGGCTGGACATCGCCAGCCCGTCGGGTTCGCGCACGGTCGGGCACCCGACGACCTCGACGGCGAACGACAGGTCGGCGGCCATCTGGCGCACCACGCAGAGCTGCTGCCAGTCCTTCTCGCCGAAGTAGGCGCGGCACGGTCCCACGATGTTGAACAGCTTGGCCACGACGGTCGCCACGCCGGCGAAGTGCCCCGGGCGGCTGGCTCCCTCGAACCTCGCCGTGATGTCGGCGACGGTCACGGCCGTGCGCATCGGGCCCGGGTACATCTCCTCGACGCCGGGCACGAGCAGCAGATCGACGCCGGCGCCCTCGCACCGCGCCGTGTCCGTCTCGAGGTCGCGCGGGTAGGCGGCGAGATCCTCGGCCGGTCCGAATTGCAGCGGGTTCACGAAGATGGTGGCCACCACGAAGTCGGCCTCCGAGGCGGCGCGCTCCATCAACGACACGTGCCCCGCGTGGAGGAAGCCCATGGTCGGCACGAGCCCGACACCGGCTCCGGCGGAGCGGGCCCGGTCGATCTCCGCGCGGGCCTCGGCGATGACCCGTACCGTCCTCATCCGGGCGACCTCATCCGGGCGACCTCGTCCGCGCGAGCCGGCGGCACTCGGCCACGAGAACGTCGTACGCCGGTAGCTCCGACGGGTCGAGGGCGCCGCGGTGGCGGGCGATGGTGGCGTCGTCGCCCCGGGCCGCGGGGCCGGTGAGCGCCGCCGCAGGGCCCAGCGCCGCGACGTTGGCCAGCGCGCCCCGCGCCAGCGCGAGGTACGCCTCGAGCGGCAGCCCGGCGGCCGCGGCGACCCGCTCGACCTGGCCCATCAAAGCCACGAGGTGGTTGGCGGCGATGCACGCAGCTGCGTGGTACCGGGCTCGGTCCCCGTCGGCGATCTCGACGGCCCTCCCGCCGAGCGCCTCGACCACCGCCCGCGCCAGCGGATCGCCGGCCACCGCGAACCAGGCACCGCCCGCCAGCCGATCGGCGCCCACCTCGGCGGAGGGCAGGGACACGAGCGGGTGGACCGCGGCCCGGCGCCCGTGGGGCTCCAGCGCGTCGAGGCCGAGCGACCCGGCGAGGTGCGCGACGGCGGCCGGCCCGGGCGGGACGCGCGCCGCCAGTGCCGCGACCGTCGAGTCCGGCGTGGCCAGCACGAGCAGGTCGACACCATCGGCCGCACCGGCCAGGCGCACCCCGCGCCCGAGCGGCCCGTCGACGGACCAGCCGGCCCGCCGCAACGCCAGCGCCATGGCGCCACCGGCCCGCCCGGGCCCGACGATGCGCACGCTCGGCACCGCTCGACGTTACGGGACGCGTGCCGTCCCACCTGCGTCGACGCTGTGACGAGAAGCGCCGACCGTGGGGTCAAGAACGCCGGGGACCGGCCGATTGGTGTCGACGAGGGCCGACCGGCCCGCCCTGGTACACGACAAGGACGCACCGTGTTCAGAACCTCGATCCGGCAGAAGCTGCTCGCCGCCCTCATCGTGCCCGTGGTCATCATCGCCGGCATCTCGTGGGTGCAGGTGCGAGAGGCGCAGCGCAAGCTCGACGACGTGAAGCGCCAGACGGCGCTGGCCGAGGTCAGTACCGGGCCCGGCGGTCTCGTGTACGCCATGGAGGACGAGCGCAACGACGGCGCCGCCACCATGGCCGGCGTCCGCAGCGCGGTGAAGCTCCGCGTCAAGAACACGGCGGAGGCCCGCCGCAACACCGACAAGGCCCTCAAGGCCTTCCGGCACACGCTGTCGGAGAACCCGGCGGCGGCGCGGATCTTCGCCCCGTCGATGGACCGCCTGAACGACATCCCCAAGCTGCGCCGCCAGTACGACGCGCTGGGCGGCAAGTCGCTGGCGCTCGGCGCCCCGCAGGCCATCGCCCAGTACGTGGGCTGGACCAAGGTGATCACCGGCTTCGTCTCCGAGTCCGAGCTGCTCACCCAGCTCCTGAGCGACGCAACCCTGCGCAACCGGGCCGCGCTCCTCGCCGAGTTCACCCGCTTCACCGAGATCAACAGCGAGCTCTCGCGCTTCGTCGCCGACGACATCGTCACCAACGGCGCGCTCGACGCCAAGGGCAAGCAGGACCGGGTGATCGAGGGCAACCGGCTCTACACCCTGTACTGGGACTCGGTCGGCAACATGAAGAACCTCGCCACGGCGGCCCAGAACCGCTTGCTCAACAAGACGCTCACCACCGGGCCGCGCCGCGAGTTCCCCAAGAGCGTGCTGACCTACCTGCGGACCCGCCAGGGCAACCCGATCACGATCCTCCAGCAGGTGTCCGACCGGACGTACCCGAACGACAGCGATGTCCGCCTGGCGCTCGTCAAGGACGTCCGCGCCCGTTCGGCGGGGCTCATCAGGGCCTCGCAGAAGACCAAGAGCAACTACACGCTGACCGCCATCCTGGCCACGCTCGCCGGCCTGGCCCTGGCCCTGCTCGGCGCCCGCTCGATCAGCCGCCCGCTGCGCCAGCTCACCCGCCAGGCCAACGCGATGGCCAACGCGAGCCTGCCCGGTGCCGTGAAGGGCATCCTCGAGACGCCGCTCGGCGAGGACGTCACGGTCCCGGACCTGCCACCGATCAAGGTCAAGACCAGGGACGAGGTGGCCGACGTGGCCGCCGCACTCAACGCCGTCCAGCGCAGCGCTCTCGACCTGGCCGTCGAGCAGGCCGTCATGCGCCGCCAGATCGCGGACTCGTTCGTGAACCTCGGCCGCCGCAACCAGAACCTGATCGGCCGCCAGCTCGACTTCATCACCGAGCTGGAGCGCAACGAGACCGATCCCGAGACGCTCGACAACCTGTTCCGCCTCGACCACCTCGCCACCCGCATCCGCCGCAACGCCGAGTCCCTCGTCGTGCTGGCCGGCCTCGACCCGCCCCGGACGTGGTCGGCACCGATCGCCGTCGGTGACGTCATGCGGGCCTCGCTCGGCGAGGTCGAGGACTACCGCCGGGTGCGCGTCGAGGAGATGGCCCAGGTCATGGTGTCCGGTGGCGTGGCCACCGACCTCGTGCACCTCGCCGCCGAGCTGATCGAGAACGCCCTCACCTTCTCGCCGCCCGATCGCCCGGTCGTGGTGCGGGGCCGCCGCGCCGACGACGGCTACGTGCTCACGATCGCCGACGAGGGCCTCGGCATGACGCCCGAAGACCTCGAGCGCTCCAACGCCCGCCTGGCCGGCACGGAGTCGTTCACGGTCGCCCCCAGCCGGTACCTGGGTCACTACGTGGCCGGCCACCTGGCCCGCCGCCACGGCGCCACGGTCGTGCTCGAGTCGGCCGAGACGCGGGGTGTCGTAGCCCGCATCTGGCTGCCGTCCTCGGTGCTCGAGGACGCGGCCCCGGCCGCCCAAGCACCGGCCGGCGAGGTCGTCCACGCGCCGGACGACGCTCCCGAGGCCCCGGCCCACGCTCCGCAGCTCACCGTCGTCCCGGATGCCGCCGACACCCCCGCCGACACCCCCGTCGACACCTCCGTCGACACCTCCGTCGACACCTCCGCTGGTGACGACGAGTCGGACGGCGCCGGAGCGAGCGAGGCGGCGACCGCCGCCGTTCAGGGTTCCGAGGATGCGACCGAGGCACCCGCCGCCGAAGCCGGCTCGCCCGCCACGACGCCCGCCGCGGCCGCCGCGGCCGCGCCGGTGACCGAGGAGGCCGGGATCGCGCCGGAGGCACCGCGCGTCACGGCACTGCGGGGCAGCGGTCCGAGCGTCCGAGCGACGGCCGGCACCACCGGCTCCGGCCTCGCCAAGCGTGCGCCCCGCGGCGCCGAGTCGCCCACCGACGAACCAGCCGGTGATCCCGCGACCGGCGGTCTGCGCCGGCGGGTGCGCGGCACCAACTTCCCCGGCGGCTCCACGGTCGGAGACGGCCGGCTGGCTGACCGCGGCGCTCGCGCCCAGGTGCCCGAAGGCGACGACTCGCCCGGCGCCACGACGACGTCGGCCTTCACGGCCATGGCCAGCTTCGCCTCCGGCGTCGAGCGGGGTCGCAAGGACGCCGCGCAGACCGACGCCGAGACGACCCCCGACCAGAACGGGACCGACCGTCCCGAGGAGAGGTGACCACCGTGGCTTCGCTCAGCGACGACGCCCGTAGCTTCAACTGGCTGATCGACAACTTCGTCGACGACACCACCGGGGTGACCGACGCCGTCGCGGTGTCCTCCGACGGGCTGCTCATCGCCCGATCGCGGACGCTCGACCGGCAGTCAGCCGAGCAGGTCGCCGCCATCGTCACCGGCATCGTGAGCCTGGCCCAGAGCGCGTCGCGCGCGTTCGGCTTCAACGGGCTGGAGCAGTGCATCATCTCGATGAAGCGCGGCTTCCTGTTCGTGTCGGCCATCTCCGACGGCAGCTGCCTCGGCGTGGTGGCCGTCAAGGGTTGCGACATCGGCCTCGTCGGCTACCAGACCACCCTGCTCGTCGAGCGCGCCGGCAGCGTCCTCACGCCCGAGCTCATCGCGGAGCTCCGGACCGCGGTTCTGACGTGAGCGACGCGCCGGCCTCGGGCGGGCCCTCGGGCTTCATCCGACCGTTCGTCATCACCGGCGGTCGGACCCAGGCGGCGCGCCCGGACCTCCAGTTCGAGACCATGGTCCGCACGACGGTGGCGGGCCGCGACGGCGCGTCGCTCACCTACGAGCGCCGCCACATCGCCGAGCTCTGCAAGGAAGCCCAATCCGTGGCCGAGGTGTCGGCCAAGCTGGCGATCCCGCTGGGCGTGGCGATCGTGCTCGTGGGCGACCTCGTGGCCTCCGGTCACCTGTCCGCGGGCAGGACCGTGGACCGGGCCGACGCGGCGCTGCTGGAGCGCGTGCTGGCCGGCGTCAAGGCGCTGTAGCGGCGTCCCCGGAAGCCTCCCCGGCCCCGCCACCCCACGGCCCGTCCAACCCTTCGAGCCCGCCCACGCGGCGCACCTCGCCGCCCGCCGCGGCCAGCCGTTCGGTCGGCACGAGGTCCGGCGCCAGTTCGGCGAGGGGTGCCAGCACGAACCGCCGCTCCCACAGGCGCGGGTGCGGCACGGTCAGCTCCGGCTCGTCCAGGCGGACACCGTCGATCCACAGCACGTCGACGTCGAGGGTGCGCGGACCCCAGCGCACGTCGCGCACACGACCCGCCTCGCGCTCGACGCGCATGGCGAGCGCGAGCAGCCGGCGGGGGTCGATGGCGCTGTCGACCTCGACGACCACGTTCAGGAACGGTCCCTGCTCGGGGCCGCCGACGGGCTCCGTCTCGTAGACCGGAGACACGCCGACCACGCTCACCCCGCTCCCCGGGCGGGAGAGCGACGCGACGCCCTGGCGCAGGTTCTGGACCCGGTCGCCGAGGTTGGTCCCGAGCCCGAGGAAGGCTCGGGTCACACCGGCTCCGGATGCTCGTCGCCGCGGCGGCGGGTGATGCGCACCCCCGAGGTGGCCAGGTCCTGCGCCACGGGGGGTCGCAGCTTGCGGACGGCCACGGTGACCCGCTCGACGCGATCGTCCTGGAGCACCACCTCGGCGAGGCGTGTGGCGAGGCGTTCGAGCAACACGAAGCGCTCGGCCGTGACGACGCGCTCCACGAGGGCGCACAGCGCGCCGTAGTCGACGGTGTCGTCGAGCCGGTCGGAGCGGCCCGCAGGACCCAGCTCGGCGACGACGTCGAGGTCGATCTCGAGCGGCTGCGGCCGGTGCTGCTCCTCCGGCAACGCCCCGCAGATGCCGACGAGGCGCAGCCCACGGAGCTCGATGACGTCGGGTACGCCGGCGAAACCCACCGGACCGCTCAGCCCCGGACCGCCGCACCCGGCAGCCGCGGTGCGAGCTGCACCATGCCCCGCCCCGCGGGTCCCATCGACCGGCTCAGGAGCCGCTCCACCACCGCCGTCGCCTTCGGGCCGTCCGGCACCATGCCGGACCACACGAGGTAGCCGCCGATCAGACCGGCGATGCGGTCGCCGAGCTCCTCGCCGTGGAGCAGCAGCTTGCGGCCGCCCGCCATCAGGTCGCGCAGCTCGGGATAGAGGGCGCCCAGCACCTCGACGGGCTCGTCGACCGGCCCGAACGGACGGTGGAGCCACTCGACCCCGAGCTCGGTGTAGCTGTGCAGGTTGGCGGTGGACGGGATGATCGAGACGACGGGCCCGAACCCCTGCTCGCGCACCCAGATGATCTCCTCCTGCCGGCGCACGCGGCGATGGTTGGTGCCATAGCCGCCGGGCCGTTCGCACACCGCGAAGCGGTCCTTGATCACCCAGGCGAAGTTCCGGGGCGTGATGCCCTGCGCCCACTTCCCCTTGGCCGCCACCGCTTCGCCCCCCGTCACGCGGCCACGGCCCGAAGGGCCGCGACCGTGTCGGCCACGTCGTGGACGCGGACCATGGCGGCGCCCTGGGCGATCGCCCACAGCGCGCTGGTCACCGAGCCCTCGAGCCGGTCGTCGACCGGCACGGGGTCCTGGTGGTCCTGGTGGTCCCGCTGGTCCCGGGGAACTCCCGAGCCACCGTCGGCCTCGGCCAGCATCACGCCGAGGAAGCGCTTGCGGCTGGCGCCCACGAGCACGGGGAAGCCGGTACCGGCGAGGGTCCCGACGGCCCCCAGCAGCGCGAGGTTGTGCTCGACCGTCTTGCCGAAGCCGATGCCCGGATCGATCCAGACCTCGTCGACCCCAACGCGCCGAGCCGCCTCGGCCCGCTCGACGAGGAAGTCCCGCACTTCGGCCACGACGTCGTCGTAGCTCGGGCGGCGCTGCATGGTGCGGGGATCGCCGAGCATGTGCATCGCCACGAAACCGACGCCCTCGCGGGCGGCGACCTCGTGCAGCGACGCGGACACGTCGTTGATCAGCGTGGCGCCGGCCGCCACGGCGGCCTCGGCCACGACCGCCTTGCGGGTGTCCACGGAGATCCGTACGTACGGGGCCAGCGCCTCGATCACCGGCACCACCCGGGCCAGCTCCTCGTCCGCCGGCACCGGGTCGGCCCCCGGCCGGGTGGACTCCCCGCCGACGTCGACCACGTCAGCCCCCGAGGCCGCCAGCGCGAGCCCGCGGCGCACGGCGGCGTCGTGGGCGAGGTGGCGTCCGCCGTCCGAAAAGGAGTCGGGGGTGACGTTGAGGACCCCCATGACCAGCGGCTGCACGGCCGGCAGTCTACGTGGCCCCGGGCCGGGCCCTGCCGGGACGCGGTCAGCCCCGCTGGATGAACCGCATGGCCTCCTCCCGGGTGGCCACGTTGGACCGGAACAGGCCCCTGACCGCAGAGGTCACCGTGGTCGCTCCCGGCTTGCGCACACCCCGCATGGACATGCACAGGTGCTCCGCCTCGACCACCACCATGACGCCTCGCGGCTCCAGCGTGCGGGCCAGCGCGTCGGCCACCTGGCTGGTCAGGCGCTCCTGCACCTGCGGCCGCCGGGCGTAGCCCTCCACGAGCCGGGCGAACTTCGAGAGCCCGATCACCCGGCCGTCGTGGTTCGGGATGTAGGCGACGTGCGCCTTGCCGATGAACGGAGCCAGGTGGTGCTCGCACACCGAGTAGAGCGCGATGTCGCGCACCATGACCATCTCGTCGTGCTCGGCCTCGAACATCACCTGCAGGTGGTCGGCGGGATCCTCGTGCAGGCCGGCGCAGATCTCGGCGTACATGCGGGCGACGCGGGCGGGCGTCTGCACCAGGCCGTCCCGGTCGGGGTCCTCTCCGATCGCCTCCAGGATCTCCCGGACGGCCTTTTCGATGCGGGGCAGGTCGACCGGCGCCGCCTCGAGGGGCTGGGTGTCGACCTCGGGGTCGAACGGGCCCGGGGAGGCGGCCGGAACGGAGCGGTCCATCGCGGCGGAGGCTACCGGCGCCCCGCCGGTTCGGTCGGCGGGGTCAGCCGCTGGAAGGCTCGCCCTCGTACACGCTCACGTGCGGCAGGTTCCGGTACCTCTCGGCCACGTCGAGCCCGTGCCCGACCACGAAGTCCGGCGGGATCGTGAAGCCGACGTAGCGCAGGTCGAGCTCCGAGTGCTGCTGGCCCTCCCGCACGAGCAGCGCGCACACCTCGAGCGACGCCGGGTTGCGAGCGTTGAGGTTGCGCCTGAGGTACTGCAGCGTGAGCCCCGAGTCGATGATGTCCTCGACGATGATCACGTCGCGGTCCGACAGGTCGAGGTCGAGGTCCTTGACGATGCGCACGACACCGCTGGTCCTCGTGGCGCTGCCGTAGGACGAGACGGCCATGAAGTCGACCTCCACCGGCAGGTCGATGGCTCGGGCGAGGTCGGCCATGAAGACGAACGCGCCCTTGAGCACGCCGACGAGCAGGGGCGCCCGAGCCGCGTAGTCCTTCGTGATCTGGGCACCGAGTTCGGCCACCCGCGCCGAGATCCGCGCCTCGCTCACGACCGTGCGCCCGAGCGCCGGGTCGACGGAGCCTTCGGCCGCCCGCTGGTGCCGGGCCCCGCCCTCGCTCATGGCCCGGCATCCTCGCCGGGCCGTTCCCCCGCACACAAGTGCCCTGGTGGTTCGAGCCGCAGGCGCTGGCGGCGGCGCCGGACCGACCAGCCCGCGCCGACGTCGGTGCCCGTGGCCTCGCCCCGGGCGACGGCCAGCACCCGCTCGACGGTGGCCGCCGCGGGCGGCTGACCACCGGGCCGGCTCCGCAGCCACGCCCGCACCGCCCGCCGAGCCAGGGCACGAGGAGCCTCCGCCAGCCCGGCTGCGTCGGTCGGGTCGACCGCGGCGGCCAGACCGGCGAGCAGGTCGGCGTCGTCGCCGAGCAGGTCGGCCTGGCGGGCGAGGACCAGCGCGACGTCACGGCCGGCCACCTCGTCCAGCAGCGGGAGCACCTCGTGGCGGACCCGGTTGCGCAGATGGGCAGGATCGCGGTTCGACGGGTCCTCCACCGGTCGCAGGCCCAGTGCCACGCACAGGGACCGCGTCTCGGCTCGGCGCAGCCCGGCGATCGGATGCCGCGCGTCGGGGCGCAGCGCGCTCATGCCGTCCAGGCCGGCGCCGCGCAGCAGGTTCAGCAGCACCGTCTCCGCCCGGTCGTCGAGCGTGTGGCCGGTGAGGACGTCGGCGGGCAGCGCGTCGTAGCGGGCGGCGCGGGCCCTGGCCTCCAGGTTGGGGCCGGGCGCAACCCGGACCCTCACGCTGCGGAAGCCGACGCCGAAGCGCGCTGCGGCGCCGGCCACCACGTCGGCCTCCGCCGCCGAGCCGGCGCGCAGGCCGTGGTCGACATGGACGGCCGTGACGTCGAGACCGGCCGTCACCCCCAGGACCAGCAGGGCCAGCGAGTCGGCGCCACCGGACACGGCGCACGTGACGGCGCTGCCGGCCGGCGGGAACGCGCAGCGGGGCAGCAGCGCGCCGGCGTCCACCGCCGTTCAGACGGGAAGCGGAGGACGCACCCGGGCCAGCCAAGCCTGGGGGTCGCGGATCTCGGCCAGCGTCGGGAGGTTCTCCGCCCGCTCCCACGCCACGTCGAGGATGTGCTCGCCACCCGCCCGTTCGACCGCTTCGATGAAGCGCTCGCCCTCCTCGTACTGCTTCATCTTGGCCTCGAGCCCGATGAGCTTGGTGAGGAGCCGGATGGCGGGGTTGAGCTGCTGGCGACGCTGGCGCAGGACCTGTGCGAAGCGCCCGGCGTTGGGGATGTCCGCAGCGCCGGCGCGGTCCATGGTGATGTCGCCGTGACCCTCGAGGAGGCTCATGAGGCCGCTGACCCGCTCGAGCACCTCACGTTGCGCCGGCGACGCGAAGACGGCCACGAGCCCGCCTTCGTCGAGCGGGTTGCGACCCTTGCGCACCTCCGCCGCGGCGCGCGCGATGTTGTCGAGGAAGGCCTTCGGGTCGGTGTCGATCGACTCGACGGTCGACGTCACGAGGCCGAGGAAGTGCTCGCGCATCCACGGCACGCCGGTGAACTGGGCCCGGTGGGTGACCTCGTGGAGGGCGAGCCACAGGCGGAACTCCCGGGGCGGGAACGCGTAGCGCTTCTCGAGGGCCAGGATGTTCGGGCCCACATAGCTGACGAGGTCCTGCTCCTCGGGGTCCTCCTCCTCGATCACGAGCAGGTCGTACTGGCCGAGCACGCGGCTCGACATCCACCCGAGCATGGCGCCGACCTCGGCCCCCGCGATGCGCCGGGCGACCGGTGCCATGGGGCCGGTCATGCGCTCACCGAGCTTGTCGGAGACCGGCCGCAGCAACCGCTGGAAGGACTTGATGTTGCCTCGGACCCAGCCGGCCCGATCGGTGACCCGCGCCCGAGCCGGACCGGCGAGGCTGTGCAGGCCCGTCGCCTCGGCGACCTGCTCCTCGGCGGTGCGGGTCAGCTCCGCGAAGTCCGGCGCCAGCGAGTCGTAGTGGTACGAGCGGGCGAAGTCGTCGGTCTTGGCGGTGCGGACGGCCACTCGCTCCGCGAGGGCCCAGTCGATCGCGGCGGGCACGAGCTCAGGGCCGCCGGACGGAGCGCGGCGGGTACTTCGGCCGGACGACCTTGACGAGGTAGCCCGCGACGACGGCGATCATGGTGAGCACACCGCCGGCAGCCACGAAGACGCCGAGCCAGAACGACCACACCTTGGCGGCGAAGAGCATGCGCCGATCCTAGGAGTGCTCCCGACCGATTCCCGCATCATCCGCAGGTGGTGGAGCGCCGTCCCGCCGGACGGCAGCAGCGGGCCCGGCGGTCCGGTGCCGACCCGCGGTGGGCCTGCGTCAGGCGATCTTCTTGCCCCGCATGCGGGGCGCCTCCATCGGGTGGTGCAGCGCGCAGAAGTCGCCGTCGTTGTACATCGAGAGCTTCGTCTCGCACCCGTCCTCGGCGCACACCCGACCCTTGCCGTACCGCAGTGAGGGTTGATCCGCGCTCGTGAACCTCTCCCCGCTCATCGAAAGCTCACCCATGGCGTCGCCAACGTCCCCGTCGAACGGGGCCATTCCGGAGCGGTCGGTGACCTCCGCCACACAGCAGGGACGAGCCCCACCAATACGGACCTTCCGGGCGGGCGATGCGGCCGGCGCCGGCGGCGAGCGGGCGGCCGGCTGGCTGGCTGGCTGGCTGGCTGGCTGGCCGTGCCTATGCGAGCGGCGGGCCTACGCGGGCGCCGTGCCGCCGGGCTCGGCGTCGAGCGCCGAGGCGATGCGCCGGCGTAGCGCCTCGGGGACCTCCTCGCGGCACTTCTGCGACACGACGATGCGGAGCTCGGCGTGGAAGTCGTACGCCTCGAGGCACGGTGAGCACCGGTGGAGGTGGCCCTCGATGAGCGCGCGCCGTTCCGCGGTGAGCTCGCCGTCGATGAACTCGTAGAGCTCGTGGAGGGCGTCGTTGCAGTCGGACATCGCTCAGCTCGTGCGTCGGGACGGTGTGGCCACGTCGTGACCGGCGGAGCCGCCGGGGTCGGGATCGGGCCGGTCGGCCAGGCCCCGCGTCGTGGCGAAGTCGTACAACCGCTTCTGCAGGCCGGTTCTTCCCCGGTGTAGGCGGCTCATCACCGTGCCGATCGGGATGTCGAGGATCTCGGCGATCTCCTTGTACGAAAAGCCCTCGACGTCGGCGAGCAGCACGGCCATGCGGAACTGCTCGGGCAGGTCCTCGAGCGCCGTCTTGATCTCGGCCTCCGTGAACATGTCCATCAGCTCGTCCTCGGCCGAACGCCCGAGGGTGGCCGCCTCGATGCCCCCGAGGCGCCGGTACAGGTAGAGGTCTTCCACCTCGTCGAGCTCGGTCTCGTCGGGCCGGCGCTTCTTCGCCCGGTAGATGTTGATGAACGTGTTGGTGAGGATGCGGTACAGCCAGGCCTTGAGGTTGGTCCCCTGTTCGAACCCGGCGAAGGCGCGGTACGCCTTCAGGTACGTCTCCTGCACGAGGTCCTCGGCGTCCGAAGGGTTGCGGGTCATGCGCAGCGCGGCCGAGTAGAGCGAGGCCATGAGGGGCATCGCCTGCTCTGCGAAGGTCGCCTGATCGGCCATCACCGACGACGGTACCCGAGCGCTACACGCCGAAGTCCTCCCGAAGGCCCTCGACGAACCGGTGGAAGGCGATGTGGTCCGAGCTGAACGTGCGTCGCTCGCCGTCCTTGTCGACCACGACGGTGTCGCCCCCGGTGGAGTCATGGACCTCGACCGGCCGCCAGCCCTGTTCGTAGACGAGCGTGCGGAGCTCGGCGAGTGTCGGATCGTCGCCCCATCCCGCCATCTGCGGTGCCTCCTCTGGTCGCGTGCGCAGTCTGCCAAGTCCGCGACCTGGCGAGGGGAACCGTCAAGCGGTGCGAGCGACGACGACCTCGTCGCAGCCACCGTTGCGGCGCGAGACCCGTGCCTCGCCGCGCCGGAGCCCCGTGCGGTCCTCGCGCTCGGTCCCGATCGCTCCCGTCCGGTCGTCGAGCGGGATCCGGGCGAAGTAGTAGACGGCGCCGGATCCGGGGTCATACAGGGCGGGCGACTCGACGCCGTCGCAGTTCCAGTCGCCGAACACGAGCTGCCCGCCGAGGCGGTCGCTACGCCAGCGCGTGAGGAAGCGCCGGACGTCGAAGCGCCGCGGCGCCCGGTCGCCGGGCGTGAGGCTGAGGTCCATCTCGGTGCCCGTCCAGACCACCGGCACCGGGCAGCCGTCGCCGCGCAGGTCGGCCCGGAGTCGACGGGCGCCGGCGGGGACGGGGACGGGGACCAGCTCGGGGCAGGCGGTGGGCGGGCGGCGCGCCACGTCGACCGACGCCACGGCGGTGGTCGGCTCGGCGCGCGCCCGCCACCACACCAGCCCGGCCAGCAACAGGGCGATCGTCGCGAACACGGCCACGAGCGCCCCGCGCCGGTCCGCTGCGGGGGCGGGCTCCGGCGGCCCGGGCGGGCGAGGGCCGAACAGCCGGGTGCCGTGCCGGCCTGCCCCGGGCACCGACCCTTCCTCGTCGACCTCGGCGGCCACCAACGCTTCCAGGTCGGCGTCGACGACCCGCTCGGCCGGCCGGGCCACCACCAAGGCCGCGGAGCTGCCGCCGTCCACGTGGCCGGCGGCGTCGTGGGGCGACCCGGCCGGCGGCACGGCCTCGCCGGCCCGCAACGGCGTGCCCGGCAGCACGACGAGGTGAGGGGCGACCGAGGACCGCAGGGCGTGGGCCAGGTCCTCGGCGGTGGCCGGGCGCCGGCCCGGCGAGCGGTCGATGGCGGACTCGACGACCCCGCCCAGCGCCTCGGGGACGCCGTGGTGTCCGCGCAGCGAGGCGTGGCGCCCCTGATCGGCGGCCAGCAGGAGCGCCTCGATCGTCGGCCCGTCGTGAGGCAGGTGGCCGGTGAGCATCAGGTAGGCCACGACACCGAGGGCGTAGATGTCGTTGCGCGGCTCCGGCCGCCCCGTGGTGAGCAGCTCGGGGTCGAGGTAGGCGGCGGTGCCGGCGACCTGACCGGTGGCGCCCGCCCCGGTGACCAGGTTGCGGGCGACACCGAAGTCCGACAGCAGCGGTTCGCCGTCCGTGGTGAACAAGATGTTGGCGGGCTTCACGTCGCCATGGAGGACGCCGTTGCGGTGCGCGGAACCCAAGGCCGACGCCACGGGCGCGAGCAGGGCCACCACCTGCCCGGGGCCGAGCGTCCCCCGCTCGGCCAGCAGGTCGCGCAGCGACCCGCCCTTGGCGAGCTGCATCACGATGGCCACGTCGTCGCCGTCTTCGAGGACGTCCAGGATCCGCACGATGTGCGGATGGTCCAGCTCCGCGAGGATGGCGGCCTCGTCGCGCAGCCGCGCCGCCCCAGCCGCGCCGGGCACCACCCGGGCCCTCTTCACGGCCACCGCCTGGGCGACCGGGCCGGGCCGGTGGGCCCGCCAGACGGTGCCGGCCGCGCCCCGGCCGATCAGCGCCTCGAGCTCGTACCCGCCGACCGACTCCACGGGCCGGGGCTACCCGCGAGGGCGGCGGCACGAAACCCGACCCGCGGTCCGCCGCCCCGCCTCGACGGCGCCGTACCGGCCCGGCCAGGCTGACCCCATGGCCGCCTCATCGACCACCACGCGCACGGTCACGCTCGGATCGCTCACCTTCCCGGTGCGCAGCGCCGGTCCCGACGACGGGGTGCCCGTGGTGCTGCTCCACGGCTTCCCGCAGACGAGCGCCATGTGGGAGCCGGCCCTCACCGCACTGGCCGACGCCGGCTACCGCGCCCTCGCGCCGGACCAGCGCGGCTACGCCCCGACCGCCCAGCCGCACCGGCGTTCGGCCTACCGCATGGAGGCCTTGGCCGACGACGTGATCGGCATCGGCGACGCCCTCGGTCTGGATCGCTTCCACGTCGTCGGGCACGACTGGGGGGGCGCCGTGGGCTGGCACCTCGCCGCCCGCGACGCCGACCGGCTCCGCTCCTTCGTGTCGGTCTCCACGCCGCACCCGCGCGCGATGGCCCGCGCCATGCACCGGGGGCAGGCGCTGCGATCGCTGTACATCCCGTTCTTCCGGATGCCGTGGCTGCCGGAGCGGCTGCTCGGCGCGGGCGGGCACCGAGGTCTCGGGCGGGCGCTCGAGCGCAGCGGCCTGCCGGCGGATCGCGCCCGTGAGGTGGCCCGCTCGATGGAGGCGACGGGTGCGTTGCCATGGGCTCTGGCCTGGTACCGCGCCAACGGTCCGGGCCTGGCCGCCACCGGGCCGTCGCTGGTGCCGACGATGTACGTGTGGAGCACCGGCGACACCGCGCTCGGGCGCGCCGCGGCGGAACGAACCGGCGACCACGTCGAGGCGCCCTACCGGTTCGTGGTGCTCGAGGGTGTGAGCCACTGGATCCCCGACGTCGCGCCGGACGACCTGCACCGGCACCTCCTGGAGCACCTCGAACGGCACCCGGGGCACGGCGCGCCATGAGCCGCCCGGCGTGATGCGGCCGGGGCGTCCGCGAGCCGCCTCAGGGCATGATGCCGATGAGCACGCCCTCGATCCGCCGGTTCTCGGCTCGGCCCTCGGGCGTGCGGTTGTCGGCCACCGGCGCGCTCTCGCCCTTTCCCACGGCGATCACGCGGTCCGCGGGGATGCCGCGGGCGACCATGTAGTCGACGACGACCTGGGCACGCATCTCGGACAGCCGCTGGTTGAGGTCCGCGGGGCCGACGTTGTCGGTGTAGCCCGTGATGACGAGCATCGCCTCCGGGATCCTCTGCAAGGCGATCACGCCGAGATCGAGCAGCGACTTGTACCGGTCGTCGACGACGGCGGAACCGCTGGGGAAGGCGAACCGCTCCTGCACGAAGACCTTCGCCGGCCCGGCCGGCGCCCGCGGGTCGAGCCGGGCGCGCACCACGACGTTGGCCTCACCGAGGATGCCGACCGCCTTGCGGTAGTAGCGCTCGGCCACATCCATGTTCGGCACCGAGCCTTCGAGGTACAGCTTGCCGCCGCGGTAGTAGCCGACCGGGCTCTGCACGGGCTTGGTCAGATCGGCCCGGGGCAGATCGGGAAGCGACCGCGTGAGGGTCGTGGTGGTGGCGGGTCCGGTCGTCGTCGTGCCGCCCGTCGACGGCGTGGAGGCGCGTCTCGCCGGGCGGGTCACCGACGCGGCGTCGACCTTGGTCCGCGCGACGGTGGTGGTGGATGCGGTCGTCGCCGTGGTGGCCCCGCTCCGGTCGGCGGCGGCGCGGCTGGCCGCCGGTCCACGCCCCGTCCTGGCGAGCAGGACCGCGACCACGAGCCCGGCCACCACGAGCTCGAGGGCGATCAGGGCGAGCACCTGCTTGCGGCGGCGCCGTCGCGCGTCGACCTCCGCCCAGATCGGGTCGTCGGGGGGCGTCGGGTCTGGGTTGCTCACGGTCACGGGGGTGCCTCCAGGCGGGCCTCTGGCGGTGCACCGCAGCCGAGCCGGCGGCGGTGGCGGTGGCGGTGGCGGTGGCGCCGGTGGTTCAGCGCGCGGGCTGATCTCGTGGCTCTCCGTCGAGCCAGGCCCCGCCCGCGGGGCAGCTCCGAGCGACCTACGTCACACTAGCGGCTGCCTGCGCCGGCACCGAACGGCGCCGGGCCGCACGACCGGACCGCGGCCGCGGCCACCTGCGGGCAGCCGCCGCCGTGCGCAGGGGCGGAGGCGCCGGCGGGACGGCTGCGCCGCCCGCTCGGGAGCCCCTCAGTTGCCGCCCTTCCCGCGGTTCGAGTCGAAGATGGAGTAGTTCACACCGCCAAGCCACCAACCGGGGCCCGGTCCGCCGGGCGGCCGCATCCCGCCCGGCGGCGGTGCTCCGGGCGCGCCGTACTGTCCACCCATCGGCGGTTGTCCCGTCATGCCGTCGCCCCTCCGTGTCAATGCCCACCTGTCTCCCACAGGCGGCCCGGCGACGATAGGCGCGATCCTCGACCGGCGCACCGAACGTGCCATGCCGGCGCGCTCGTTGGCGTGGAGCCCGGAGTGGGAATCGAACCCACGACCTGCTCATTACGAGTGAGCCGCTCTGCCGACTGAGCTATCCGGGCGCAGCCGGACAACGTAGCAGTCGCTCCTCCAGCCCCTCGGGGGGCACAGATGGCGCCCCCGACGCTCAGCGCAACGGGGCGAGCCGCAGCAGCAGTGCCTGCAGGGCGAGCTCCTCGTTGGGGTTGCGCACCAGTGCGTCGGCGCACAAGTGGACCGCCCGCAACGACTGGAGCACCGGCTCGGGATCCGCGGTCACGGCCAGCTCGTCCCGGTAGCGACGGGCCAGCTCGGCCAGACCCATGCGGAGCTCGTCGGTGCGAAGGCGGCGCATGGCCCTCCGGTGGCGCGTCTCGAGGTCGCGGGCTCCCGACCCGCGCTGGCCGTAGCGCTCGGCGCGCTCCTGCACGGCCGCCGCCTCGGTCCGCTGGCGCTCGGTGAGGGGCACGGCGGCGGCGTCGATGGCGGTGCGCAGCTCGTCCACGAGGCGCGCCACGGTCGCGCCGGTCTCGTCGAGGCGTTCGGGGACGGCACGCCACGCCGCGAGGCGCAGCGCCAGCCGGTCGTCGCTGGCGAGCAGGCGGGCTCGGCTGAGGTCTCCGTGGGCGACGGCGGCCACCTCGGCGGCGCGCTCGGGGTCCAGGCCGGCACCGGTGAGGGCGGCTGTCACGGTGGCGGTGGGCAACGCCGGGAACTCGACCCGCACGCAGCGCGAGACGATGGTCGTCAGCTCCGGAGGCACGTCGTCCGCCAACAGCACGAAGACCCGCCCGGGTGGCGGCTCCTCGACCGTCTTGAGCAGCAGCGCCATGGCCTCCGGCTCGGGTGCCTCGAAACCCGAGCCGAGCAGGACCTTGCGCGGCCCCTCGGTCGGGGTGCGGTAGGCCTCTTCGACCAGCCGGCGCGCCTCGTCGCGGCGCACCGTGTTCCCCTCGGGTTCGACGACGACGAGATCAGGGTGCTGCTCGGTCGCGGCCAGGCGGCGGTGGCGGTCGCGCTCCGGCGCGTCGTGGGCCCCGGTGGCGAGGATCTCCCCGGCGAACACGCGCGCCGCGGCCCGGCTGCCGTGACCTTCGGGGCCGACGAAGAGGTACGCGTGGACGGGCGCGGCGACGGCCCCCTGCAGGAGCCGGATCGCCGCGGGCTGGCCGGGCACGGTGCTCCAGGGGTCGTCGTCGCTCACGGCCCGCCATGTTGGCCGACCCCACGCCCGCGCCGGTCACGCCGGCGCCGGCCGACCTGGTCAGCGCCCGGCTACGTCAGCGCCCGAGGCGCTCGCACACGACGGCCAGCACGGACGCCTCGACCTCGGCCGGGGCAGGCGTGCCGTCCACCACGACCCAGCGGTCGGCGTGCTCGCGGGCGAGCTCGCGGAACCCGGCGCGCACGGCCCGGTGGAACTCGGCCCCCGCGGCCTCCACCCGGTCGGGGGCGGCGGTGAGCCGGGCCACCGCCACCTCCTCGGGCACGTCGAGGAGCACGACGAGGTCGGGTTCGAGGCCGGCGGTGGCCCACAACGACAGCCGCCGGAGGTCGCCGACGGGCAGCCCGCGGCCGAACCCCTGGTATGCCAGCGACGACCCGAAGAAGCGGTCGGTGACGACATCACGCCCGGCGGCGAGCGCCGGCCGCACGACCTGCTCGACGTGTTGCGCCCGATCCGCGGCCATGAGGAGGGCCTCGGCCCGGTCGGCCAGCCCGGTCGTGGCCGGGTCGAGCACGAGGCTGCGGATCCGCGCGCCCACCGCGGTGCCGCCCGGCTCACGGGTGAGGACCGCGCCGAGGCGATCGGCGAGCCGCTTGGCCTGGGTGGACTTGCCCGATCCCTCACCACCCTCGAAGGCGACGAAGCGGCCGGTCAACCGTCGCCTGCCGCATCGTGGGCCCGGTCGACGCCGCGCAGCGAGCGGGACGTCAGCACCCAGGCGGCGAGGATGATGAGGCCCGCGAGCCACAACGTCAGCCGCACGCCGGGCACGAACACCGTGAGGCCGCCGACCGTGAACCGGGAGTCGCCGAGGAGCCGGCGGGACAGGCCGCCCAGGACGCCCGACAACAGCGGGGCGACCGCGAACGCGATGAGGACGCACAGCCGCACGAGCGTGTAGAGCGCCGAGAAGATGCGGCCCCGCAGCTGGTCGTCGACGTTCTCGTGGAGGAGGGTGAACCCGAGCACGTACACACCACCGGCGGCGATGCCCAGCAGGGCGACGCTCGACGCGGCGCCCGCCAGCGACGACATGCTCGCCGCCAGCACGATCGAGCACCCTGCCACGAGCACGGCATGCGTGAAGACCCGCGCGTGGGGGACGTGCTTCTGGAGGAGCGAGACGAGCAGGATCCCGATGGCCACACCGAGGCCGAGCGCGGTGGTGAGCAGGCCGAAGCCGGGCGTGCCCGCACCGAGCACCTCCTTCGAGAACACCGGTCCGAGTGGCACCACCATGGCGCCGCCGACGAGCCCGGTGGCCAGGCCGAGGTTCACCGCCCGTACGACGGGGTTCAAGAAGATGTACCGCCACCCCTCGCGCAGCTCGGTGATCGCCGACGCCACCGACGACGGCGGCGACTCCTCGCTGCCGAGACCGTGCGTCTGCGGTTGGTCGGCTCGCTCGGCTCGCTCGGCTCGGCTCAACCTCGGGAGGGGCAGCCGGAAGATGATCAGCGCGGAGAGGCCGAACGTCGCCGCGTCGAACCAGAACGCCACGGACTCCTGGTTCACCTTCAGCGACCCGAGCGCGGCGATGCCGCCGAGCGCCTGGGCGACGCGGGCGAGCAGCGCGAACAGCGCGGACGCGAACGGGAACGTGCCGTAGGCCGCGACCAACGAGAGCGAGTTGGCCGTGGCCAGGCGGTTCGAGGGCACGAGGTTCGGGACCGACGCCTCCTTGGCCGGCGACCACAGCAGGGTGAAGACCTCGAGCACGAGCGAGGCCAGCAGCAGCTGCCAGACCCGGGTGATGAACGGCAGGAAGGCCAACGTTGCCGCCCGGCCGAGATCGCAGGCGACCATGACCTTCTTGCGGTCCCAGCGGTCGACGAGCACGCCGGCCATCGGTCCGAGGAAGAACCCGGGCGCGATGCGGGCGGACATGACGAGACCGACGGCCGTCTCCGGGCTGCCGCCGCCGACGCGCGCGGCCGCCGCGGCGATGGCGAGGAACCCGATCCAGTCGCCCATGGAGGACACGACCTGGGCGCGCCACAGCCTGGAGTAGAGCGGCGAGGCGAACATCCGCTCCTGCCACTGCGCCCGCCCGCCGGGGCCCTCGGGGTCCGAGCCCGTGGCTGGGTGGGGACCGGCTCGATCGTCCGCCGCCGGCTGGGCGCCCGGGCGGCCGGGCGCGTCGGTGCCACTGGTGGCGCCGGACCCGTCGGTCAGCGCGAAGGCCGCGGCCGAGCCCGCGAGGTCGGGCGGCGCGGGGGGATGGTCATGGACCGGGTCCGCCACGGCACGAGGCTATTGCCGTCGCACGCGGTGCCACGGCGATGCGCGCCGGGGCCGGCTGCGACCACCTCGCGCCCGTGCGCTCCGCGCCGCGTCCCGTCAGCCCGGGGGCTTGCGGGCCACCGCCTTCGTGGCCCCAGCGGGCTTCCCGGCCGCGGGCTTCCGGGTGGAGCCCTTCTTGGTCGCGGCGGCCTTCCTGGTCCCCGCGGCCTTCCTGGTCCCCGCGGCGTTCCTCGCCGGGAGCTTCTTGGCGGCGACCTTCTTGGCGCCGGCCGCCTTCTTCGCGGTGCCGCGCCGGGACCCCGCCTTCTTCACCGGGCCGCGCTCGCGCCGGTCGGCCAGCAGCTCGGCCGCCCGCTCGATCGTGATCGTCTCGGGGTCGTCGCTCTTGCGGAGGCTGGCGTTGGTGGCACCGTCGGTGACGTAGGGACCGAACCGTCCCTCCTTGACCACCACCGGCTTGCCCGAAACCGGGTCGTCGCCCAGTGCCTTCAGCGGCTCGGCGGCCCGCTGCCCCCGCCGGCGCTTGGGCTCCGCGAAGATGCGCAGCGCGTCGTCGAGCGTCACCGTGAACAGCTGCTCCTCGCCGTCGAGGCTGCGGCTGTCGGTGCCCTTCTTGAGGTACGGGCCGTAGCGACCGTTCTGGGCGGTGATCTCCTCGCCGGACTCGGGGTCCACGCCGACCACCCGAGGCAGCGACAGCAACCGCAGCGCCTCGTCGAGATCCACGGTCTCCACGCTCATCGATGCGAACAGCGATGCCGTGCGGGGCTTGTCCTTCGCGCCCTCCCCGGGCTGGCCGAGCTGCACGTACGGCCCGAACCGTCCGGGCTTCACGAGCACCGGCAGTCCCGTCGAGGGGTCGGTGCCGAGCACCCTGTCCTCGCGGGGAGCCGAGAGCAGCTCGAGGGCCCGCTCGACGGTCAGCTCGTCGGGCGCGAGGTCGTCGGGCACTGAGGCGGTGTCGTCTCCCCGCTTGATGTACGGCCCGTACCGGCCGGGCTTCACGACGATCTCGACGCCGTCGCTGTCGCGACCGATCGGGATCGTGTTGATGGCCGCGGCGTCGACGGCCTCCGGCGCGGTGTCGACCAGCTCCTTGAGCCCGGGCCGGTGCTCCTCGCGGCGGTCGCCCGCCGAGGCGTCGCCGGGTGCGTCCTCACCGAACCAGAACCGGTGGAGCCACGGATCGCGCTGGAGGACTCGGGACGCGATCGAGTCGAGGTCGTCCTCCATCCGGGCCGTGTACGAGTAGTCGACCAGGTCGTGGAAGTGGCTCTCGAGCAGCTGGACCACGGCGAAGGCGGTCCACGTCGGCACCAGGGCCTGACCCTTCTTCCAAACGTAACCCCGGTCCTGGATCGTCTGCATGATCGACGCGTAGGTGGACGGACGGCCGATGCCGAGCTCTTCCATCCGCTTCACGAGCGACGCCTCGGTGTACCGGGCCGGCGGGCTCGTCGTGTGGCCGCGGGCTTCGATGTCGGCACCGGTGAGGGCGTCGCCCTCGCGGAGCGGCGGCAGGAGCGACTCGCGGTCGTCGAGGTCGGCCTCGGGGTCGTCGGAGCCCTCGACGTAGGCCCGCAGGTACCCGGGGAACGTGATGGTGCGGCCCGACGCCGTCCACTCGGTGTCGGTGGCCGAACCGTCGCCCACCCCGCCGGCCGAGGCCGGCGCCACGGCACCGAGCCGCACGGTCACCGACCGGCCCCGGGCGTCGGTCATCTGCGACGCGATCGTGCGCATCCAGATCAGCTCGTACAGGCGCTGCTCGTCGCCCCTCAGCTCGCCCCGCAGCGAGGCCGGCGTGCGGAACGCCTCACCCGCCGGGCGGATCGCCTCATGGGCCTCCTGTGCGTTCTTCACCTTGCCGGCGTACGTGCGCGGTGCCTGGGGCAGGTACTCGGGCCCGTACAGCTCGCGCACCTGGGTGCGCGCCGCGCTCACCGCCGTCTCCGACAGCGCCGTGCTGTCCGTACGCATGTAGGTGATGTAGCCACGCTCGTACAGGCCCTGCGCCAGCCGCATCACCTGCGCGGAGGACAGGCGCAGCTTGCGGCCCCCCTCCTGCTGCAGGGTCGACGTCATGAACGGCGGCTTGGGCCGGGACGTGAACGGCTTCTCCTCGACCGAGCGGACCGTGAAGGTCGCGCCCTCGAGGCGGCCGGCCAGGCCGCGCGCCTCAGGCTCGTCGAGGACGCGGGCGTCGCCCCTCAGCTGACCGCGGTCGTCGAAGTCGCGACCGGTCGCGACGCGGGCGCCGTCGACGCCGACGAGCGTCGCCGTGAACGCAGTGACGGTGGCCGACTGGCCGGGGAAGGTGGCGGCGAGGTCCCAGTAGCCCGCGGAGCGGAAGGCGATGCGCTCACGCTCACGCTCGACGACCAGCCGCACGGCCGGGCTCTGCACCCGGCCCGCGGACAGCCCCTGGTTGACCTTGCGCCACAGCACGCTCGAGACCGGGAAGCCGAAGAGGCGGTCGACGATGCGGCGGGTCTCCTGGGCGTCGACCAGGCCGTAGTCGATGTCGCGCCACTCGTCGATGGCGCGCTCGATGGCCGGCCGCGTGATCTCGTGGAAGACCATCCGCTTCACCGGCACCCGGGGCTTGAGCTCCTCCAGCAGGTGCCAGGAGATCGCCTCACCCTCGCGGTCCTCGTCGGTGGCGAGGTACAGCTCGTCCGCGTCCTTCAGGAGCGACTTGAGCCGGCGCAGCACGTCCTTCTTGCTCGGATGGACCTCGTAGGTGGGCTTGAAGCCGTTGTCCACGTCGACGCCGAGGCCCTTGGGCGGCAGGTCGCGCACGTGCCCGATCGACGACTCGACGACGTAGTCGCCGCCCAGGAAGCCCGCGATGGTGCGGGCCTTGGCGGGGGACTCGACGATCACGAGGGATCTGGGCACGGCACGGGAGGTTATGGACCCGCTCGACGCCGGTGTCAACACCGATGGTGACCGCGCCCGCCGTCGGGGTCGGGGATCGTGCGGCGCGGGCACCGGATGCGACCATGGAACCGTGCCTTCCAGCGACCGCCGGGCCAGCGGCGATCTGGTCCTCACCGCCGACTCGGGGCCGGCGCCGCAGCGACCTCGGGCCGCCGCCGATCGAGTGCGCCACGTGCCGTTCTCGGGCACCACCATCCCGGTTCTGGACTGCACGGTGCTGTGCGTCTTCAAGGCCTTCTTCGCCCGGACCAAGGATTGGGCCGACATCGAGGCCATGGGGGAGGCCGGGTCGGTGGATGCCGGCGACGCGGTCGGCTGGGGCGAGGAGCTGCTCGGGGCCGGCCATCCCAGCGCCCTGCGCCTCCGGGACACGCTCGCCCCCGTGCGAGGCGAGCGCCCCTGACCCGGCCGGCACCGGCACCAGGACGCCCGAGGGTCGCGGCGGCGCCGGCCGCCACGTCACCGCCGGCGAGCCGCCACCAGCAGCACCGTGCTGCCCGCCACGGCGGCCGCCAGCGAACCGCCAAGGATGCCGACCTTGGCGGCGGCGGTCGGTGCGGCGGCGCCGTCGAAGGCCAGGCCGGCGACGAACAACGAGACGGTGAAGCCGATGCCGCCGAGCAGGGCCGCGCCGACGAGGTGCGCCCAGCGGACCGCCGGCGGCAACCGCCCCACACCGAGCCGCACCGCGAGCCAGGAGGTGCCGGCGATGCCCACCGCCTTGCCCGCCACCAGCCCGAGCGCCACGCCGGCCGCCACCCGCGGCGCTCCGCTCACGGCGGCCCCGGTCAGGGGCACGCCGGCGTTGGCCAATGCGAACACAGGGACGACCACGTAGCTCGTCCACGGGTGGAGCAGGTCCTCCAGCCGTTCGGTCAGCGGCACCGAACCCCGGATGACCGACCAGACGCCGTGGACCTCCCGGGCGTTGAGCTCAGGCCGCCCTTCGAGCCGGTCGACGATGGCGTCGGTGACCTCGGGGGGCTGGAACGGCGTGGCCGGGGCGAGCAACCCCATCGCCACCCCGGCGAGGGTCGGGTGCACCCCGCCTTCCCGCAAGGCCAACCACAGCGCCAGGCCCAGCCCGACGTACGGGACCACCGGGGCGACGTGCAGCCGCCGCAGCACCACCACCAGGCCCACCACCGCGGCGGCGCCGGCCAGCCACGCCACCTGCAGCTCGCCACCGTAGAAGAGCGCGATGACGACGATGGCGCCGATGTCGTCCACGATGGCCAGGGCCAGCAGGAAGACCTTCAGCTCGCGGGGCACCCGGCGCCCGAGGACGGCGAGCACGCCCGCGGCGAAGGCGATGTCGGTGGCGATCGGGATGCCCCATCCGCGCCCGGCAACCGTCCCGGCGTTGACCGCGGCGTAGACCAGCGCCGGCACCACCATCCCGCCGGCGGCGGCGACCGCGGGCAGCGCCGCGGTGCGGCGGTCGCGCAGCTCGCCGGCCACGACCTCACGCTTGATCTCGAGCCCGACGACGAGGAAGAACACGCTCATCAACCCGTCGTCGATCCACCGGGTCAGGTCACCGCCGAGACCGAACCCACCGATCCGCACCGCGATCTCGGTGGTGAACACCGACGTGTACGACGCGCGCCACGGCGAGTTCGCCCACACCAGGGCGACGACCGTGGCCACGAGGAGCAGCACACCACCCGCCGCCTCGACGGCGAGGAAGCGGGCCACCGGGCGGGCCAGGTACCGGGCGAGGGCACGCTCGCTGTGCAGGAACGTGGGGCGGACGGCATCGGCGGCCGCCGGGCCAGGCTGGTGGTGTGCGTCGCCCATGCGGTCGGGCCCTCGGGGTCGCGGAGACAGGACCGCCGACCAGGCTTCCCGGCACACCTGGCGGCCAGGGTAGTGCCGCCGGGATCCACGAACCGCCGGCGCCGCCGGCCGCCACGCCGGTGCGGCCGCCCGCACGGCGGGCGATCGGCACGAGGGCCTCGATGCCGAGCCCGTCCCTGGAGACGACTCACTCGAAGACGCGGATCTCCCCGTCCGACGCCTCGACCACCGCGTACACGGCCTCGTGCAGCCGGGCGTGCAGGTCGCGGAAGCGCGTCACCTCGACGTCCTCGTCGTCCACCGCCGCCGGCGTGTCGGGCGGGCCGCCGCCCGAGTCGAGCTCGGCGAGGGCCAGGTCCCAGTCGGTGGTCTCCGCTTGGACCCGGAGCCGCATGCCCGGGGCCTGCACCAGCGCGCGCTCGAGGTCGCCGATGATGGCGACGACGACGTCGGTGGCCGTGCGCACCCCCGGGGTGGCGAGGAGGCGCAGGGCTTGCAGCTTGCGCATGGCGAGCGCCGCGATCATCGTCGGATCGGCCAGCTCCGCCACGGCTGCGTCGATGTCGCTCAGGTCGAGGGCCACCGACACCGGCACGTCGAACCAGGCCCGCAGCGTCTCGAACAGCGCTTCGGTCACGCCGTGCAGCGCGAGCAGTGCGTCGGGCTTGGGGAGCACCTCGCCGTCGGTTCCGTCCCCGTCGCTCATGGCCCCGTTGCGTCGTCGCTCACGCGGCACCGGCGGGCGGCAGGGCCAGGATCGTGAGGCGCACGACCGTGCCGCCGGGGACGGGGTCGAACTCCAGCTCGTCGGCCAGCATCCGCATCAGCGTGATGCCGAGACCGCGCTCGTGGTCCAGCCGGGCCGGGTCCGACACCGGCGGGTGCTGGCGCAGCACCGAGGGATCGAAACCGCCGCCGTGGTCGCGGATCTCGAGCTCCACCTTCTCCGGGTCGACGACGCAACGCACGCGGATCGGCTGCTCGGGACGGCCGTCCGCGCTGGCTCGCTGCTGCGCCTCCATCGCGTTGGTACAGGCCTCGGAGATGACGAGACGGAGGTCGTCGAGGCGCTCGTCGGCAAAGAGCGGAGCGGTCGCCGTGGCGGAGGCGACGAGCAACCGGACGAGCGCGAGGTACTCGGGACGAGCGGGGACCTCGATCTGTACGACCTCGGCCACCGCGAGGTCAGCCGGCGGTCGCTTCGTCGACCGAGCGGTGGATGGTGAAGACCTTGGTCAGCCCGGTGATCTCGAACACCTTGAGGATCCGGGGCTCGGTGCACACGAGGGCGAGGTCGCCGTCGGAGGTGCGCACTCGCTTGAGAGCGCCAACGAGGACACCGAGCCCGGTGCTGTCCAGGAACTCGACGCCTTCGAGGTCCACCACGATGTGGTTCTTCCCCGAGCCGACGAGCTCGACGAGCTGCTCCCTGAGCCGGGGCGCGGTGGCGACGTCGACCTCGCCGGTGACCGCGAGAACGGACCACCGACCGTGTTCCGACAGATCGAGACCCAGATCGACCACGCGCGCTCCTTCGAGGGAATCGTCGCCGGAACGCTACACGAGGGGTCCCGTGAGGCTCCGACCCTGCCAGCGACCCATCGGTGGAGCGGGCGGTCGTCACCACATGGCTGGAACTACAGGGCTGCAAGTAGGGTGGCCGCCTTCCGGGGGAACCGCCTTGAGCCTGACCACCGACGTTTCCGTCGCCACCGCCCCGTTCGCGGCCATCACCGAGGTGCTGTCACGGCACACGGGCGACGTGCCACCCGTGCACGTGGAGGTCCTCCCCCCGGTCGCTGCACGGACCGCGGCGCTGGCACGCCCGCTGCCGCCCGTCGTGGCGGACCGCGTGCCCGTCGCCGAGCTGTGGACCCACCAGGCCCGGGCGGTCGATCTGGTCCGCTCGGGTCGTTCGGTCGCCGTCGCCACGGGCACCGCGTCGGGCAAGTCGCTGTGCTACCAGCTGCCCATCGCGGAAAGTGTCACCGATCCGGTGAGACCCGGCACCGCACTGTGCGTGTTCCCCACCAAGGCGCTCGCCCAGGACCAGCTGCGCGGTCTCGGCGCGCTCGGCGTGCCCGGTCTCGTGGCTGCCACATACGACGGCGACACCGGCCGCGAAGACCGCTCCTGGGCCCGCCGCCACGCCAACGTCATCCTCACCAACCCGGAGATGCTGCACTGCGGCCTGCTCCCCCACCACGACCGCTGGGCCACCTTCCTCATGCGGCTCCGCTTCGTCGTCCTCGACGAGCTCCACACCCTGCGGGGCATCTTTGGCACCCATGTCGCCCACGTGCTGCGCCGCCTGCGCCGCCTCTGCCACCGGTACGGCTCCTCGCCCACGTTCGTGTTCACCTCGGCGACGATCGGCGAACCCGCCCGGCTGGCCTCGGCCCTGTGCGGCCTGCCCGTGACGGCCGTGGTCGACGACGGATCCCCGAGGGGCGAGCGTCGCGTGGCGCTGTGGAACCCGCCGCTGCTCGACGCGAGCACCGGCAGCCGCGTGCCCGCCCACCGGTTGACGGCCGGGTTGGTCGCCGACCTCGTCGAAGAAGGACACCGCACCATCGCCTTCTGCCGCAGCCGGCGCGGCACGGAGATCGTGGCCGCCGATGTGCAACGGCGGCTCCCGCCTCATCTGGCCCGGGCCGTGCGCCCGTACCGCGGCGGCTACCTCCCCAGCGAGCGCCGGGAGATCGAGGCCGAGCTGTTCGGCGGCCGGCTCCGAGCCGTCGTGGCCACCACCGCGCTCGAGCTCGGAGTCGACGTCGGCGGGCTCGACGCGTGCGTGCTCGACGGCTTCCCCGGCACCATCGCCTCCTTCTGGCAGCAGGCGGGCCGAGCCGGCCGCGAGCGCCAGACGTCGCTCGCGGTACTCGTCGCCGGCGAAGACGCCCTCGACCAGTACCTCTGC
Organism: Actinomycetota bacterium; assembly: GCA_016185275.1. GTDB lineage: Bacteria > Actinomycetota > Acidimicrobiia > Acidimicrobiales > Iamiaceae > JACPNX01. The sequence continues at coordinate 26,845 of JACPNX010000043.1, read as the reverse complement.
GCCCACCCCACGGAGCTGTTCAGCCGGCCACCAGAGCCGGCCGTGGTGAACCCGTCCAACCCGCAGGTGCTCGACCTGCATCTCGCCTGCGCCGCCTACGAGAGCCCGCTCACGCCCGACGACGCGCGCTGGTGGGGCGACGACCTCGACGACTCGGTGCGCCGGCTGGTCCAGGCCGACCGGCTCAAGGTGCGGCGCTGGGCCGGGCGGGCGGGCGGTCCGCCGCCGGTCAAGGCGGTCTGGGCGGGGCGGGGTGTTCCCTCGCACGGTGTCGGGCTGCGCAGCGGGTCGCCCCGGGAGTACCGCATCGCGACCCGCGACGGCTCGCTCGTGGGGACCGTCGACGAGACCCGGGCGTTCGACCTCGTCCACCCGGGCGCCGTCTACCTGCACCAGGGCCGTGCCTACCGGGTCGTCGAGCTCGACATCGACGACCGGACCGCGCTCGTGGAGCCGTCGTCCGGCGACGACTACACGGTCGCCCGCTCCACGACCGACATCCGGTTGCTCGGCGTGGACGACCGGCGGGCGGTGGGCGCGGCCACCCTGCACCTCGGTCCGGTGCGGGTCACGACGACCGTGACCGGCTACCAGCGCAAGGACGTCCGCACCCGTGCCGTGCTCGGCGCCGAGTCGCTCGAGCTGCCGGCTTCGACGCTGACGACGCGGGCGTTCTGGTACACGGTGCCGCCCGGCGTCCTGACCGGCGCCGGCGTCGCCGTCGAAGACTGGCCCGGCACGCTCCACGCCGTCGAGCACGCCGCCATCGGGATCCTCCCGCTGTTCACCATCTGCGACCGCTGGGACGTGGGTGGCGTGTCGACGGCCTGGTCTGACGACGCCGGAGCGCCCACCATCGTCGTCTACGACGGCTACCCCGGAGGCGCCGGCATCGCCGAGCTCGGCTTCGACGCCGCCGACCGACACCTCGCCGCGACCCTGGAGGTGCTCGCGCGGTGCCCGTGCGCCAGCGGATGCCCTTCGTGCGTCCAGTCGCCCAAGTGCGGCAACCTCAACGAGCCGCTCGACAAGGCGGGCGCGACCCGTCTCCTGCGGGCCGTGGTCGCCGGCGCCTCGCCCTCGGGCGGTCGACCCTCCCCGGGCGACCGTCGCATCCGGCGGAGGTAGCCCGGCCGTAAGGGGTAGGCGTCGGCCGTGGACGGAGGCCTACCGGAGCCGGTGACCCGCAGGCTCGGACCGGTCGAGCGCTACGGGTTGCGGCTCGTGCTGCTCGCCGGCGCCATCGTCGTCGTGACGCTTCCCTTCGGTCTGCTGCTCGAGCAGGTGGCCACCGACGGCTCGTTCACCCGAGCGGACCTGTGGTTGGCCCGCTGGCTGCATGGCCGGGTCGTGGGCCGGCCCGTCGCCGTCGACGCCCTCCAGGTCCTCAGCTTCCTCGGCAAGCCGATCTTCCTCGCCGGGGTCGTGGTCGTGGTGGGGGCTTGGCTCGTCCGGCAGCACAGCTGGCGGCTCATCACGTTCCTCGTCGTGACCGCCATCGGCGGCGGGATCGTCGACTCGGTCATGAAGGTGGTCGTCGCCCGTCCCCGGCCGCGCTTCGACAAGCCGGTCGCCAGCGCCATCGGCAAGAGCTTCCCGTCGGGCCACGCGATGAGCTCGACCATCGTCTACGGGTCCGTCCTGCTCATCCTGCTGCCCGTGGTGGCCCAGAGCCGGCGCCGACCTCTGCTCGCCGGTACCGCGCTCCTCCTGGTCCTCATCGGTCTGTCGCGCCTGGCCCTCGGCGTGCACTACCTCACCGACGTGGCGGGCGGTTGGCTGCTCGGAGCCGCGTGGTTGAGCGCGTCGGTCGCGGCCTTCGAGACGTGGCGGGTCGACAGGGGTCAGCGGGCGACCGGGGCCCTCGACGAGGGCCTCGCGCCCGAGGAGCTGGCCGGCGCCGGAGCAGACGGGGCGGGAGCCGACGCGACGGATGCGGTCGTCTCCTCCGGTCCCGCCGCGTAGGTCCCGGCTCCCGGCTCCCCGCGCGACGCCCCCCGCCGCACGCGGCACGCAGCACGCAGCACGGGATGTGCGGTGCCGTGCCGACCAGACGCGGCGCGGTACCGCGCTCAGGCGGTCATCCGGAGGCACGGCCCACGCCGGCCCGGCCGGCGCGCCGCGCCAGCCAGCCGGCCAGCAGCGCCAGCAGGGCCAGCAGGGCACCCGCGAGCGCGGGGCCGGCGAACTTCCTGCCCATCGGGACCCGCCGGTCGACGACACGAGCTCCGGCCGGGAGCGCTCGTGCGCCGTCGGGGCTGGCCGCGCCCAGGGAGGAGCCCGGCCCGGTGCCGGCGCGGGCGCTACGCCCGTACGGGAGCGTCGGTCGGTAGCCCGTGTCGAGCGTCGTGGGTGGCGCGGTTGCGGCGGCCGGCGCGGTCGGGCCCGAGCGGGCGAGCGGAGCCCGGCCGGCACCGAAGCCGGGGAGCAGGGCGGCGCCCGTCTCCGGAGTGCGGCCGGCAGGCGGGTCACCCCAGGAGCGCGGCTGCGGCCCGGCGTCCGGCGCGGCCGGATCGGCGAGGCGCACGGCGGCGACCTGCGACGGCCCGGAGGCGACGCCGGTGGACCCGGGACCGCCGCGTCCCCAACGCACGTCCCGGATGCGGAAGGCGTACGTGCCACCCGGACGAGCTGCGAGCGTCGTGGACGTGACCAATGCGGGCACGTCGCTCGCACCGATCACCGTCCCCGCACCGTCCACCTGCTCGAGCCGGTAGCCCGCGAGGTCCGGAGGCGGCGCTGAGGCCGATGCCCAGTCCACGCGCACGGTGCCCGCGGTCGCCGAGACTCGCGGGGCGGCGGGAGCCGGTCCCGGGCGTTCCACCGCGACCGTCCGTTCGACGGGTGGCGAGCTGGAGGAGACGGTGCTGGCCCGGGCCGTGGCTCGCATCACGTACGTGCCGTTGCACCGTGGCGTCACTTCGACGTCGAAGCGATCCGCGGCGACCGGCACCTGCCGTGCGGGGAGAGGTCCGCACGCCGGCGGCAGCGCCATGCCCGCGACCGGGGCGATGGTGACCGTCACCGTGTCCACGCGCAGGACGTCGTGGCGGGCGGTGCCCGTGACCACCACCGGGTCGGTGCGAACCGGGTCCGCCAGGGGATCGATGCGTACGTGCCACAGCGCGTCGGCGGGTGCGGCGCCGGCAGCCGCAGCGGCCGCGGAGGGGAAGGCGCTGGCGGCGGCCGCGGAGGGGAAGGCCGCGGAGGGGAAGGCCCCGGCGACGGCCGCGGAGGGGAAGGCGCTGGCGGCGGCCGCCGCAGGGAAGGCCGAGGCGCCGGCAGCCGCAGACCCGGAACCCGCTCCGGCAGCCGCGGCGGCGACGACAACTGCGGACGCGCCGGCGCGCAACCGCCCGGCCGTCCGCCCGGACCGCTCTGACCGCCTGGACCGCGCGCTGCGCTCGCCGTCGGGCGGCGCGGTCATGGCGCGACCGCCGCGTCGCGCTCGGCACGCACGACCAGCCGCTGGCGAGCCGAGCCCTTGGGGTTGCACGTCGTCAGCGTGAGGCTGGGACTGGCCGTCGGCGCGACGACCCACAGGTCGGTCGGTGCGACGACGAACGGTGCCCTCACGACCGTGTAGGTGCAACGACCGACCGGGGTGACGAGCTCGATGCGATCGCCCGGTTGGAGCTCATCGAGCCGGTTGAAGGGCCGGCCATAGGTCGTGCGATGGCCGGCGATGCCGACGTTGCCCGAGGCGCACGGCAGCGGCGTCGACGGGTAGTGCCCGGCCCCGGCGCGCAGGGCCGACAGCGTCGTGCCTTCGACCACGACGACATCGAGCCCGATGCGCGGGATGCGCAGCCTGGTGACGCTGTCGCCCTCCTCCAGGGAGCGGGCTCTGAAGCGCTGGGCGGCAGCCGGCGTCTGCAGGCTGCGACCGAGCTGGATCTGGCGCACCTGCGTGTACCGGTCGGTCCACCAGGGGAACGAGAACGAGACGATCGCGGCGACGGCCAGCACGGCCGCCAACGCGGTGAGCGCCACGTGGGTACCGCGCCGGTGGACGCCCGGGCGCACGCCCGCCGCCTGGGGCTCGTCGCCCGGCGCCCGAGCCGCGTCGCTCGACGGGAGGCGGCGCCGCTCGGCCACCAAGGCGGCGATGAGGACGATCGCTGCGCCGGCCGCGACGGTCAGCGCTGCGCCGATCACCTCAGCTCCGGCGACCGGTCGGATGGTCATGGCCGGGACGCTCGGCCCCGGCGCCGACGGGCGGCGCCGAACCCTGGTGTGCGGCCGAGCCGCCAGGCCGTGCGGCCGAACCGCCCGGCGCAGCCGGGCCGCCAGGCCGTGCGGCCGAGCCCTGGTGTGCAGCCGAGCCCTGGTGTGCAGCCGAGCCCCCGTGTGGGGACGAGCCCTGGTGTGCGGCCGAGCCGCCCGGCGCAGCCGAGGCCCCGTGTGCGGCCGAACCGCCGGGCGCGGCTGCGCCGGCGAGGGCGGGGTCGCCACCGGCGAGGCGCGCCGCCACGAAGGCGAGGATGGCGAGGCCGGCGAGCACGGCTCCGACCGGCACCCACCTGCCGTCGCCGCCCGTGCGCGGGAGCGCTCCCGGCACCGCGGGAGGTGCGGTCGTGGTGGGCGCGGGCGGTGCGGGCATCGGTGTGCCCGCCACTGCCGCCGAGGTGTCGGCCAGCGCGAGGACCACGCCGCCCCCAGGCAGACCCGTGCCCAGGTCGACGCGGATGCCCGATGCCGCCGCTGAAGCCTCGTACGGCGACGGTTGGTCGGTCGTGACGGCGTCGACGGCGATCCTCGACGTGAGCGGCGGGGGCAGCGGGAGGTCGACCGCCCTGCCTTCGGGCGCTTCGATCGGGGCGCTGGGCAGGCCGAGCAGTGCGGCCACGTCCGGTGCGACGGCCACGGCGACCGGCGCCGACGTGCCGGTCGCGCTCGCCTGGTGGGCGGCACGGTCGTACACGGCGCGGGCCCGTTCACTGCCGATCGTGATCGTGAGGACCGGATCGAGCCCGAGCTCCGCGCGCTCCAGCACGGTGATCACCGTGGAGTCGGTGGTCCCCTCGGCGACGACCTTCGTGGCGTCCGCGCTCGCCGTCGCGGTGCTCCGCCCCATGTCGAGGCGCAGCAGGGTCGGGTCGGCCTGGGCCAGCGCGTCGCGCAGGAGCTGCGTCACCTGGTCGAGCTGCTCGGGCGCCGGGATCGGCACCCGACCCAGCAACCCGCCGAGGCCGTCGAGCACCTGTTGCACGACCGGCTGCAGCGGCGTGCCCGCCAGTGTTGGGCTGCCCTTGATGGCGATCTCACCGCCCCGGCCGGTCGCAGCGCTCGACGGCAGGCCACCGCCGACGGCGGCCGTCGCGGAGCTGCAACCCGACACGGCGTCGACGGGCAACGGGAGGCTCGGGGGCAGCGACAGGGGGCTGCACGCCTCGTCGGGCGAGCCGGCGCGCTCGCCCTCGGCCGCGGCCGTGGCCGTGCTGGTGGCGACCGGGTTGACGATCTTGGCTCCGAAGCCTTCGGCCGTCGCCTTCGGGCTGGCGTCGACCGACGCGGTTCCTTCCCCGATCGTGATCGCGTTGCCGAACAGCGACAGGGACGCCGCCGTCCCCCGGGCCGCGGCTCGGTACTCGGCCGTGCTCGTACCGACCGACGCGCGGCCCACCGTCTCGGAGGCCACGACCGCCGAGCTGGCCGTGGCCGCCGGTAGGGCGAACGACGAGGCAAGGGCAATGCCGGCCACGGCAGGGACGAGGCGGAGGCGTCGCATGGGCGCCAGCATTCGGCGGCCGGGGCCGGCTTCCTGCCCGATGCGGAGGTTCGCCGGGATCGAGGGGCCCCGGGGCGCTCGGCCGGGGTCACGTCTCGGGCCGGCTTCCTGCCCGATGCGGAGGTTCGCCGGGATCGAGGGGCCCCGGGGCGCTCGGCCGGGGTCACGTCTCGACCCGCATCACGGCGGCGGCACCGACGCTGACGTCGCCGAGGAGCGGACCGATCAGCGGGACGTCGGTAGGCACGCGACAGCGGACCTCCACTCGCACCTGCGTCCCGGGGGCACCTCGGGGACCGGTGGTGACCGTGCACCGCGAGGCGTCGAGCCCGGCGGCGACGGCGGCGGTGCGCGGCGCTCCCACCCGGGCGTCCACGGCGGCGGCGCGCGCACCCTCCCGGGCGGCCTGGATGGCGCGCAGGTCCGCGGCCACGACGAGCCCGACCTGGACCACCGCGAGCACGAGCATGAGCACGACCGGCAAGGTGAGCGCCAGCTCGACGGTGGCCTGCCCCTCGCGGCCACCGCGGCCGCCGGCGCGTGCGGTCCCGTCCGCTCGGACCCCGCCGCATCGGTCCGTGCGCCCGGCGACGAGCGGGCCGGCCCTCGGCTCGAGCCGCCAGCGCCGGCGCCGGTTCCGGTGCCGACTCACCGCACCTTGCCCTGGAGGACGTTGAAGACGGCGTCGAAGAGCTTGCCGATCCGGCCCGAGGAGGAGGCCCAGGCGATCAACAGGACGGCGATCGTCGCTGCGGCGACGAGGACCAGCGCGTACTCCGCGGTGGCCTGCCCGGCCTGGCGGCGGTGCGGCCGGGCGAGCGTGCGGAAGCGGTCGGTCAGAGCGGAGTGGATGGACACGGCGAGACGAAGCATCGGAGGCCTCCGGTTCGGCGGGGTGGTGGGCCGGTGGTACGGCGAGAGGTCCGAAGACGAGTCGACGCTGGCGGGCGCCGGGGATCAGACGCCGAGGCGGCCCATGGCGCTCAGCAGCACGGGCACGACGGTGAGCACGACGAACGCGGGGAGCAGGCACAGCACCAGCGGGAAGAGCATGCGCACCGGGAGGCGGCGAGCCCGCTCTTCGGCGGCACGGCGCTGGTCGGCCCGCAGTTCGGCGCCCAGGCGCTCGAGGGGGTCGAGGAGGGGCGCGCCGGTCCGCAGGGCGCCGGCCAGGAGGTTCGCCAGCCGGCGGGCGTCGGATCCCAGGGCGGCGGCCGCCCGCTCGAGCTCGTCGGGCAGCGCTTGGCCCAGCGCGGCTCGGCGCTGCGCGGCACCGAGGCCGCGCCCGACAGGGCCCGACGCCCGCTCGCCCACGAGGTCGAGCGCGAGAGGGACGGTGAGCCCCGCGCCGAAGGCGAGCACCAGCAGGTCCGCGACGTGGACGAGCTCGGCGAGCATCGCCGATTCGGCCGTGCGACGCGCCTGCCTCGCCCGCACCCGTGGCAGCGCCCATGCCACCAGAGCCGGCACCGGCACGAGCAGCGGCGCCACCACCAGGACCGCGCCGGTGGCCGCCACGACGACACCGCGGCGGAAGTCGCCGGCCGGATCCGCGGGCCGGCCGGTGAGGGCCCGACCGGCACGTCCCACGACCCGTCCGAGCGCGAGCACGGGTCGGCTGAGCGTCGGCGCGCGCCGCGCCCGCCGGCGCGCTGGCGCCGATCGTGACCCGCCGACCGGCACGGGCACGCGCACCTGCGGACGACGGGGCCACAAGCCGGCGACGGCGAGCAAGGCCCATGCGGTGGCCAGCAGCGGGATGGGGACCGTCATGCGCAGCCCTCGGCCAGGTGGCGCATCCACGCCGCGCCTGCGACCTCGAGGGCGACCCCTGCCGCGAGGCAACCGAGCCCGGCCGGCGTGCGGAACAGCACCCGGGCCACACGGTCGTCGGTGAGGGCCACGCCGGTCGCGAAGAGGGGCGGGGTGGTGACCAGCACGAACGCCGAGGCGCGGGCCTGAGCCGCCTGGGCCCTCGCCTCGCGGCGCGCCGCGCCGGTCGAGCGGAGCGACGCCGCCACGGCGTCGAGCGCGCGGGCCGGCGATCCACCGACGCGGCTGGCGACGGCCACGCTGTCCGCCACGAGCGCAGCGGCGCGACTGGCGGTGTCCGCGGCCCAACGGTCGATGGCCGGGGCCAGCGCGACTCCCCGGTCCACCTCGTGCAGCGCGCCGCGCAGCGCGGCGATCGTCGGGTGCGCGCCGGAGGCCGCATCCCGCAACCCGGTCTCGAGAGAAGCGCCGGAACGCAGGTTGCGGGCCGCGTCCTCGAACACCCCCGCCAGCGCGGCCTCCTCGTCGCCCCGCACGCGCGACCGGAGCCGGTCGCCGGGCACCCGGTCGAGAGCGAACCTCCCGCGGGGTCGGGGCGCCGGCGGCCGGATCCTCGCCCGGGCAGCCCGCGCCCGGACGGCGTCCGCAGCTCGGGTCGCCAGCACGCCCGACGCCACGACGGAGGCTGCCGCCCACGCCGACACGAACGCGCCAGAACCTCCGGCACTCGCACCGAACGCACGGATCGCAGCCATCACGCCGCCCTCCCGGCCACACCACCGGACGCCGCCGCGCGCCGGCTCGTGGATCCCGCAACCGGCTCGGCCGGGCACCGTGGCGGCCGGCTCGGACCAGCCTTCAGACCTCGGCTGTCGGCGAGGAGGCGGACGCCGAGGACACCGTGCGGCGCGAGCACCTCGCCGACCGCACAGACCTGGCGTCGCCCGCCCGGCCCGCGCCCGACGTGGACCACCGCGTCGACCGCGGCGCCGATCTGGCCGCGGACCGCGTCCAGCGAGAGGCCGCTCCCGGCCATGAGCGCCATGGTCTCGAAGCGCCGCAGCGCGTCCTCGGGCCCGTTGGCGTGGCACGTCGACAGCGAACCCTCGTGGCCGGTGTTCATGGCCTGCAGGACGTCGAGCGCCTCGGCGCCCCGGCACTCGCCGACGACGATCCGGTCGGGTCGCATGCGCAACGCGTTGCGCACCAGATCGCGGACCGCGACGGCGCCCAGCCCCTCGGCGGTCGCGGGCCTGGCTTCGAGCCGCACCACGTGGTCGCCGGGCAGGCGCAGCTCCGCCGCGTCCTCGATGGTGACGACGCGATCGCCGCGGGGGATGTGCCCGGCCAGCGCCGTTCAGCAGCGTGGTCTTGCCGGCTCCTGCTCCGCCGGACACGACGACGTTCCAGCGAGCCTCGACCATCCAGCGCAAGAGCTCCGCGACCTCCGGTGTGGTGAAGCCCTCGACGGGGATGCGGCGGTCGGCGAACCGTCGCACCGTCAGGTACGGACCGTCGACGGCCAGAGGCGCCACCACGACGTTGACCCGCGACCCGTCGGGCAGGCGGGCATCGGCCATCGGCGTCGTGCGGTCGACGCGCAGCCCCAGCGGTGCGAGGACCCGGGCCACGAGGCGATCGAGCTCGGCGCGGTCGAGGACCACGTCGGTCCGCTCGAGCGCTCCCGCGCGCTCCACCCACACCGGCCCGGGACCGTTGACCATCACGTCCGCGACCGCGGCATCGGCGAGAAGAGGGTCGAGTGGACCCATGCCGTTGGCGCGGGCCAGCACCTTGGCGACGACCGCCTCCACCGCCCCCGTCGAGAGGAGGGGGGCCGCGTCTCGGACGATGGCGCGGACCTCGCCGGCGGTGGGTGCACCGCTCGAGCCGAGGCTCACGACCCGCTCGTGCACGGCTCGCTCGAGCTCGACGCCGCCGCTCATGCGGAACACAGCTCTCGCAGGGCGCGAGCGAGGCCCCTCGGCAACCGGCTCGGTAGCAGGCCCGCGTCGACCGCCCGGGCCACGGCGGGCTCCACGGGCACCTCGGCGACGACGGGTGCACCGACGACGTCGGCGATGTCGCGCCCGGCCAGTGCCCGGCCCTCCTCCTGGAGGTGCACGACGCCCGTGGGATGGCACGGGACGAGCGGGGCGCGGCGCAAGGCGAGGTAGCAGCCCCTCGTGACGAGCAGGGACGGGTCGCCGGCACCGACGAGACCGGCCACCGGGGAATCGGGTTGCACGACACCACAGTCGGCGACGACGGGACGGCCGTCGGCCCGCAGGAGCGCACCGAGCACGGCGAGACGCCGTGCGTCGCCGAGCGGACCGGTGCCCCGCGGCAGGAGGCGCAGGCCTCCACCCACGTCGAGCTCCAGCCGGCCGAGGGCGTCGGGCGGGACCGCGCCGCCGGCCGCCACCCAGTCGCTCAGCCCGGGGTCGCGGGGGTCGGCGACGCCGAGCACGGACGGGACGTCGCCGGCCAGGTCGGCCACGACGGCGCCCGCGGGCGAGGTGCGCGAGAGCAGGATGGCGAGGGCGGTGGCGGTCACGGTCGTGCCGGCGCCGCCCTTCACCGACCAACAGGTGAAGAGCACGGGAGCCTCCCCGGGCGCGTTGGAGCAGTGCGCGGGGGAAGCGGACCGCCACCATCGCGCGGCCGGCGGCCCGCTGGCAATGGTGGCATGGGACACCGCGGCGGATGGCGGAGGCACCGGATGGCCGCTCGTAGGGTGGCGCCCGTGGAGGCCGCCTTCTTCGACCTCGACAAGACCGTGATCGCGAAGGCTGCGATGGTCGCCTTCGGTCGGCCGCTGCGCCGAGCCGGCCTCCTGTCGCGCTGGCTCCTCCTGCGGGCGCTCTACGGACACCTGGTGTTCCTCTACCTCGGTGCCGACGAGGCGCGCATGGCCAGGATGCGCGACAAGGCGCTCGCCATCACGAAGGGCTGGCAGCAGGCGCACGTGCGGGCGATCGTGCAGGAGACGATCGACGAGGTGATCGAGCCGATCGTCTATGCCGAGGCGCTCGACCTGATCGCCGACCACCGCGCCGCCGGGCGGCGCATCTTCCTCGTCTCGGCCTCGCCCGAGGAGGTCGTGGAGCCTCTGGCCCGGTGGCTCGGCGTGGACGAGGCGATCGCCACCCGCGCCGAGGTCGACGCCGACGGCCGCTACACCGGCCGGGTCGAGCGGTACGCGCAGGGCCCGGCGAAGGCGGAGCGGATGCGCGAGGTGGCCGAGGCGCACGGCATCGACCTGGCGGCGTCGTTCGCCTACTCCGACTCGGCGACCGACCTGCCGATGCTGGAAGCGGTCGGGCATCCCGTGGCCGTGAACCCCGACCGCGACCTGGCCCGGGCCGCACGCGAGCGCGGCTGGGAGCTGCGCTGGTTCGCCCGGCAGGTGTCGTTGCGCGAGCGGCTGCACCTGCCGCCGCCGGGTCCGACGGCGGTCGTGGGAGGCGGGCTGACCGCCGCGGTCTGTGCGGGTGCGGCGGCCTGGTGGTGGCTCCGGCGCGAGCCCGACCCGCCTGCCCGCTCGACGCGCTCGCCCCGCTCAGGGGGCTGGGCGGCAGATCGGTTCGGGCAGGCCGCGACCGTCGCCGCCCGGCGGGGGGCGGCGACGGTGCGGCGTGGGATCAGACGGCCCGTACCTTCTTGACCGCCACGGCGGTGAGGGCGACGGCGAGGACGACGAGCAGCAGCTTCTTCATGGGGCGGACCCTAGCCGCCCGCCCCGCCGGCGGCCCTTCGGGCCTGGCTCGCCTGCTCGGCCGATGAAGCCGCGCTCCGGACGGCGCTGGACCGGGCTCAGGCGTGGCTCAGGCCTGGCTCGGGCCGGACTGGGGCATGGCCGCGTGCTGATCGAAGACCCGCTCGAAGCTCTCGATCTGCGCCCGCTGGGTGCGGAACATCGTGTCGCACAGGTTCCTCAGGACGTCGTGCGAGGCGGTGTCGCGGCACCGGTCGGCCCGGGGCAGGAACTTGAGGTGGTGCTGGATGAATGCCTGGGCGATGGCCATGTCGAACGCCTCACCCCGGCGGCTGCGCAGCATGGCCAGCATGTCGTCGCCGTTCGGCGGCAGCATCGGCCGCTTGGAGATGCCGTACCAGTCCCTGAGCCACGATTGCAGCTTGGCGATCTCCCGGGTCTGGTCCTCGAGGTTGGCCTGGCACAGCTCCCGCAGGCGCGTGTCGCTGCCCGGAGGTGCAGGCGTGGCCTTGTCGAGGCACATCTGGGCCATCTTGAGCGCGAGGAAGTGGTGGTCGATGGTGTCGGCCATGAAGTCGATCTCGAAGTCGCTCCTGCTGTGCGTGGGGGCCGGACGCATCGCGCCGGCCGGGCCGGCCAGCGCGGTCATGCCCGCGAGGACGGCGGCGGTCGCGACGGCCACTCGCACGACGACGGAAGTTCTCACTGCGGCTCCTGAAGGTTCTCGGCACCGGGGCGGTCCCGGGCGCAGCCGGGACTATCCCGCCGGGCCGAGCGCTACAACGGTTCGCTTACCGTGAGAAGGACTTCGCGCTCGGTGACCTCGCCTTCGAGCCCTGGCCCGACCCGGCACCGGCGATCAGCCGGGTGAGCGCGGGACGTAGGCGCCGGCCACCGCCGAGAACGCCGGCGTGCGCAACACGTCGGCGGCCACCTCGGCGAACGTCGGCGATGGCGCGCCCCGCTCCGGCAGCGGACCGGAGATGGCGCCCGTCAAGCCGGTCTGGGCGACGACGGCATAGACGCCCGCCATCGACGCGCGGCGGTTCTCGGCCGATTCCGCGAACCGCCGCAGCACGGAGGACCGGGTGTCACCGGCGCCGAGGCGAGACCCCCAGTAGGACGCGCCGGCGTCGTCGGGCTCCCGGTCCAGCACGTTGCGGTAGAGCCGGGCGACGAACTGGTCGTCGGTCGTGGACCCGCCGTACCGGGCCGCGCTCTCGGGCGACCGCAACAGCATCCCGGCGACGCCGTCCGGCGTCAGCACGCCGCGCGTGACGGCCCTCGTCCAGAAGGCGAGGCCGTCGGCGTCGGGCAGGCGGCCGAGAGCCGCGAGGTACAGGCGGGCGACGGGAGCCGCGGTCAGAGCCCAGCGTCGCGAGCCGGCCAGGCGCACGAGGTGCTGCTGCCACGACTCGAGACCGGCGCGCCGCGGTTCCGCCAGCGGCGCGTAGGCGGCGAGGTCGTAGGGCTCCGCACCGAAGACGCGCTCCATCGCGAACCTCGTTACGTCGCTGCCGGAGCGGAACGGTCCCCACGGGGTCGGGGCGGCTGCCGCCCCACCGAGCGCGCCGAAGGTCGCCGCCGCGGCGATGTCGGCGCCCTCGGGAGTGAGGTGCAGACCGTCCGGGCCGCGCACCGCGGTCGCCACGCCGCGGACCTCCAGGCTCCCGGTGTACCGCCCGGTCCCGGCGGTCAGCGCCATGTCCCACCGGACGAGGCGCGGTTTCGGGCCGGTCCCCGGGGAGACGACCTGCGCGAACGTCGTGTCGTTGATGGGGTCGACGAGCGAGGCGTCGAACAACGGGCTCGCGCTGGGCGGCGTCACCACCCACCACAGGGCCGCTCCGCCGGCGGTCACGACGCGCGCCAGCTCGCGGGCCCGCGACTCCCAGTAGGCGCGGAACTGCGGCGACCCGCCGGCGATCGGTCCACCGGTCGAGCTGGTGGGATACGGAGGCCACCAGTTGCAGCAGAACTCGACCACGACCTTGGTGGGCTTGAACGCGGCCACGTCGGCACGCGCCCGGCTGACCCAGTCGACCGTGTCGTACAGGTCCCCGCCGAACCCCGACCCCCCGACCGCGTCGATCCGGTACGCAGCACCGGCCGTGGCGAGCCGCACCGCCAGCGGGCCGCTCGACTGGTCCATGAGCGAGTCACCGATGGCGAGCACCCGGTCCCACGGCGTCACGCCCGGCGAGGGCCACGGCGGGACCCACTGGCCCGGAGTCGGGGGGTCCACCTGCCGGTCACCACTGGCGTGACTCGGGGGCCGGGCGATCGCGCCCGAGGACGAACCTGGCGCGGAGACGCTCAGCGCCACCACGGCGATGGCCGCTCCCACCAGCGCAGTCCGGATCGACACGCTCAACGGACCTCCCGTCACACCCGTCCCGCACGCGTCCGCCGCGGCGTTCCGGAGCGCTGTCCTATCGGACGAGTCCGGCGCGAGGCAAGGACGCGGTGCCGAAGCAGGCGGCGGACACCAGGCGAGCCCGCCGAGCGCGGAACCGTCGCGCCGGCCCGGCACCCTCGGGCTGTACCTTGCGGCGCGGAGGTGTCCGAGCGCCTGGTGGGCTCCCCCGCCTTCAAAGCGGGTGGCCGTGGTGATCCCACGGCGGCGGGTTCGATTCCCGTCCACCTCCGCCACACCGGCGCCCACGCGTCCGGCGCCGCACACTCTGCCTCTATGCACCGTCGCGCCGACCGATGGTCATGCGTGAGGCATCCATGACACCCGGCGTGGCCGCGGCCGACCCGGCAAGGCCCGGCTCGCGACCTCCCAGCGCTCAAGGTGTCGACGCACCGGCACCGCTGCCGTGGCCGGTCGACGACCGGCGGGTGAAGCGCGCCTCGCGCCGGTGGATCGCCGGACCTCTGTGGTGGATCCCGGTGATCCTGCTGCTCTTCGTTCCGAGCGCGGTGGCGACCGTCCGTTCGAACGACCGGCAGGACCGGGTGCGCGACGAGGGCATAGCGGTGAAAGCCACATGGACGACGGACGGTCTGTTGCGCCTGCGCCACCCGGCCCTCGGCCGCGTCGTCGCCATCGCACCGGTCACCGGCCGCCCGCCCGGCCGGACAGGGCCCGTCACGGCCAGGGTGGATCGGGACTGGCCCGGGAGGGTCGTGGTTCCGGGCGAAGACAGCACCGAAGGGTCACCCCTCCCCGGCCTGCTGGTCCCCCTGGGTCTCGGCGCCGTGGCCTCGCTCCTGGCGGCCTCGCGCTGGCGCCGAGCCCACCGTTCCCCCCGGGCGGGTTGCGACCAGCGCGGCCGGCCGATGCTGGGCCGGGTCCTCGCCGGCCCGCTGGGCCGTCCCCGGCTCGTGCTCTGGCCCGCCGACGCTGGGCCCGGTTCGGCCGCCGTGGCTGCGATCCCGCTGGTCTGCGACCACGGGCTTCTGGGACAACCGGCGCGGGCGGTCGACGCCATCAGGATCGGGGCATCGGAGCGACCGGCCGCCGCCGCGTGCGACGGCGTCGTGCTGGTGCCGGCCGGGCGCACACGGCGCGCCAGCCGTCAGCGCCTGCCCGGTGCACCGACCGCGCACGCCCGCTCCCGAGCGCAACCGGTCGGCCTCGCCGACTCCCCGTACGGGCAGCGCGACGAGTCCGTGGGCATCCGGGTGCGGCACACACTCGGAGGCACATGGACCATGGCCGGAGGCCTGGCCGGCGTCGTGCTCCTCGCCGGCGCGCTCGTCGGGTTCGGCCTGCTCGTCGACAACTGGAGCACCGACCGCGCGCTCCGCTCCCGAGGGCACCTGAGTGCCGCCACCGTCGTGAGCCGGTCCGGCGACCGCGTCGCGCTGACCCTCCGGCCGCCCGACCGCCCTGCCCGCTCAGCGTTCGAAACCCTGGATCCGGCCAGCTTCCCGGTCGGCGCGGACGTGCCGGTGTGGACGGACGGGAAGCGGATCGGGCGCCTGACCCCGGAGCCCTTCGACGTGATGACGCCGCTGCTGGCGGTCGGCGCTGCCGCCTGGGCCGGCGCTCGCCTCGTGGCCGTGGCGGTGGGCCGCCACCGCCGCCGGCGGCGGGCGAACGAGCCACCGTCGACGGTTCCGGTGTGGGCAGCCCGGCCCGTGATCGCCGACCCTCGACGCTTGTCGGGGTCGCGCACCGAGGCCGGGTCCGGCCCGTGGCTGCCTTCACCTGCCGGTGTGTGGATGGCCGAGCCGGCGATGCCGGTCCCGGCGGCGGGCGGGCCGGCTCATCGGGCCGGCGGCGTTGCGGCCGTCCCCTGGTCCAACGGCGACCCGAGGGTCGCGTCCGCCCGCACCCGCTACGGCGGTGCTCGGTCGATGCTCTGGCTGGTACCCGCGATCGTGCTCCTCGTGGCCGCGCCGGTGACCGAGGCGCGACGAACCGATCGGCTGGTGGACCGGGCTCGCAGCAGCGGCGTCCGCGTCCCGGCGGCCTGGGTCGGCCGCGACCTCGTGACGCTGCGCCACCCCGCCGTCGGCGGAACGGTCGCCGCGGTGCCGGTTGAGCGGCGCCGCACCGGCGCTCCCATCGCCACCACCGCCTTCGTGGACCGGAGCTGGCCCGGCCTCGTGTCGGTGCCTTCAGGGCAACGCTCCTCGGAGCTCACTCCGGCGATCTGGGTGGCCTTGTGGGTTGTGTTGGCGGGCGCGGCGCCCCTCGCCGGCGAAGCGTCTCGGCGCCGCTGGGCTGCCTCCCTGGCTCGCTGGGATGGTCACGTCCAGCCGGGCCTGGCGCAGGTGCTACCCGGCGGGGTCATGGGTGCCAGCCTCGCCGTCTGGGTCGCGGATGCCGTGCCCGGTGAGCGGGCTGCCGCGGTCGTCCCGTTGATCTCGAGCTACGGGCTGATGGGCCTTCCGCCACAACCCGTCGAGGTGGCCACCCGGGGCGGCCGGCTCCGGCGCTCCGGATTCTTCGGTCAGCGCACACGGTGGCTCATCGCCCGGTGGGGCGGCGTGGTGCTGGTACCAGCGGGCCGCACCGGCTCGGGCATCCGGCGCCCGCGGCTGCGGCTGGAAGCGCTGCCACCGGTGGCTGCCGGCCGCCGCCCGGCCACGTGGCAGCAGATCAGCCTCATGCTGGCGGGCGCGGCGCTGGCGGTCGGCGCCGTGGCCGGGGTGATCGGCGTCGGGCGGGCGCGAGCGCGCGACGCAGACCGCCAGCGGCACAGCCGGCTCGCGGCTGCCACCGTGGTGAGCCGCAGCCCGGACTATGTGGTCGTCGTCCGCGTCGACGGCCCGGGTCCGACCCCGTACGGAGCCTTCGTCTTCGCCGACGGGGGAGGCTCGCGACCGGGGACCAAGCTCCTGGTGTGGACCGACGGTCGCACGGTCAGGTCCGTCCCGCCGAGGCCGTACGACGCGCTCACGCCGGTGGTGGCGCTCCTGGCGATGCTGCCGGCCTCGGCGGCCGTCGGATCGCTCGGGCTCCGCGGCTACCGAGCCGCACAGGCCGACCAGCGAGCCGCCAGCGGAGCGGAGACGTCGCCCGCCGGCTGAGTGCCGGCGCGCGTCAGTCGGCGAGGTCGCGCGCGGCCACGACGTCGGTCGGCGTCACCCGGACCAGCAACTCGCCCGGAACGCCGTTGCGCCGGCCGTACTCGTCGGCGCGGTCCGCGCCCATGTACCGGCCGCCGATGATCGTGGCCGAGCGCAGCAGGTCGGCCGGGTCCTCGCTGATGTCCGCGACGCCCCGGACGATCACGAACGTGAAGGGCGGCCGCTCGTCGTCGAAGCAGAGTGCGACCCGCGGGTCGCGCCGCAGCGCCCTGCCCTTCACCGTGCCGGCGCCGGTGTTGAACACGAGGCGGTCGCCGTCGAGCGCCACCCACACCGGAGCGACGTGCGGGCTGCCGTCGGCCCGCACCACCGCGAGCTTGGCGGTGCGCGGTGGGTCGGCGCCGACGAAGGTACGCCACCACCCGATCGCCGGATCGCTCGGATCGGACACCGCGCCGACCCTACCGGCCAGACTGCGGCCCGTGCCCGAGCTCGATGCCGTCCTGTTCGACGCCGGTGGTGTCCTCATGGTCCCGCGGCCGGACGTGCTCGGTGAGGTGCTCGCTCCGTTCGGGGCCCGCCTCGACGAGGCGACGCTCGTCCGGGCCCACTTCGCCGGCGTCCACGCGCTCGACCTGGCCGGCGAGGAGACCGGGGGCTGGGCGGCCTACCGGTCGGCCTACGTCACCCACGCCGGCGTCCCGACCGGGCGGGTGCGGCCGGCGACACAGGCCATGGACGAGATCTTCGACCACTGGCTCTGGAGCCACCCGATGCCCGGCGCCCGCCAGGCCCTGGCCGCCCTGCACGAGCGCGGCGTGCCCATCGGCGTGGTGTCCAACGCGGCCGGCCAGGTCGAGGGCGACCTCTGCCGGGTCGGCATCTGCCAGGTCGGCGACGGCGGCGAGGGCGTGCCCGTGCGGTGCGTCGTGGACTCCTCGGTGGTCGGCGTGTCCAAGCCCGACCCCGGGATCTTCGCGCCCGCCCTGGCCGCGCTCGGCCTCGAGCCCTCGCCGAGGGTCGCCTACGTGGGCGACACGGTGCTGTACGACGTCCGGGCCGCGACGGCCGCCGGGCTCACGCCACTGCTGCACGACCCCCACGGCTTCCACGAGCGGCGACCCACGTGGGGCCGGCCCCGCACGTTGCGCTCGCTGGCCGACCTCGTGGCGCTGCTCACACCGCCAGCAGGTCGCGAGCTCCGGTGTCCGACGACGGATGGCGGAGCTTCGACATGGCACGCGCCTCGATCTGGCGGATCCGCTCGCGGGTGAGGTTGAAGTGCTCGCCGACCTCTTCGAGCGTGCGGGGTTCGCCGCGGTCGAGGCCGAAGCGCAGCTTGAGGATCTCGCGCTCGCGGTCGTCGAGGGGCGCGAGGAGCCGGTTGATCTCGTCGGGCAGGAGCGCCGTCGCGGCGACCTCGAAGGGCGACTCGGCCGAGCGGTCCTCCACCACGTCGCCCAGCTCGGCGTCGCCGTCCTCCCGCAGCGGCTCGGACAGCGACAACGGTTCGGCGGCGAAGCGCAGCGCCTCGGTGACCTTGTCCTCCGGCATCTCGACCTCGGCCGACAGCTCGGCCAGCGTGGCCGGCCGGCCGAGCTTGAGCTCGAGGCGGGCGCGGGCCTTCTGGAGCCGGGCCAGCGTGTCGCCGGCGTGGACCGGCAGGCGGATCGTGCGGCCGGTGTTGGCGATGCCGCGGGTGATGGCCTGGCGGATCCACCAGGTGGCATAGGTGGAGAACTTGAAGCCCTTGCGCCAGTCGAACTTCTCGACCGCGTGCATGAGGCCGAGGTTGCCTTCCTGGATCAGGTCGAGCAGCGGCAGGCCGGACGCCTGGTACTTCTTGGCGATGGAGACGACGAGCCGCAGGTTCGACTGCACGAACGTGCGCTCGGCGTCCTCGCCGCTGCGGGCCGCGCGCCGAAGCTCGCGCTTGCGGGCCGGGGTCAGGACGCCGGCGGCGTCGAGCTCGGAGCGGGCGCTGTTGCCCTGCTCGATGAGCTGTGCGAGGCGGACCTCGTCGTCCTTCGTCAGCAGCGGGTACTGACCGATGTCGGTGAGGTACAGGCGGACGAGGTCCTCCTCGTCCCGCTCGACTCGCTCCTTGGGCACGCTGCACCTTCTTCGTCGCTCGTTGGGGCCCGACCGGTTTCTCCGGGCGGTTGAGGGGGCCGGGGCCCCAAGCTGGGCTGGACCTACGATACCGGCGCGGTCAAGGTGCCCAACGTTCTGCGGGCCGCGAGCGGCCGCCTCGGTCGAACCAGCCATCGGCCGCTCTCGGCGCGAATCGAGGCCGAGCGGCACGGACAGCGGTCACGAACGAGGATCGTCTTCAGCCCTCGCCGGCCCGCGTGGCGTGGCTGCGGTCGGCGCTGCCGTCGCCGTTGCGCCTGGTCGCCCACCGCCGTCGAGGGGCCCGGCCGCCGCCAGGGCCTCCAACCGGCGCTGCGCGTCAGCCGCCCGCCCCGTGTCGCCGTCACGCACCATGACCCGCTGGAGAAGCGCCTCGGCCTCGTGCCAGTCGGGCTCCTCGTCGCCGAGGAGGAGCCGCAGCACCCGCCGCACGGGCTGGTCGGCGATCTCGGACGTGCGCCCCAGGTGGGCTCGGGCGGCGCTGACGAGGCGGGGCAGGACCACGCGCGCGCACGCGGCGAGCCGCTCGACGGTGTGGTCGGGGTCGTCCATGGCCTGCAGTGCGTCGGCGAGCTCGGCCACCTCCCGCCCGGCCGGCGCGACCAGCTCGCCTGCGGGCAGCTCGGCCACGGTGGGCAGGAGGCCCCGGAGCAGCTCGCCGTGCCAGGCGTGGTGGGCGCTCCAGCGCGAGTACGCCACCTTCGCCGCCGGATCCCGCTCGGCGCCCACCCAGCCACCGACGACCTCGAAGAGCCGCAGCTCGAGCCAGGCATGACGGCCGAGGCGGCGAGCCGTCTCCGCCAGGGGCGCGGAGCCGGCCAGCCCGGCGCACGGAGACGGCCCGGGCGGCCCGCTCGGCGCACCGGTCGTCGCGCTCAGGCGTGCGGAGTCGGTCATGGCGGCAGCAGCGTGGGCCGTCGCGCCGTCGACGGTCAAGCAGCCGGCGGCGGCGACACGCTCAGACCTCGGCGTGGCGCGCCGCGACCCGGCGTCCCGACCACGCCGGCGCCAGCTCGGTCACGGCCACGGCGACGAGGATCAGCGTGGCTCCCAGCGCGCCCGCGATGCCGAGGCGCTCGCCCACGACGTAGCCGAGGAGAGCGGCGAACACCGGCTCGAGCAGCAGGAGCAGCGCGGCCCGCGCCGGCGGGACGAACCGCTGCGCGGCGGACATGCACAGCACGGCCACCGCCGTCGGCCCCACGCCCGTGAACGCCGCCGCGCCCAATGCGGGCAGACCGAAGCCGTATCCGCCGAGCGCCAAGCCCGGCAGGAAGGCGACCGCGCCGACGGTGAGCACCTGCCAGAGCGTGAAGCGCACCGGATCGTGCTTCGCCGTGGTGCGGTCGAGGATCACGAGGTGCACGGCGAAGAACAGGGCGGCCGCGAGCGTCAGCAACTCGCCGCGGCCCAAGCCCTGCACGCCACCCGACAGCAGAGCGAGCCCGGTGATCGCGAGCGACACGCCGGCATAGGTGCTCCAGTGGGGCCACCGCCGGGCGACGCACCCGTCGAGCAGGGGCACGATGACGACGAGGAGATAGGTGATGAACGCCGACGTCGAGCTCTCCGTGTACTGGAGCCCGACGGTCTGGAACACGTAGCCGGCGAGGAAGGCGAGGCCGGCCGCCACGCCGTGGCGGAGCTCTCCAGGGCTGCCGGGCCGGCGCCGCGCGAACGGCCACAGGCAGGCCGCCCCGATGAGGAAGCGGGTGGCGATGAACGGGACCGGGGAGGCCGCCTCCGTGGCGTCCTTGACGACGAGGAACGTCGTGCCCCACAAGAACGCGGCGAGCACGAGCATCGCGACGGATGCCCGCTCGGTGCGCAGCCGGGACGGAGGCTGGGCGGGTCCGACCGGTGCGCCGGTCGCCGGGGTCGGGACCGACCAGCCGTCGCCCGTGGCCCCACCGGTCACAACCGGCAGCTGCGCAGGTCCGAGGCGAGGATGCCGGCGCAACCCACGGCGGCGAGCGCGTCCATCACGTCGTTCATGTCCGCCCTCGGTACCATGGCGCGGATCGCCACCCAACCCTCTTCGCGCAAGGGGGAGATGGTCGGTGACTCCAGGCCCGGCGTCAGCGCCACCGCATCGTCGACCAGCGCCTGCGGGCAGTCGTAGTCGAGCATGACGTAGCGCCGCGCCAGGGCCACGCCCTCCAGGCGGCGGACGAGCTGCGTGGCCCGACCGTCGAGCGGCGACGACGCCCGCCCGACGACGACGGCCTCGGACTCGCAGATGGGTTCCCCGAAGGCGGCGAGGCCGTGGTTGCGCAGCGTGCGCCCGGAGCCCACGACGTCGGCGACGGCGTCGGCCACGCCGAGCTGCACCGAGATCTCCACGGCGCCGTCGAGGGCGACGAGCTCGGCCTCGATGCCGCGGCGGGCGAGGTCCTCGCCCACGAGGCGCGGGTAGGCGGTGGCGACGCGCCGACCGTGCAGGTCGGCCACGTCCCAGCCGAGATCGGCCGGCGCGGCGTAGCGGAACACCGAGCGACCGAACCCGAGCGCCAGCACCTCGCGCACGGGCGCCCCAGCATCGAGGGCGAGGTCGCGGCCGGTGAGCCCGAGGTCCAGCTCGCCGGAGCCGACGTACACGGCGATGTCGCGCGGGCGCAGGAAGAAGAACTCGACGTCGTTGGCCGGGTCGACGACGCTCAGGTCGCGGGTTTCGTGACGCCCGCGGTAGCCGGCTTCGGCGAGCATGTCGGCGGCGGGCTCGGAGAGCGTGCCCTTGTTGGGGACGGCGATGCGCAACATGGAGAGGTTCCTCGGGCGATGTCGTTGTCGATGGCGGAGGTGGCCGCCGGCCGGGGCGGGCGGCGGCGGGCCCGGGTCAGAGGTGGCGGTACACGTCGGCCGGGGTGAGGCCCCGCGCGACCATCAGCACCTGCACCCGGTAGAGCAGCTGGGAGATCTCGAGCGCGAGCGCCGCGTCGTCCTCGTGCTCGGCGGCCAGCCACACCTCGCCGGCCTCCTCGAGGACCTTCTTGCCCATGGCGTGGACACCCGCGTCGAGAGCCTCGACGGTGGCGGACCCCGCGGGTCGAACCGTGGCCCGGTCGACCAGGAGGGCGTGCAGCTCGTCGAACGTCATGCGGCCCGCAGCATACGAGCGGGCCCTGCATGGTCCCGAAGCGTCGGAGCGAGGCGGTGCCTGCCGCCGCGAGGGGCCGTGGCGGGCCGCTGCTCCTGCGGTCAGCCCTTGTAGCCGTTGGTGATGGGGAGACGGCGGTCCTTGCCGAAGGCCTTGTCGGTGACCTTGGGACCGGGCGGGGTCTGGCGGCGCTTGTACTCGGCGAGGTCGACGAGGCGGGCCACCTTGCGCACCGCGTCGGCGTCGAGCCCCTCGTCGATGATCTCGGCGGCGGTGCGGTCCTCGTCGACGTACTGGCGCAGCACCTCGTCCAGCACCTCGTAGGGCGGCAGGCTCTGGTCGTCACGCTGGTCGGGTCGCAGCTCGGCCGAGGGCGGCTTGGTGATGATCGATTCGGGGATCAGCTCGTGCCCGGCGCGCTCGTTGCGCCACCGGCAGAGCTGGAAGACACGGGTCTTCAAGACGTCCTTGAGAACCCCGTAGCCGCCGGCCGTGTCGCCGTAGAGGGTCGCGTAGCCGACCGCCATCTCGCTCTTGTTGCCCGTCGTGAGCACCAGCCAGCCGAGCTTGTTGGACAGCGCCATGAGGAGCTGGCCGCGCACCCGCGACTGCAGGTTCTCCTCGGTGAGGTCGGGTTCGCGCCCTTCGAACGACGGGCCGAGCATGTCGAGCAGGGCGGAATGGGCCGGCTCGATGGCGATGGTGCGGAAGTCGATCCCGAGGTTGACGGCCAGCTTCTCCGCGTCCGAACGCGAATGGTCGGAGGAGAACCGCGACGGCATCGACACGCCGTGCACGCGCGCGGGGCCGAGGGCGTCGACGGCCACCGCGGCGACGAGCGTCGAGTCGATCCCCCCCGACAGGCCGATCACCACGTCCGAGAACCCGTTCTTTTCGACGTAGTCCCGCGTGCCGAGCACGAGTGCGCCGTAGACCTCGGCGTCCGGATCGAGGGCGGGCTCGACGCGCGCCGCGGGGTGCTCGCCCGCGGCGTGCTCCACCGAGCCGGTCACCTCGGTCAGCGGCTCGATGTCCACGACCGGCAGCTGCTCGTCGTAGGGGCGACCGCGCGGGTCGAGGAGGCGCTTGCGGTACACCGGGTCGACGTGCAGGTCGCACACGAGCAGATCCTCGGCGAGCTGGGCGGCCCGAGCCACCAGCGTGCCGTCGGACGCGAAGACCATCGAAGCGCCGTCGAAGACCAGCTCGTCCTGCCCTCCGACCTGGTTCACGTAGACGAGCGCGGCCGAGGCGTCCGCCGCCCGCGTGGCCAGCATCCGCTCCCGGCGGGCCAGCTTGCCCTCGGCGTAGGGCGACGCGTTGATGTTGACCACGAGCTCGGCGCCGCTGTCGGCCTGGTCGGCGATGGGCCCCGCGGGGTTCCAGGCGTCCTCGCAGATGGACACGCCGACCCGCACTCCGCCGATGCGGTACAGCTGCTCCGGCCGCGAGCCGCGGGCGAAGTAGCGGACCTCGTCGAACACCGCGTAGTTGGGCAGCTCGCACTTGCGGTAGATGCCGCGGACCTCGCCCTCGGCGAGGATCGCGGCGGCGTTGAACAGGTCGCGGTCGTGGTCCACGAAGCCGACCACGGCGACACAGCGGCCGGTGGCGCGCGCGATCTCGTCCAGCGCGGCCCGGTTGTCGGCGACGAACCCGGGCTTGAGGAGCAGGTCCTCCGGCGGGTAGCCGGTCACGGCCAGCTCGGGGAAGGCGGCCATGTCCGCACCGGCCCCGGCCGCCGTGCGGTACGCGTCCAGGATCCGGTGCACGTTGCCGTCGAGGTCACCGACGTGCGTGTTGATCTGGCAGCAGGCGACGCGCAGGACGGGCACGCAGGCAGCGTATTGGCAGGGTCAGGATGCGACCGCGCCAACCGATGACCCGAGCCGGCGGCCGCGATGCTGGAGCGGTGCCCGGTGCCGAACCACTGCCGGAGGTCGACCTCGCCGCCCTGGCCGCCCGGTCCGCCGATCCCGCCCGGGTGGACGCCTTCCTCGGCGCGCTGCCGTCGGCCGCGGCGGCACGGCTGGAGGCGGACACCGGGCTCGCCGCCGCCGCCGTCGCGGCGGCCGCCGCCAGCCGCCACCTCGCCCGCGTCGTCGCGAGCGGGGCGGACGCGGCGCTGGACGTCCTCGACCAGCTGGACCGTCGCCCTGCGGTCGACGCCACATCCGTCGACGGCCTCCGGCGCTGGCGTGACCTCGAGCAGCTCCGCATCGCCACCCTCGATCTGACCGGCCGGTCGACGTTCGAAGATACGGTCCTCGCGCTGAGCGACCTCGCCGCCGACGTGCTCACGGCGGCGGTCGGCATGGCGGGAGCGACGGAGCTCGCCGTCATCGGCATGGGCAAGCTCGGCGGCCGGGAGATCAACTACTCCTCGGACGTCGACGTCGTGCTCGTCGCGCCGGACGGCGACCCGCGCCACGTGCAGAGCGCCCGGCGCCTCGTCACGCTGGCCGGCGCCGTCGTCAGGATCGACACGGCCCTGCGGCCCGAGGGTCGGGACGGGCCGGTGGTGCGCTCGCTCGCCGCCTACGACGCCCACTGGCGACGCTGGGCCGAGCCCTGGGAGTTCCAGGCCCTCCTCAAGGCCCGCGGCGTCGCCGGCAACGAGGCGCTCGCCCGGCGCTTCGAGCGCCTCGCCGCCCGCCGGCTCTGGTCGCGGTCGTTCTCGGCCGACGACCTGCGCTCGCTGCGGGCGCTCAAGCGCCGCGGCGAGCTGGCCGCCTCCCACGGTGGACGGCCCGACCGCTGGGAGCTGAAGCGCTCACCGGGCGGGATCCGCGACATCGAGTTCGCCGCGCAGCTCCTCCAGCTCGTCCATGGCCAGCACGACCCCGAGCTGCGCGTGAGGGCGACGCTGCCGGCCCTCGTGCAGCTCGCGGCCGGCGGCTACGTGGCCGAGGAGGACGCCGCCTGGTTGGGCCGCGCCTACCGGCACCTGCGCCGCCTCGAGCACGCCGTGCAGCTCGACGACGACCGCCAGACGCACTCGCTGCCGGCCGACGCCCGGGAACGCCACCGCGTCGCCCGCGTGGTCGGGTACCGGGACCGGCCGCGGAGCTCGGCGCTGGAGGAGCTCGACGCCGAGCTGGCCGCGTGCCGCGCCGCCGTGCGGGCCACGCACGAGCGCCTGTACTTCCGGCCGCTGCTGGAAGCCTTCTCCGGCACGCGCGCACCGCTGAGCGCGCAGGCGGCCGCCGCCCGCCTCGCGGCGTTCGGCTTCACCGACGTCGACCGGACCCGCCAGGCGGTCACCGAGCTGAGCCGCGGCCTGACCCGGTCGTCCCGGCTCATGCAACAGCTGCTCCCGCTGCTGCTCGACTGGCTGTCGGCCACCGCCGACCCCGACCTCGGGCTGCTCGCCCTACGCCGGCTCACGACCGGCCCCACGCGGGCGATGGAGCTGGCCACGGCCTTCCGCGAGTCGCCCGAGACGGCTCGCCGGGCCTGCACGGTGCTCGGCAGCAGCCGGCGCCTGGGTGATCTGCTGGTCCGCCATCCCGACCTGATCGACGCCCTCGGCACCTCCGGCGACGCGTCGCCGGGTGATCGCGGGGAGGCGGCGAAGGCGGCGCGCGACACGATCGTCGGCCGGCAGGGCGGCGCGGTGCGCCGGGCGCTGGGCCGCCACGTCGACCGGGCCGTGCTGCGGATCGCGGCCGACGACCTCCTCGGTGACGCGGACGACCGGTCCGTCGGTCGTCGCCTCACCACGACGGCCGACGCCGCCCTCGACGCGCTCGTGGACGCTGCCGGCGCGCACGACCGCGGGCACGACGGCGGGCACGACCGCGGGCTCGACGGCGCCAACGGCCTCGGCGGCGCGCCCGTGCCCGAGCCCGTGCCCGTGCCCGTGCCCGTGCCCGTGGCGGTGATAGCTCTCGGGCGGTTCGGCGGGCGCGAGCTCAGCTACGCGAGCGACCTCGACGTGGCCTTCGTCCACGCCGGCGGGGACCACGGCGACGCGCGGGCCGCCGAGCGGACCGTGGCGCGGCTCGTGCGCACCCTGCGCGACGGCGACGACCTGCTCGCCGCGGTCGACGTGGACCTGCGACCGGAGGGCCGAGCGGGGCCGCTCGTTCGGACCGTGGAGGGATACCTGTCGTACTTCGAGCGCTGGGCCGAGCCGTGGGAGCGCCTGGCCTGGACGCGGGCCCGTCCCGCCGCCGGCGACCTCGGCCTGGCCGAGGACCTGCTCGGTGCGCTGCGGCCTCGACTCGAAGCCCGGCCGACCGGCGACGAGCTGCGGTCGTTGCGCCGCATCAAGGCGCGTGCCGAGGCCGAGCGCATCCCCCCCGGCGAGGACCCGGACTTCCATCTCAAGCTCGGCCCCGGCGGGCTCACCGATGTCGAGCTGTGCGTGCAGCTGCTCCAGCTGCAGCACGGCGTCGTCACGGCGGGCACGACCACGGCCGAAGGCATCGCCGCGCTGGCCGCCGCGGGCGTGCTGAACGCAGCCGAGGCGGGCGCGCTGGCCGACGCGCACCGGTTCTGCGCGAGCGCCCGGAACCGCTGGACCCTGCTGCGCGGTGCCCGAGGCGACGCGCTCCCGTCCGGCGACGACCTGGCCCGGCTGGCCCGCTCCCTCGCCACCTCCCCGAGCGGGCTGCGCGACGAGTTCCGCCGGGTGACGCGCCGCGCCCGCAGGGTCGTCGAGCGCCGCTTCTACGGCACGGCGCCGCCGGCGCCGGGGGGTCGCGCCTCGCCTCGGCCGTAGGCCCCGCGTCGAGGCGCGGTGACCTTCGGCCGTTCGGGGTTGCACCCGCTCGGCGGGTTGGCTACACTCGAACTCATGTTCGTAGTCGCTGAAGCGTCGCAGGCAGCCCCCGGCGCCGCGGCCGGCGTGGTGCCCGCCGCGTTGGAGGCCGTGGAGCAGACGTTGCGTGCGCTGTGCTCG
>JACPNX010000033.1 GCA_016185275.1 Actinomycetota bacterium | reverse complement strand
TCGCTGTGGCAAGCGCCCTCGGCACCACCCCGATCCGGCTCTCCACCCTCGAACGCGGTCTCGTCCACGACACCCGCCTCGCCCGCCGGTGCCGCACCTGGCTCATCGAACGCGACGCTTGACATCTATAGGAGCTTCAGCGAAGGGTCCACCGGGGCTGGGTTCCGGCTCGGGAGGATGCGTTCGGTGTCCTGGGTGGGCTGGTCGGACTCGGGGTGTGACTGGCTCTTCGTGCCTTGTGACTGATCCGTCGGTTGGTCCATCTGGGCATCGAACGCGCACCCGCCGGTCGGACGAACGTGACCTCATGAGGAGCTTGGCTGTCGACGACGAGGAACAGCTTGGCCCGCGCCGACGAGTCGACCCTCAGGTGCGGCGCCCAGGGGCCGGCGAGGACGTCGGTGATCCGGCGGTCGTTAGGAGCCTCGGCCTCGTAGCGGCCGCACACCTTGGGGCTCGGCCTCCAGCGCGTCCCCGTGGAGGCCGTTGCGTCGCAACTGGGCGCGCACGGTGCGCTCGGCGACGCGGATGCCGTGGCGGTGCAAAAGGATCGATGCGATCTGGGCGGCCGAGCGGCTCGGCAGCTCGGCTTCGTGGCGGTCCGTGGTGGTGTAGCCGCCCTGCGGGCCTTACCCGACGGCACCGGGGCGGTTCACGGCCCCTCCCGTGCGGGGCCCTCCATGGCGGGGTTGGCCGCGCTGGCGCCGGTGAGTCGGGTTCGTGCACGGGCGGTGTGGTCGATGGTCCAGACCTCGCCCAGGTCGGTTGCCTGCAGCCGATTCCAGCCGGTTGCCCGCAGTCCGGCGCGCACGGTGTCCGAGAGCCCGTTGACGGCGACCAGCACGGTGTGGTTGGCGGGGTGGACGACCTCGTGGAGCTGGTCGTCGATGCGTCCCGCGGGGTCGGTCGCCCACCCGTCTGGCAGCTCGGCGGGCGGGTCGACGGTGGGCCTCAGGTACGGGCGGTGGGCAGAGCTCATAGTCGTTCTCCTGTGGGGGTCCGGATGGCGAGCCGCTTGCGGGGTGGGCTGTGTCCGGCGGCTCGGGCGCGCAGCGCCGGGTCGGCGAACCAGGGCCGGGTGCGGAGGTGGGCAGCGGGCAGGGTGGCGTGGATGAGGACGGCGTCGCCGGGACGCATCTGGCGGATCAGGTGCACCGGCGCCAACGCGGCCTCGGCGCCCGAGGAGGTGATCGAGCGGCGGTCGAGGCCGACATCGGCGCTCAGCGACCGGGTGGCCACTTGTTCTTGACCCAACAGCCGCGAAACGGTGTCCAGGCCGGCCAGGTCGGACTGGCCGGCGTAGAACACCTTGGACAGGTGGTTGGTCAACACGACGTCGGCGCGCCGGCCGTAGGCGGCGTCGATCTGGGCTTTGGACTGCCAGATGGTGACGAGGAGCACGCCGAGCCCGGCGAGCGTGGACGCGTACTCGGGCAGGTTGCGCAGCGGCGTGTTGCCGGCTTCGTCGATCACGACGAGCAGCGGCGGGTCCAGGGGCGTGCCGGTGCGCGTCACGTGCAGGGCGACTTGGCGCAGCAGGTCCGACAGGAGTCCCCCGAAGGCGGGGGCGAGGCGGGCCTGGTCCTCGACGGGGGCGCACAGGTACACGGTGTTGTTCTCGGCGCACAGCCAGTCGAGGTCGATGTCGCAGCTCTGGGCGGCGGCGGCCACGCCGGGGTCGGCCCACGGCCAGATCACCGAGCGGGCCGTGGCGTAGACCGATGCCCGGGTGCGTTCGTCGTCGGCCCATACGCCGGTCAGCACCCTGGCCGCGTCGACGGTGCCGGCAGCGACGTGGGGGTCTGGGTCGGCGAGGGCGGCGTGGAGGAGCGGTTCGACCAGTCCGGGGTCGGTGTCAGCGGGCCGGTCCTGGGTGAACACCCAGTCGACCACGTCGGCCATGCCCCGTCCGGGCGACACCGCGGCCACGAACAACAGGGCCGACAGGAGGCTTTCGGCCTGGGACAGCCAGAACTCGCCGTTGTCGGCGTCGGATCGGGGGGAGGCGTCGGTGAGCGCCCGGGCGGCCCGCTGCGCCCCGGACGTCGTGTGCGCGGCCCGTAGCGGCGACCACGACGCGCTCGGCTGGCCGGTAACGCCGGTCGGGTCGAACACCCGCACCTGCCCGCACCGTGACCGCCAGCTGAGGGTGGCGGCCATCAAGTCCGACTTCACGCTCGACAACACGGCCGGCCCGTCCCACTCGAGGATCCCCGAGATCGCCGCCGTGGTCTTGCCGCACCGGGAAGGGCCGATCAACGCGACCGCGCCCCGGTCGCCCCGGCGGGTTCGGGCCGCCCGGCTCATTCGTCCACTCGCCGCGGTTCGGTCCTCGGTGGCGACGAGGTGCCGGCCGACCCGACCGAGGATGAACCGGCCCGGCACCGGGCCGGCCACCACCAGCGGAGCCAGGTCACGAGGCCGGGCCAGCCGAGCCTGGGTATCCACGCCGAACCGGCGGCGCCGGTCGATCCCCCACTCCCGGCCCTGGCATCGCACGCCCACCCACCCGGCCAGCGCCGCCCACACCGCCGCAGCGGCACCGGTGCACGCCCAGTAGAGGACCGGACCGGGGAGCCGGCTCGAGTACCGGTCCGCCCACGCCCCCGCCGGGTCGCCCGGCGAGCGCAGCAACGCCCCCAGCGCGGCCGCGGTCGCCGAAACGTCGGCACCCAACCAGCCCTGGCCGCCGACGGCGGCGGCCACCGTCGCCCCCGACCAAACCACCAGGCCCGCTGCGACCACGGCCACGAACACCGCCGCGGCCACCAACTCCGACAGCGCCCAGCGTGACGACCGCTCCATGCCCCTTTGAAGGATCCGTCGCCGCCTGGATCGGTCGACATCGACCCGACGGTTCCGCGCTCACGCGAGGCCCGGCGGATGCGCTGCGGGTACGCCTGGGATCTCGCCTGAGATGCGGTCCGGGTCGCCTCACCGCGCCTCGGCGCACCGCGGGAAGCCGTGATCCGACGCGGCCGCGCGCGAGCCACCTCGTCGACCTCGCGTGGAAACAATCCGGCTCAGGCGAGACGACAGGCGGGCTGCGACGCGAGAGGCGCCATGGACCGTCGCCGGTGACCCCTGCACCCAGGAGACACACCGTGCCCGCCACCCACCCGCTCGACACCCACTGGACAGCCACCATCCGCTCCCCGGGAGCCCGCCAGGCCCTGCGCCAGTGGGCCACCGACCTCGACCTCGACCCGGCACTGGACAGCTTCGACGTGCTCGTCGACCACATCCGCGGCGGTGACCCCACCGAGACCGACCGGATCCTCGGCTACCTCGCCCGACGGGCCGGCCCCCACGACCCCACCGCGGCCACCGTCGTCGTCCAAGCGCTGCGCCCCGGTCTCGGTGGCCTGCTGCGCCGCGTCTGTCCCCACCCGGCGGGGCAGGGCGACGCCCACGCCGATCTCGTGACCATCGCCTGGGAGACGGTCGTGGCCTACGACCCCGCCGGCCCGGCCCGGTACGTCGCGCCCACGCTGTTGGCCCGCACCCGCCAGCGCTACCTGCGCTGGGACCATCGCAACCGGCCCTCCGCCGTCACCCTCGACACCCCTTACGACCACCCCGACCCCGGCCCCAGCCCTGCGGCGCTCGACCGGTGGGCCGCCCGGCGGCGACTCGACGCCGCGGTCGCCGACGGGCGGATCACCGCGGCCACCGCCCACATCGTGTGGCGGGTCCACATGGGCGACGCCACCGACGACCACGTCGCCGCCCAACTCGGTGTCCACCCCCGCTCCATCCGCCAACGCCGCCACCGAGCGCTACGCCACCTGGCCGCCGCATGACCGGCGTGACGGCGAGCGGGGGCGTCGGGGATCCGCGGTTCGCCTACCGGCCCAGACCGGCCCGGCTGCGGGTGCGGCGCCCGGCAGCGGCAGCGGCGGCTACGGCCCGGGTGAGGCCGTCGCCATCGTCGCGGTGCCAGTCGTTGACGTCGTGCCCGTCGGGGGGTCGCAGACGGCAGGCTGCGCCTCCCGCGGCGACGATCCGGGCGACGAGGTCGGCGGCGCCGCGGTCGCCGGCGGCATCGGCGTCGAACGCGACCAGCACCACCCCGCGGTGCCCGGCGAGCCGGTCGACGGCCTCGCGGGAAGCGGCGCCGGCACCGAGGACGCCGACGGCGGCGTGGCCAAGGTGGGCGGCGGTGAGCGCATCGGGAAGCCCCTCGCACACCACCAGAGGCCGGGGCCCGCCCGACCCCCGGACACCGCTGCGAACCGGGACGGGGACGGTGTACGCGAGCCGGGGGTTGGCGGCCAACGCGGAGCGCGGGTTGCGGTACTTCGGGCCGCTGCCGGGGTGCAGGGGCCGGGCCTGGACGTAGACGGCCGTGCCGTCCGGGGCCAGAACCGGGAAGACCGCGGCGGGCCCCCAGCGCGAGGGGCCCAGCAGGCCGGCGGCGGCGCCGCCACCCGGGTCGGCGCCGACCCGGTTGGCTCGCAGCACCTCTTCACCGAGGCCTCGCTGGGCCATCAACCAGCGGCGCACCGGCCCACCCGGGCGGCGCCACAACGTCTCGGCGCACGCCCCGACGTACGCCTCGACCGCGGGAGAGACGGGCCGCTCCGGCTTCGGGCGCACGGCCGGTGGTGGTGGTTGGCGCGCAACATGGCGGTCCGTTCCGCTGCGAGCGGCGAGCCACACCATGGCGGCCCCGGCGTCGAGGCGACGGGCGGTCATGACAAGGTCGATGGCGGTGCCCGAGGTTCCCGTGGCGAAGCAGGTCCAACGCTGCTCCCCGGTGCGGGACGTGAAGATCGACATCGGTGGGGTCCTGCCGGTCTGAGGGTGCCCGGGCACCGGGGACGCCCAGCGGGCGGCCCGGCCGTGACCGCGGTGGCCGCCGAGAAGCTCGTCGGCCAACGAGGGCAGGTCGACGGCGGCGATCAGGGCGTCGCGGTCCACGCTCACCGCGTCATCTCCGATCGGCGCATGGCGGCGTCGGTGTCGACCAGACCGGTCTCGGTAGGCCCGAGCACGTGGTGAACGACGGCGGTGCGCGCACCGATACGCCACAGGGCCCGTCCCCGCACCAGATGGCCGACCGTGGCCGCCTCGGTGTCGTTCAACCCGAGCAGACCCGCGGTGGCGGCGAGCTGGTCGGGCGCCTGGCGCAGCACGATCTTGGTGGCCGTGTCCGCCAGCAACCCAGAGGCGATCTTGGCGGTGGCCGTTCCGTCATCGGCCTGGGCGGCCAGGTCGCTGGGCCGGTGGCACACACCGATGTTGGCGACGCCGTAGGTGCGGCCCAGCTTCCAGCAGGCCTGGAGGTGCCCGGCGGTGGCCCGGTTCCCGAGCAGCCCCCACACCTCGTCGAGCAGTTGCACCTTGGGCCGCTCGGTGGCCGTCATCAGCTCGGACAGCCACGCCGTCGCCGCGACCATCACCACCGGCAGGGCGTCGCGGTCCTGGTAGACGGCGGACAGATCCAACACCAGGCCCGGGCCGGTGGCGTCGAGCCGGACGGTGGACGGCCCGTCGAACATGCCTCGCAACGACCGGGACAACAGCTTGTCCAACCCGTAGGTGACCGCCTCCACGGCCACGACCAGATCGACCGGCGTCTTGTTGACCCGCTCCGCCAGCACCCCCGGCGGGTCGCGCAGCACCGACACCACATCCACCAGCGTCGGCGGCCGGCGCCCGCCGTGGCGGTGAAGATGTTCGACCGTGGCCCACAAGACGGCGTCTTCCACCGGGCCGAGCGGCCGGCCCAACACGGTGGCCGCCAAAGCGGTGAGCATCTGGACCTGCCGGCGGCCCCGGTCCTCTTCCCCGGCCGCCCCGGTGGCCTCGAGCGGGTTGATCCGGGCCGCCCCACCGGGACGCAACGCGACGACACTCAACCCGAGCGCCTCCGCGAGGGGCCGGTACTCGGCTTTGGGATCGCACACGGCCACGAACCGGGTGGCCCCGTACACGGCGCGCATCCGCCACAACAGGGTCTTCACCAGCGCCGACTTGCCGTTGCCGGGCTCGCCCATCACCCACACGTTGGGGTTCGTGACCAGCCCGTCGGCGTAGGCCTCGAACGGGTCGAACACGAACCCGGCGCCGCCGGCGAGCACGTCGTGGCCCACGTACACGCCCCGATGCCCCAGCCCCGCCTGCACCGACCACGGGTACAGGGAGCACACATGGGCGGTCGTGCCCCGATGCCGGGCGAGGCGCAACACCGGCCGCCCCGCCCCACCCCCACGCCGGCCGGCGGCGGTCACGTGAGGGTGCGAGCGAGGCCCAGACCCAGCGGAAGGCTGGCCGCCCAGGCGGCGTCCTGGCGGCCGTACAGGCAACGCAACTCCACACCGTGCTCGCGGGCCAGGTGCTCGAGCTGCTCGCAACCCTCGCCGAGGGTGTCTTCGTCACCGGCGGTGACACGGACCAGCCCGGCGTAGGCGATCTCGGCGTAGCCGGCCACCAGTTCCGCCTCCCGCTCTGCCACGGCCTGTAGAGCTCGGCGATCCCAGCCCGTGACCCGCCGGCCCCGACCCGACGCGGTGTCGGCATCGGACGCCAACCGGACGGTGTCACGGTCGATGCGACGCCGGGCCGCGGAGGGTGCCACCGGTTCCACGATGACCGTCACCTCCCGGCACACCGACCCCGTCCAAGCCAGCACCGGTTCAAACCAGTCAGGGTGCTGCTCGAGCCGAGGCCACTCCGCCACCCAGTACACCCGGTGCCAGGCGGCGTCGACGCCCACCCGGGACCACTCGGCGCGCACGGCCATCGGCCGGGTCGGCACCGCCGGAGCCAGACCCACCCGTGCCGCCAACGACACCGCAGCCGTGCCCGGCGGCACCCCCGTCGGGTCGGCCCGCGCCCCGATGGCATCGGCCACCCCGACCGGCCCCAACGGCACCCCGGGGTCCAGACCGGCCGCCGTCACACTGCGGGTCAACGCCCCGACCGCCTTCACCAACGCCCCGGCGCCCGCTTGGCCGGCGACGTCACCGCGGGCGTTGCTCCGGCGGGCGCGGCGGCGGTTCACGGTGACCGTCACCAGCACCTCATGCGAGGTGGCCATCGCCCCCGCCACCGCGAGCAACTGGCGGTACGCGCCATGCGCCCCGCCCGGTTCGCCGGCGCCGGGCTGCGAGTCGACCCAGGCGAGATGCTCGCCCGCACCCGCCGGTGCGGCCAACGACGACCACGACAGCCGGGCCACCTCACCGGTCTCGGCTGCGAACCCCGCCATCACATCCCCCCAGCCGGCCAGCAGCCGTTCCTGGTCGTCGCGGGCCAACAGCACGAACTCCCGGCCCCGCACCGGCACCAGCGCCGACAACGTCCCAGCCCGGTCATCGACCACCACACCCAACACACCCTCGGGACCGTCCACACCGACCAACGACAAGCCCTCCAGGCACGCCGGCACGGCCACCCCCGGGTCACCCGCCGGCCGCGACGGGTCCACCAAGCTCAACGGAACCCGCCACACCCGGCCCCGCCGGGCATACCCGGCCAACACCGCCACCCACTCCAGCACCGCCACCCGCGCCACCCGGCCCCACGCCAACCCCGCCCCGGCCGCCACCGGAACCGCAGCCACCACCAGCGGAGCCCCCACCGACACCGCCACCGCCGACACCACGCCGGCGCCACCGAGGACAACCAGCGCAGCCAGGGTCAGACCCAGGAACACCCCCGACCGGTCCAACGGGTCCAACCGGTAACGACGCTCGCCCGCCGCGGCGGTCACCGCCGCGACCCCGCAGACCCCCCGGACCCGCCCGGCGAACCCGACGACGACGGAGAGGGCCGGTCCGAATGCACGCCCACCGCCGTCTCAGCGCGCGCCCCGGCCGCGTCGACCGTCCCCTTCGCCGCCCCCACCGCGGCAACCGCCGCCCCCGCCCCTGCCCCTGCCGCTGCGCCGCCGGCGGCCGCACCCGGGCCGCCCGCACCCGAAGCACCGGCGGCATCCCCCGGCGACGCAGACGACGGCGCCGACCCCGAGCCGCCGCCGGGCGGTCGCGGGGGTGCGCCCCCGGCACCCCCCGACGGTCGCGGGGGTGCGGACCCGGTGCGGGCAGCCACGTTGCGGTGCAGGGTGCGCGACGTGGCGCCCACCTGGCGGGCCGCCCCGCCGCGAATGCCATGGGCGACCACGGCGGCCTCCGCCGCAGGCACCAAACGCGTCACCAGCAGCGGCGAGAACCCGGCCATGGCCAACACCGCCACCGCCACCACCAACGTCCCCGCCCTCGCCGCACCGTCGCCGCCGCCACCAGCGCCGCTGCCGGCGGGGCCCGGGGTCCCGGGTTCGGTGATCACCGGGCCACGCGGCGAGGGCGGAGCCGGGCCGTTCGTCCCCGCCAGAGCCGCAGCGCCGACCGACAGGGCAAATGCGATCACGAGCTTGGACAGGATCAACGCCACCAGCAACTCGAGTGTGCGCCGCAACGCCGACCGGGTCGCCGGCCACACCAACGCTGCGAACGCCAGAGGAGCCAAGCCGACGACCAGGTAGATCAGCGCCTCCCGTATCACCAACTCGACCAGCACCACCAGACCGGCGAGCAAGGTGAACAGGCCCAACAACACGACGACCAGCCCGGTCGACGCCTTGGCCGCCGTCCCACCCGCAGCGACGGCCGCAACGAACCCCGTGACGTCGCCGCCCGACACCCGCAACAGCCCGCCGCTCACCGCGTCGGTGATCCCGATGAGCAACTCGGTCGCGCCGGTCAACGCGGTGATCCCGATCACCGCCGCAGGCACATGCACCACCAAGCCCCGGGCCATCTGGCCCGCCTCGCCCGACACGACCCCCTGCACCACGGCGACCAGGATCATCGCCACCAGGACCACGCCGGCCAACGTGGCCATCGTCCGATACGGGCCCCCGGCGAACCACGCAGCCGTCGGCCGGGGTGACGTGCCCTCGGACAACGCCCGGGCCACCGCGCCCGTCACATCGCCGACACTGGTCGACACCCACCCGGCCACGCCCTCCGTCACCTTCGCGAAGCTCCACCCCGCCACCTTCGACGCCGCCCCACCCAATAGATCCACACCCCACGAGACGGGCGGCGGCAACGGGATCGCCCCCACCACCCAGGCCCCGCTCACCGGTGCTCCTTCACCAGCCCGAAGCCGCGCATCGCCGCGTCGAACGACTCCCCGGTGGCCGGCTCATCCGACCCGTCCAACGTCGGCGACGGGCCCGGTGCGTCCACCGACGACCACAACCGCCACCCGCCACGGTCCCACACCAACTCCACCGAACTCGTCCGCCACGTCGTCTGCGGAGCCACCGACCCCGCAGCCGACACCACCGTCACCGTCCACACCGACACACGCGCCCGCACCGGCGTGTACGCGTCGACCCGGACCCCCACCGGCGAAATCGACAACCACACCACCGCCCCCGGGCCGGCCGCCCCCAACCGCCGCCGGATCGCGGCCAACCGGTCCAGCACCGTCGCGTCATCGTCGCGCGCCCCCCGGGCCCGCAGGTCCGCCAACACCCGATGCAACCGGACGTCATCCATGTACACCGCCTGCTGCGGCAACGACGCCGCCACCACCAACGCCGCGCCGCGCGCCCCCGACTCCGAACGCCCGAACCCACTCCACTCCGACGACACCACCCCCACCGGGACCGGAACCGGAGCCGCGGGCGCCGTCCCATCCGTCCCCCGCACCACCGTGCGTCGCGCCCGTCCACCCGACGACGGCGACGACCGGACCGCCCAGCCCGCACCTACCGCGGCGACCACCACCACGACGGCCACGACCGCCAACACACGATGTCGAGACCGAGGCCCGGAGCCCACCGGCACGCTCAGACCGCCTTGAACAAGCTGTTCACGATGGTCGGCGCCAACCCCGCCAGCGCCGCCCCCACCGCCCCACCCAACGCCAACTTCTTGCCCGACGTCGCCGACCCGTACGACCCGGTGCGCTCCGAGAACCCGTAGATGACCGCTCCCGCCAACACCGCCGCCAACGACCCCCACAACGCCGTCATCTGCAACCAACCCAGCAACCGCTGGATCAACGCAGCCCCCGGCATCCCCGCCGACGACGGCGACACCGACACCTGTCCCAACACCAACCACACACGCACCCCTGCACCTCCACGGCCCTGACGGGACGGCACCGCACCACCGAACCGGGGATGCGGCGCCGCCGGCCACCCAACAGGCGACCCACCCACCAAGGGCCACCCCCCAGCTGCCCAGATCGACACGCACCCATAGAACGACGCGCTCCCGAGCGGGCCGTCCATACGAACCGGACGTCCATGGCCCACACGTGGTTCGGGCGCTCCTCCCGCTGCAGCGGCCCGCCGCCCGGGAGGCCGGATCCGCTTGCGCGCGCGGGTCTACGCCGAGCTCCGCCTCGGCCTCGGCTGCCGGCATCCTCCGCCGACGCCAAGGTCAGGGCTGCACCCGTGGGGACGGCACCGAGCCGAGCGACGACCTCCTCAACCGGGCCTTCGACCCGCCCGAGGCGGACCGGCTCCCGGTTCGCGCTGACCATGATCCATTCAGGTTGCAAGACCCGGCTATCTGACCCCTCTCTGACATAATGCTGGTTGCCGCCCGAGCGAGATAGTCCCGTGAGTAGGGCGAGGAACGAGAAGGAGCAATGTCGGTTACTAATGTTGAGGTTGTGGCGTCGCGTCCTGACCCCGAAGTC
>JACPNX010000032.1 GCA_016185275.1 Actinomycetota bacterium | reverse complement strand
CGCGGGCTTCGACCGTCACCTGGGTGCCCTCGTCGACATCCGGCGGCAGGAACGCCAGCGCGATCCCGTGGCCGAGGACCGGCGAGAAGTTGCCGCTGGTGACCTCGCCCACCGGCACGCCCTCGACCAACACCGGCTGGTGCTCGCGCGGCGGTCGCCGCCCGGCGACGGCCAGTCCGCGCAGCCGCCGGGCGACGCCCCGCTCGCGTTCGGCCTCCAGCGCCGCGCGGCCCCTGAAGTCGCCCTTGTTCCAGGCCACGACCCAGCCGAGCCCCGCTTGCAGCGGCGTGATGCCGGGCCCCAGCTCGTGGCCGTGCAACGGGAGACCGGCTTCCAGGCGCAACGTGTCGCGCGCCCCGAGCCCCGCCGGCTCGAAGCCGGCGACCACGAGGGCCTGCCAGAGCGCCTCGGCCCGCTCGGCCGGCACCGCGATCTCGACGCCGTCCTCGCCGGTGTAGCCGGTCCCGGCGGCCAGGCAGTCAGTGCCGTCCCATGCGAACGGCGTGATCCGGAACCGGCCGACGGCTGCCGCTTCCGGGGCGAGCGCCGCGAGCAGCGTGCGAGCAGCCGGCCCCTGGAGCGCGACCACGGCTCGCTCGGACGTCACGTCCCTCGCATCGTCACCGAGCGCTTCGACGACCCGCTCGGTGTTGGACGCGTTCGGCATCACGTCGAAGCGCTCCGCATCCACCCACCAGACGATGATGTCGTCGAGCACCGACCCGTCGTCGTCCAACAGGTGCGTGTACTGGGCGCGCCCGGGGCCGATCTTGCCGAGGTCGTTGCTCAGCGCCCGCTGCAGCCGCTCGTACGCTCCCGCACCGGTCACCCGGACGGTTCCGAGATGGCTCACGTCGAACGCCACGGCCGCCGTGCGGCACGCCCGATGCTCGGCCAGTGTGCCGCCCGGGTAGCTCAGCGGCATCTCCCAGCCACCGAAGGCGACCATGCGGGCGCCGAGGGCTCGGTGGGCCGCATCGAGCGGCGAGGTGCGCAGCGTCACGGCCGGAGGGTACCCGCCGCCCGGCCGGCGGCCCGCCCGAGCGCACGCTGCTCGCCCGAGCGGAACATCGACGGTCCCCGCGTCCGTCGCGGGCAGCGGGCGATCAGCGGGCGGCGGCGCGCCGTGACGGAGACGGCGACGGCTGGGGCGGCGCGGCGCCGGCCATCTGGTCGGGCACCAGCTCGTGCACCTTCGCGTCGAGCTCGCCCTTCACGTTCTCCAAGGCGAGGATGTTGAGGTTCAGCACGCCCTGGCCCTGGTAGCGGTTCACGACGTCGATCAGCTCGGCGCCGTCGCGCACCAGCACCGCGCTGCTGCCGGAGATCACGAGCTGCGCGGACGCGATGTCCTCCCCGAGGTTCTCCCGGAGGTAGCTGAACGCACCGCGCACCGACTCGAGCTTGATCCCCGCGTCGAGCAGCGTCTTGATGACCTTGAGCTCGAGAAGGTCCCGGTACGAGTAGCGCCGGCGAGAACCGCTGCCCTTGGCGTCGGCCAGCGAGGGCCGGACGAGATCGGTGCGGGCCCAGTAGTCCAGCTGCCGGTAGGTGATGCCGACGATCTCGGCCGCCTGCTTGCCGCTGTACCCGATGACGTCCACCCGAGCCTCCGATCGGCGACCGCGGGGGCGGCGGCGGGTTGCCGACGTGCCACAGCGGTGAAGTTACGGGGATGTGATCCGGCAGCGTACGGCCACGGTCCTTGCCCCGTCAACGGCGGCGGACCGGACCCGGGACGCCCGGGTCTACGGCGCGAAGTCCTCGGGATTGACGGAGTCGATGAACTCCTTGAACTGCTCGACGACCTCCTCGGACTCGCCCGCCTCGTCCTCCTCGTCGGGGGGGGCGTAGGCGGCCGCGTCGAGCACCGCCTCCGCGGCGAAGATGGGCGTCCCGGTGCGCGCCGCCAGGGCGAGTGCGTCGGAGGGTCGGCTGGACACGCGGTGCACCCCGTCCGCCGCGTGCAGCACCAGCTCGGCGTAGAAGGTGCCGTCCCGCAGATCGACGACGGCCACCGACTCGACGCTGACGCCGAGCTCGTCCAGGACGTCCTTCAGCAGGTCGTGGGTCATCGGCCTCGGCGTGACGACCTCCTCGAGCGCGAAGGCGATCGCCGTGGCTTCGGGTCCACCGATGAAGATCGGCAACACCCGCCGGTCACCGGCGCGCTCGCGCAGCAGGCAGATCGGCGTGTTGGTAGGCAGCTCGACGCGGACCCCGAGAAGATCCATCTCGACCACGACCTGCACCCTACCGCTGGCGCCCGAGCGCCGATCGCTCGGACGGACGGCCGACGGAGCGGACCGTCGACGACCGCGGCGCGCTCAGGCGAGGTGGTCTCGCAGCGCGCTGCGCAACAGTGCCGCCCTCATCGCCTGACCCAGCGCGGCGAGCTCTCCGAGGGTGGCCAGCGCCTGGCGCCGGGCCTCCGGGCTGCGTTGCTTGAGCACCGGGAGCACCACCTGCTCCAGGAACGAGGCCTCGCGATCGGCGGTCGTCTTGAACATCCGGAGGTGCCTCGGCTCGATGCCGTGGCGCAGGAAGCCGGCCGCCTTCTGGGCGATCACGAGGGCGTCGCCGTCGTAGAACAGGTCGGGCCCGACGGTGCGCCCGACCACGAGACCGAACTGCTCGAGGGCCCGCACGTCGCCCACCTCGAGACCCGCCGCCGACGCCAGCTCCTCGAGGGTGAGGCTCACCGTGGTCGGCCCGCGGTCCAGCGGCGAGCCGCCGATGCCGCCCGCGCCGTCGGCGGCCGCGTCGGTTCCGCCGCGGCCGGGGGAAGCCTCGCCGCGCGGTCCGTTCAGGCGCGTGCCGGTGGCCCGCCCGGCCCGCGCCCGCGCCGCATCGGCCATCCAGACCGGCTGCGATCCTCCCGTCCCTTCGGACTCGAAGAGCACCTCGGGCTGCTCCGCGCCTCGGCGCGTTGCGTTCGCCTCGGCATCCGCCCGCCCGGCGCCGCGGTCGCCGCGGTCGCCGCGGTCGCCGTTGCCGCCACCGTCGGGGGCGGCGCCCTGACCGGCCTCCAGCAGCCGCTCCTTGATCACCTTCAACGGCAGGAAGTGATCCTTTTGCTGCGTGAGGATCCAGCGCAGGCGCTCGATGTCGGGCTCGTAGAACTTGCGGTACCCCGACGGCGTGCGCTCCGGGTCGATGAGGCCCTGGCTCTCGAGGAACCGGATCTTCGAGATCGTGATGTCGGGGAAGTCGCCCTGCAGGAGGTTCAGGACCTCGCCGATCGACAGGTGGGCCGGCGGCTCCGCCATCACGCCGAGCCCGCCGAGCCCGCTGCGCCGCCGCCGACGTAGAGCAGCTTGAACTTGCCGACCTGCAGCTCGTCGCCGTCGTGGAGCGTCGTCTCGTCGATGCGCTGGCGGTTGACGTAGGTGCCGTTCAGGGAACCGACGTCGCGCACGACGAAGGCGTCACCCTGGCGGACGATCTCCACGTGGCGACGCGAGACCGTGATGTCGTCCAGGAAGATGTCGCTCTCGGGGTGGCGCCCGACGGTGATCGTGTCCTGGTCGACCGCGAAGCGCGACCCCGCGTTGGGTCCCGAGTGCACGACCAGCATCCCGCCGGAGGGCACCTCGCCCAGATCCACCTCGATGGCCTCGTTCGCCTCGGTCGGCGTGTCGAGCTGGTAGGTGATCGTCGGTCGGTCCTCGACCGAGGCGTCGAGCGGCGCACCGCACGACGAGCAGAACCGCGACTCGGGTGGGTTCCGGTGGCCGCACCGGTTGCAGAACACGTCGGCCACGCCGCTACCGCCGTTCTCGCTCACGTGCGGCCCGCTCCCCCACGGTCAGCCCTCCACCAAGCTGCGGTACGCATCGGCGCCGAGCAGCTGATCGAGCTCGGCGCGATCGACCGCCTCGAGCACGCAGATCCAGCCATCGCCGTACGGATCCTCGTTGAGGCGCTCGGGGTTGTCGGCGAGATCGTCGTTCACCTCCACGACGGTGCCGGTGACCGGTGCGTAGATGTCGGACACGGCCTTGGTGGACTCCACCTCGCAGAACGACTCGCCCAGGGTGGACGGGGCACCGATCTCGGGAAGCTGCACGAACACCACGTCGCCGAGTGCCTCCTGAGCATGGTCGGTGATGCCCACACGGACCCGATCACCCTCGACCCGGACCCACTCGTGGTCCTTGGTGTAGCGCAGGTCGTCGGGCACGTTCATGGGCGGCACGCTACCGCACGACGATCCGGCCGTCCGCCGGCTCGACGGGCACCACCGCAAGGGCTGTGAGGCGTCCGATCACCCGCGACCTCTAGTGCAGCGTGAGCCTCGGCGGGGGGTCGCGCCCGCCAACCGTGGTGGCTCAGCGCACCATCTGGCGGATCCGGCGCGCGTACTCCTGGGCCAGGCGACGGGCCTCCGCGTCCGTG
This sequence comes from Actinomycetota bacterium, assembly GCA_016185275.1. GTDB lineage: Bacteria > Actinomycetota > Acidimicrobiia > Acidimicrobiales > Iamiaceae > JACPNX01. The sequence goes on along the minus strand of JACPNX010000032.1, from coordinate 55,950 downwards.
GAACCCTCCGCCCACACGGTCGTGACCGGCTCGTCCGGGTCGGGCAGGGCGAGCGCCCAGCCGCCGTCGTGCAGCACCTTGACACCGTCGACGAGCACGAGCTGGTGGTCCTTGGCCTGCTCGACCAGGCGCCGCATGACCAGGCCCTTCTGCTCCCACGGCGTCACCACGCTCTCTCGCACGAGGTGCGACCGGGGCAGGCTGTCGACGACCTCCGACAGCATGGTGCCCTCGAGCGCCAGGAGCTCGAGCACCTTCACCAGCGAGGCGGCGGCGTCGAAGGCGGGCAGGAAGCCCGGAAGGATGAAGCCGCCGTCGGTGCTGGCGGCGAACCCGACGCCCGGATCGGTGGCGGCCTCCATGAGCGCGGAGGTGGAGGTCTTCGTGTACCGGACCCGCACGCCGAACGGCGCAACCAGTCGCTCGGTCACCTGGCTCACGTTCACCGGGAGGGCGACGGTGTCGCCCAGCAGGTGGCCGGCCACCAGCCTTAGCACCGCGTGGAGCGCGGTCGCGTCGTCGAGCACCCGGCCGCGGTCGTCGACGAGCGTGAGGTGCTCGCCGTCGGGGTTCAGCACGGCACCCAGCGCCGCGCCCGACGCCCGGACCAGCTCTCCCACCGAGCCGGCCTGGACGAGCCGGTCGAAGTGCATGACGCCCGCGGTCGACGCGTAGGGGTTCACGCCGAGCACGTCGGCGCCGAGCTGCGACAGCACGTTCGGCATCACGAACGACGTGGAGCCGTAGCCGTAGTCCACCACCAGCTTGAAGGCCGCGGCCCGCACGGCGCCGAGGTCCACCGTGGCCCCGAGCGCGGCGGTGTAGTGCTCCAGCGCCCGGGGCGGGAAGTCGATGTCGCCGATCTCCGACGCGAAGACGCGGCGGAAGTCCTCGCGCTGGAACTGCCGCTCGATCTTGCGCTGCGCGCCCTCCGCCAGGTCGCGGCCGTCCGCGTCGAAGAACCGGAACACGACCGACTGCGGGTCCTCCTCGACGAGGCGAACCGTCAGCCCACCCACCGCGAGAGCCTGGCGAACCAGGAACCGCGTGACCGGCACGGGGGCCACCTCGAGGTCGACCACGTTGACGCCCGCGGCATTGAGCCCGGCCATGCAGGCCCGCTTGAGCATGCGGGCCGCACGGCTCGAGTCGCGCGACATGACGACCGTGCTGTTCTTCTTGAGCGTCGACGCGTACGCCATCGCCACCCGCGTGGCCAGCTCCGGCGTGATGTCCACGTTGGCCAGACCCATCACGCCCTCGCGGCCGAAGAGGCTGCGCGCCCCCTTGGACTCCCAGACGATGGACGAGTTGATGGTGGCGCCGGCCTCGACCGTCTTGAACGGGTACACCTTCACGCCGGCCGCGATCACTGCGTCGTTGCCGATGAAGCACTCGTCGCCGACCACCGAGCCCTCGTCGCAGCGGGTCCCCCGGCGCAGGTCGGTGGAACGGCCGAGCACGGTGCCCCGGAGCCGGGCGCCCTCACCGAGGTACGCGTTGTCGTGCACGACCGAGCGCTCGATGTCGGCGCCCGCCCGGACGCGGACGTTCGAGCCGAGGACGGTGTAGTCGCCGATCCGCACGCCGGCATCGACCCGGCAGCCGGGACCGATCACCGCGGAGCCCTCGATGCGGGCCTCCGGGTGCACCTCGGCGGCCTCGCCCAGCCAGACCCCCGAGCTGAGCTCGAAGCCCGGGACGTCCACGTCGACCTTGCCGTCGAGCACGTCGCGGTGGGCTCTGACGTAGGCCTCGAGGGTGCCGACGTCCTCCCAGTAGCCGTCGGACACCGCCCCGAACAGCGGCGCCCCGTCGGCCAGCAGCTGCGGGAACACCTCTCCCGAGAAGTCCACCGGGCGGCCGGCGGGGATGTGCTCGAAGATCTCGGGCTCGAGCACGAAGATGCCGGTGTTGATCGTGTCGCTGAACACCTCGGCCCAGGTCGGCTTCTCGAGGAAGCGCTCGATCGAGCCGTCGTCGCGCGTGATGACGATGCCGAACTCGAGCGGGTTCTCGACGGACACGAGGCCGATCGTGGCGAGCGCCTGGCGCTTCTCGTGGAAGGCGAGGACCGAGCCGAGGTCGATGTCGGTGAGCACGTCACCCGAGATGACGAGGAACCGCTCGTCGAGCTCGTCCATCGCGTTGCGGACGGAGCCGGCCGTGCCGAGCGGCTCCTCCTCGGTGGCATAGACCATCCGCACCCCGAACTCGGACCCGTCGCCGAAGTAGGTGCGGATCTGGTTGGCGAGGAACGCCACCGTGACGACGATGTCGTCGAACCCGTGCACCTTCAGCAGGTTGACGATGTGCTCCATCATCGGCCGGTTGGCCAATGGCAGCATCGGCTTGGGCGCGTTCGATGTCAGCGGGCGCAGCCTCGTGCCCTCACCACCCGCCATGATCACGGCCTTCACGGCCCCGAACCTACCCCCGCACCTCCTCGGCGCGACCACGGCGGCCTTCCGCCAGTGCGGTTCGAGCCAGAGGCACGTACAGCCCGGCCGCCACCCAGGCCAGCACGAGCCCGGGGATGCCGAAGGCCCAGGCGAGGACCGACGCGACCGGGTGCCAGCCGAGCGTGCTGTTGCCCGCCAGGAAGAACGGATAGGCGAACATGAGCGCGAACGTGCCCGCCTTGCCGTACCAGGTCACGTCGATGCGCCGGGCGCCGAGGGCGGCGAGGGCGAGCGTCGCCCCCGCGACGAGGACCTCCCGGGTGAGGGTGGCCGCGGCGAACCAGACGGGCACGGACCCGTCGAGGACGATCGCGCCGATCCCGACGAAGAACAGCAGCCGGTCGGCGACGGGGTCGAGGACCTTGCCCAGCGCGGACACCTGGTGGAAGTGGCGGGCGACGTACCCGTCGATCCAGTCGGTCGCACCCAGAGCGGCCAGCAACCACGCCGCCGCCGCTCGGTTGTCGCGACCGAACAGCAGGTACACGAACAGTGGGAGGCAGGACAGGCGCAGCGCGGTGACGACGTTCGGCACGGTGAGGATCCGGTCCTCCCGCGACGGCGGCGCGACCGGGGCCGCTCCTGATGCGCCCGCATCCACCCGGCCTGCGTCGGCGGGCTCGGCGGCGGTGGTCACGGAGCAACCGTATGCGAGCGGGCTGCCTACCATCCGACCATGCCCAGCGTCTTCAGCCGCATCATCGGGGGCGAGCTCCCGGGCCGGTTCGTCTGGCGCGACGACCTCTGCGCCGCCTTCTTGACGATCGCCCCGACCGCACCGGGTCACACCCTGGTGGTGCCGAGAGAGGAGATCGACCACTGGATCGATCTGCCCGCCGACCTCGCTGCGCACCTGTGGGCCGTGAGCCAGCTCATCGGCCGGGCGCAGCAGGAGGCGTTCTCGCCCCGCAAGGTCGGGCTGCTCGTGGTCGGAGAAGAGGTGCCCCACGCGCACATCCACCTCATCCCGTTCCGCTCGCTCGCCGACATGGACCTCGCCAACGCCGATCCTGCGACCGACCCGGCCCGTCTCGACGATGCCGCCGAGCGCCTCCGCGACGCCCTGCGAGCCGCGGGTCACCCCGAGGTCGACGCCTAAGGCGGACCACGCCGCCGCGCCCGCAGCCGCGCCCACGGTCGCGCCCGGACGCGGCACCGGGCGCCGCGCCGTCGAGGTGCCGCGGGCTCAGCGCCGGAGGAGGATGATCCCCTCCGCGCTGAGGACCACGCGATAGCCCCGGGCGCGCAGCGCGACGACCACCGCCGTGCGGTCGGCGTCGTCCCAGATGGCCAGGCCCATCGCGTCACGTCCGTTGGTGTCGAGGAGCACGGCGTCCGTGCCCGGTCGCCACGTCCCCGGGCGCGGCGGAGGCGCGGCGGGGCCCTCACGGACGGCCGGCCACTCGGCCACCATCGCGGCCATCTGCGGGCTGACCGTGATCGAGTCGGCCCGCCGGAGCCCGTCGAGCGCCTCCTCGCGTGCCGCGTCGGCCGCGTCCCGCCCGCCCCACGCCCACGGCTGGTTGTACGGGCTGGTGGGCGCCGCCTCCACGAACAGCGCCAGCGTGGCCAGGGCCAACGCCGCGGCCAGGCGGTGGTCGGTGTTCACCCGGTCGAGCGGCTTGCGCCCGATGCGCGACAGGGCCACGGCGGCGGCGAGGACCACGGGCACGACGGCGAGGAGCAGTGGGGCCGACCCGAGCGCGCCCGCGGCCACGGTGGGTCCCGCGGCGTCGCGCAGTGCGGCGTCGCCCGCGATCCCGAGCACCACCGGTCCGGCCGCCGGGGCCAGATGGCGCGGGGCGGTCAGGGGCAGGAACAGCAACGGGCCGAACAGCGCCACCAGCTCGGGCAGCGTGCGGCGGTCGGCGATCGCGCCGAGCACGTCCAGCGGGCGCGTGACCAGGTCCCGCGCCGCGGCGAGGGGCGCGAGCGCGGAGCCGTCGACGGAGGCGGCGACGGTCCGCCCCGCGAGCGTGGGATCGAGGGCTACGACGGCCGCCACCGACCAGGCGAAACCCAGACCCGCGGTGGCCCAGCCCACGCGGCGCTGGCCCTGCACGGCGGCGAGAACACCGAGTCCGGCCACAAGGAAGCCGACGTCGCCGCGGCTCGCCAACGCCAGGCCGACGCAGGCCCAGTACGCCCACCAGCGCCGGCGCCGCAGGAACAGGGTCGCCCAGCTCACCGCGCCGACGGCGATGGCCTCGGGGTGGAAGGCGCCGAGGTTGGCCACATGCACCTGGGGCGCGAGCGCGTACGCCGCGCACAACAGTGTGGTGGTCCCGACCCGGAGCCGGCCGACCTCACGGGCGAAGCGCCAGATGGGCACGACGGCGAGGGAGAGGGCGAGCGCCTGCACGACGCTGAGCAGCGCGCTCGTCGGCACCCACCTGCTGGCCCACAGCAGCGGCCAGGCCGCGAACGCCCACGTGCTGGCGACCGGGTCACGTCCCGCCACGCTCGACCAGGCCCGCTGCCCGTGCCGCACGCGCCAGGCCGCCTGTCCCCACACCGCGAGACTGGGACCGCCGTCCAGCTGGCGCAGCACGGCCAGGGCGATGGCGACCAGGAGCGCGAACAGCGCGGCGGCCATGGCCCAGGGGACGACCCGGTCGGCCCAGGCGGCGTCGACCCGCCCCTGCACCCGCAGTGCGAGGTGATCGAGCCGCCGGCGCAGCCCGGGTCGCCGTCGGGCCATCGAGCGCCTACGCGCTGTTGCTGCTCGCGGGCGCAGTTGGCAAGAGGGAGGGCTGCTCCGCCGCCGCCTCGACGGGCACGACGAGCTGCGGGCCCTCCGCCCGAGCGCTGTTCACCTCGACGCTGACCGGATGCACGCGCAGCAGCCTCGGTGGAGCCGGCACGAGCAGGCCCCGTAGGCCGTCGACGTCGGCGGCGTCCGGGGCGAGCCAGCGGTCCCAGGCGCCGACCGGCAGGATCACGGGCATCCGGTCGTGGAGCGGGGAGACGTCCTCGTTCGCCTCGGTCGTGATGATCGTGCACGACCGCAGCGTCGTGTCGTCGTCGCGGCCGTCGGGTCGCCACTCCTCCCACAGCCCCGCGAAGGCGAGCGGCTCGCCGTCGGCGCGACGCAGCAGGTACGGCTGCTTGCGCTTCTGGCCCGCCACCGCCTTCCACTCAAAGAAGCCGTCGGCCGGCACGATGCAGCGCCGAGACCGGAAGGCGTGCTTGTAGGCGCCGCTCGTGGGAACGGCCTCGGCCCGCGCGTTGACCATCTTGTTGCCGACCTTCGGGTCCTTGGCCCAGAAGGGGACGAGGCCCCAACGGAACGTGTCCAGGCGGCGCGCCTCGCCGGATTCGTAGACGACCCAGACGTCGCGGGTCGGAGCCACGTTCCAGGACGGGTCGATCACGGACTCCGACACATCCGTCACGTCGAAGTACCGGGCGATCTCGTCCGGAGGGGAGGACGACACGAACCGGCCGCACATGCGCGGGCAGGGTACCGCTCCGCTGGACGGCTCCGCCGCCGAGTCCGCTGGACGGCTCCGCCGCCGAGTCCGCTGGACGGCTCCGCCGCCGAGTCCGCTGGACGGCTCCGCCGCCGAGTCCGCTGGACGGCTCCGCCGCCGTGACGGAGCTCAGCCGCCGAGCATGTCCTGCGCCACGCCGACCCACAGGTCGGCGCACAGGCCGAGCGAGCGGGTGTCGATGCGCTCGTTGTGGCCGTGGAACCGGGAGCCGAAGTCGGCCATCGTGATGTCGGGGGCGAGCAGCGCCGCGCCGTATCCCACCGCACCGCGGCGGCGGAAGAAGCGGGCGTCGGTGCCGCCGATCATCATGCTCGGGAGGACGTCGGCGTCGGGGTAGTGGGCGCGCACGCGCCGCTCGATCGCCGCCCACATCGGGGTGTCGAGCTCCGACACGGTGGACGGCGTGTCGACCATGCGCGTGATGTCCACGCGGTCGGCCAGGTCCCCGAGGATCTCGCGGATCTCTGCGTCGAGCCCGTCGCCGTCGACGCCCGGGAGCACCCGGATGTCCACGTCGATGTGCACCTCGCTCGGGATCACGTTCTGCTTGACCCCACCGTGCACGACGTTGGGCGAGAACGTCGTGTGCGAGCACGCGTGGAGGAAGCCCGCCGCCCGGCTGGGCACCCGGGCGAGCGCGTCGTCGAGCCGGCCCGGGTCGAGCAGGTCCGCCTTGAGGTCCTCCGGCAGCGGCAGGGCGTCGATCTGCGCTCGGAACAGCTCGCTCACCTGCGGCGCCGAGCGGTGGGCGGCGATGCGGCGCACGACCTCGGCCGCGGTGATCAGCGCGTTGTCGGCGTTGTAGGGAGCCGAGCCGTGGCCGGGCGTGCCGTGCACGGTGAGCCGGCGCCAGCCGAGACCCTTCTCCCCCACCTGGATCGCGACCTTGCGCCGCCCGTCCGGGGCGACGTGGTTGTACCCGCCGTTCTCGGTGAGGACGTAGTCGGCGTCGAGCGCGTCCCAGTGGTTGTCGCACATCCACTCGGCCCCGAACACGCCCTGCGCCTCCTCGTCGGCGACGGCGAAGTAGACGAGCGTCCCGCGGGGCCGCCACCCCGACGTGGCCAGGTGCCGTGTGGCGACGGCCATCGAGGCCGTCAGGTTCAACATGTCGATGGCGCCGCGACCCCAGATCTCGCCCTCGATCAGCTCGCCGCCGAAGGGGTCCTCCCGCCATCCGGACGGATCGACGGGCACCACGTCGGTGTGGCCCATCAGGCACACGGTGGGCGCCCCGGGGTCGGTGCCCTCGATCCGAGCGACGAGCGACGCGCGCCCGGGCCGGGCCTCGAACGACTCGACCTCCAGGCCGCCGCCCTCCAGGTAGGCGCGCAGCACGTCGGCGTTGCGGGCCTCCTCCCCGGAGTCCGGCGTCCCGTCGTTCACGCACTGGTTGCGGATCATCGTCTGCAGCAGCTCGACGGTGGGACCGGTGAGCGCCTCGGCGAGGTCGGCCATGGCTCCTCCTCGGGTCAGCCGCCCCGGCGCGACTTTCCCGAGGCGTGCAGCGACCCTACCGGCGCCATCGCGCATCGTCGTTCGCGTGGTCGACGATGCGCGACGCGCGATCTCGACCGCGCGCCTGGCGTCCTAGACGGCCGCGGCCGCAGAGTCACCGCGTCCGCTCGCGCGCATCGCCACGTCGCCGTGGACGAGCGAACGGCGCGCCCGCTGCAGCAACCAAGGGGTGAGGCGCTCGGCGCCGAGTGGCCGGCTCAGGTGGAAGCCCTGGCCCCGATCGCAGCCGAGTGCGGCGAGCGCGTCCCAGGTCACGAGGTCCTCGATGCCCTCGGCCACCACCGTCCGCCCGAGGCTCGCGCCGAGGTCGACGATCGAGCGGACCACCTTCGCCGAGGTCTCGTCGCTGAGCATGCGGTGCACGAACGACTTGTCGATCTTCACCTCGTCGACCGGCAGGCGCGTCAGGTACGACAGGGACGAGAAGCCGGTGCCGAAGTCGTCCACGGCGAGCGTGATGCCCGTCCGGTGCAGCCGGGTCAGCACGTCGAGGGTCTGATCCGGATCGCGGATCACCTGGGTCTCGGTGATCTCCAGCGTGAGGCGCTCGGCGGGCAGACCGGCCCGGGACAGCGCCGAGGCCACGTCGGCGGCGAGGGTGCGGTCGGCGAGGCTCTGAGCCGCGAGGTTGACCGACATGCGCAGGTCGAGGCCCGCGTCGGACCACGCCCGGCACTGCCGCGTGGCCCGGTCGAGCACGAACAAGGTGACCTGGCGGAGGAGGCCGAGGTGCTCGGCCAGCCCGACGATGTCCTCGGGCGGCACCCAACCGTGCGTGGGGTGGCGCCAGCGCAGCAGCGCCTCGGTGCCGGCGATGCGCCCGGTGGCCAGCTCGGCGATGGGCTGGTAGTGGACGTCGAGCGCGCCGTCCTCGAGGGCGGCGCGGATCTCGCCGGCCAGGCTCAGCCGTCTCGTTCCCGAGATGGCCAGGCCCCTGCTGTAGAGCTGCGCCACTCCGTCGCCCTGGTCCTTCGCCGCGTACATGGCGATGTCGGCCCGCTGGAGCAGTGACCCCGGGTCGGTGCCGTGGTCGGGGCCGATGGCCACCCCGACCGCGGCCCCCACGCCGATCTCGAGCCCACCGATGCCGAACGGTGCGCCCAGCCGCTCCACGAGCACGTCGGCGAGCGCGAGGGCCTCGGCGCTGGTCTGGATGCCCGGGAGGAGGAACACGAACTCGTCGCCGCCCATGCGCACGGGCGTGGCACCCGGAGGCGTCGCCGCCCGCAGCCGGTCGGCGACCTGGCGCAACAGGAGATCACCGGTCGTGTGGCCCAGGGTGTCGTTGACGTCCTTGAACCGGTTGAGGTCCATGACGAGGACGCCGACCCGGGTCCCAGCGGCCTTCGCTTCGTGGAGCGCGTCCACCGCAGCCTGTTCGAACAGCGTCCGGTTGCCGAGCCCGGTCAGTGCATCGTGCAGCGCCTGGTACTCCTTCTCGGCCGCCTCCACCCGGAGTTGGTCGATGAGGCGGGCCTTCTCGAGCGACACGGTCACGTGGTGGGCGAGGGTCTCGAACACCTGGAGGTCGTCCGGCTCGAAGGTGCTGACGTCACCGAGATGGTCGAACACGGCGATGGTGCCGACGACCTCGCCGGCGGCGGCGAGCGGGCAGGCGGCGAGGTCGCGTGCGCCGCGGGCCTCGAGCAGGCGTCGAAGGTCGTCCGCGCGCGCCCCTCGCGGCACGAGCAGCGAGGACTGGCTGGCCACGATGTGCGCGACGAGGAGGTCGTGGTCCGCCAGCTTGGGGAGGTGCTCGGTCCGGAGCTCGTCGCCGTCGCCGACCGACAGGCGGATGTCGGCCCACACGCCGTCGCGGTCGATGAGGCACAGCTCCGCCCGCGACGCCTTGAGGACCGAGCGGGCCTGCTCGAGGGTGTGGCGGATCGTCGTGCTGAGCTCGGGGGACGCCGCCAGCACCCGCGTGAACTCGTGCAGCTGCTGGAGGCTCGAGTACCTCCGATGCAGGGCCGCGTACCGGCGGTAGACGAGGAACAGCAGCGCGGAGACGCCGGCCACGATCCAGAGTCCGGCCGGGTTGTGCACGACGGTGTCGACGGTCAGGAGGCCGAACGATCCCGTCGCGAGGGTGGAGCCGGCGGCCATGGCGAGGATCACGCCCGGGCGGTCGGGCCGGCCACCCGACGCGGCGATGACGAGCGCGACCGCGCCCGCCGTCAGCAGGCTCGACAGCAGCACGGCGAGGATGGCCGCACCCCAGCCACCGACCTGGCCGTGAACCGGGCTGATCCGCTGGAAGCCGTGGAAGAGCAGGAGGGCGAACATCACCTCGGTGACGAACAGGCCGATGTTGAAGGCGAGCTTGGTCATCGAGCGCCGGTTGGCCCAGCCCATCACGACCGCGCCGCCGAGGACCCGGGCCAGGATGAGCTCGGGCGGGTGGACGAGGAAGAGGCCCACGACCATCGGCAGCTCGTTGAGCGTGAACGAGTGGGCGTCCTCGCCGAGGTCGACGTGCACCACGAGGGCCTCTGCGACGGCGAAGGCCAGCGCGAGGAGTGGCCAGGCGATGTGACGTTCGGGGGCGCCCGCCGCGGCGCTCAGCGGTCGATCGACGAACAGCAGCAGGCCGCCGAGGGCGTACAACGCCGTGATCGCGGCCCGCACCTTCGCAGCGGGCGACCAGCCGCTCGGGCGCGCGGCGTCCGGTCGCTCGGTCCCACCGGTCTGCTCGCTCGCCTCCATCCGCGTGGCTCGGTCAGGGCCAGGCGACGCCGGTCCAGTGCGAGCCGGACCAGTCGTCGTTGGTCCAGTGCGACCCCGTCCACGACGAATCGGCCCAGTGCGATCCGGTCCAGTCCGAGCCCGTCCAGTGCGATCCGGTCCAGCCGGGCTCCGCGGCCGCTGCGGTCGTGGCCGGATCACCGTTCCAGGCCTGGCCCGTCCATGCGCCGGTGGCGGCGTCGAACGCGCCCCCGCCGAAGGAGGCGGCGTCCCAGGGCGCGGTGTCCCACGCGGCCGGGTCGAACGGGGTGCCGAACACCGTGACCTCCCCGGCGAGGAGCTCGCCTGCGATGGCGAGGTGCGACGAGCCCCGTGCCGCCTCCAAGGAGCCGGATCCCGTGGCGGGCGTCCAGGTCTGCGCGGCCGGACGGAACCCGCCCGGTGCTCCGAGGCGGGCCAGAGCCTGCCGCGGTTGGATGGCGCCGAACCCCTGCTGATGGCGGCCGAGCGGCTTCCCGGTGGCGTCGGTCAGAGGCTGGGCGCTCGAGCGCAGGACAGCCTTGACCCCGTCCGGGGTGAGCTGCGGGTAGCGCTGGAGGAGCAGGGCCACGACGCCCGACGTGATGGCAGCCGCCTGCGATGTGCCGCTCCCCCGGAAGAACCGCTGCCCGGCGTCGCCCACCCGACCTCCCGGGTAGAGCTCGTCCACGTAGGAGCCGGGGTCGCGCAGCCCGACGACCGACACGCCGGGGGCCACGATGTCCGGGGCGCGCCAGCGGTTGCCGGCGTTGGTGAACGAGGTGACGTACAGGCGGTTCCCGTTCGCGTCGTAGGTGCCGTCGGCCCCGACGGCCAGGACATAGGGGTCGGTCGCGGGGTTCGCGAGCGTGGCCGTCTGCTGACCCGCGTTGCCGGCGGCGACCACGACGACGACGCCCGCCCGCCACAGGCGCTCGGCCGCGAACGCCAGCGGATCCACCTCGTAGGGCTGCGTGCCGTCGGTGCCGAACGACAGGTTCACGACCCGGATGTTCAGGCCCGGGTCGGCGCGGTGGGCGAGGACCCAGTCGAGCCCGGCGATCACCTGTGACACGTCGACGCTGCCGTCCGAGGCGCCGACCTTCACGTTGACCAGGCGGGCGTCGGGTGCGATGCCGACGAAGCGGTTCCGCTTCGTGTAGTCCTCGGGCAGGGTGCCGTCGTCCCGGCCGGCGATGATCCCCGCCATGTGGGTGCCGTGCCCGAAGCCGTCGAGGTTGCGCAGGCCGGGTACGCCCGCCTCGAGGCTGAGGTCCGGACCCTGGACGACCTTGCCGGGTTCGCGCAGGCCGTTGACCGGGACGATGCCGGTGTCGATCAGGGCGACGCCCACACCCTTGCCGGTGGTGGTGCGCCACATCGCGGGGATCTCGAGCTGGCGTTCGATGCTGTAGAGCGAGCCGGGGTCGCGATCGGCCCGCCAGGGTTCGGTGCTCAGGGTGTCGACGCCGCTCACATTCTCGAAGCGGGCGGGGCGGGCGTCCGGCGTGGCGCCCAGCACGGCGCCGGTGGCTCGGACCTCGGCGAGCTGGGCCGGCGACAACGTGGCCGCGACACCGTCGATGATGGGCAGTTCCCGGCGCACCCGTCCGCCGGCGCGGATGACCGCCAGCTCGATGGGGCGGAGCGCGCCCGGGCGCCCGCGGAGCACCATCCGGGCCGGCCGGCCGGCGGCGGCGGGGTCCGGGACCGCCCCGGCCGGCTGTGCCCGGAGCCCAGGCAGGAGAGCGAGCACAAGGGCGAGCAGAGCGAGCGCGGGCGCGGAGCCACGCCGGCCCACGCCACGCTGGTGGCTCGTGCTCATGCGGTCCTCCCCGGCCCAGGCTTGCACCTGCACACCATGCTCTGCGTCGATCTTCGCGCTGTGCGTGGTGAGGCTACGGGCCCGGTGCCCACCGGGGCAAGGGGCCGAACGGCCCTTGTCGCAGGTCGGCGTCGGCCCATCGGGCGCCGGCGACTCGCACGTTGCTCCGTGGCCGCCCGACGGCGTGACAGAATCCGAGGCGTTGAGCGGACGAGCCGAACAGCGGGACACGACCCGCGACGACATCGACGCACTGATCCGCGACTCCGTGGCCCGCGACGTGGCCGCGGAGGTGCGCGACCGCGCCGCCCGGGAGCGCGACGCCGCCGCCCGAGCGCGCGAGGAGGCCGGGACCGCGACGCTCGACGATGCCGAGCGCGACCGGGCCGCAGCCGCCCTCGACCGCTTCGAGGCCGCCAACGACCGTGACGCGAGCGCCGCGGACCGAGAGGCGTTGATCCGTCGCCGTCGCTCGGAACCCGAGCACGGATAGCCGGGTCCAGCCTCCAGGCCAGGACGTCGAAGCCGGGACGTCGGAGACCGCTGCGCGCCGCGAGCCGGTCGAGCGGCTCGGGCCTTCCTCTGGTCGGGCTGAGAGGATTTGAACCTCCGACCTCTTGACCCCCAGTCAAGCGCGCTAACCAAACTGCGCCACAGCCCGGAGCCGACGACTGTAGTCCCGAGGGAGGCGGCCGCCGAACCGGCGCGACCGGCTCAGAGCTTGGCCGCGACCCAGGCGATGCCCTGGATCAGGCGCCAGCCGAGGTACACCGCCAGCGCCACGACTACCAGCCAGAAGTGCCAGGGGACCGTGCCGCTCCGCTCGGCGTCGCCGGTCTCCTCGTCCGACGGCCGGACGATGAAGGCGCCGCAGTGCGGGCAGGTGCCGTCCGGGGGAAGCGTGCCCTTGTCGTAGAAGCGGGCGCACTCGTCGCACCAGGGCACGCCTCAGCCTGCGCCGCCGTCCCCCACCGCCGCCAGTCGGGTGCTGGGCCCGTGCCGGGCCACCCGGCTGGGGACCTCGTGGCCCACGAGCTGGACCAGGTGCGCGGCGACGCCCACCAGCGCCTCGACGTCCACACCGGTGGCCGCGCCGAGGTCGTCGAGCAGCGCCACCAGCTCCTCGGTGGCCAGGTTGCCGCCGGCGCCGTGCGCGAACGGTGAACCGCCGAGCCCGCCGACCGCCGTGTCGAAGCGTCGCACCCCCCGCTCCAGCCCGGCGTAGGCGTTGACGAGCGCGGTGCCCCGGGTGTCGTGGAGGTGCAGCCCGACGTCGACGGCCACGCCGTCGCCTTCGAGCGCGTCCAGGAGATCGTGCACGCGTCGAGGCGAGGCCATGCCGGTGGTGTCGGCGAAGGTGCAGCGGGCGCAGCCACCGTCGAGCAGCCGGCCCGCGAGGGCGGCCACCTCGGCCGGCGCGACGGGGCCCTCGTAGGGCGACCCGAACGAACAGGAGACCACCGCGTCGACGGGCACTGCGGGGTCCGCGGCCGCGGCCAGCCGGCTCACCTCGGCCAGGGCGGCGATCGACTCGTCCACGTCCATGTGCACGTTTCGGCGGTTGTACGCCGCGGAGGCCGAGATCGTCGCGGTGAGCTCGTCGACACCGGCTTCCAGCGCATCGGCCGCACCGCGGCCGTTCGGCACCAGCGCGCTCCACGTCACCCCCGGCCGGCGGCCGAGCGCCGCGAGCACCTCGGCCGCGCCGGCCATCGCGGGCACGGCCCGGGGCGACACGAACGCGGCCACCTCGACGTGGCGCAGCCCGGCGTCGACCAGCGCCTCGACGAGCATGACCCGGGCCTCCACGCTCAGCGGCGCCTCGGGCTGGAGACCGTCGCGTGGACCCACCTCCCGGACGACCACGGTCGCGCCGTCGAGGCTGCCGCCCGCACCCGCGCGCCTCATACCGGCGGGACCCCGTGGCGGCGGTCGGAGAACGTGCGGTCCTTTCCGTCGGCCGCCGCCAACCGGCGGACGATCTCGCAGCGCAGCTGCCCCGGCGGTACCACCGCGTCGACCACGAGCTCGGACGCGAGCCGCAGGATGTCGACGTCCTCCTCGTAGGCCTCGCGCTGCTCGCTGACGAACCGCTCCCGCGCCTCGGGATCCTCGATGGCAGCGATGCGGTTCGCGTAGACGGCGTTCACCGCCGCCTCGGGTCCCATCACGGCGATCTTCGCCGTTGGCAGAGCCAGCGTGGCCTCGGGCTCGAAGGCCGGGCCCGACATCGCGTAGAGGCCCGCGCCGTAGGCCTTGCGCAGCACGACGCAGACCTTGGGGACCGTCGCCTCCGAGATGGCCGTGACCATCTTGGCGCCGTGGCGGATGATCCCCTGCGCCTCGACCTGCGTGCCGATCATGAAGCCGGGCACGTCGGTCAGGAACAGCAGGGGCACGTTGAACGCGTCGCAGCACCACACGAACCGGGCCGCCTTGTCCGCCGAGTCGACGAACAGCACGCCGCCTTTCTGGGCCGGGTTGTTGGCCACGACACCGACCGGCCGGCCGTCGAGGCGGCCCAGCCCCACCACCAGCTCCGGGGCGAACAGCGGCTTCACCTCGAAGAAGCTGTCGGCGTCGACGAGCGCTTCGATCACGTCGTGTACGTCGTAACCGGCACGGTCGTCGGAAGGGACGAGGTCGTCGGCGAAGGTCCGGCCGGGCTGGTCCGCTTGGTACACCGGCGGACGGTCCCGCCAGGTCTGCGGGAAGTAACTGAAGTAGGCACGGGCCTGCGCGATCGCGTCGGCGTCGTCGTCGGCCAGGTTGTCGCCGCAGCCGGAGACGGTGGCGTGCATGCGGGCTCCGCCCATCGCCTCCAGGGTGGCCAGCTCGCCGATGACCATCTCGGCCATGCGGGGCGAGCCGAGGTACATCGACGCGTTGCCCTCGACCATGATCACGATGTCGCAGAACGACGGGATGTACGCGCCGCCGGCGGCGGACGGTCCGAACAGGCAGCAGATCTGGGGGACGCGGCCCGAGAGCTTCACCTGGTTGTAGAAGATCCGGCCCGCGCCGCGCCGGCCCGGGAAGAGCTCGACCTGGTCGGTGATGCGGGCACCGGCCGAGTCGACGAGCCAGAACACCGGCAGCTCGTGGCGCAGCGCGTGCTCGGTGAGGCGCACCATCTTCTCGACGGTGCGCGCTCCCCACGAGCCGGCCTTCACGGTCGGATCGTTGGCCACCACGCAGACCGGCCGCCCGTCGACCCGGCCCACTCCGGTCACGACGCCGTCGGCCGGCAGATCGCCGGCCATCGTGTTGGCCAGCAGCGCGTCCTCGACGAACGAGCCGGCGTCGAGCAGCAGCGCCAGCCTGTCCCGGACGAAGAGCTTGCCCTGCGCCGCCAGCTTGTCGCCGCCCTTGGCCAGGTTCCCCTGGAGGGCGCGCTCGGCGGCGGCCGCGACCTCGGCGGCGTGGTCGCGAACCGGGTCAGGCACGGCGCAGAGCCAGGATGGCGACGTCGTCCGCGAGCGGCCCCGAGGAGAAGTCCTTGGCCGCCTCGAGCAGGGTCTTGCACAGCACCTCGGGATCGGCGCCCGGATCCCGCCGCAACATGTTGGCGACGCGCTCCTCGCCGAACTGGTGGTCGCCACTGCGCGCCTCGATCAGCCCGTCGGTGTAGAGCAGCAGCAGATCACCGGTGTCGAGCGGGACCTCGCGGCTCGTGTACGTGCCCTTGGCGTCGAGCATCAGCAGCGGCCCGGTGGACCGCAGCGGGCGGATCTCACGGTCGTGCCACAGCCATGCGGTCGGGTGGCCGGCCGACGCCCACCGCAGCGCATCGGCCTCGATGTCGAGCACCACCACGCACACCGAGATCAGCTCCTCGCCCCCTTCGGCCGACATCCTGGCGTTGAGCTCCTCGAGCGCCTGTGCCGGGTCGCGGAACTGGCGCAGGAACATCCGCAGCAGGTACTTCGACTGGAGAGCGGTGATGGAGGGCTCGATGCCGTGGCCGGTCACGTCCCCGATCACGGCGGCCACCCGGGTGGGAGCGAGACGGAACAGGTCGAAGAAGTCGCCGGCCATGAGCCCGGTGCCGGCCTTGTAGAGCTTGCCGACCTCGAAGCCGTCGAGCGCGGGGAGCTCGCGCGGCGCCAGGCGCTCGGCCCACCGCTGGGGCGCGAGCTGGTCCTGGTTGAGGATCTCCTCGGCCCGCCGCTCGAGCTCGACGCGGTCCTCGGCGAGGCGCGAGTCGCGCACGAAGTCCTTGCCGTAGGCGATCGAGATGACGACCGGGACGAGCACGACCGCGAACACGACGTCGACCCCACGAACATCGGAGGCGGCCGCCACGGCAGCCGCGAGGGCGAGCACCCCGTAGAGGGTCGTCGTGTGCAGCTCCTTGCGGAACTGGGAGCGGGCCAGGACGGTCGCGGCCGAGTCGGCGCCGGCCTCCACCTCGATGTGGCGCCAGAGCCGGCGGAGGCGGCGGGCGGAGCGGGCCCACAGCACCGCCGCCACGCCACAGGCGACCGCCACGAAGGCCAGGATCGGCGTCTCCATCTTGCGGGCGAGCGTACCTGGGGGGCCGGCCGGCGACCGGCTGGGATCGACCGCGACGGGGTGCGAGGTCGAGGCCGCCCGCTACGACCGGCGGCGGACCCGCAGCTTCACCGGCGTCGCACCCAGGGCGAACGCCTCCCGGAGCGAGCGCTCGAGGTAGCGCAGGTACGGCGCCGGGATCTCCTTGTTGGCGAACAGCGTGAACGTGGGCGGGTCACTGGCGCCCTGGGTGGCGTACAGGACCCGGGCGCCGTGAGGCCCCGGCTGGGCTGCTTGGGCCGCGGCCACGACCTCGTTGACCCGTCGGGTCGGGACCCGGGTGCGGTACCCCTCGATGGCCCCGCCCAGCGCGGGGAGCAGGCGGTGCACACCCTTGCCGGAGAGCGCGCTGATGCGCAGGACCGGTGCCTCGCCGAGGAAGGCCAGCCGCCGGCCCACCTGGTTCGTCACGTCGGCCTTCGCTTCGGTGCCGAGCAGCTCCCACTTGTTCAGCAGGACCACGATCGGGCAGCCGGCGGCGTCGATCCGCTCGGCCAGGCGCTGATCCTGGTGCGTGATGCCCTCGGTGGCGTCGATGACCAGGAACGCGATGTCCGCGGCGTCCACGGCCCGCAGCGCACGGACGAGCGAGTAGTACTCGGCGCCCTCGTCGATGCGGGACTTTCGGCGCATCCCTGCCGTGTCGACGAAGCGGATCGGACCCTCGTCGGTCTCGACGACGGTGTCCACCGAGTCACGGGTGGTGCCCGGCATGTCGTGGACGACGGCGCGCTCCTCGCCGATGAGCCGGTTGAACAGCGTCGACTTCCCCACGTTGGGCCGGCCGACCAGCGCCACCGACACGACACGGTCGTCGCGTTCGCCGGTCCCCGCCCGCGGGGAGCGACCACCGTCGCCATCCTCGCGACGAGCCGCCTGCGGGTCCTCGGGCAGCCGGGCGATCACATCGTCGAGCAGGTCGCCGGCGCCGCGGCCGTGCAGGGCGCTCACCGGCACCGGCTCGCCGAGCCCGAGCGACAGGAGGTCCCAGATGGCGGGCTCGCGGCCGGCGTCGTCCACCTTGTTGGCCACGACGAGCGTCGGCCGCCCCAGGCGCCGGAGGACCTCCGCGGCGCGGGCGTCGTCCTCGGTGATGCCGAGGGAGGCGTCGACCACGAACAGCACGAGGTCGGCGTCGTGCATGGCCGTCTCGCTCTGGGCGCTGACCTTGTCGTCGAGCGTCGAACCCCCTGCCATCCAACCGCCGGTGTCGACGAGCAGGAACGAGCGACCCGCCCAGTCGGCTTCGACCTCCTTGCGGTCGCGGGTGACACCCGGGCGCTCCTCCACGATCGCCTCCCGCCGACCCACGACGCGGTTGAGCAGCGTCGACTTGCCCACGTTGGGGCGGCCGACGATGGCGACGACCGGCAACCCGGCCGCGTTCACGACCGCTCCAGGGCGCGGCGCAGGGCGTGCCCGTCGGTGGGGACCACCTCGACCGGCCGGGGCAGATCGCCGGGGCCGGAGCCGTCGAGGAAGCGGCCCCCCGACAGGCAGACGTCGGGCAGGAGGTAGCGGTGGCCGGGCGGTTCGGATGCGAGCGCGCGGGCGAGGTCCTCGCCGACGAGGAGACCGGCGACGGCCACGTTGCCGCCGAAGAAGCGGTTCTCGACGGGGATCACCCGCACGTCACCCCGGCCGATCTGGTCCAGCATGGGCCTCAGCACGCGTGCGCCGTACTCGCCGGTCAGGACGGCGGTCGGCGCGCCGGGGCCCGGCGCGAGCGGGCGGACCCGGCGCCGGCTGGTGGGCGGGGCCAGTGCGACCGCCGTCGGCACGGGCGTGGCGACCGCCGTCGAGACCGGTGACGGCACGGGCGTGGCGACCGCCGCCGAGACCGGTGACGGCACGGGCGTGGCGACCGCCGCCGAGACCGGTGACGGCACGGGCGTGGCGACCGCCGCCGCCCCGCTCGGGCCGGCGCCGCAGCCGCCGGCCTGCTCCGACGCCACGCGATCGCCGGACGCGGCGGACGCGGCCCGTTCCGGAGCGGCCGTGCGCACGGCCCGGTACCCGTCGGGCGGCGCACCCAGATCGCCGGCCGCCTCGTACCGACCGGGGCGGTCGGCCGAGGCAACGGACGCCACCGAGGCCGCCGAGGCCGACGAGGCCGCCGGCGCTGCGGGCGCGGCCGTCGTGGCGTCGGCCCACGCGAAGAACCCCGGCTGCACGCCCGTGGCCGACGCGACCGCGCCGGTCAGCTCCAGCTCGAACGTGCGCACCATGCCGACGCCGTCTTCGTGCATCGGGAAGCCCTCGTAGCAGTCGGCCTCCGGGAACGGGAGTCCGGCCAGCAGGTACCACTCGTCGGCGGCGAACACGAGACGGCGGCCGAGCAACCGGAGCGCGATGGCCTGCCAATCCGAGATCGTGGTGACGACCCGGCGGGCCTCCGCCGCGCTCGCCACCCGCATCCGCGGTTCGCGGTTGAAGCGGCTGACACCGAGCGGGACCACGCACACGCTGGCCAGCTCCGGGAACCGGTCGACGATGCCGGCGAGGGTCGCCTCCAGCACGTCGCCGTCGTTGAGTCCCGGGCAGCACACGACCTGTCCGTGGATCTCGACGCCGTGGTCGAGCAGCGCCCGCAGCCACCGCAACGCGGGACCCCCGCGCCGGTTGCGCAGCATGTCGTTGCGCACGTCGGCGTCGGTCGCGTGGATCGACACGTTGAGCGGGCCCAGCCCTTCGGTCACGACCCGCTCGAGGTCGGCCTCGGTGAAGCGGGTCAGGGTCGTGAAGTTCCCGTAGAGGAAGGACAGGCGGTAGTCGTCGTCCTTGAGGTAGAGGCTGCGGCGCAGACCCGGCGGCAGCTGGTAGATGAAGCAGAACTCGCAATGGTTGTCGCACGTGCGCAGCTGGTCGAACAGCGCCGAGTGCACGTCGACGCCGAGCGGTTCGCCCGCCGGCTTGGCCACGATCACCTCGCGCTCGAGACCGCCGCGGCGCACGTCGAGCACCGGGTCGGCGTCTTCGGTGAGCCAGGTCCAGCGGATGATGTCGCGCGGGGCCTCGCCGTCCACGGCGACGACCTCGTCGCCCACCTCGACCCCCGCTCGGGCGGCCGGCGACCCGGGTGTGACGGCGACGACCCGGGGAGCAGACACGGCGCTCCACGCTACCGGCGGCGCCGCTGCGCCCCGCAGGTCGAGCGCAGCGGCGACCCTTCGGACGGCATGGTGGCCGCCGGTACCCTGGCGGGATGGACGTGGAGCGCGTGCTGCTCGCCGAACCGCGGGGCTTCTGCGCCGGCGTGGAGATGGCGATCAAGGCGCTGGCGTGGATGGTCCGGGCCTTCGAGCCGCCCGTGTACTGCTACCACGAGATCGTGCACAACAAGCTCGTCGTCGACCGGTTCAGGGCCCAGGGCGTGATCTTCGTGGACGACATCGCCGAGGTGCCCGAGGGTAGCCCGCTCATGCTGTCGGCCCACGGTTCGGCGCCCGAGGTCGTGGCCGCGGCCCGGCAACAGGGTGGCTACGTGGTCGACGCGGTCTGCCCGCTCGTGACCAAGGTGCACCACGAGGTCCGGGTCCGGGCGGCCAAGGGCTACCGCATCCTCTACGTCGGCCACGAGGGCCACGAGGAGGCCGTCGGCACGATGGCCGTCGCGCCCGGATCGATCGCGCGCGTCGAGAGCGTGGAGGAGGTGGCCGCCCTGCCCGGCTTCGACGAGCCCGTGGCGCTGCTGGCCCAGACCACGCTGTCGCACCGGGACTGGGCCGGTGTGCAGGCCGCGGCCCTCGAACGCTTCCCCGACATGTGGGTGCCCGGCCGCAGCGACCTCTGCTTCGCCACCACCAACCGGCAGAGCGCGCTGCTGGCGATGGCCGACCGGTGCGATGCCATCGTCGTGATCGGATCCGCGAACTCGTCGAACACCCGGGCGCTCGAGAAGCTCGCCATGGAGGCCGGCTGCCCGCGGGTGTTCCGGGTGAACTCGGCCGACGAGCTGCCTGGCGACCTGACGGGCACGGTCGGCATCACGGCCGGCGCCTCGGCCTACGAGGAGCTCGTCGACCAGGTAGTCGCCCGGCTCGGGGTGGCCCGCGACGAGGTCGAGGTGGTCTCCATCACCGAGGAGGACGAGTACTTCCCTCCCCCTCGGAACCTGCGCGAGCTCATCGAGGCCGTCGACGTGGCCGCCACGCTGGTGCTCGGGGGTTCGGTGCCCGACCGCCCGCGGGCCGACGACCGCCGCATCGACGCGTCCGAGGTGCTGACCGCACTGGTCTGACCCACCCCCGCCCCGCCTCGCCTTTCTTTGGTTCTTTGGCAACGCACTGCCACGCCAAAGAACCAAAGATCGACTGGAGGGCGAGCTCAACCGGCGTTCGGGGTGCCGGCGCGGCGCTGGGCGTCGTCGAACAGGCGCTGGATCTCCTCGCGCACCCGAGCGGTCTGGTGGCGCACCGACTGCCGTCGGGCCCGGGCGCCCTCGGCCTCGGGCGCCTCGATGGGGTCGCCGATGACGACGACGATCTTGTGCGGTCGCACGATCCTGCGCCCCTTGGGCCACGCCGCCTCCGACCCTCCGATGCCCACCGGGACGATCGGCACGCCGGTGCGGCTCTGCACGTAGGCCACGCCGTCGAACAGCGGCTTCACGTCGGGACCGAGCTGGCGGGTGCCCTCGGGGAAGATCACGAGTGGCTCCCGCTCGACGATGCCGATGCAGGCGCGCAGGGCCTCACGGTCAGCCGACCCGCGGTGGACCGGCACCGCCCCGAGCGCCTCCCAGGCCCGGCCCAGCGGCCCCTTCCACAGCGTGTCCTTGGCGAGGTAGCGCAAGCGCCGGCCCGGGGAGCCGGCGGCGACGACGAAGGCGAAGTCGAGGTACGAGCGGTGCACCGGAGCCAAGAGGAACGGCCGTCCCCGGGGCAGCTTGTCGCGGCCCACGATCTCGACCCGGAACATCGCCTTGCCCACGACGACGAGCAGGTACCACGCAGCGCGGTACAGGAGACGTTGCCCGCGGGTCGGTGGCGACAGTGGGTCCCGGCTCACCCGCACCCGCCGCTCGGCCACGGTCAGGCCCTCGGTGGAAGGCGCGGCGATGTCCGGCCCGCCCGCCGGCGGTGGCCCTTGCGGCGGTGGCCCTTGCGGCGGTGGGGAGGGCTGGCCGCCGCTGGAAGCCGGCTCCTCGGTGGTCACGGGAGCCGCTCGACGAGGTCGTCCACGATCTCGTCCACCGACATGGCGCTGGTGTCGACCACGAGCGCGTCGTCGGCCTGCGCCAGCGGGCTGTCGCGACGGCCCGCGTCGAGCGCGTCGCGCCGCGCCAGGTCGGCCGCGACGACGTCGTAGTCGAGGTCGATGGCCTCCTGGGAGCGGCGCGCCGCCCGGACGTCCGGCGAGGCGGTGAGGTACACCTTGAGATCGGCGTCGGGGAACACGACCGTGCCGATGTCGCGGCCTTCGAGCACACCGCCGCCCCGGGCCCCGACCCACTCCCGCTGCCGGCGCACCAGCTCGGTGCGTACCTCGGGGTTGGCCGCGACGATGCTCACCGCCCGGGTCACCTCGGGGCCGCGGATCTCGATGCTGGCGTCGACGCCGTCGACCATGACCTCGTCGCGGCCGACCTCCACGTCGACCGACCGCACCAGCTTGGCCACGTCGTCGGCGTCGGCGGGGTCGATGCCCCGCCGCAGTGCGGCGAAGGTGACGGCCCGGTACATCGCGCCCGTGTCCAGGTAGCCGAGGCCCAGCCGGTCGGCCAGGCGGCGGGCGACGGTGGACTTGCCCGAACCGGCCGGACCGTCGATGGCGATGACCCTCATCGGCGCCGGACCCTACCCGCGCCGGCGGCACGGTCCGGCCGGCGGCGCGCCCGCACCGCGCAGGGACGCCAGGGCGTCCCAGTAGCCGGGGAACGTCTTGGCCACGCAGCCGGGGTCGGCGATGGCGATGCCCGGAGCCCGCAGGCCGAGCAGGGCGAAGGCCATGGCCATCCGGTGGTCCTCGTAGGTGTGGATCACCGCCGGGCGGACCGACCTGCTGGGGCGGACCACGAAACCGTCGGGCTGCTCGTCCGCGTCGATCCCGCACCGGTGCAGCTCGGCCACCACCGCCGCGATGCGGTCCGTCTCCTTGCGCCGGATGAAGCCGATGCCCGTGGCTCGCACCGGCTCGGTGGCGAAGGCGGCGAGGGCGGCGAGGGTCGGCGCCGTGTCCGAGATCCCGGAGAGGTCGAACGTCCCGCCGCGGAGCGCGGCGGGCCCGGTCACGACGCACGCGGACGCGCCGCGCTCCACCGTGGCGCCCATGGCCTCCAGCACGCCGAGGAAGGCGACGTCGCCCTGCGCCGAGGAGGAGCCGAGCCCGTCGATGCGCACCGTTCCCCCCGCGATGGCCGCCGCCGCCTCGAAGTACGACGCGGCCGTGGCGTCGGGCTCGACGGCGAAGCGTGCGGGCGAACGGTACGGCCCGGCGGGCACGACGAAGGTGCGCGGCCCGGCGACCTCGACGTCGACGCCGAAGGCGCGCATCACCGAGCGGGTCAGGTCCACGTAGGGCCGCGACACCAGGTCGGTGGTGAGCTCCACGGCCAGGCCACCGGGGCGCGCCGGGCCGGCGAGCAGCAGCCCCGACAGGAACTGGCTCGACACGTCACCCGGGAGACGCACGCGGTCGGGCCCGGCCGCGGAGCGCGGGGGCCGAGACCGTGCGGCCTCGTCGCCTGTGCGCCCAGCGCCGACGATCGTGGCCGGCAGGTGGCCGGGCCGACCGAGCTCCTCCACCCTCGCACCGAGCTCCCGCAGCGCAGCGAACGTCGGTCCCATGGGACGCGACAGCATCTGGGGGTGGCCGGTCACCCGGTACGGCCCGGCGCCGAGGGCGAGCACCGGCGCCAGGAAGCGGGCCGTCGCGCCCGACTGGCGCACGTCCAGCGCGGCCTCGGCGGCCGGCACCGCGCCCGCGCCGCCGTGCACCGTGATCCGGCCGGCCTCGCCATCGCCGTCGCCGCCACCGTCGCCGTCGCCGTCACCGTCGACGTCGACGTCGACGTCGACCGTGAAGCCGAGCGCGCGCAGCGCGCCGAGCATGGCCCCGGTGTCGTCGGCCAGGAGCGCCCCGTCGATGACCGACGTGCCGTCGGCCAGCGCCGCGCAGACCAGGGCCCGGATCGTGATGCTCTTCGACCCCGGCGGCCGGACCGTGGCGTCGAGCGGCCGGGTCAGCGGCTCGATCGGCAGGGGATCGGCGAGCCCGTTCACTCGGGGAGCCCGTTCACTCGGGCGAGCCCGTTCACTCGGGGAGGTCGTCGCGCAGGCCCCGGGCCCCGCGCAGGTACACGTGGTGCAGCTCGGCCCGGCTGCGCTCGGTCGTGAGGTGCACGAGCACGCGTATGCACCGGGCGGTGCCGCCCACGATCGACAGCTCGCGGGCGCAGATGAGCGGAACGTCGCCGAGGCCGTAGACGCGGGCGGCGGCGGCCGGGAACGCGCTCGCGATGTCGTCGGTGGCGGTGAACAGGATGCTGACGAAGTCGTCGTGCCCGATCCCGTTGGCCTCGACGAGGCGTTCGAGCAGCTCGATGACCCGCCCCTGGATCTGCTCGGGCGTGTCCTCGTCGACCGTCGTGGCGCCCCGGAGGGCTCGGAGCGCAGCGGGCACGCGGCGATGCTACCGGCCGGGCCCCGCCGCTCCCGGACGCTCCCCGGGCACCCGCGCCGGCACCGGCCGGGCGGCCTCGGCGAGGGCGCGCACCTCGTCGGCAGCGAGCGCCCGCCACTCCCCCGGAGCCAGCGAACGGTCCCGGACCGGCCCGATGCGCACGCGCACGAGCCGGACGACGGGATGGCCGACGGCTTCGCACATGCGGCGGACCTGGCGGTTGCGGCCCTCGTGGATGGCGATGCGCAGGAGGTTGGGGGCCAGCAGCGACGCCTTCGCGGGGGCGGTGCGCCCGTCGTCGAGGTCGACCCCCTCTCGCAGCGACCGGAGCGTGCCGCGCGCCGGCTCGCCCTGCACCTCGGCGAGGTACTCCTTCTCGACACCGAAGGACGGGTGGGTGAGCCGGTGGGCGAGGTCGCCGTCGTTGGTGAGGAGGAGCAGGCCCTCGGTGTCGAGGTCGAGTCGACCCACGGGGAAGACCCGGGGCTCGCCGGGGACGAGATCCACCACCGTCGGCCGGCCGTGCGTGTCCGTGACCGTGGTGACCACGCCGGCCGGCTTGTTCAGCAGGTAGTGGACGAGCCCGGGGCGGACCCCGACCGGCACGCCGTCCACCTCGACGCGGTCGACGTCCGGGTCGACGCGACGGCCCAGCACGGCCGGGGTGCCGTTGACCGTGACCCGGCCGGCGTCGATCAGCTCCTCGGCGAGGCGGCGGCTGCCGAACCCGGCCCGGGCGAGCACGCGCTGCAACCGCGGGTGATCAGGGCTGGCCGGTAGCTCCTCCACCGGCCCCATCCTCGCCCGACTCTTCGGCAGCGTCGACGCGCAGGCCCCGCTCGAGCGCCTCGACCACCTCGGCGCCCGGCACGAACTGCACGATCGAGGGCAGGTCGTCCAGCGTGTCCAACCCCAGCCGCTCCAGGAAGGCGCTGGTCGTCCCGAACAGCACGGCCTGGCCCGGCCCGCTGTCGCGGGCGACCTCGGCGATGTAGCCGCGCTGGTGAAGCGTGCGCACGACGCCGTCGACGCTGACGCCCCGGATGGCCGCCACCTGCGCGCGCGAGATCGGCTGCTTGTAGGCGACGATGGCCAGCGTCTCGAGCGCGGCACCGGAGAGGCGGGCGTGCTGGCCCTCGAGGACGAAGCGCTCGACGTAGGGCGCCTGGTCCGGGTGGCTCTGGAACCGGTAGCCGCCGGCCACGCGTGCGATGGTGAAGCCGCGCTGCTCGGCGGCGTACTCCTCGGCGAGCTCGGCGCACAGGGTCTCGACGCGCGTCGGGGCGACCTCCAGGAGCTGGCCCAGCAACGCGGGTTCGACGGGCTGCTCGGCGACCATGAGGATCGCTTCGAGCGCACGGCGGACTTCGACGGTCACGCCGTCGAGGATGCCAGGCCCGGGCGGGCCACCCACGGCCCGGTCGTCGCCCACGGGCCGGTCGTCGCCGCCGGTCACGTCAGCCGTCGTAGGCGTCGACGAGGTCCAGCACGGTCGACGTGTCGGCCGCTGCGCCAGCCTCACCGAGCCAGGTGATGCGGATGTCGCCGAACCGCTCGGCCTGCTCGATGTCGACGAGACCCTGCTTGAACAGCTCGAGGATGGCCAGGAACCGCACGACCACCTCGAGCCGCTCGACCAGGGAGGCGGTGAGCTGGCGGAAGCCGATGCGGCCGACCCGCGGCAGCTCGTCGACGAGCTCGGCCACCGCATCGGTGACGCTGACGCGGATGGAGGCGATGTGCTCGAGCGACACCGTGGGGACCGGCTTCGGCGTGACCGCCCGGGCGAACGCGGCCGCGAGCTGGTCCGGTCCCACCCCGGCGAGGAGGTCGGGCATGAGGTCGACGAAGCGGTCCTCGACGCCGGCGAGCCTCGGGTAGGAGCGGCCGGCCCGCTCGGCGACGCGGGCCAGCGCGGCGGCCGCGTCCTTGAACGTCTTGCACTCGAGCAGCCGCGCCAGCAGCAGGTCGCGCTCCTCCCAGAGCGCCAGCTCCTCGTCGAGATCCACGTCGTCGTCGCCCGGCAGCAACCGGCGAGCCTTGAGCTCGACCAGGGTGGCGGCGATGAGCAGGAACTCGGTGGCCACCTCGAGGTCGACACCGTCCATCGCCTCGATGTGGGCGAGGTAGGCATCGACGATCGACCGCAACGAGACCTCGTAGAGGTCGACCTGCTCGCGCAGGATCAGGTGCAGCAACAGGTCGAACGGTCCCTCGTAGACCGCCGTCGAGACCTCGTACGCCATGCGGGGCAGCGTATTACATCCGTGTAGTTCGCGCGGCACAGGGCCTCCCGGCCTCCGCGCCGCTGCTCCGGGCCGACACGATACCGGTTCCGGCGCCGCCGGCGGCTCCCCCTACCATCGCCGGCCATGGCGCGCGTCTTCTCCGGCATGAAGCCCACGGGTGACGCCACCCTCGGCAGCCTGCTCGGCGCGCTGCGGAACTGGGTCGCCGACCAGGGCCCCGAAGCCGTGTACTGCGTGGTGGACCTGCACGCCCTGACCGTGCCGCAGGATCCCGACGAGCTGCGCCGCCAGACACTCGAGCTGGCCACGCTCGTGCTCGCCGTGGGGATCGACCCGTCGGTGTCGACGCTGTTCGTGCAGAGCCACGTGCCCGAGCACACGAGCCTGGCCTGGCTCATGGAGTGCACGGCGGCGTACGGCGAGCTGAGCCGCATGACGCAGTTCAAGGACAAGGCGGCCGGCCAGGAGTCGGCCCGGGGGTTCGTCTCGGGCGGGCTGTTCACGTACCCGGCGCTGATGGCCGCCGACATCCTCCTCTACGACACGCAGGAGGTGCCGGTGGGCGACGACCAGCGCCAGCACGTCGAGCTCACCCGGGACCTGGCCGAGCGGTTCAACTCCCGTCACGGCGCCACGTTCACCGTCCCCACGGCGGTCGTGCGCGCCGCCGGGGCCCGGGTGATGGACCTCCAGGACCCGACCCGCAAGATGTCGAAGTCCGAGGAGTCCCCCGGGGGCACGATCGGCGTGCTGGAGGACCTGGCGTCGGTCCGGCGCAAGATCACGCGGGCCGTCACCGACAGCGAGGCCGAGGTGCGCTTCGACCCGGTCGCCAAGCCCGGCGTGTCGAACCTGCTGTCGATCCTCGGTGCGTGCACGGACCGCACGCCCGAGGGCGCCGCGGCCGGCTACTCGCAGTACGGACCGCTCAAGCGCGACACCGCCGAAGCGGTCGCCGCCGTCCTCGAGCCCATCCAGGCCCGCTACCGCGACCTGGCGGCCGATCCGGGCGAGGTGCAGCGCATCCTGTCCGTCGGAGCCCAGCGGGCGGGCACCGTCGCCGCGGCCACGCTGGCGCGCGCCCAGCGCGCCA
The DNA here is from genome assembly GCA_016185275.1 of Actinomycetota bacterium. Taxonomy (GTDB): domain Bacteria; phylum Actinomycetota; class Acidimicrobiia; order Acidimicrobiales; family Iamiaceae; genus JACPNX01. Next base: position 28,429 of record JACPNX010000032.1, on the reverse strand, counting down.
TCGGTCTCGTGCCGGGGCCTCGCTGAACCGCGGCGCACCTGGCGGCTCGGCGCGCGGGGGCGGTGTCGGCGCGTCGCCGACTCAGTCGTCGTCGGCGGCCTTCAGGGCGTCGCCGATGTCGCGGGGGACGCTCCACTCGTCGGCGGGCAGGTGGTGCTCCCTCGCCCACGCCACCGTCAGCTCGTCGCTGCCGGCGAGCGCCAGGCGATCGGCGCCGATCTCGGCGTGGCGCAGGTACAAACCGACGCGGCGGGTGAAGCCGGCCGTCTCGCTCCACGCCTCCGCGAACTCACGGCCTGCCACCTTCGCCGACAGCGTGGCCACCACCCGGCCGTAGGTGCCGAGCGCCGCGTCGATCTTGCCGACGTCGTGCAACAGGGCGGCGGCGAGGACCGGGCGTTCCGCCCGTTCACCGAGAGCAGCCGCGACGCGGCGGGCGACGGCCACCGCGTGCCGGCGGTCCGCTCGGGGCATGCGCCGCCACAGGGCGAGCTCCTCGGGAAGGAGCTGCGCGGCCGCCCATGCCTCATCTGCGGCCCTGGGTCCCGCCGGCCACAGCGAACCCGCGAAGCGCCTGACGAGGTGCGCGGTCCCCGCCACGGGCTACGCGTGGTTGATGCAGAAGCGGGTCGCCGGGAACGCCTCGAGCCGAGCCTCGGGGATCTCCTCACCGCCCGCTTCGCAGCGGCCGTAGCGGCCGTCGTCCATGCGGGCGAGCGCGGCTTCCACCTCGACGAGCTGGTCTTCCAGAGAGGCGACGATCGTGCGGTGCTCGCCCTGCTCGGCGGCGACGGCCCCCGAGTCGGCGAAGTTCTCGTCGAACCCCGGATCTCGGTGCATCTCACCGATCTGCCGCTGCAGCTGCGCCCGCTCCTGTTCGAGGGAGGCGCGCAGCTCTGCGAGCTTCTCGTCGCTGACCATGGCCAACCGTACCGCGCTCACCACGCGCCGCTCGGCTCGCAAGCTCGTCTCGACGGCGCGCAGGGCCCGCTGCTCCCCGGCCGCGCGCTCAGCGCCCGAGGAGTGCGCGGGGGTGCGCCGCCCGGTAGGCCGACCACAGCCGCTCGGTGGACACCAGCGTGTACACCTGCGTGGTGCTGATCGACGCGTGCCCGAGCAGCTCCTGCACGGCCCGGATGTCCGCTCCGTGGTCGAGCATGTGGGTCGCGCACGAGTGCCGCAGCACATGGGGCGTCAGCCGGTCGGCCAGCCCGGCGGCGAGGGCGTGGCGGCGCACCACCCCCCACGCTCCCTGGCGCGACAGGCGCCCACCTCGGGCGTTCAGCAGCAGCGCCTCGGCATCGCCGCGCCTCGCCCAGCGCGCCGGGACCAGCTGCGGTCGCCCGCCCGGCTCCAACCACCGCGCCACGGCCGTGGACGCGTACCGACCGACCGGCACGATGCGCTCCTTGCCGCCCTTGCCGAGCACCCGGGCCAAGCCGTCCACGAGGTCGACGTCGCCGAGGCTGAGGCCGACGAGCTCGGAGATGCGCATGCCGGTTCCGTAGAGCACCTCGAGGATGGCGCGGTCCCGCCGGGCCATCACGTCGTCCCCCTGGACCGTGTCGAGCAGGCGAGCCACCTCGTCCTCGCCCAGCGCCTTGGGCACGCCGCGGGGAACCCTCGGCACCGCCACGGCGGCGGATGGGTCGGTCACGTCTCCATCCGACTCGACGGACAGGAAGCGGTGCAGGCCCCGCACGGCGACGGTGGAGCGCTTGACCGTCGAGGGCGCCCGGCCCAGGGCACGGAGGTGCGCGATCCAGGCGATCACGTCCTCCTCGCCGGCGTCACCGAGCCGGCAGCCCCGGTCGTGGAGCCAGGAGGTGTAGGCGCGGAGGTCCTTGCGGTAGGCGGCCAGGGTGGCGGGCGCGCGACCGCGCTCCACCCGGAGCCAGCTGAGGTGCTCCTCCACCTCCAGTGGCAGGGCGGCACCGGCATCGCCGACAGCCGGCGCCACCGGCTCGCCGGCCGGCGCCATGGTCAGCGCAGCCCCAGGTGCTCGCGCGCGGCGAGCAGGCCGATGATCGTCTTCGCGTCGGTGAGCCGGCCTCCGCTGACCATCGCGGGGACGTCGGCGAGGTCCACGACGTGCACGGTCATGTGCTGCTCCTCAGGGCCCTGCAGGTCCGTGTCGACGATCTCCAGGCCGGTCGCGAGGTAGATCAGGCCCTCCTCGTCGGTGAAGCCCGCGCTGTTGTGGACCCGGGCGAGCCGGGTGAGCTGCGCCGCCCGGCGGCCGACCTCCTCGGCCAGCTCCCGCCCTGCGGTCACCTCGGGGTCCTCGCCCGGCACGTCGCGCACGCCGGCCGGGATCTCGAGCAGATCGGCGTCGATGGGCCCGCGGTACTGGCGGACGAGGAGCACGGAGCGCCCGTCGTCGAGCAGCGCAACGATGCCGACCCAGCCGATGTCGCGCACCACGTCACGCTCGAACGTCGAGCCGTCGGGGGCTTCGAACTCCGCGCTGACCACGCGGATGCGGTGGAGCCGCGCCACCTCGCGGTCCCCGACGTGGCGGAACCCGCTCACGTCGTGCCGGCTGCGGCCGTGCGCATCAGACCGTCGCCACCTCGACGCGGTCCTCCACCGGGAACAGGTGGGGCGCCCGGTCCTCGGCCCGGCGCAGCGCGGCGCCGATGAGCTCGCGGAACAGCGGCGCCGGACGGTTGGGGCGGCTCTTCAGCTCGGGGTGCGCCTGCGTGCCGACCCAGAACGGGTGCCCGTCGAGCTCGATGAACTCCACGAGGCGGTTGTCGGGCGAGGTGCCCGACAGGCGCAGCTCGCTGCGTTCGAACCTCGAGCGGTAGCGAGGGTTGAACTCGTAGCGATGCCGGTGCCGCTCGGACACGACGGTCTTGCCGTAGGCGGCGGCCACCCGCGACCCGGCCCGCAGCTCGGCGACGTAGGCGCCGAGGCGCATGGTGCCCCCGAGGTCGGTGACGTCGCGCTGGCTCTCCATCAGGTCGATCACGGGATGCGGCGTCGACCGGTCGATCTCGGTGGTGTTCGCCCCGGCCAGCCCGAGCACGTTGCGGGCGAACTCGATGGTCATGGCCTGCAGCCCGAGGCACAGCCCGAGGCACGGGATGCCGTGCTCGCGGGCGTAGCCGGCAGCGGCGATCTTGCCCTCCATGCCGCGCTCACCGAAGCCGCCCGGGATGACGATGCCGTCGAGGTCCGCGAGGCGGCCGGCGGCGAGCAGGCCCTCGACCTCCTCGGCCTGGATCCAGTCGATCTCGACCTTGGCACCGTGGTGGAAGCCGCCGTGCTTGCACGCCTCGACGACCGACAGGTACGCGTCGACCAGGCTCACGTACTTGCCGATCAACCCGATGCGCACTGGGCGCGCCGCCGCGTCGACCCGCTCGACGAGCGCCTCCCACTCCCCGAGCGCCACCGGCCGGTCGGCGACGCCCAGCAGCCGGCACACCTCGTCGTCGAGGCCCTCCTCGTGCAGCGTCAACGGCACCTCGTAGAGGTTGCGTGCGTCGGCCGCGTTGACCACCGCGCGCTCGGGCACGTCGCACAGGTTCGAGATCTTGCGCTTCAGATCGGTCGACACCGGCTGCTCGCTGCGCAGCACGATGGCGTCGGGCTGGATGCCGCGGCTGCGCAGCTCGGTGACCGAGTGCTGCGTCGGCTTGGTCTTCTGCTCGCCCGAGGGCCCGATGAAGGGCACGAGCGTGACGTGGACGTAGCAGACGTTCTCCCGGCCGACGTCGAGGCGGAACTGCCGGATGGCCTCGAGGAACGGCAGGATCTCGATGTCGCCGACCGTGCCTCCGATCTCGGTGATCACGACGTCGACGTCGTCGAGGGCCAGCGCGCGGATGCGGCGCTTGATCTCGTCGGTGATGTGCGGGATCACCTGGACGGTCTTGCCGAGGTAGTCGCCGCGGCGCTCGGCGGCGAGCACGGTGGAGTAGATCGACCCGGTGGTGGCGTTGGAGCCGCGGGACAGGTTCTCGTCGATGAACCGCTCGTAGTGCCCGAGGTCGAGGTCGGTCTCGCCGCCGTCGTCGGTGACGAAGACCTCGCCGTGCTCGAACGGGTTCATGGTGCCGGGATCGACGTTGATGTACGGGTCGAGCTTCTGCATCGTCACCCGCAGGCCCCGGCACTTGAGCAGTCGACCCAGCGACGATGCCGTGATGCCCTTGCCCAACGAGGAGGCGACCCCGCCCGTCACGAAGATGTGTTTCGTCACGGGAGACCACCGTACCCCCGTGCCGCCCGCCGGCCGGTGATCCCGACCGGGGGCGGCGTCGGGCCGATCGGCCCTACCGGGGACGCGCCGGTGGGTCGGGCGGCGTGCGCACCCGGCCGAGCCGGTCGAGGGCCCGCAGCGGCGGGGTGCGGTCGATCAGCCGGCTGAACGAGACGACCTCGCTGAGCGCGTTCAGGGCGACCAGGGCGACGAGCACCGCGACGCGGCCGGTGCGGCCGGTCGAGACCACGACCGCGAACCCGGTGCAGCCGCCGATCACGTTCGCGCCGGCGTCGCCGAGCATGAGCCGCTCGCGCAGGTCGGGCACGAGCAGGGCGGCGGTGGCGCCGACCACGACGGCGAGACCGCCGGCTCGCACGTCGAGGCCGGTGAGGATCACGGCCACGCCGGCGGCGACGCCGACCTTGGCGCAGCGCCCGGGGGCCCGGTCGAGCAGGTTCGCCAGGTTGGCGGCCAGAGCCACCAGGACGGCGTCGACGAGGAACCAACCGGGCCGGTGCCGGTCGTACGGCGCGACGAGGATCGCCGCCAGGAGGCCGCCGCCCAGCAGCTTCAGCCCCCCGGTCGTCAGCCGGCCCTCCCGCAGCGCCCGCGCGTGCCCGCGGAAGCCCTTGTCGGCGCCGACCTCGGCGATGTCGTCGACGAACCCGAGCAGCCCGAAGCCGAGCGCGGCGAGCAGGACGGTCGGGTCCGTCGCGAGCGGCGAGCGGTCCGCGCCGATCGCGACGACGGCCGCATCGATGCCGGTCACCGCGAGCACCGCGAGCGCGATCACGATCCCTGCGCCCACGGGCACGACCGCGCCGCGCACGTTCTCCCGCCCGAACCTCGCGGCATCGAAGCTGCCCCTGAGCGCGGCCCACAGCAGGGCGGCCGCCGCCGCGCCGGCGAGGGCCGCGGCGAGGGTCCTCATGCCGGCGTCGCGGCCGTGGCGGCGACGACCTCGGGCACGTCTCCGGTCGGCTCGAGGAGCACCGGCTCGGCGTCCGCGGCGTCGAGGACCAGCAGGGTGAGGTACGGGCCGAGGTAGACGAAGACGAGCGCGGTGATGACCACGCCGGAGTCGTTGACCAGCCATCCGAGCACACCCGCGGCGAGGGCACCGAGCACGCCCGCGCGCACGGCCGAGCCCCGGGGCAGCAGCCGGGGCCAGCCCCGCGCCACCACCAGCACGTAGCCGACGAAGAGGGCGATGATCGGCACCATCCACGTCCAGACGGACTGCTGGAACACCCGCACGTTGGTCGCCCACTTGCGGCTGATCGTCGTCCAGAACGTCGATCCGCCACCGCTCGATCCCACGACGAAGCGGGCGAGGTGCGTGCGCTGGTCCGGCGGGCGCAACAGGTCCGCACCCACCGCCAACGCCAGCACGGCGGCCGTGGCCCCCAGCGCGACCAGCACGACCCGCCACGTCACCCGCCGGCCGGACATGGCGTACAGCGTCAGACCGAAGACGGGCACGAGGCTCAGGATCCCGCCCACGTCCGAGCCGAGCCACGGTGCACCGTCGGCCACGACGACCACCACGGCCAGCGCGGCGGCCACCCACCATGCCTCGGTGGGGCGGTCGGAGCGGGCGACCAGCGCGGCGCACACGATCACCGTGCTGCCCGCGAGGACTGCGAACGCGGTGTTGCCGAGCCCGGTGAAGCGGGCCGCGGTGTGGGGCGAGTACCCGAGGATGCTGGCCATCTGCAGCCGGCCGCCCGTGGCCACGTCGACGACCGTCACGAAGACGGTCGCCGAGCAGATGGCGAGCAGCGGGTCGAGTGGGTGCGTGCGGGCGCGCACGGCCACCGCTGCGATCGCCGCGGCGAGCACCCAGGTGAGCAGGTGCGTGCCGGTCCCGAGCTCGTACAGCGCGGGGACGACGCGCAGCACGAAGGTGGCGAGCGGCCAGGCGGCGAAGGTGAGCACGGTCAACCGCATCGCCTGCGCCACGGCGGCCGGAGGGTCGACGCTGCGCAGGGTGAAGATGGCCGCCAGGTAGAACAGGGCCTGCACGACGATGTAGGTGAGCGCCATCGGGTAGTAGGTCCGTTCCCGCGCCACGGCCACCTTGTTGAGCGACGACGACGACGAGCGATCGGCGGTGCCGGGGCGGAAGCGCAGGGGCTGTCCGATCATCGCCGCGGGCGGGGCGACGCCGACGGCGTCGAGGAGCGTCGGCGGCACGTCGGTCAGCGTCACGAGGTCGGGCCGTTTGGTCGACGGCGAGTACAGGTTTCCTTGGACCACGCCGGCCCCCCAGGCCACGACCGGTGTCAGCTCCCAGGTCGCGGTGGGCGGGGTGGTGCCGACGACGAGCAGCCGGGTCCCCGGCGGCAGCGTGCGGGCCAGCGCACCGAGGACGCGGTCGGTGCGGGCGAGCGCCGCGAGCCGCAACCGGTCGGCGACACCAGGAGCCGTGACGCTCCGGTAGGCGAAGGCACGGTCGGTCTCGCCGGGGTCGAGGACCGTGACGTCCGCGCCGGCCATCGCCGTGGTGGCGGCGCGCACGAAGCGACCCTCGTCGATGCGCCTGCCGAAGGGCGCCGAAGGGTCACTGCGCAACAGGGCCGCCGCGTCCACGGTGCCGCCATCCACGTCCCCCGCGGCGGTCGCCAGCGCGATCGCGGCGGGACGGTTCCGGGCCCCGCCGAGGGCGCCGCCGGCATCGGAGTTGGCCACGACCGCGGTGCGCTTGCCGGCGCGCCGGAGGGCGTCACCAAGGGCGCCGGGAACGCTGGGCAGGTCGGCTCCCGCCTGGCGCACGATCTCGGCCATGGTCGGCACCACGATCTGGCCCGATGTCGGCACGCCCGTCCGCCGCCTCGCCACGTCCGCCGCCGAGCTGCCCTCCAGCCGATCGTCACGGCCCAGGCTCGAGCCGAGAGCCGCGTCGGCTCGCACCCGCGCGCCGGCGCTGATCGTCGCGTAGGCCTCGGCCGACCCGGGCCGCCCCCCGAGCGTGCGCACGCTGACCGAGCCGAACGCGCCCGTGCGGGCCAGGCGGTCGAGGTTCGGCATGCGAGCGGCCGACACGTCGGCGAGCCCGAGGTGCGGGATGCCGAACAGCACGATGCGCCGGGTGCCGCCCTGCGCCGGCTGGCTGGACGGCACCGCGGCCCGGCCGGTGACGTAGGTCCCCGCCAGGACGGCCACGACGATGGCCGCCAGCACCGCGCCACGCGCCCGTCGCGAGCTGAGGCGCGGCACGAGCGCGCCGAGGATGTCGCGCCCCTGACGGGCCCGATGCGCAAAGCCGGCCAGCGTGCGCCCCGTGTGCCGGTGCTCCATCGGCAGCGGGACCTCGACGATCCGGGCACCGGCGCGGGCGGCGTCGATCGTCATGGCGACCTCGAGCCCGAACCGCCGCACGGGGCCCATCCCGCGCAGCAGCTCCGCGCGGACCGCCCGCTGCCCGCTGAGCGGGGCGGTGAGCCGCACCCCGCAGGCCCGCACGACACCGCCGGCAGCCATGCGCTTGACCAACCCGAAGCCGGCCCTCCCCATGGCCGGCGGGAGCGTGGCCACGGTCAGATCGGCTTGTCCGTCGAGGACCGGCTCGAGCAGGCGGGCGGCGGCTGCCGCGGTGTCGGCCACGTCCGCGTCGACCAGCACGTAGACGTCGGCGTCGGGCGTGGCGGCGACGCCGGCCGTGACGGCGCCGGCCTTGCCGCGGTTGCGGGCCAGCTGCACCACTTCGGCTCCGGCCGCGCGGGCGGCATCGGCGGTGGCGTCGGTGGAGCCGTCGTCGATCACGAGGACGCGGTCCACCGCGGCGACCGCCGACAGCGCGCGCACGGTTGCCCCCACCGAGTCCGCACGGTCCTTGGCCGGGACGAGGGCCACGACGGTCATCGCGGCCGGACCCCACCCTCGCGGGCACGCCGCACCCGGGCCTGCGCCGGCGCCAGCTCGGGGGCCCGCAGCAGCATCAGGCAGACAACGTACGCGCCCGTGCCGGCCGCGCCCGCAGCGGCGACGGCCGTCGCGGCCTCGACGCGCGTGTCCCAGCCCACGGCGCTCACGACCACCCATGCGAGACCCGCGCCCACGGCCGTCGCCACGAGGGCACGTGCCGCGCTGCGCGCGAAGGCGATGCGCACCCTGGCGCGGCGGGCGACGCTGCGGCCGAGGGCGAGGGCGCCGGCCGACACCGCCACCGCGTGGACGAGGCCCAGCACCACCACCTTGCCTCGGCCGGTGACCGACGCGCTGGCCACCGCCATGCCGGCCACCGCCGCGAGCGTCACGCCGAGGTTCACCCACGTCGGCGTGCGCACGTCGTCGAGGGCGTAGCTGGCGCGCGTCAACATGAAGAAGCTGCTGTAGCCGACGAGCCCGGTCGCGTAGGCCGCCAGGACGACGGCCACCAGGCGGGCGCCCCGGTCGTCCACGGCCCCCAGCCGGACGACCTGGAGCAGGGGCATGGCCACCACCGCCAGGAGCGCGCTGGCGGGCAGCAGGAGGACCACCATGGTCCGCAGCCCCAGTGAGACGTCCCGCGCGTACGCCGCCAGGTCGCCGCCCGCGGCGTGCGCGGACAGCCGCGGGTACAGCGCCGTGAACACCGGGTGGGCCAGGACCGCGTGCGGCAGCAGGAAGAACGTGAAGGCGATCTGGAACGCGATGGTGCCGCCCACGACGCGACCCGCGAACACGATGGTGGCACCGATGAGCACCTCGTTCAGCCCGATGTGCCCCGCGCCCCACAGGCCCCTGCGGGCCAGGTCCCGCAGGCCGGTGGCGTCGGGGTGCCGCCAGCGGGGGCGGAGCGACAGCCCGGCGCGTCGCAGGTCGACCCAGGGCACGAGCGTCATGGCCATCGTGCCGGCGAGGGTCCCTCCGCCGAGCAGCAGGATCTCACCGGTGGGCAGGGCGAGACCGGTCTTCGGGTCGTGGACCAGCGCGAAGGCCACCATCGTGGCGATCGCGACCACGTTGTTGGCCACGGGAGCGGCCGCCGAGGCCGTGAAGCGGTGCGCGGCCTGCAAGAGCGCGCTCGCCACCGCGCCGGTCGCGTACAGGAGGAGCTGGGGCATGAAGAACCACAGCAGCACGGCGCCCAGGCGGAGCTGATCGTCGCGGGTCGGTCCGCGCACGCCGGCGCTCAGGCCGGCCATGATCAACGGTGCGGCGGCGATGCCGGCCACCGTCACCACGGCGAGCACGGCGAGCGAGCGGCCGAGCAGCACCGATCCGACGGCGCGGGCCCGCTCGGGTGACCGGCCGCTGAGGTGGACGACGAAGGTGGGGATCAGCACCGACGACAGCACCCCACCGGCCAGCAGCTCGAACATGAGGTTCGACGTCTCGTTGGCACGCTGGTAGGTGTCACCGAGGGCGAGGATGCCGAGGGCGGCGCCGGTGGCGATCACTCGGGCGAACCCGGTGATGCGCGACACCAGGTTCCAGGCCGTGATCGTCAGCGCCGCGCGGGCGATCCCCGGCCGCTCGGGTCCGAGCGCCTCATCCCCGTCGGGCGCGTGGACGCCCGCCGGTCCCGGCCGAGGAGGCCCGGCCGGCCCGGCGGCGCCGACGGCGCGCTCGGCCACCTAGTCGGACACCGGCGGGGGCAGCAGCGCCTGGGCGCCCTTGCCGACGCCGTAGTGGCCGACCCGACCGGCATCGACGTCTTCGAGGGCGAGCACCACGGCGGCGAGGCCCGCGAAGGACTCGAGGTCGTCCACGGTCGAGACCGCGTCACGCAGCGAGCGGTCGGCCAGGACCGGCCCGACGACCGCGGGCCGCACGTCCTCGGGCAGATCGCCGGTGGCCGCGGAGCCCAGCACGCCGGGCACGGTGGCGCCGCGAGCCAGCGCTCGCAAGAGCGGGAGGAGGAAGACGTTGTCCGCGAGCTTGACGTTCGCGCCCGACACGAACACGTAGCGCTCGGACGGCGAGAGCAGGAGGGCGTCGGGCTGGCCGCCACCGCTGGGCGGGGTGTACTGGACGAACCCGGCGTCGATCAGCCCCTGCAGGAAACCGTTGGCGGCCACGGCGTCGCCGCCGGGCGCCGGTGCGACCGTGTCGGGTGGGGACGGTCCGATCGGGCTGGTGGACGTCCCGGGCGTGGGCGATCCGGTGGTGGCCGGTGCGGAGCTCGTCGTGCCTCCGGAGCCGCCCGTGCCCGTACCCGTACCCGCGCCCGTGGCACCGGCCGCCGAACGCATGCCCCGGCTCAGGATCCTCACGGCCTGTGCCCTCAGGGCGCCGGCGTCGGTCGAGGAGCTGGCGAGCACCTTGGCGAGCGCCGTCACGTCACCGCCGCTGGTGAGCGCGAGCTTGGACCGCAGCACCAGGCGACCCTCGTACTGCGCGGCCGACCCTTCGAGCGCCACGGCCAGCTGGTCGAGCGACCCACCGTCCGAGCCCTCCGCCGCGACGACGAGCACGGGGACCTGCGGCAGGTCGGACTCGAACAGCCGCTTGGCGCCCTGCTCCTCGAGCTGCTGGCCCTGCGAGCTCAGCCGGTCGACCTCTCCCTGCAGGCGGGCGTTGTCGGCCCGGGTCCGATCGATGCGCCGCTCCGCGCTGCTGAGGTTCTTCTTGATCTGGGCGACCGCCGCCCGGTCGAGGAACGACCCGCCCATGGCGACGCCGATGCCGAGCGCGAGGACCACCGCGGTGATGCTGACGATGTGGTAGCGGAGGTTGATCATGGGTGGCGCGATCCGTGGGCGGCGGGTTAGCGGAACGGGAGGCTGAGCCCCCGGAGCAGGGCTCGGACGGGCTCGCTGAAGATGAAGATGAGCACCAGCGTGCACAGCGCGGCACCCACCAGCAGCAGGAGGTCGCGCTTGCGGACCCGGTGCTGGTAGAGACGGCTCACACCCTTGGCGTCGACGAGGATCGGCCCCACCTTCATCCGCACGAGGAACGTCGAGGCCATGCCGGCCCGTCCCTTGTCGAGGAACTCGACCATCGAGCTGTGCGTGCCGACCGCGACGATCAGGTCCGCCCCCCGCTCGTAGGCCATGAGCATCGCGATGTCCTCGCTGGTGCCCGGCGACTCGAAGCACGTGTAGGCGAGGCTCAGTGCGTCGAGCCGCGCCGCGCCCGGGGCGCGCCCCCCCGGGTAGGCGTGGACCACCAACGTGGCGCCGCAGGTCAGCGCCCGCTCGCTCACCGAGTCCATGTCGCCGATCACGAGGTCGGGTTTGAACCCCAGCTCGAGCAGCGCGTCGGCACCGCCGTCGACACCCACGAGCAGCGGGCGGAGCTCGTTGACGTAGCCGCTCCGGCGCAGCAGCTGGAGGTCGTCCTTGTAGCCGAGGCCGCGCACGACGATGAGCACGTGCCGGCCCCGGAAGTCGACGGGCACGTCGGGGATGTCCGGCTCGTCCACGAGCAGGTGGCCCTCACGCCGGATGTAGCTCAGCGTGTTCTCGGCGAACCGCTCGAGCTCGGCGCCCATCGCCGAGCGGGCCGACGTCAGGGTCGCCGAGATGGCCGCCGCGGACTGGCGGGTGCCCTTGGCGGTGAGCTCACCGTCGACGTACACACGCTCGCCGTCGAGGCGCACGACGTCGCCTTCCTTGATGAGCTCCATGACGTCGGCGCCGACGTCATCGACGAGTGGGACGCCGGCTTCGACCAGCAGCAGGGGTCCGGTGTTCGGGTAGCGACCGCTGATCGAGCGCGCCGCGTTGACGACCCCGCCGACGCCGGCGTCGAGCAGGGAATCGGCGGCCACCCGGTCGATGTCGAGGTGGTCGATCACGGCGATCTCGCCCGGGAGGAGTCGCTTGGCCAGGTCCTTGGTGCGCCGGTCGACGCGGGCCGGCCCCACCACCACCGACTTGGCCGTGTCCACCCGCCGGCGCGGCATCAGCGCGCCCCCGCCGTCCGGCCCGGTTCGCGGCGCCTGCCGCGACCCCGTTCGCCGGCGGCGGTCGCGAGCAGCTCGGCGGCGTGGTCGTGGGCGATCGTGCTCCCGGGCCGACCGGACAGCATGCGCGACAGCTCCACGAGGCGGCCGTCGTCGTCGAGCAGGGTCGCGGCCGCGGACGTGGCGCCCGGCTGCTGGAGCTTGGTGACGGCGACGTGCGCATCGGCGAACGCGGCCACCTGAGGGAGATGGGTCACGACGAGGATCTGGTGGTCGGTGGCGAGAGCGGCGAGCGCCCGGCCCACGGCGACCGCGGCCGCCCCGCCGACGCCGGCGTCGACCTCGTCGAACACCAGCGTGGGCGGCGAAGCCGTGAGCACCAGGCGCAGTGCCAGCATGGCGCGGGCGAGCTCGCCGCCGGACGCGACCTTGGCCAGCGGCAGCGCCGGCGTCCCGGGGTTGGCGGCCAGCAGGAAGCGCACCGCGTCGCCCGGGTCCTCGCCGCCCACCTCGACGGCCACCTTGGCGCGGGCCATCGCCAGCTCGACCAGGTGCGCCTCGACCGCCTCGCCCAGCCGCGGGGCGCACGCTCTCCGGGCGCGGGCCACCGCGGCGGCCTCGGCCGCCACCCGGGCCCGGGCCTCGGTCCGGTCGCGCTCGAGCGCGCCGGCCAGCTCGTCGTGGCGCTCCAGCGCTTCCAGGCGCTTGCCGACCGCGTCGGCGTAGGCCAGCACGGCGGCCAGCGTCCCGGTTCCGATCTCGGCGGCCGCGGCGGCGTCGCCGTCGACCGAGGCGGTGCCGTACTTGCGGACCAGGTCGTGGAGGAGCTGGCGGCGGGCCCGGACGGCGGCCAGCGACTCGGGGTCCTCTTCGATGGCCTCCCCCTTGTCCCGGACCGTGGCCGCCACGTCGTCGACCTCCGCGGCGAGACCGTGCAGACGAGCCTCCTCGGGGGCGAAGGGCGCGCGACCGGCCAACGCCGCCATGGCCGCCGCGACGAGGTCGCGGGCGCCACCGTCCGCCAGCAGCGCCTCGGCCGCCGCCTGCGCCGCCTCCCGGTGGGCGGCTGCGTCGGCCAGCGCGTCCTCACGCTCGGACAGGAGCCGGTCCTCGTCGGGATCCGCGAGCCCTGCGGCCGCCAGCTCGCCGGCCTGGAAGCGCAGCAGATCCGCTTCGCGGGCGCGGGCCCCGGCGTCGCCGCCCAGCTCGGCCAACCGGCGCTCGATGGCGGCGAGGCGGCGACGCGCCTCGTGCAGCGGTTCCAGGTCGATGCCGCCGAAGCGGTCGAGGGCCTCGCGCTGCACCGCGGCGCTCAGCAGCGACTGGTGGTCGTGCTGGCCGTGCAGGTCGACGAGGCGCCGGCCGTGCACGGCGAGCGCCGCAGCCGTCGCCATGCGGCCGTCGACGTAGGCCCGGGAGCGACCGTCGCGCGGCACCACGCGGGTGAGGACGGTCTCGTCGCCGCCCAGCTCGAAGCGGCCCTCGACCGTGGCCTCTGGCGCGCCCGGCCGCACGAGGTGCGGTTCCGCGCGCCCGCCGACCAGCAGCTCGATGGCCTCGACGAGCATGGTCTTGCCGGCGCCCGTCTCGCCGGTCAGCGCCGTCATCCCGGGCCCGAGCACGAGCCGGGTGGCGTCGATCACGCCGAGACCTTCGACCGCCAGCTCCAGCAGCACCGCTACCGGTCCTCCAGCCCGAACTTGGCCTTCAGGATCCGGTGGAAGTCGCGCCGTGCGAAGCACACGATGCGGGCGTTCACGTCCGCGGCCGAGCATGACAGGGAATCGCCCTCGCGCAGCTCACCGAGGTTGCGTCCGTCGACCGAGAGGGTGGCGGGCCGGTGGCCCTGGACGGTCACGCGCAACTCGGTGGCGGGCTCGAGCACGAGCGTGCGGTCGAAGAGCATGTGCGGCGAGACGGGGGTCAGCAAGAGCGCGCGGTGCCCCGGCGCCACGATCGGACCGCGTGCCGAGAACGCGTACGCGGTGGAACCGGTCGGGGTGGCCACGATGAGACCGTCGGCGGCGTACGTCGTGAAGAAGGTGCCGTCGAGCTCGACGACGAGGCGCACGGTGTGGCCGAGGGGCGTCTTTTCGAGCACCGCCTCGTTGAGGGCGAGCGTCGCCGGCGTGGCGGACGGCTCCCCGGCGCGCTGGACGCGGACCGACAGCAGCATGCGCTCGTCGATGCCGTGGTCACCGGCCAGGAAGCGGCGGATGGATGCGCCGGCCGCCTCGGGCTCCACCTCGGTGAGGTAGCCGAGCTGACCGACGTTGACGCCGATCACCGGCGTGCCCTTGGCCGCGACGAGGTCGACGGCGCGCAGCATGGTGCCGTCACCCCCGACGCTCACGACCACGTCGAGGCCGTCAGGGAACGCTGCGTCCGCCGTGCCGAGCCCGTCGAGACCGATGGTGGCCGCGTCGTCGAGAGGCAACCGCACCTCGTGTCCTTCGGCGGCCAGCTCGACCGCGAGGCCACGCACGAGCGCGCCGGCCTCCTCGCGGGTGTGGTGGACCACGAAGCCGATGCAGCTCACGGCGCCTGCACTGCCCCGTTCCCGGGTTCGGCACGTTCACCCGTGGCCGCAGCAACAGCCGCGATCGCGTCGTCCACCACGCGGTCGAGCGCGGCATCGACCGGCGGGGCCGGCGCCCGGCGGGCCGGCTCCACCGGCGCATGCGGCCTGGCGCCGGGCGGCGCGGCTGCGTGGACGAGGAACTCGACGTTGCCGTCGGCCCCTCGGAGGGGAGACACCATCGCCCCCATGATCGCGGCTCCGTGGTCGCTCAGCGCGCCAGCGACGTCGCGGAGGGCCCGGCGCCAGACTTGCGGGTCGCGGATCACCCCGCGGCCGCGGCTGACCTCGACCTTGGCCGCTTCGAACTGGGGCTTGACGAGCAGCACCAGGTCGGCCCCCGGACTCGCCGACTGCAGGAGCGCCGGCACCACGCGCGTGAGCGAGATGAACGCGAGGTCGGCGACCACGAGCGGGAACGGGCCGCCGGCGCCCTCCGGATCCAGTGCCCGCACGTCGGTCTGCTCACGGCAGTCGACACGGGCGTCGGCGCGGAGCCGCTCGTGCAGCTGGTTGCGGCCCACGTCCACGGCGACGACCCGGGCTGCGCCCCGCTGCAGCAGGCAGTCCGTGAACCCGCCGGTCGAGGCGCCGACGTCGAGCGCGACCGTGCCGGCGACGGCGATCCCGAAGCGGTCGAGCGCGGCTTCCAGCTTGTGCCCTCCCCGACCGACGAAGCGCGGCGCGACGACCAGCACGACCGGCTCGCCGGGGTCGACGAGGTGGGCGGGCTTGGTGGCCGGCGCGCCGGCGACGAGCACGGCGCCGGACTCGATGGCGGCGCGGGCCTGGTCCCGGCTGGCGACCAGACCGCGCCGGACGAGCTCCGAGTCGAGCGGCCGGCGGGGAGCCGTGGGCGTTCCCCGTTCCCGGGCGAACCGGTACGCGGGTCCTAGCTGGCGGCCTTCTTCGCCGTGGCGCGCTTGGTGCCGCCCGAGGCCTTCTTCGCCGTGGCGCGCTTCGTGCCGCCCGAGGCCTTCTTCGCGGTGGCGCGCTTCGTGCCGCCCGAGGCACGAGCCGCCTTCTTGGCGGTGCTGGTGCGCCTGGTGCCCGCAGCCTTCGTCGTGCCTGCTGCCTTGCGCGACGTACCACCGCCCAGTGCGTCGACCTTGCGCTCGATGCGGGCGATGTCGGCCTGCGTGGCGAGTCCCAGGCTCTTGACGGAGCCGCGGACCTCCTTGCGGACCTGCTCGAGCAGCTTCTCGGTGTTCTGACGGCTGCGGTCCACGAGCTCGGCCACCGCGGCCTGCGCCTGCTCGGTCTGCACCTCGCCTTGCTTCACGAGATCCCGCACGATCGCTTCCGCGCGGGACTGCGTCATCTGGGTGAAGGCGATGCCCGCATCGAGGTAGCGCCGGAGCACGTTGTTCTGAGCCATGCCGGCCAGTGTACGCCGCGCTTGCAGAAGTTAGCAATCGCTCGCGCTGGCGCGACCCGGCGCCGGCGCCGCGTCGGTGCTCACCGCGGCTCGGCCCTCACGAGCGACGACAGGTCGCCCGCCACGACGTCGGGTGCGGGATCGGCCCGGGACGCGTCAGCCGTCACCCCGGACAGCACCAGCGCAAAGCGCCAGCCCATGCGCCGGGCTAGCGCCCCGTCGGTGTCGGGCCGGTCGCCGACCACGGTGCCGTCCGGGCCGAGCCGGGCGCGCAGGTGCTCGGCCATGGGTGCGTACGGCTTGCCGGCGACCACCGCTCGCGCCCCCGACGCCCGCTCCACGGCCGCGAGTATCGATCCAGCGCCCGGCACTGGACCGCGCGGCGTCGGGTAGGTGGCGTCGTCGTTGCTCGCCAGCAGGCGCGCTCCGGCGCGCACGGCGGCCGAGGCCCTCTCGAGGCGGGCGTAGTCGAAGTCACGGTGCAGGCCCACCACGACGGCATCCACCCCGCCCGGGTCGCGCCCGTCGCCGGCGACGACCTCACAACCCCGGGCGTGCACCGCCTCGACGAGCCCTGCGCCGCCCGCCACCAGCACCCGCTCCCCCGGTTGCAGCAGCCCGGCGGTCACGGCCGCGGAGGACACGACGTCGCCGGCGGCCGGTATGCCGTGCGCGGCCAGCTTCGCCTCCTGCTCGGCGACCGTCGCCGCGCTGTTGTTGGTCACGAACACGACCCGCTCACCGCGGCCGCGCAGTGCCTCCACCGCCTGGGCGCTGCCCGCGATCGGCTCGTCCGCCAGCCACACCACGCCGTCGAGGTCGAGCACCCAGGGCACGGCGCATGGTCGCCCACAGCCGCGCCCGGAACCCAACCGACCCATGCGAACCGCTCGATCCTGCGGTGCTAGCAAGAGCGCTGTGCCCGCCTTCGAGCCCTTCGCCGGCCTGCGCTACGACCCGGCCCGGTTCCGTCCGGCGGACGTGACGGCGCCGCCCTACGACGTGCTGGACGAGGCCGACGTCGCTGCGCTGCTCGAGCGCTCCCCGCGCAACGTCGTGGCCGTCGACGTGCCTCTGGAGTCGGCGGGCCCCGGTCGGTACGCCATGGCGGCCCGCACCTTCGCCGGCTGGCGGGCCGAGGGCACGCTGGTGGCCGACGACCGGGCGTCGTTCACGGTGTACCGGATGGCCTACGCCGACGACCTCGGGCGGCCCGTCGAGACCGTCGGCGTGCTCGGCGCTCTCGCGCTGTCGCGGCCCGGGGAGGGCGGCATCCTGCCCCACGAGGAGACGACACCCAAGGCGCGCAGTGACCGCCTCGACCTGACGCGAGCCACCGAGGCGAACCTGTCGCCCGTCTGGGGGCTGTCCCTCACGAAGGGCCTCACCGAGTTGCTGGCCCTCACGGAGGCGCCGCTGTGGGACTGGGCGGACGACGACGGGGTGACGCACACCGTCTGGCGGGTCGACGATCCCGAGCGGGTCGCCGCCGTGCGGGAGGCGGTCGCCGCGAGCCCGGTCGTCATCGCCGACGGGCACCATCGCTACGAGGTCGCGCTCGCCTATCGCGAGGAACGCCGTGCCGTCGAGGGCGACGGCACTCCCGCGGAGTCGACGCTGTGCTTCGTGGTGGAGCTCGTCGAGGACCAGCTGACGGTCCGCCCGATCCACCGGCTGCTCGGCGGGCCGGGTGCGAGCGACGGTCTGCTGGAGGCGCTCACCGCCACGCACTTCGACGCTCTGGAGCGCCTGCCCGCGGGGGACGTCACCGCCGGTGTGGTGCTGCGCCGGATGGCCGACGACGGCGCCCTGGCCTTCGTGCACGGCGACGGCAGCGCCACGCTGCTGCGGCCTCGGCCGAGCGCCTTCGAGGGGCGGGCCGACCTCGACTCGGCCCGGCTCGCCGCCGCGCTGGAAGGCGTGGAGGACGTGGACGTGGCGTACCAGCACGGCGTCGAGCTCGTGCAGCGGGCTCTGCGCGACGGCCGTGCCGCCGCGGGTGTGCTGCTGCGACCGGCGACCGTCGCGCAGATCGAGGCCAACGCCCATGCCGGCGAGCGGATGCCGCCCAAGACGACGTTCTTCGCGCCGAAGCCGAAGACCGGCATCGTGTTCCGATCGCTGCGGTGACGGCCTCTGGCAGCCGGTCCGCCCGGCAGCCGGTCCGCGCGCCGGATGCGCTCAGACGGTCCAGGTCGGGCGGGAGTGGAGCAGCGCGTTGAGGTCGCCGACGCCCCGCTGCACCGCGGCCTCGATCTGCCGGCTGGTCTCGCTGCCGTAGTGCGGTCGGTCCACGGCGCGGAACACGCCCACGGGAGTCGGCTCGTGGGGACCGCTCGACAGGCGGCTCAGCATGAACGCCAGCCCCGGTTCGGCGCGCGCCTCGTCGTGCACGAGCACCGAGTCCGGGCCCACGTCGGCGACGTCGACGATGCGGGCCCGCCCCTGACCGTCGAGCACGACGCCCTTCTCCTTGTCAGGACCGAAGCGGATCGGCTCACCGTGGACGAGGGGGATGAGCATCGAGTCCCGGTTGGCGCGGCTGGTGATGCCCTCGAAGGCGCCGTCGTTGAACACGTTGCAGTTCTGGTACACCTCCACGAACGCCGCGCCCCGGTGCGCGTGGGCGCGCTCGAGCGTCTCGACCATGTGGGCGCGGTCCATGTCGTGCGTGCGGGCCACGAAGGACGCTTCGGCGCCGAGCGCCAACGACACCGGGTTGAAGGGGTGGTCAAGGGAGCCGAACGGCGTGGACTTGGTGACCTTGCCGATCTCGCTCGTCGGCGAGTACTGCCCTTTGGTCAACCCGTAGATCTGGTTGTTGAACAGCACGATCGTGATGTCGATGTTCCGGCGCAGCGCATGGATGAGGTGGTTGCCGCCGATGGACAGCGCGTCACCGTCCCCGGTGACGACCCAGACGTCGAGGTCGGGCCGAGCCATCGCGAGGCCGGTCGCGATGGCCGGGGCTCGACCATGGATCGTGTGCATCCCGTAGGTGTTCATGTAGTACGGGAACCGGGCGGCGCAGCCGATGCCGGATACGAACACGGTGTCCTCCCGGCTCACGCCGAGGCCGGGCATCATGGTCTGGACGGCCTTGAGGATCGAGTAGTCGCCGCAGCCCGGGCACCAGCGCGGCTCCTGGTCGCTGGCCCAGTCCTTCGGTGTGGTGGTCGGCGGTGGCAGCAGGTCGGTCATGGTCAGTCCCCCAGCTCCTTGAGGATGGCGGCCTCGAGCTCCGAGGCGGTGAAGGGTACGCCCTGCACCTTGGTGATGGACCGGGCGTCGACGAGGAACTCGGCGCGCACGAGCCTGGTGAGCTGCCCGAGGTTCATCTCCGGCACGACGACCCTCGGGTAGCGGCGGACGACGTCACCGAGGTCGCGGGGGAAGGGGTTCAGGTGGACGAGGTGAGCGTGCGCCACCCGCCGGCCCCGCGCCCGGCACCGGTCGACCGCTCCGTCGATCGCCCCCCAGGTCGACCCCCATCCGAGCACGAGCACCTCCGCGTCCTCGACGTCGCCGCGCAGCATCGTGGGCGGGATGTCGTCCGCGATGCGCCGGACCCGCTCGGCGCGCAGATGGACCATCCGTTCGTGGTTCGCCGGCTCGTAGGAGATGTTGCCGGAGCCGTCCTCCTTCTCGATGCCGCCGATGCGGTGCTCGAGGCCCGGCGTGCCCGGCACCGCCCAGGGCCGGGCGAGGGTTTCGGGGTCGCGCAGGTACGGCCAGAAGACGCGGCTGCCGTCCGGGTTGGTGTGGTTGGGTTCGGTGGCGAAGGTGACCGAGATGTCGGGCAGTTCGGACAGCTCCGGGAGGCGCCACGGCTCGGAGCCGTTCGCGAGGTAGCCGTCCGAGAGCAGGATCACGGGGGTGCGGTACCGCAGCGCGATCCGCGCCGCTTCGATCGCTGCGTCGAAGCAGTGGGACGGCGTGTACGCGGCGACGATCGGGATCGGTGATTCGCCGTGCCGGCCGTACATGGCTTGGAGGAGGTCGGCTGCCTCGGTCTTGGTGGGAAGGCCGGTGGACGGGCCGCCGCGCTGGATGTCGATGATCACGAGCGGCAGCTCCATGCTGACCGCCAAGCCCATCGTCTCGGACTTGAGGGCGATGCCGGGGCCGCTGGTCGTCGTCACGCCGAGGTGGCCGGCGAAGGCCGCGCCGAGCGCGGCTCCGATGCCGGCGATCTCGTCTTCGGCCTGGAGCGTGCGCACGCCGAAGTCCTTGTGCTTGGACAGCTCGTGGAGGATGTCGGAGGCGGGGGTGATCGGGTACGAGCCGAGGAACAGCGGCAGCCGCGACAGCTCGCTCGCCGCGATCAGTCCCCACGCCAGTGCGGTGTTGCCGTTGATGTTGGTGTAGGTGCCGGGAGCCAGGCGGGCCGGCTTGACCGAGAACGGATGGTCGAACAGCTCGGCCGTCTCACCGAACGCATGACCGGCCTTGAAGGCGGCGACGTTGGCATCGCGGACCTGGGGCCGCGCCGCGAACCGGCTCTCGATCCAGTCGAGCGTCGGTTCGACGGGGCGCGTGTACATCCACGACACGAGGCCCAGGGCGAAGAAGTTCTTGGAACGCTCGGCGTCACGCGGCTTCACGCCGAGCGGGGCGACGGCCTCCTTGGTGAGGCTCGTCATCGGCACCTCGTAGAGCGAGTAGGTGTCGAGCGAGCCGTCGGCGAGCGGGTTGGCGCGGTAACCCGCCTTGGTGAGGTTGCGCTCGTCGAAGCTGTCCGTGTTGACGATGATCGTGCCGCCGCCCTCGAGCTTGCCCAGCTCGCTGCGCAGTGCCGCCGGGTTCATGGCCACGAGCACGTTCGGGGCGTCGCCGGGGGTCGTGATCTCGTGATCCGAGATGTGGACCTGGAAGGCCGACACGCCGGCCAGCGTCCCCGCCGGCGCACGGATCTCGGCGGGAAACTCGGGCAGGGTCGCGATGTCGTTGCCGAACAGGGCGCTCGTGGTGGTGAAGCGCTCTCCGGTGAGCTGCATCCCGTCGCCCGAGTCCCCAGCGAAGCGGACGATCACCCGATCGAGCTGCTCCGGTGCACCTGATCGGGCTGCGGTGTCGACCACGTTCGAGATCCCCCTTGATCGCGTGGGGACAAGGCTAGCGACGTGCGACTCCCGTGCCGTGCCAAGCGCGTGACCGGGCCCGCTCCAGCGACCCGCCTCGCGCCCGGCGGACGGCGCCGGACGTCGTGTGTTCCGATGCCCGGGCGCCGGCCGGGGCGCCGAAGGTCGCGTGTTCCGATGCCCGGGCGCCGGCCGGGGCGCCGGAGGTCGCGTGTTCCGATGCCCGGGCGCCGGCCGGGGCGCCGGAGGTCGCTCAGGCCAGGCCGATCGCCCCGTCGAGGTAGACGTCCTGGATGGCGTTCAAGAGCTCGACACCCTCGGAGGTCGGCCGCTGGAACGCCTTGCGCCCCGAGATCAGCCCGATCCCGCCGGCCCGCTTGTTGATCACGGCCGTGCGGACGGCCTCCGCGAGATCGGACTCGCCCGACGATGCGCCGCCGGAGTTGATCAGGCCCATCCGCCCCATGTAGCAGTTCGCCACCTGCCAGCGGGTGAGGTCGATCGGGTGGTCGGTGGTGAGCTGCTCGTACACGAGCTTCGACGTCTTCCCGTAGCCCTTGAACGCGTTGTAGCCACCGTTCACCTCGGGCAGCTTCTGCTTGATGATGTCCGCCTCGATGGTGACGCCGAGGTGGTTGGCCTGGCCCGTGAGGTCGGCCGCCAGGTGATAGTCGGTATCGCCCTGCTTGAACTCGGGGTTGCGCAGGTAGCACCACAAGACGGTGAACATCCCGAGCTGGTGGGCGTGTGCGAAGGCCTCACTCACCTCCTGGAGCTGGCGGGTGCTCTCCTCGGAGCCGAAGTAGATCGTCGCCCCGACCCCCGCCGCGCCGAGGTCGTAGGCCTGCTCGACGGACCCGAACATGACCTGGTCGAACTTGTTCGGCAAGGTGAGCAGCTCGTTGTGGTTCAGCTTGACGATGAAGGGGATCCGGTGCGCGTAGCGGCGTGACACCGCGCCGAGCACGCCGAACGTCGTGGCCACGGCGTTGCACCCGCCCTCGACTGCGAGCTGCACGATGTTGGCGGGGTCGAAGTACTTCGGGTTCGGTGCGAACGACGCCGCAGCCGAGTGCTCGATGCCCTGGTCGACCGGCAGGATCGAGACGTACCCCGTGCGCCCGAGTCGACCGTGGTCGAACAGGCTCTGGAGGTTGCGCAGCACCTGGGGGCTGCGGTCGCTCTGCTCGAAGACCCGGCCGACGAAGTCCGGCCCCGGGCGGGTCAGCTCCTCCTTGGTGATGCCCTTGCACTCGTGGCTCAGCAGATTCTCGGCCTCGTCGCCGAGCAGGGACTGGATGTCCACCGCAGGTGCGCTCCTGTTGGTCGGGGGCGGCCCGGTTCGGGGGCCTCAGCGACCAGCGTAGGCCCCGGTGCCAGCGCCCTCCAGAGCCGACCGGCGTCGCACCACCGGCAGCGGTCCTCGACCTGCTCCCCGGAGCGAACCTTCGCGATCGGCCCGCCCGTCGCGGACGGCTTCCGCTACGACTTGCTCGGTCCGCTCCACCGGGCATCTGATGACTCACGACGCTGCGCCCGCCTCGGCTCTTCGTGCGCCGGGGCGCCCGCGGCCTCGAGGGCGGCGGCGAGCGCGCGGGCGAGCTTGCGGCGCTGCCCGGCCGGGACGACGGCGTCAGCCACCACCTCCGTCCGGCTCTGCGTCGCGCCACCGGCTCTGAAGAAGCGACGCCGGACCCGGCCCGTCACGAGCACTGGGGCGCCGAGGGCCACGGCGGCAGGCAGAGGCTTGCCGTGCCAGGCCACCGGGACCGTCTCGGCGGGGCTCCCCGGCCGGGTCGTGGTCACCTCCAACGTCGTCACCACCGCCCCCGATGGCAGCTCGCGATGTTCCGGCGCTCGGCCCAGCTTCCCTTGCAACACGACGATGTTCACGGCACGCTCCTCGTGCTCGTTGGCGCTCAGCACCATCGGACGCCCGCCCTGCCACTCAGGTTCGAGCCGCTCGGCAGGCGCTTCGGTCGGGGGAAGGTGCCGCCGAACCTATCCGGGGGGTGTGACAGCCTGCGGGCGAGGGCCTCAGTCGAGCGCAGCCAAACGCTCGGCGGCATCGGCGAACACCCGGTCACGGGCCACGACCCACGCGAACAGCTCGCGCGCGCCGGGGACATCACCCGCGCGCTCGCGTAGGTCGGCGAGGGCGTAGACCACCCGGAGGTGGTGCGGGTGAACTGCTCCTCGCGGCCGGCGGCTGGCCATGAGGAGGGCTATGGCCGCCGGAAGGTCATCCCGGTCCGCGAGCGCACCGGCCGCCACGATCCTTCCCTCGGCCACCAGCGGAGCCGAGGGCGACGCGTCGCGCAGCTCGCTCCACAGCGTCTCCACCTCACGCCAGTGGCGCAGGGCGCGATGGCAGTCGGCCAGCACCGGGTGCTGCTCCACCGAGCCGGTCAGCTCACGGAACGCATCCAGCTCACGGACGGCCTCCTTCCACCGACCCAGCCGGTAGTTGGACAGCCCGAGCAGCTCGCGCACCGATGCCGCGGTCGGGGCCTCCTGGGCGATCGGCCGCAGCATCCGGCGAGCCTCGACGTACTGCTCGCGATCGAAGGCCTTCGCCGCTTCCTTCAGCCGGACCGCCAGTCGAGCGGCCCGCGCGGGTCCCACCGCAGCAGCCAGCTCGCTCTCGGGCACGACGACCGGCGTCCCGACGCGGCGGCTCGACGATCCCGGCCCGCGTTGGCGGGCACGCGCGCCTTCGGTGCCGGAGGCTGCGGGCCGGCGGACCGCGGAACGCCGCCTGCCGGCCTGGTCGGTCCCCCCATCCCGCGATTCGGTCGCACCCACCGTCGATGGTGCCGTCCGGCGGCGATCGGTTCGGGCACCACGGGCGACGGCATGCGCAGCTTCCCCGCGGACGTCGTCGCGGAGCCACACTTCTTCCTCGGTTGACCATGACCCCGCCAGACCGGAGCGCACCTGGGCCTCGTGCGGACGTTCGCCCGCCGAGCTGGTTGGGCGCGCCGGGCCCGTCCGCGCACCGGTGAGCCGCGCCGACTCGGAGGTCCGGGCCCCGACGGATGGTCGCCCGGTCCCCACGCCGCCCGACCGTCGATCGGTGGCCGATCCCTCCGCCCTCTGCCAGGAGACCTCGCCCGGGGCCGCGGTGCGGCCGGATCTCTCGCGCCCCGCCCCCGCACGCGACCGGCCCGGCGGTCCGGACGATGCACGGGCCGGAGACGTCCGACCGGCGAGGCCTTCACCGACGCCGAGCGGCGGCGCCGAGCGTCCAGCACCACCGCGAGGCTGAGCGCCGCCTCTGGCAGAACGGCGGGACTGCTCCCCGCCTGGTGGCGCGGAGCCCCGTCCACGAGAGCCGTCGACCTGCGCGGCGCCGCGCCGCGCCACCCCCCCCCACGTCCGTGGTCCTGCGCGCTGGGGCCCGGCCCTGCGGGACGGGGCGCTCCCCTCAGCCACCCTCCCCGATCCTCGGGACGCGCTGGTGGCCCTGTCGCCTCGCGCCGCGCCCCGGGCCC
This sequence comes from Actinomycetota bacterium, assembly GCA_016185275.1. GTDB lineage: Bacteria > Actinomycetota > Acidimicrobiia > Acidimicrobiales > Iamiaceae > JACPNX01. The sequence continues at coordinate 3,848 of JACPNX010000032.1, read as the reverse complement.
CGCCCGCGCGGGCGGGTTGGGCGCGAGCGCCGGACCGAGCGCCGGACCGAGCCCCGCCACCCGGCATGGGCGCGCCACGCGAGTCCTGCGCCGACGACCCAGCCCGCGACACGGGCCGGCCCGCCGTACGCTCGCCACTCACTCCGCCAGCAGCACCCGCACCCGAGCGCGGCGGTGCGCGCCCCGGCCGACCATCATGGGCGGACGTCGGCCTGGATCGTGAGGATGCCTGGTCGGGCCCACGACCGGGGCGCGCCGCGCGCTCTGCGCCGGACCCACGGCGAGCCGGGGAGCGGCCGGCGCCCGCTTGCCCGCTCCCCCCGGGCCGATCTCGACCCGTGCCGCCGCGGCCGACTGGCCGGCTCGCGGGCCCCGAGGATGAGCGGCGGGGGCGGTCCGGGTCAGGCATGAGCGAAGCAGCGTACCGGGCGGCCGCTGCCGCCGACGAGCCTGCGCCCCGTTCGTCCGCCACCGAGGCGTCCCGCGCCCGACCACCGCCACCGGCCGACCAGGATCTCGTGTGCGCGCTGGGCACGATCCCCGCGGAACCGAGCCGTACCACCCAAGTCCGGGCGCGACGAAGCCCCCGTCACAGGACGGGGGCTTCGAGTGCGGAATCCGGCGGCGTCCTACTCTCCCAGGCAGTCTCCTGCCAAGTACCATCGGCGCTGGAGGGCTTAACTTCCGTGTTCGGGATGGGAACGGGTGTGACCCCTCCGCCATGGCCACCGAAAATCTTGTCAAAGGGATGCGCGCCCACAACCTCGGCACAGCGGAAGCCCCTTGAGGACTCCATAGCGAGCACAAGCATCCTTGTTCTGGACCAAGCCCTCGGCCGATTAGTACCGGTCAGCTGAACGTGTTGCCACGCGTACACTTCCGGCCTATCAACGTGATGGTCTCTCACGGGCCTTACCAGGTTGACCCTGTGGGGAACCTCATCTTGGAACGAGCTTCGCACTTAGATGCTTTCAGCGCTTATCTCTTCCGCAGGTCGCTAACCAGCCGTGCCCTTGGCAGGACAACTGGCACACGAGAGCTGCGTCCGTCCCGGTCCTCTCGTACTAGGGACAGCCTTCCTCAAGTTCCCTCCGGCTGCAGAGGATAGGGACCGAACTGTCTCACGACGTTCTAAACCCAGCTCGCGTACCGCTTTAATGGGCGAACAGCCCAACCCTTGGGACCTGCTTCAGCCCCAGGATGCGACGAGCCGACATCGAGGTGCCAAACCTTGCCGTCGATGTGGACTCTTGGGCAAGATAAGCCTGTTATCCCCGGGGTACCTTTTATCCGTTGATCGACCACGCTTCCACATGCCATGGCCGGGTCACTAAGCCCTGCTTTCGCACCTGCTCGACTTGTAGGTCTCGCAGTCAAGCTCCCTTGTGTCTTTGCACTCGACGCCTGATGGCCAACCAGGCTGAGGGAACCTTTGGGCGCCTCCGTTACGCTTTGGGAGGCGACCGCCCCAGTCAAACTGCCCACCTGTCACTGTCCTCGATCCGGATCACGGACCCGAGTTAGAGCCCCAATATACGCAGGGTGGTATTTCAACGTTGTCTCCACCGAGGCTGACGCCCCAGCTTCCCAGACTCCCACCTATCCTACACAACGCATATCGAAACCCAATACCAAGTTGCAGTAAAGGTCCACGGGGTCTTTCCGTCCTTCCGCGGGAAACGAGCATCTTTACTCGTCGTGCAATTTCGCCGAGTCTCTGGTTGAGACAGTAGCCAAGTCGTTACGCCATTCGTGCAGGTCGGAACTTACCCGACAAGGAATTTCGCTGTTCACTGTTACTTGTAGACCGTGTTCAGGCGGCGTTGTTTACCTGAATCGGCGGGCTGATCGTTTCCGCCAGCCTCCCTACGTCGCCGCAGGGAACGGACCATCTCATCTTCTTCCCGCGAGGTCGGGAAGAGGGTCGGCGCATGGTCTCTGAGGATTCTCAACACTTCCGAACGCTTTCGAAAGTTCATCGTCTGAGCGATCTCCGCGATCTCTACGAGACCCGGCACCGAGAGGTGCGCTCGGAGCTCCATCAGCCGAATCACTTCGACGAACTTGGCGAAATGCTCTCGCTTCGCCGTCCGCAGTGGGTTCGCCTGGAAGAACGGAACGATCACATCACGCAGGTCCCCGAATCGGGAGACGCAGTAGTGATGGAGATCCTCGCGGTGGTTGTCGTGCCGCTGGTTGATGCAAATCTTCCCGCAGCCGAGCAAACTTCGCACGTCTTCCAACACACCCCGGCTTGATGCGCCCTGGACGACGGCAAATGCGGGTTGCACCTGCCAGCCGATCCGCATCGAGGGGTTGCGAAAGATGGGGACGCTGAAACAGCCTTCCCCATCGACGAATCCCACCAGCCAATCGTTGGTGAGGAGTCTTTCCTGCTGATTGTCCGCACCGGTCGGATTTTCACTGCTCATAGATGCACCCTAAAGAGAGGGTGCGACAACTACGAACGAGTACCACCGGATACTCGGAGTTTCCAGCATATAGCCGACTGCTCATCTCATGATCACCCATGAGAGGGGCAGCATCTCCATGCCTGCTTGGAGATATCCTACCTTAGGCAAGGTTGTTACTTCGCTCATCGGTCCAACGCCGATTGGCGAGGTCAGGTCATTTCTGCCTGACTCCTCATGTCGCCATGAGGGTCGGACTGTATCTTCACGCCGCAGCGTGCCTCGCGTGCAGTCTCTGAGGATCCCGCATCACGGTTTCCTGCTGATTGTCCGCACCGGATGGATTTTCACTGCCCCGTCGGGGCGAGTACCACCGGATACTCGGAGTTTCCAGCATATAGCGAGGTTTTGTAACGGCCCTAAAGGTTGACCGTTATAGTTACGGCCGCCGTTTACCGGGGCTTAGGTTCAGAGCTTCGCCCCCGAAGGAGCTAACCCTTCCCCGTAACCTTCCGGCACCGGGCAGGCGTCAGTGCGTATACATCGCCTTACGGCTTCGCACGCACCTGTGTTTTTAGTAAACAGTCGCTTGGCCCTGGTCTCTGCGGCCTCCTCGAGCTCGGGACGCGAAGTCCTTCACTCTACCGAGGCCCCCCTTCTCCCGAAGTTACGGGGGCAATTTGCCGAGTTCCTTAACCAGAGTTCTCTCGATCGCCTTAGTATTCTCTACTTGCCCACCTGCGTCGGTTTGGGGTACGGGCACCGTGCCAACTCGCTAGAGGTTTTTCTCGGCAGCGTAGGATCACTCACTTCGCCTGAAACGGCTCGGCATCGCATCTCGGAGTTGTGCCCGACGGATTTGCCTATCGGACCTCCTACATGCTTACCCCGGGTCAACCAACGCCCGGGCTGAGCTACCTTCCTGCGTCACCCCCTTGCTTTCCGTCCGGGACCGGGTCGGTTCGCCCGAAGGCAGCCCCTTAGCAGATCCCATTGGAATGGGTGCGGACACGGTGGTACCGGAATATCAACCGGTTGTGCATCGACTACGCCTCTCGGCCTCGCCTTAGCTCCCGACTAACCCTGGGCGGATGAACCTTCCCCAGGAACCCTTGGGCATTCGGCGGAGGGGTTCCTCCCCCCTCTTTCGCTACTCATGCCGGCATTCGCACTCGACCACGCTCCACGACCGCTCACGCGACCGCTTCACTGCTGAGGTCGACGCTCCCCTACCCATCAGCGCTGAACGCGCAAATGACGCAGCTTCGGCTCTGTGCTTGAGCCCCGTTACATTGTCGGCGCGAGATCACTCGACCAGTGAGCTATTACGCACTCTTTCAAGGGTGGCTGCTTCTAAGCCAACCTCCTGGCTGTCTGGGCAATCTCACATCCTTTGCCACTGAGCACAGAATTTGGGGCCTTAGCTGGCGTTCTGGG
>JACPNX010000031.1 GCA_016185275.1 Actinomycetota bacterium | reverse complement strand
CTCGGCCGCGCCCCCACCGCCCACCAGCGCACCGCCCTCGAAGAATCCGGCTACCGCTGCAACTCCCCGGGCTGCGAAGCCACCTGGGCCCTCGAGATCGACCACCGCCGGCCATGGTCCCGCGGCGGCCAGACCGCGCTGCACAACCTCCAATGGCTCTGCACCACCGACCACGCCACCAAGAGCCGCCACGAACAGGGCGGCGCCACCGCCCACCGCAGCAACAGGGCGCCACCATGACCCACCGCCGCCGGATCCTCGGCGACCCGCACCACCGGAGGTGAGGCGGCCCAGTGGGACACCTCGCCGCCGGGACACCGTGTCCCGGCGCGGCGCGGCGCGGCGCAGCTCGGCCCGGCGCGGCGCGGCGCGGCGCGGCGATGGCGCGCAGCTCAGCCGAAGCCGCGAGAGTCCTGCTTCAGCGCGGTGTCGACCGACAGGGCCGAGGCGACGACGAGCGACCGGAGCGGCTCGTGCAGCGGACGTCGGATCTGCACGACGTAGTTGTCGGCGGTGGTGAACATGGTCTTGGCCAGGCCCTCCCACGTCTTCGTGATGCGGGCCACCTCGACGTCGGCGTGGTCCTTGATGTTGAAGTCCCACGCCCGCCAGTTCTCGGCGTTGATCGAACCCAGCGCCTGGCCTCCCGCCTCGAGGGCGAAGCGGATCTTGCCGAAGACGTTCTGCTGCACGATCTGGCCCAGCTCGCACCCTTGCCCGTCGGACACGATGACCTTCGACTTCATGACCTTGGCCGGCCGGGTGAGGGCGAGCAGCACCGTCCCTTGCATGTCCACGACCTGCAGCTTGTGGGTCATGAACTGGTCGTAGGAGGTGAGCACGCGCACGACCTTCTTCGCCGCGCTCTGACCCACCTGCCGGACCGCGCCGATCTGCGTGCCGTGCTGGTCGAAGATGGCGTACTCGTTGTTGACCTCGATCAGCTTGGCCTTCTGGTTGACGACCAGGATCGGCTCGGTGAACAGCGACCCGCCGCCGGACGCCTGTCCCGGGGTGAGGCCGGCACGGGCGACGTCGCGCTGGATCTTGTGGCTGGCGCGCTGCACGGTCGGGACGTGCCCCTGGCCGCCCGGCGGATCGAGGTTCGCCGCGCCGCCGTTGGCGACGTGTTCCGTCCATCGCTGACCGTCGTAGTAGCGGACCTCGAAACGACCGTACGGATCGGGATACCAGTCGGCGGGATGATGGCCCGTGGTCTCGCTCACGGCGATGAAGGTAGCGGCCGGCCGCCAGATCGAGGCCACGTCGACGACACCGCTCCGCCCCTCCAGCCCGCTCTGCCCGTCTGCCCGTCTGCCCGTCTGCCGGACCGGTCACCATAGGCTCACCGGGTGGCTCGGTGGTCGGACCTCGAGGCGGAGGCACGTCCGCTCGCGACGCTGGTCGCCGAGCGCTTCGAGTCGACCGGCCTCATCATGCTGGGAACGCTGCGCCGCGACGGGCGGCCCCGCATCAGCCCTTGCGAGTTCCTCGTGCGCGACGGGCGCATCGAGCTGGGGATGATGTGGCGGTCCCGCAAGGCGCTCGACCTACTGCACGACCCGCGCTGCATCCTTCACTCCACCACCACCGCAACAGACGGTTCGCAGGGCGACGCCAAGGTCTCCGGCCGGGCCCTACCGGTCGACGACGCCGCCGAGCGTGTCCGGCACAGCCGAGCGTTCGAGGAGAAGACCGGTTGGGGCCCGACCGGCGACGAGTGGCACCTGTTCGCCGTCGACATGGAGGAAGTCGCCTTCCAGCGCTTCGGCGACGAACGCCGCGTGCTCGTGTGGCGCCCCGGTGGGCCGGCAGTCGAGCGCACTCCTCCGACCGAGTAGCGGGTCGGGCCATAGGGTCTGGCCGTAGCCGGCCGGGCCACCTGGTCCGGCGGATCAGACGATCACAGGACCAGGAGCTTGCGGCGGAACAGGTCGAGCACCGTGTCGAGGGCGGCCAGTGTCGGGTGGCCCGGCTCGATGGTCAGGTGCTCGGTGAGCACCGAGTGGGCCCGGCTCGGGATGTCCCACTCGTTGCCCGGCGACGAGTCGATGTCGACCCGCACGAACGCGTCGCCCAGCTCGGCTTCGAGCCGGTCGAAGCGCTCGCCCGGGCACAGCTTGTCGCCGGTGAACCGCAGCCCCACCACCTCCACGCCGGCCTCGGCCCGCCGCTTCACCTCGGCGAGGTCCTCATCGCTGATGCCGAGGTCGGCCTTGTGCTTCTTCGACATCGGGAACGGCAGCGACGGCTGCGACAGCACCGGAGCCAGCACGGCGTCGTCGACCATCATCGCCAGTGCGAACCCGCCGGTGAGGCACATGCCGACCACGCCGACGCCCGGCCCGCCACAGCGCTCGTGCTCCGCCCGGGCGAGCGCCCGCAACCACGTGGTGACCGGCGAGGTCCGGCGCAGGGCGAACGTGGCGAACTCCCGCGACACGCAGGCGTGGACCATGCTCTGCAGGCCATAGCCCGTGGACGGGTCCTTGCCGGGCACACCGAACAGCGACGGCATCACCACCGTGCACCCGACGTCGGCGACCCGGCGGGCGAAGGCGGCGACGGCCGGGGTGATGCCGGGGATCTCGCTGATCACGATGACCGCCGGCCCCGTGCCCGTGCGGTACACGGTGCGTGTCTTGCCCTCGGCGGTGAACTCGCCCTCGTCGAACCCCTCCAGCGTGGTCATGGGCGGACGCTAGGCGACCGCTGAAGTAGGGCGGCGCGGCGGATCCAGGCACGCCGCTGCCGGGTCAGGCCCGGCCGGGCGCGGCGTCCCGGCCGACGCAGAGTCCCGGCCGACCGCCGTGGCGTCCCAGCCGGCCGGCGCGGCGTCCCACGGCCGTGCGGAGTCACGGGCAGCGGGCGTCGAGGACGGCGGGATAGATGCCCCTGTCTCCCTCCGACACGCCCTGCGGGCCGAAGCGGCCGGAGACCCGCACCCGGTCGCCCCGCCGATCGATGAGCGGTCGGCGGGCCGCCCGGTCGAGCAAGTCGATCCAGCGGCCCTTCGAGGAGCTGCGCCGGGCCTCGAGCCCCTTGACGTCGGACCCCGAGCCGCTCAGGAGGTCGGCCGTCTCGGTGAAGGTCGTGCCGCCCTGGCCCGTGTTGGACCGGAACCGCGTGACCCGCACGGTGTAGGTCGTGCCGGAGTCGGCACCGGTGGCCTCGAGCAGGAACTCGCGGGTGGCCGTCGGGTCGGTGGCCGGGCCGGGATCGGTGGTGCACATGCGGACCCGCAGGTCGAGTCGCCGTCCCGACATCGTGAACGTGCCGGTGCCCGGCCGCACGGGCGTGGTGGTGGTGGTCGCCACCTTGGGGCCGCCGCTGGAGCCGGACGAGCAGGCCGCGGTCGCGGCCACGACGCCGACGGCCACGACCGTCCGCGCCACAGCAGGCCGCCGCGCCATGGCGGTCCGCGCCACGACGGTCCGCGCCACAGCAGGCCGCCGCGCCATGGCGGTCCGCGCCACGACGGTCCGCGCCACAGCAGGCCGCCGCGCCACGGCACCCGGCGCCACGACGGTCCGCGCTACTCCCACTCGATCGTGCCCGGCGGCTTCGACGTGATGTCGTAGGCCACCCGGTTGATGCCGGGGACCTCGTTGACGATCCGACTCGACACGCGCTCGAGGAGCTCATGGGGCAGGCGCGCCCAGTCGGCGGTCATCGCGTCCTCGCTCGTCACCGCCCGCACGATGATCGGATGGCCGTAGGTGCGCTCGTCGCCCATCACGCCGACGCTGCGGATGTCGGCCAGCACCGCGAACGCCTGCCAGATCTCCCGCTCGAGGCCCGCGGCGCGGATCTCCTCGCGGACGATCGCATCGGCCCGCTGCAGCGTGGCCACCCGCTCCGGCGTGACCTCGCCGATGATGCGCACCGCCAGGCCAGGACCCGGGAACGGTTGGCGCCACACGATCTCGGCGGGCAGGCCGAGCTCCTCGCCGACGCGCCGCACCTCGTCCTTGAACAGGTTGCGCAACGGCTCGACCAGCTCGAAGTCCATGTCCTCGGGCAGACCGCCGACGTTGTGGTGGCTCTTGATCACGCTGGCACCCGTGCCGCCCCCGGACTCGACGACGTCGGGGTACAGCGTCCCCTGCACGAGGAACCTGGCGTCGCTGATGCCGCCCGCCGCCTCTTCGAAGATGCGGATGAACAGCTCGCCGATGGCCTTGCGCTTATCCTCCGGATCGGTCACGCCGGCAAGGCACTCGAAGTAGCGGTCGGCGGCCCGCACGTGCACCAACTCGATGCCCTGGTGGCGGTGGAACGTCTCCACCACCTGGTCGCCCTCACCGAGGCGCATGAGGCCGGTGTCCACGAACACGCACGTGAGCTGCGGTCCCACCGCTTCGTGCACGAGGGCGGCCGCGACCGCCGAGTCCACGCCGCCCGAGAGCGCGCAGATCACCCTCCCGTCGCCGACCTGGGCCCGGATGGCCGACACCGACGAGTCGATGATCGACGTCATCGTCCACGAGGGCGGGCAGCCGCACACGTCGTAGAGGAACCGCTCGAGCATCGCCTGGCCGTGCGGGGTGTGCACCACCTCGGGGTGGAACTGCACGGCGTGGATCCGCCGGGCGACATCCTGCATGGCCGCGACCGGCGCGTCGGGGCTCGACGCGGTCGGCGTGAACCCCGGGGGCGGACCGGTGATCGAATCGAAGTGGCTCATCCACACCGGCTGGCGCTCCGGTTGGTCGGCGAGGATCACCGCGTCGGGCTCGGACACGGTGAGCGTCGTGCGGCCGTACTCGCCGCGACCCGTACGGGCGACCTGGCCGCCGAGCTGCGCGGCGATGAGCTGAGCGCCGTAGCAGATGCCGAGCACCGGCACGCCGAGGTCGTAGATCGAGTCGTCGATCGTCGGCGCACCCTCGACGTGGACCGACTTCGGACCGCCCGAGAAGATCACGCCCGCGGGCGCCCGCTCGGCGACCTCCGCGGCCGTGATGGTGTGGGGCACGATCTCGGAGTACACGTGCGCCTCGCGCACGCGCCGGGCGATGAGCTGCGCGTACTGGGCCCCGAAGTCGACGACGAGCACCGGGCGGTCCTGCGGCCGGGCCTCGCCGTGGCGGAGCTCGTCGGTCACGTCAGCGCCTCCCGTCCTGGCTCGGCAGCACGACGACCTCCGCCTTCTGCAGCTCCTTGAGCGAGGCGTGGCCGCACAGGGCCATGGCCCGACGCAAGGCGCCGGCCAGGTTGAGCTCGCCCGAGTCGTCGTCGGCGGGGCCGTACAGGATGCGCTCCAGGCTGGCGCGCGACCCGACGTCGATGCGGGCGCCCCGGGGCAGCTCGGCATGCGCGGCGGCCATGCCCCCGTGGGAGCCTCGGCCGGGCGCCTCGTGCGCCGCGGCCAGCGCCGAGCCCACCATCACCGCGTCGGCACCGCACACGATGGCCTTGGCGATGTCGCCGCCCGTGCGGAAGCCACCGTCGGCGATCAGGTGCACGTAGGCGCCGGTCTCGTCGAGGTGGCGCATGCGCGCGGCGCGGGCGTCGGCGATCGCCGTGGCCAGCGGCGTACCGACGCCGAGCACCCGGCGCGTGCTGGACGAACGCCCGGCGCCCACACCGACGAGGATGCCGGCTGCGCCCGTGCGCATCAGGTGCAACGCCGCCTGGTACGACGAGCACCCACCGACGAGGACCGGCACGTCGAGCCGGCGCACGAAGGTCTTCAGGTTGAGTGGCTCGGGGTTGCCCTTGGTGACGTGCTCTGCGGACACGACCGAACCCTGGATGACGAGCAGGTCGAGCTCGGCCCTCGTGACCGTCTCGACCAGCTCCTCGACACGGTGCGGTGACACGGAGCCGGCGGCGACGACGCCGGAGCGGCGGATCTCACGGATGCGGTCGCGGATCAGCTCGCTCTTCACCGGCTCCGCGTAGATCTGCCGCAAGCGGGCGCCCACCCGGTCGGCGGGCAGCGAGGCGATCTCGCCCAGCAGCGGCTCGGGATCCTCGTAGCGCGCCCAGACGCCTTCGAGGTTCAGCACCCCGACCGCGCCGAGCTCGCCGAGCTTCACCGCGGTGGCCGGGCTCACGACACCGTCCATCGGTGAGGCGACGATCGGCAGGTCGAAGCGGAACGCGTCGATCTCCCATGACAGGTCGACGTCCTCGGGGTCGCGGGTGCGGCGGCTGGGGACGATGGCGACATCGTCGAGCCCGTACGCCAACCGGGCCGACTTGCCGATGCCGATCTCCACCTCGGGCATGCGCCCCCTCCACTCGCGGAAGGGTGCAGGTTACTTGGCCGTGCGGAGGCGAAACGCCGGCGGTCCCGCCCGGGGCGCAGGCCGGAGCGCAGGCCGGAGCGCAGGCCGCGGCGCAGGCCGGGGCGCAGGCCGGGTGGCGCGCTGGCCTAGCGACCGCGCAGCTGCTTGAGCATCTGGCGGGCGACGGTGGCGTTCATCTGGTAGACGGCGGACTTCGAGGCGCTCTTCGACGCCTCCCGCACCCGTTGCACCACGCTGCCGCCGGTCATCTCCTCGATGCTGCCGAGGCTGTCCATGAGCGCCTGCTTGGTGGCATCGGTGGCCTTGTAACCCATGCCGGTGAGCGCCTTGACGACCTCGCTCTGGGCGATCGGCTCGGGCGCCGAGGAGGCGATGATGCGCAACGCCTCCTTGGTGAGCTCCGCGCCCTGCTCGATCGCCTCTGCGGTCGTGAGCGTGCCCTCCTCCGCCCCCTCCAGGGAGGCGAGCCACCGGCGCACCTTGATGACGATCTCGCCGTGGGTCTCACCCTCGAAGGTCAGGCTGGCCATGGGCGGAACGCTACCCGTGGGCGCACCGCCCGGCGCGGCTGCTCCCGCCGGGCTCAGTTCGCCAGCGGGCCCTCGGCCGGCCAGTTGGCGTGCCATCCGACGACGCCGGGCTGTCGGCGCAGCACCGTGCGCCACAGCTGCTCGGGCTCGGCGGTGATGACGTCACCCGCCTCGGCCTCGACGACCCACCAGGCCCGGTCGGCCAGCTCCTCCTCGAGCTGGCCGACGCCCCAGCCCGCGGACCCGGCGAAGAGCCGCACCGCGCCGGGGTCGTCGGCCCGGTCCCACGGGGACCGGTTCAGGTCGACGGTCTCGAAGCGGTCGACCCCGGCGCGCTCGGGATGCTCAACGACACCGAGGACGGCGTTGCGGCCGACCGGACCGCCGACGAAGACCACGTCGGGCTCGGCCGCGACCGCGCTCCACTCGGGCAGCAGCTCCTCGGCGCCGGTTGCCGACGGCCGGTTGAGCACCACGCCGAACGCACCGCTGTCGTCGTGGGCCAGCACGAGGATGACCGTGCGCTCGAAGTTCGGATCGCCGATCAGCGGCGTGGCCACGATCAGCCGGCCGCTCAGGCCCTCGTCCGCCATGGCCCCCAGCATCGCCGCCGGACCGCCCCCGCGCGGTGTCGGGCACGGCGTCGAAGGGCAAGAGCTCACCACCGCGCCGGGCCGTGGCCGTGGGTACGGTTCGCGCCCGAGCACGGAGAGGAGGCAAGGACGTTGAGCGCGCTGCACCTCCTCGCGTCCGCAGCCGGCGACCGCACCGGCGTGGCCCTTGTGTTCACGACCTACGGCTTCGGGGTCCGTCACGGGATCGACTGGGACCACATCGCCGCTCTCACCGACATCACGAGCTCGCAGGATTCGCCCCGGCGGTCGATGTTCTTCGCCACGCTCTACGCGCTCGGCCACGGCCTCGTCGTGTTCGTCCTTGGTGTGGCCGCGATCGTGTTCGCCGAGCGCCTGCCCCGCTCCATCGACGGGGTGATGGAGCGGCTGGTCGGCTTCACGTTGCTGGCGCTCGGCCTCTACGTCTTCTACGCGCTGGTCCGCCATGGCCGCGACTTCCGCCTGCGCAGCCGGTGGATGCTGGCGTTTTCAGCGGCGCACCGCCTGGCCGGCCGGCTGCGGGGCATGCGGCGGCCGGCTGTCGTCATCGAGCACGACCACGAGCACGGTCCGGACCACGGCCACGGCCACGGCCACGGCCACGGCCACGACGACGGCGACGGCGACGGCGACGGCGACGGCCACAGCCACGACGACGACGGCGACGGCGACGGCGAGGCGCTCCGGGCCGACCGGTCCGCTGGTACCGGCGCCCGCAGCGTCGAGCCGGCCCGGAGCTCGGTGTCCCAGCGGCAGGTCCACCGCCACCACCACCGCCACGTCGCGCCGATGCCTGACGACCCGTTCCTCAGCTACGGCAAGGCGACGTCGTTCGGCGTGGGCATGATCCACGGCATCGGCGCCGAGACGCCCACCCAGGTTCTCCTGTTCCTCACCGCGGCCGGCGCCGGCGGCAGGGGAACGGGGGTCTTCCTGCTCGTGTGGTTCCTGGCCGGGCTGATCACGTCGAACACCGCGATCGCGCTCGCCTCGACGTTCGGCTTCCTGCGCGCCTCGGACCGCTTCGCCATCTACGCCGCCGTGTCCGTGACCATCGCCTGCTTCAGCGTCGTGCTGGGGACGATCTTCGTCCTCGGGCGAGGCGGGGTGCTGCCGAGCATCCTCGGCTCCTGAGCGCCACTACGGTCGAAGGTTCCCGCCGGCCCGACCCCCGACCCCCGGCTCCCGACGCCCCACGCCCCGGCCCCCGACCCACGCCCCGCGACGCCCGACGCCCCACGCCCGACGCAGAACGACCCACACGAGGAGGACCGTGCGCATCATCGGCACCGGCCACGCCGGCCTGCGCATCGAGACCAGTGCCGGCGCCATCCTGTGCGACCCGTGGGTCAACCCCGCCTATTTCGCCTCGTGGTTCCCGTTCCCCGACAACTCCGGGCTCGACTGGGACGCTCTCGGCCGCACCGAGTTCCTCTTCGTGTCCCACCTCCACCGCGACCATTGCGACCCGGCGCTCCTCGCCCGTCACGTCGACAAGGCGGCGACCGTGCTGCTCCCTGAGTTCCCCACCGACGAGCTCGAGCGTGAGCTGCGTTCGCTCGGCTTCACCTCGTTCCTGCGCACCCGGGCCGACGAGGTGGTCGACCTCGGTTCCGGTGTGCGCGCCCTGGTCCAGGCGCTCACGTCGCCGACCGACGGCCCGATCGGTGACTCGTCGCTGTGGGTGGAGGACGGTGGCGTGCGCCTGTTCAACCAGAACGACGCCCGCCCCGGCGACCTCGCCGCCATCCGCGAGCTCGGCCACGTGCATGCCCAGCTCCTGCAGTTCTCGGGCGCCATCTGGTACCCGATGGTCTACGAGCAGGGCGCCCGGGCGAAGGCTGCGCTCGGCCGCCAGAAGCGGGACCGCCAGCTCGACCGGACGGTGCGCTACATCGACGAGCTCGGCGCCGACTGGGTGGTGCCCATCGCGGGTCCGCCCTGCTTCCTCGACGAGGAGCTGTGGGACCTCAACGACATCGTCGACGACGCCGCGAACATCTTCCCGGACCAGTCCGTCTTCCTCGACCACCTCCGGTCGCTCGGCCGGAGCAACGGCGTGCTGCTGCTGCCGGGCAGCGTCGTCGACCTGACCGCCGAGACGTGCCAGGTGGATCACCGCCACCTCCAGCCGGCCGACGTGTTCGACCGCAAGCTCGAGCACCTCGAGGCGTACGCCGCCCGGCAGCGGCGGGTGATCGAGGCCGCCAAGGCGTCGTGGTCGCATCCCGAGATCGACGTCCTCGACGGTCTGCGAACCCGGCTGCAGCCGCTGCTCGACGAGGCGGACCACATCGCCACCGGGATCGGCGCCCCGGTCCTCCTGGAGCTACTGGCCGACGATGACCTGCCCCTGGCCAGGCGGGGCGAGGACGTGGAGCCGGTCGAGCGCGTCGTGATCGACTTCCCCGGCCGGACCGTGCGCCGCCCGGTCGACGCTGACGCGCATGCGGTGCGCTACCGGTTCCGCTTCGAGCGCCGCCTGGTGGAGCAGCTGCTGGCCGACGGTGCCATCGACTGGGTGAACAGCCTGTTCCTGTCGTGCCGGTTCTCGGCCAAGCGGACCGGTCAGTACAACGAGTTCGTCTACACGTTCTTCAAGTGCCTGTCCGAGGAGCGGCTGCAGTACGCCGAGGGCTGGTACGACGAGCAGGAACCCGATGCCGAGGACATCGAGATCGACGGTTGGGTCGTGCAGCGCCGATGCCCCCACCTGAAGGCCGACCTCGCCCGCTTCGGCCACGTCACCGGCACGGTCCTCACCTGCGACCTGCACGGCTGGCGCTTCGACCTCGATCAGGGAACGTGCATCACGAGCGTCGGCCACCCCATCCGTGCCCACCGCGCGAGGGGTGACGCCGAAGCCGCCGCCGGCTGACCCGGCTCCGCCCCTCGGACCGGTCCGCGGCCCCGGCCAGAACGGACCGGCCCACCGCCAGGGCGCGGCGGCGGAGCGCGTAGCATCCATCCATGGAGACCCCGCCCAGCCCGTTCCCCGGCCCCGACGACTCCCTCCATCCGCCGAAGTTCGCCCGCGAGGGCCTCACGTTCGACGACGTGCTGCTCGTTCCGGGTGAGTCGTCGGTCGTGCCCGCAGAAGTCGACACGCGCACCCGGCTCACGCCCCGCATCGAGCTGGCCGTGCCGATCGCGTCGGCCGCCATGGACACCGTCACCGAGGGCCGCCTCGCCATCGCCCTGGCCCGCGCCGGGGGGATCGGGATCGTCCATCGCAACCTGGCGATCGCCGACCAGGTGGCCGAGGTCGACAAGGTGAAGCGGAGCCAGTCCGGCATGATCGTCGAGCCGGTCACGCTGCCACCCCACGCCCCGGTCCAGGCCGCGCTCGACCTCATGGCGAAGTACCACATCTCGGGTGTGCCCATCACCGACGCGGGCGGCCGCCTCGTGGGCCTCCTCACCAACCGGGACCTGCGCTTCGTCGACGTGGTCGACCAGCCCATCGAGCAGGTGATGCGCCGGCCGCCGCTCGTGACGGCGCCGATGGGAACGACCCTCGAGCAGGCCAAGGACATCCTCTGGCAGCACCGCATCGAGAAGCTGCCGGTGGTCGACGCAGACGGCGTCCTCAAGGGCCTCATCACCGTCAAGGACATCAAGAAGAAGGAGGACCACCCCCTCGCCACCAAGGACGAGAAGGGCCGGCTCCGGGTGGGTGCCGCCCTGGGGGTGGGAGGCGACAGCCTCGACCGGGCCGCCGCGTTGGTCGAGGCCGGTGTCGACGTGCTCGTGATCGACACCGCGCACGGCCACAGCCTCGGCGTCATCGACGCGGTCAAGGAGGTCAAGGACCGCCACGGCGACGTCGTCGACATCGTGGCGGGCAACGTGGCCACGGCGGAGGCCACCGACGCGCTGCTGGGTGCCGGCGCCGACGCCGTCAAGGTCGGCGTGGGTCCCGGCTCGATCTGCACCACGCGGGTCGTGGCCGGCGTGGGCGTGCCGCAGGTGACCGCGATCTACGACTGCGCCCAGGCCGCCGCCCGCCGCGGCGCTCGCGTCATCGCCGACGGCGGGATCCAGTACTCGGGCGACATCGCCAAGGCCATCGCCGCCGGCGCCGACGTGGTGATGCTGGGCAGCCTCTTCGCCGGCGTGGACGAGAGCCCCGGCGAGGTCGTGCTCCACCAGGGCGAGCGGTTCAAGGAGTACCGGGGCATGGGGTCGATGGGCGCGATGAAGGCGCGGTCGTACTCCAAGGACCGCTACTTCCAGGGCGACGTCACCGAGGCCGACAAGCTCGTCCCCGAAGGGATCGAGGGTCGCGTCGCCTACAAGGGACCGCTGGCCGGCGTGCTCTACCAGCTCGTCGGCGGCCTGCGGGCGGCCATGGGGTACTGCGGCACCGCGACCGTCGGCGAGCTCAAGGAGCGCAGCCGCTTCGTGCGCATCACCGGCGCGGGCCTGCGCGAGTCGCATCCGCACGACGTCACCATCACCAAGGAAGCGCCCAACTACGGCACCTGGGGCTGAGCCACCCGGCCCGTCGAGGCGCGGCGCAAGTCGGCCCCCGATCGCACATCGGGTGGGCCGATCAGGTAGCAAGGGGAACGTGACGACGGCGAGCGCCGAGACCGTCCCCCGCCCGCCGTTGCTCGGCGTCGGCGTCGTGGTGTGGCTGTCGTCGGAGCTCATGTTCTTCGCCGGGCTGTTCGGCGCGTACTTCACGCTCCGCTCCGTCGACAACCCCTGGCCGCCGCCGGGTGTCGAGCTGGCCGTAGGGCGCACGGCGGTCGCAACGCTGTTCTTGATCGCCTCGAGCGGGACCGTCCACCTCGCCCACCGCGCCGCCCTGTCCGGCGACCGGGCCCGGGCGGTCCGCTGGCTCGGCGCGACCGTCGCGCTCGGGCTGGTCTTCCTCGCCAACCAGGCGCTCGAGTACGCGCAGGCGCCGTTCTCGATCTCCAGCCATGCCTACGGCTCGATCTTCTACCTGCTCACCGGCTTCCACGGGCTGCACGTGATCGGCGGGCTGGTGGCCATGGTGTACGTCGGCGCAGTGATCGGCGGCCGCTCGCGGGCACCGGCGGGCACGCCGGTCACGGTGCTGGCCTACTACTGGCACTTCGTCGACGTGGTGTGGATCGCCTTGTACGCGACCGTCTACCTCCTGAAGTGACACTGCTGCGCGCCATCCTCCGCCGGCGGCCGGCCGCCGTGCACGCCACGCTGGCGGTCACCGTCGCGGCGGTCGTCTGGTCGCTCGGCGCGGGGGCCTCGGGCGGGCGGCCGGCGGCACCGACCCAGGCCGCCGACCCCGGCCGGGCGAGGTTGATCCAGCAGGGTCGAGACCTGTACGTCCCCGGGTGCTCGGCCTGCCACGGGCTCAACGGCCAAGGGGTCGTCGGACCCGACGGGCGCCGCCGCGGCGTGTCCCTGATCGGGCGGGGCGAGGCGTCCGCGTACTACGTCCTCACCACCGGGCGGATGCCGCTGGCCGACAGTGAGGGCCGAACGGTGCGCAAGCCCCCGGCCTACCCGCCCTCGGAGATCCGGGCGCTCGTCGCCTACGTGGGCACGCTCGGCGGCGGCCCGAAGGTCCCCGCGGTCGACGCCGCCAAGGGCGACCTGGCGCAGGGGGGCGAGCTGTTCCGGGCCAACTGCCAGGCCTGCCACAGCGCGACCGGTGCGGGCGGCGCCCTGTCGTACGGCAGGGCCGCACCGACGCTCATGAAGTCCACGCCGACCCAGATCGGCGCGGCGGTGCGGATCGGCCCCGGGCAGATGCCGGCGTTCGGCAGCCGCACGCTCAGCCCGCAGGAGGTCGACAGCGTGGCCCGCTACGTCCAGTACCTCCAGAAGCCCGAGGACCGGGGTGGCCTGCCGCTGGGACGGCTGGGGCCGATCCCCGAGGGCATGCTCGTGTGGGTCGGCGGCCTCGGCTCGCTGCTCCTCGTGTGCCTCTGGATCGGCAGCCGCATGCACACCCGCCACCAGCCCGTGGAGGACGTGACGTGACCTCCGACGAGAGCCCGTCCGGCGCGCCCCAGCGCGCCACGCCACCTCACGGCGGCACCCCCCCTCACGGCGGCACGCACCCTCAGGGCGACACGCCACCTCACGGCGACACGCCTACCGGCTCGCACCACGCGGGCCGGGCGGGTGAGCGGTCGGTCGCCGCCGCCTTCGCGCTCAGCATGGCCGCGGCCCTCGGCCTGGCCGTCGTCTACTGGCGTGGCGGGCAGCCCCAGCTCGAGGGCACCTTCCTCGCCTTGGCGCTGGGAGGGCTCGGTGTCGGGCTGGCGCTGTGGGCGCGGTACTTCATGCCCCACGAGGACGTCGAGGAGGCACGCAAGCCGATCGCTTCCACCGAGGAGGAGATCGAGCTCTTCCGCGAGGAGTTCGAGCAGGGCGAGCGCATCCTCACCCGCCGAAAGCTGCTGGTGCGGTTGGCCGGCGGTTCGCTGGCCACGCTCGGCGCCGCCCTGCTGTTCCCCATCCGCTCCCTCGGCCCCCGGCCGGGCAAGGGCTTCAAGTCCACGCCCTACCGGCAGGGCCTGCGCCTCGTCACCTCCGACGGCCGGCCGATCAAGGCGGCCGACGTGGCCGTCGACAACGTGCTCACCGTCTTCCCCGAGGGTCACGTGGACGAGGGGGACACGCCGACGCTGCTGATCCGCCCGAGCGGCACCAACCGGCCGCGACCGGGCCGCGAGCAGTGGACCCCCGACGGGCTCATCGCCTACTCGAAGCTGTGCACGCACGTCGGCTGCCCGGTCGGCCTCTACCAGGCGGGCGAGCACCTGCTGCTGTGCCCGTGCCACCAGTCGACGTTCGCGGTGCTCGACGGAGCCAAGCCGCTTTTCGGCCCGGCGGCCCGATCGCTGCCACAGCTTCCGCTGCGCATCGACGCCAAGGGCTACGTCGTGGCCGCCGGCGACTTCTCGGGTCCGCCCGGGCCGGGCTTCTGGGACCGGGACCGGCCATGAGTCCGGCGGCCACCCCGGGGGCCACCGCGGCGACGACCCCGGGGGCCACCCCGGCCCGCCGCCGGGCCGCTCGGCGGCGCCCCCGGAGGTCGCGCCTCGTCACCCGCCGCGTGGCCCGCTGGATCGATGAGCGGGTGGGCTCGGCCTCGGTGGTGCGCACCGCGCTGGGCAAGGTCTTCCCCGACCATTGGTCGTTCCTCATCGGCGAGATCGCGCTCTACGCCTTCGTCGTGCTCGTGCTGACCGGCACCTACCTGACGTTCTTCTTCCGGGCCAGCCAGCAGGAGGTGATCTACCGGGGCAGCTACGCGCCGCTGCGCGGCGTCCGCATGACCGAGGCCTACCGCTCCGCCATCGACATCAGCTTCGACGTGCGGGCCGGGCTGGTCATGCGCCAGATGCACCACTGGGCGGCGGTGCTGTTCGTGGCCGCCATCGTCGTGCACCTCATGCGGGTCTTCTTCACCGGCGCCTTCCGGCGTCCCCGTGAGCTGAACTGGATGGTCGGCGTCACGCTGCTGATCCTGGCGATCTTCAACGGCTTCGCCGGTTACTCGCTGCTCGACGACCAGCTCTCGGGCACCGGGCTGCGCATCGCCTACTCGATCACCCTGTCGATCCCCGTGGCCGGCACCTGGCTCGCGTCGCTGCTCTTCGGCGGCGAGTTCCCCGGCCCGGACATCATCAGTCGCCTCACGGTCATCCACATCCTGCTGATCCCCGCGGTGATCACGCTGCTGCTGGTCGTGCACCTGGCCCTCGTCGTACGCCAGAAGCACACGCAGTTCGCGGGCCGGGGCCGGCGGGAGGACAACGTGGTCGGCACGCCCGTGTGGCCGACGTTCATGTTCAAGTCGCTGGGGCTGTTCCTGATCACCGCCGCGGTGCTGGCCGCGTTGGGCGGGCTGGCCCAGATCAACCCGATCTGGCTCTACGGCCCGTTCCGACCCGCCCAGGTGTCGGCCGCGTCCCAACCCGACTGGTACATGGGCTGGCTCGACGGCGCCCTGCGCCTCTACCCCGGCTGGGAGCTGCGGGCCGGCGGGTTCGAGGTGCCGGCACCGTTCTTCCCGGCCGTGCTGCTGGCCGGCGTGACCTTCGGCCTCCTCTACGCCTGGCCGTTCCTGGAAGCCCGCCGGACCCGTGACCTGGAGGTGCACCACCTGCTCGACCGGCCGCGGGACCGTCCCGTGCGAACGGCCCTCGGCGTCGCGACGCTCGCCTTCTACGTGGTGCTCACCCTGTCGGGGTCGAGCGACGTCACCGCCACCACCTTCGGGCTGTCGATCAACTCGGTGCTGATGGCGTTGCGCATCGCCGTGCTGAGCGCGCCGGTCGTGTCCGGCATCGTCGCCTACCGGCTCTGCATCGAACTGCAGGCCCGTGACCGCGCTCGCCAGGCCCATCGTGCCCACCCGGAGCACCGGGCGGGCAGCGCCGGCGACCGGCCGGCGGGCCGCACCAGCGCAGGCGGCGCTTCAGTCCCGCCAGCGGCTCTGGCCCGCGAACCCCGCCAGGGCGTAGGCGAGGAACACCAGCGACGGCAGCAGCAGCCACCGGCCGAGCAGGAACCCGTTGGCCACGAGGGTCACCGCGGCGGCGATGGCGAACGGCCAGATGCTCGCCGCCGGTGACCACTCGTCCTCGCTGGCATGGCCCGGCTCCGGCTCATGCGACGACGCCGCCCTCCGGCGGTGACTGCCCTGGTATGCCGCGATCATCAGTGCCAGCGCGCTCGTGAGCGCGAGGAACGTGGTGCCCGCGTACTCCTGGCTCAGCACCCCGTAGAAGACCGAGATGCCGGCGAGGAACAGGCCGAGCCCACCGAACAGCCGGGCCTGGACCACGAACCCGGCACTCTCGTCGGCCCGCCCGGAGTCGACGTGGTCCGCGCGGCCCGGCGAGGGTCCACCCGCGGCGACCGTGCCCGCGTCGTGATCGTCGGTCACGGCCCGACCTCGGCCGGCTCGCGCCGGCCGTCGCCCTCGCCCCGGCCGTGGCCCTCCGCAGGATGGTCGGGGTGGTTGGCGTCCCAGACGGGGCGGTTCGACCGGATCGGTGGGAGCCCGTCGAAGTTGTGCGGCGGCGGCGGGCTGGTAGTGGCCCACTCGAGCGTCTGGCCACCCCACGGGTCGTCGCCTGCGGGTGCTCCGTGCCTCCACGACCGCCACACGTTCCAGATCAGCGGCAGCACCGAGACGCCGGTGAGGAAGGCGCCGATCGTCGACACGCGGTTCAGCGTGGTGAACCCGTCGGCGGCCCGGTAGTCGGCCACTCGGCGCGGCATGCCTTCGAGGCCGAGCACGTGCTGGACCAGGAAGGTGAGGTTGAAGCCGACGAACGTCGTCCAGAAGTGCCACCAGGCGAGGCCCCGGCCGAGCATCCGCCCGGTCATCTTCGGGAACCAGTAGTAGAAGCCGGCATAGAGGGCGAAGGCGGAGCCGCCGAACATGACGTAATGCATGTGGGCGACGACGAAGTAGGTGTCGTGCAGCGCGAAGTCGACCGGTGCGGTGGCCAGGATGACGCCGGTGAGACCGCCGAAGAGGAAGAGGAACAGGAACCCGAGCGCGAACGCCATGGCGGGTTCGATCTTCATCCGCCCGCCCCAGAGCGTGCCGATCCAGTTCACGAACTTGATGCCGGTGGGCACCGCGATGACATAGGTCATGCCCGAGAAGAACCCGGTCTCCACCGCGCCGGTTGTGAACATGTGGTGGGCCCACACTCCGACCGAATAGGCGGCGATGGTGAAGGTCGCCAAGACGATGCCGGTGTAGCCGAAGATCGGGCGGCGGGAGAACACCGGGAGCACCTCGGTGATGATGCCGAAGAACGGCAGTGCCGCGATATAGACCTCGGGGTGGCCGAAGAACCAGAACAGGTGCTGCCACAGGATCGGCGAACCACCCGCCGCCGGGTCGAAGATGTGGGCGCCGAGGCGCCGGTCGGCCAGCATCATCGCCGCCGCGGACGTCAGCACGGGGAAGGCGATGAGCACGAGCAGGCTCGTGACCAGCATGTTCCAGGTGAAGATGGGCATGCGGAACATCGACATGCCCGGCGCCCGCATGGCCAGCACGGTGGCGACCACGTTGACCGCGCCGAGGATCGTGGAGGTCCCGGTGATGACGACGGCGATCAGCCACAGATCGTTCCCCACCGAGGGGCTGCGCACCGCGTTGGACAGCGGCGCATAGGCGGTCCAGCCGAAGTTGGCCGGTCCGTCGGCGGTGAGAAAGCCCGACACCATGGTGAGCGCGCCGAACAGGTAGAGCCAATAGCTCAATGCGTTCAGCCGGGGAAACGCCATGTCCCGTGCACCGATCTGCAACGGGACGAAGTAGTTGGCGAAGCCGAATGCGGCCGGCACGATGAACAGGTAGATCATGATGCTGCCGTGCATCGTGAACACCTGGTTGTAGGTGCTCGGACTGACGAACTGCGTACCCGGGCTGTAGAGCTCGGCTCGGACCACGAGCGCCAGCGCGCCGCCGAACAGGAAGAACACGAACGCGGTGATCAGGTACGCGAGCCCGATCACCTTGTGGTCGGTGCTGGTGAGCCAGCCGAGCAGCCCGGTCGCGCGCGGTTCCTCGCCGCCACCGCCGCCGGGCGCGGGCGGCTCCGGCTCGGAGGGGCGGGCCCGCGGTGGGTCGACCGTGGTCATCCGCCGCCCGCCGGGGTCGTCGTGGCGCCCGCCGGGGTCGTCGTGGCGCCCGCCGGGGTGGTCGTGGCGCTGGCGCGCTGCGCCTTGGCCCGCTGGTCGGCCAGCCAGCGGTCGAACTCGGCGGGCGGCAGCACCCGCACCCGGAAGTTCATGCGCCAGTGGTCGAGCCCGCAGTACTCGGCACAGCGCCCCACGAACGTGCCGGTCTCGCTGGGGCGCACGTCGATCTCGTTGCGCACGCGCGGGATGAGGTCGCGCTTGGACAGGAACCGGGGGACGAAGAACGAGTGGTTCACGTCGGTGGTGCGCAGACGCAGCCTGGCCGTGCGTCCCTCCGGGAGGACGAGCTCGGGGCCGGTGCTGCCCGTGTCGGTGCCCAGGATGCGCACGGGCGTGCCCTCGTAGCGGAACTCCCAGGACCACTGGTAGCCCACCACCTCGACCCGCAGGTCGGGCCGCGACGACAGGCCGCTCACATCGTTGGCGACGCGCGACGACAGGGCGTAGAGCACGACGATGATGGCGATGGGCACGGCGAGCAGTCCCAGCTCGAGGCGGAGGTTGAACGCCCGCTGCGAGGGGATCGTGTCGTCGTCGCGCCGGCGGCGGTAGCGGACCAGGACGAACACCAGGGCGCTGAACACGATGGCGCCGACCACCAGCGCGGCCACGGTCACGCCCTGCCAGAGCCGGTACACGTCGCCGGCCTGCTCGGTGGCCGGGTCCCGTGCGCCGAACGACGGCGTGCGGCAGGACGACAGGACCACGGCGGCCACCACCGAGGTTCCGAGCAGGAGCACCGAGCGCCGTCGCACCGGCGCCGAACCTACCTCCGCCTCCTCCGCGGCACGGGGTCGGAGTGGAGTCGGAGCGGCAACCCTCGCGGACGTCCCGGCTCAGACGGTGCGCCGGAACCGCGCCACGGCCAACGGCGCGGCGACGACGAGGATGGCGCCGATCCAGACGACGGCCTGGAGCGCCGCGGTCGCCGTGGAGCCGGGAAGCAGCCCCGCCCGGTGCAACGGGGCGGAGTCGACGCCACCGAGCATGAGCCGGCGGACGGCGTTGATGACCAGCGTGATGGGTTGGTTGTCGGCGAAGGCTCGCAGCGGCCCGGGCATCCCGCTGGTGGGCACGAAGGCCGAGGAGGCGAACGTCAGCGGGAAGATCAGCGGGAACGACACCGCCTGCGCCGCTTCGGCGGTGGGCGAGCCGAGGCCGACGATGGCGAAGATCCACGAGAAGGCGAAGGCCACGGCCAGGACGATGGCGACGGCGGCGAGGAACCCACCGACCCCACCGTGGGGCCGGAAGCCGACGAGGAAGCCCACGGCGGCCATGAGCACGACGACGACGAAGTTGCGCACCAGGTCGGCGAGCGTGCGGCCGGCGAGGACCGCCATGCGGGCCATCGGCAGCGACCTGAACCGGTCGACCAGGCCTGCGCTCATGTCCTCGGCCAGGCCGACTCCGGTCGCGGTCGAACCGAACAGCACCGTCTGCACGAAGATCCCGGGCAGCAGGTAGTTGACGTAGGGGATGTTCCCCGGAAGGGGGATGGCGCCGCCGAACACGTAGCGGAACAGCAGCGTGAACATGATCGGCTGCACGAAGGTGAACACGAGCAGCGACGGCACCCGGACGTAGCGCAGGAGGTTGCGCTTCGCGACCACGGCGGTGTCGGCCAGCGCCCAGGAGAGACGGCTGCGGTCCCCGGGCCCGGGGGCGAGAGGCTCGAAGGGAACGGTGGCGGGCGTGGTGGTCAATGGAGTCCTCCGCTGCGGCGGCTGCGTCCTGCAGCCGCGGGTTGGTCGGGCACGGTGCCCTCCTCGGCCTTGTGACCGGTCAGAGCGAGGAACACGTCGTCGAGGCTCGGCTCGCGCAGGGCCAGGCCGGCGGGCGCGATGCCGTCGCCATCGAGGGCGCGCAGCGCAGCCATGGCGGCTCTCGGTCCCTCGTCGACCGTGAGTCGCACGAGGGGGCCGTCGCGCTCGGCTCCCGAGCCGAGCGCCGCGAGCGACGTGAGCACGGTCTCGGCCCTGGCCGCCGCGGCCTCGTCGGCCAGCGTCACCTCGAGCACCGTCGCGCCCAGGCGGGACTTGAGCTCGCCGGCCGTGCCCTCGGCGATCACGAGGCCACGGTCGATGACCACGATGCGGTCGGCGAGCTGGTCCGCCTCTTCGAGGTACTGGGTGGTGAGCAGCACAGTGGTGCCCTCGGCGACGAGCTCGCGGATCACATCCCAGAGGTTGTTGCGCGACTGCGGATCGAGGCCCGTCGTGGGCTCGTCGAGGAAGAGCACCGGTGGGCGGTGCACCAGCGCCGCAGCGAGGTCCAAGCGGCGACGCATGCCCCCGGAGTAGGTGCGCACCATGCGGTTCCCGGCCTCGGCCAGGTCGAAGCGCTCGAGGAGGGCCACCGACCGCGTGCGGGCGACGGCGCGCTCGAGATGGGCGAGGCGCCCGACCATCTCGAGGTTCTCGCGGCCCGTGAGCATCTCGTCGACGGCGGCGAACTGGCCGGCCAGACCGATCGAGCGGCGGACCAGGTCCGGCTGGCGCACCACGTCCACGCCGAGCACTCGGGCACTCCCCTCGTCCGGCACCAGGGTGGTGGTCAGTACCCGGACCGTCGTCGTCTTGCCGGCGCCGTTCGGGCCGAGTAGGCCCAGCACGGTGCCCCTGGGGACGGTGAGGTCGATGCCACCGAGGGCCACGACGTCGCGGAAGCGCTTCGTGACCCCTCGGACCTCGACTGCCGGCGAGTTGTCGTCCATGGCGCCCACCCTGGCACAGTTCGTTGATCGTGGTCAACCTTTTATCGCACATCATCGTTGACGGGACCCAAGAGACGACTACGATGTCGACGTGGCCCAGTCCGGCGAGCGGCGCTCACCCACCAGGGACTCGCAGGCACGCGAGGCGTGGATGGCCATGGCCTTCCTGTTCATCGGGGAGAACAGCCGTCGGGCGGACATCGCCGCCGCCCGAGGGCTCACCGTCGGGGAGCTGATCTCGCTGTTCCGTCTGCCCGGCGAGGATGCACCCTCCCAGCGGGAGCTGGCGCAGGACTGGTCCTGTGACGCCTCCTGGGTGACGACGACGGTCGATCGGCTCGAGACGCTGGGCTTGGTCGAGCGGCGCCCCCACGATCGGGACCGGCGCGTCAAGACGGTGGCGCTCACACCCCGAGGCAGGCGGGTCCGGGAGCAGGCGCTCGAGGAGTGGTTCACGCCGCCTGCCGCTCTGGCCCGCCTGTCCGATGCGGAGGTCAGCCGCCTGGCGTCGCTCATGCGCAAGCTGGAGGTCCCCGAGCCCGGCGCGCACGGTCACGCGCACGTCATGCCGGAGTGGCTGCGGCGCCGTACTTCCGCGCCCGACCGGATCGACCGCACCGTGGCCAAGGTGCAGGACAAGGTGGACCGCAAGAGGACCAAGGTGCAGGACGCGCCCGAGCGCTCTCGCGCCAAGGTGGAGGCCAAGCTGGCGCAGGCCGAGGCCAGCCTGGCCAAGGTGGAAGCCGAGCTGGCCCGGATCCGCGGTCCCCGCCGGCCTCGGTAGCGGCATCGCACCAGCCCCGGGACTACTGACCCAGATCGCCGCCTGACGCTACCGATCCTCCAATCAGCGACCTTGCGAGGTTCAACAATCCACGAACGGTGAACTCGGCGTCCAAGGAGAGCGGGTCGTCGTCGTCGAAGTGCCACAGGTCCCACCGCTCAATGAGCTTCCCGACTCGAAGCTCGATGGCCGTGTCGGGATACGAGCCTTCAGCGACGACAGAAGCGTCGACGCCCTCCTCACCGCACAACGTGTGCACGACGTCCTCGATGACCCGCCGCTCCATGTCCACCGCTACGGGACGCAGCTCGGGATCGCACCGGCGTATGGCGGCCTCGATGACGCCACGATGGTCGTCACCCCACCAGTCCGCCACGGCAAGGAGCGCTTCATGCAGCCGCACGTCTGCAAGCTTCGCCGCCGCCTTCACCTCGAGCGTCCCGACCGAACCAGAAGACAACACGGCGATGAGCGGATCCACGATCCGGTCATCGCGACGCTCGGCCAAGGCCATGAACGCCTCCGCTCGCGTGTCAGCGTCATCGTCACCGATGCGGTCGAGGAGGGCTCGCACCACCTCAGGGGCGCTCGAACCGCAGTTGCCTAGCCCGAACGTGGCCCAGTCACGCACGATCGGTACGGGGTCACGGGTCAACTCGATCAGCGCATCGACAGCGACCGGGTTCGCTTCGCTCGAAACCGCACCGTTCAACGCCGACGCGACCGCGAAGCGGACGTTGTCGTCAGCGTGCCGCGTCCAACGGAGCAGCAGCGGGGTCGTTCGAGAGTCCCACATCTTTCCCAGAGCCGCCGCCAGAGAAGCGACGACCTCGGCGTCCTGCTCGTCAGCCGACATCTCCTCGATGACGGACAGCGCCTCGTCACGGAAGTCGGGGTCGCCGCCTCCAACCTCGCCGAGCAGGTCCGCGCGAGATGCCCGCATCGCGGCATCACCACCGGCACCGAGCTCATCGGCGAAGGCGAACGCCTCGGCCTTGAACGGCCGCACACGCAACAACACCTCATGCAGGGCCCGATGAAGCTCCATGCCCGACTTGCCACCTCGATGAAGGACGACGAGATCGTCGAACACCGACTCCAAACCTTGACGATCCATTTGCCGAAGGTAACGCTTCACGCGTTCGAGGTGTAGCCGATTCGCGTTCCGGGCTATGGCGGAGCGGGCCCGTCAGTCGTGACCGAGATCGCCCAGCCGCAGCGTGCCCGTGACGAGCCCGAGCAGCTGGCGCAGCACGGCCGCGGTGGCGCCCCAGATGGTGTCACCGACCAGGTCGAAGAAGACGATCGGGCGGCGGAGATCCCCGAGCATCCAACGCTCCTCGCGGAAGACCTCGGCGAGAAGCAGCTCCGACAGCGGGACGTGCAGGATCTCGTCGACCTCTCCGGCGCGGGGTCGCAGGTCCTCGGGCCGCTCCGCCAGCGCGCCGACGTACGGCACGATGAACGAACCGCTCGTGATCGTGGAGAGGTGATCGAGCTCGCCGAAGATCTCGACCGATGAAGGGTCGAGCCCGATCTCCTCGTGCGCCTCGCGCCGCGCGGTGGTCACGAGGTCCGGATCGCCGGCGTCCTTGCGACCCCCGGGAAAGCTGACCTCGCCGGCGTGGGCCCGCATGGTGGATGCCCGCCGGGTGAGGATGACCCACGCCTCGCCCTCGTGGTCGTACAGGGGCGCGAGTACGGCGGCGGGTGCGGCTCGGCCGCCGATCGGCGGCGCGCGGCCGCTCAGCGACGGTCGCCTGGCGAAGCCGCCGAGCTCCACCGGCGAGGGCGCCAGTGCACCGGCGGCGGCCAGCGCGGCACGCACATCGGCGAGCGTGGGCCGCAGCGCGCCGGATGCGAGGGCGGCCCAGGGCGGCGGATCACCCGGAGCCCAGTCGGGCGGGCGCGGGATGCGTTGGGGCCCGCCGCGGACGGGCCCGGCCAAGGGCTCGTCGCCTCGGGGAGCCGGTTCAGGCGTCAGCGGCCTCGGCGCCCTGGTGCTCGGCGGCAAGGTGCTCGGCGGCAAGGTGCTCGAGCAGCTCGCGCAAGCCCCCGCTCTTCAGGTTACTGATGACTCGCCCGGGCGGAGTCTCGCCCCGCTCCCACTCCATCCAGCAGGCGAGCAGCTTGGTGGGGTCGGCGGGCGGGCGGTCCATGGTCAGGAGCGTACGGGTTCGCGGCGCCACGGCCGCGAGCCCGCCGACACTGGACCCGACCTCGACGTGGTCGCAGATCGGAGCGCACCACGCTGCCGATCCGCGACCACCTCGGAGGTCGTCACATCATGCCGCCCATGCCACCCATGCCGCCCATGCCGCCGCCGGGCATGGCCGGGGCGCCTTCCTTCTCGGGCTTGTCGACGATGGTGGCTTCGGTGGTGAGCAGGAGGCCGGCGATCGACGCCGCGTTCTGCAGCGCCGCCCGCGTGACCTTGGCCGGATCGAGGACACCGGCCTTGAGGAGGTCCTCGAAGTCGCCGGTGGCGGCGTTGAGCCCGACCGCACCGGACTCGGCCTCGATCCGCTGCACCGACACCGCGCCCTCGAGGCCGGCGTTGGACGCGATGAGCCGGGCCGGCGCCTCGAGCGCCTTCCAGACCGAGCGGGCCCCCGTGGCCTGGTCACCGTCGAGCGACTGGATGAGCTTGCCGACGGCGGGACGGGCCCGCAGCAAAGCGGTGCCGCCGCCGGCGACGACGCCTTCCTCGATGGCGGCCCGGGTGGCCGACAGCGCGTCCTCGATGCGGTGCTTCTTCTCCTTGAGCTCGACCTCGGTGGCCGCGCCGACCTTGACGACGGCGACACCACCCGAGAGCTTGGCCAGGCGCTCCTGGAGCTTCTCGCGGTCCCAGTCGGAATCGGTGTCGTCGATCTCGCGCTTGATCTGCGAGATGCGGCCCTTCACCTCGTCCTCGGCACCGGCACCGTCCACGATCGTCGTCGTGTCCTTGGCCACGACCACCTTGCGGGCCTGGCCGAGCAGGTCGAGGGTGACGCCGTCGAGCTTGAGGCCGACCTCTTCGGAGATGACCTGGCCACCCGTGAGGATGGCCATGTCGCCGAGCATCGCCTTGCGGCGCTCGCCGAACCCGGGGGCCTTGACGGCCACCGAGTTGAAGGTGCCCCGGATCTTGTTGACGACCAGCGTGGCCAGCGCCTCGCCCTCGATGTCCTCGGCGACGATCAGCAGCGGCTTGCCGGACTGCATGACCTTTTCGAGCACCGGCAGGAGATCCTGGACCGACGAGATCTTGCCGTTGTTGAACAGGATGTACGGGTTGTCGAGGACCGCTTCCTGGCGCTCCGGGTCGGAGACGAAGTACGGCGACAGGTAGCCCTTGTCGAACTGCATGCCCTCGGTGAACTCGAGTTCCATGCCGAAGGTGTTCGACTCCTCGACGGTGACCACGCCGTCCTTGCCGACCTTGTCGATGGCCTCGGCGAGCACGTCGCCGATCTGGGGGTCGGCGGCCGAGATGGCGGCGACCTGCGAGATCTCGCTGCGGTCGTCGACCTCCTTGGCGTTGTCCTTGATGGCCTCG
>JACPNX010000042.1 GCA_016185275.1 Actinomycetota bacterium | reverse complement strand
GCACCCCGAACGCTTCGTCCGCAAGCCACCCGAACCGCCGAAGCTCCCGGGCGCCGTGTGGATCAACGAGCCCAAGGAGGACCCCACCACGACACAGTGATTCACGAAAGAATCTGCCTCAGAAAGGTTGACACGCGCCGGGCCGACCAGGCGCTTCATCGGGCCCTCCCCAGCGCCAGGAGGCCGCCCAGCACGGCCTCGGGAGCGGACACCGGCCGCCTGCGGTCGGGAGTGGCGGCTGCGCTGTCGACGCGCGCGCTGGCGTCACGGAGCGGTGCGGGCACGGGCGCCAGCGGCGCCGGCTGGCCGGTCGAGGACCGCGTCGGCGCCGAGGGCTTGGAGGTCGGACCACCGCCGTACTTGGCGCAGTCGAGCAGCGGGTTGCGGGCGGCCATGGCACCCTGGATCTCACCGAGGACCTTGTCCGAGCCGGGGTTGCCGGTGCCCCCGGGTGGCGCGACCACGGCGCAGATGGCCCTGGCGATGTCGCCGAACAGCAGGAAGTTCTTGAAGTAGGCCATCTTCGACCCGTCGGGCAGGGTGTCGGGCCCCGGGGCGTCGGCGAAGCGCTGCACGTAGACCGACAGCCCGTACACCGTCTGGGCGATCTCCTCCCGACGGTTGACGAGGACCCGGGTCACGTTCTCGCCCCGCTCGAGCAGGCGCACGAGGTCCGGGCGCACCGTGTTGAGCCAGTCGGCGAGGTCGTCCGCGAACGGGCGCAGCGTGGCGAGCAGGCGCTCGTAGTCGGCGCGGGCCGCGTTGAAGGTGGGCAGGAAGTCGACGAGGTTGCGGCTCAGGCCGTTCAGGTCCGGCCCGATGTCGCGGATCTCGCGCTGGAAGCGGGCGAACGAGTCGAGGGCCCGGAGCTGCGCGTCGATCGTGTCGGCGAACAGCGCGCTGGCCCGGACGCCGGCGTCGAACCCTCGGGCGATGTTGCGGCCCTCGCCGCGCACTCCTTGGGTCAGCTCGGTCATGAACGTGGCGAGCTCCTCGGCGTCGATGCCGGAGAACAGCCCGGTCGAGCTGCTGATGAGGTCCTCGACCTCGTCGCCCGCGGTCGCCCGGCTGATGCGGTCGCCCCGGCGCAGCCATGGCGGCCCGGCCTTCGCGCCGGCCGGCACGCCGAGGTCGACGTACTTCTCGCCGAAGAGGGTCTTCGGGACCACACGGGCCGCGACCGACCGGGGCACGCGGGCGCTCGGGTGGATGCCCATGACCACCCTCACCCGCCGCTCGACCAGCGTGATCCGGCGGACCCGCCCGACGTTGACGCCCCGGTACTTCACGTCCGATCCGGCCTTGAGGGCCTGGCCCGCGCGCGGGAACGTGGCCGACACCTCGAAGTCGTCGGAGAACAGGCCGTAGCTGGCGCGGATCCCGATCGTCACGGCGGACACCACGACCGTGGCCACGGCCAGAGCCGCCACTGCCCGGTGCGCCTTGTCGAGGCTCACCAGCGGACCCCGCCGGCCATGCCCACGATCCGGGCCGTGTCCTTGCCGCCGTAGAACGCCAATGACAGCACCAGGTTCAACACGGTGACCGCGATGATCGACATGCGTATGGCACGTCCGGCCGCTCGGCCGACACCGGCCGGCCCACCGGTGGCGTAGTAGCCGTAGTAGCAGTGGATCAACGTGACCACCATGGCGAAGAGGATCGCCTTGAGGAACGAGTAGACGACGTCGATCGGCGGCAGGAAGAGCTGGAAGTAGTGCCGGTAGACGCCCGGAGACAGGGTGAAGAACCTCGTGACGATCAGCTCGGTGGCGAGGTACGAGGAGAACAGCGCCGCCAGGTAGAGCGGGATCATCGTGATGATCGCCGCCCAGACCCGAGTGCAGACCAGGTACACGAACGAGTCGACGCTCATGACCTCGAGGGCGTCGATCTCGTCGGAGATGCGCATGGCACCGAGCTGGGCGGTGAATCCCGCCCCCACCTGGGCGGCCAGCGCCACACCGGCGATCAGCGGAGTGATCTCGCGGGTGTTGGCCACCGACGAGATGATCCCGGAGAACGCCTCGGCCCCGATCTGCTGCAGTGCCGTGAAGCCCTGCAGGCCCACCTCCGTGCCGGTGAAGAAGGCGAGGAAGAAGATCACGAACAGCATCCCGCCGCCGACCACGAGGGCACCTGCCCCGATGGTGATGTCGCCGATGAGGTTGGCGATCTCCTTGCGGTACTTCAGCCCGCGGGGCAGCCGGGCCAGGATCCGCCCGGCGAAGACGGCCTGGTCGTAGATGATCGTGAGGGGCCCGACGAGGGCGCCGACGGGCCGGGCGACGAGACCGTCGGCCCGGCGGATGAGGTCGCGGGGTCCCCCCCGGCGGCCCGACCGGTTCGCGCCGTGACCGGCGTCGTGCGCGCCGGCGGGAGCGGCCACGGCGTCGACGCGAGTGGCGGCCACTACGACACCTTCTGCGGGACGAAGTTGAAGTAGATGGCGGTCAACACGAAGTTCACGAAGAACAGCAGCGCGAAGGTGATGACCACGGCCTGGTTCACCGCGTCGCCGACCCCCTTGGGGCCGCCCTTGCAGTACAGGCCCTTGTAGCAGGCGACGACGCCGGCGATGAACCCGAAGATGGCCGCCTTCACCAAGGCCATCCACAGATCGGGCAGCTGGCTCAACTCGTTGAACGAAGCGAAGAAGCTCGACGACGACACGTCGAGGACCTGGGTGGCGAAGAACCAGCCGCCCGCCAACCCGGCGGCGCTCACGACGGCGTCCAGGAGCACGGCGATCACCGTCGCGGCGAGGATGCGGGGCATGATCACCCGCTGGATCGGGTTGATCGACATGACCTCCATGGCCGCGATCTCGTCGCGGATCTTTCGGGCTCCGATGTCGGCGCACATGGCGGAACCTCCGGCTCCGGCGATGAGGAGCGCGGTGGCGATCGGTGCCTGCTCGCGCACCACCGCCAGCACCAGCGCCGATCCGAGGTGCGCGTCGGCTCCCAGCTGGCGGATCAGCGCACCGACCTGGAGCGAGATCACCATCCCGAACGGGATCGAGATCAGGATGACCGGCACGGTCGTCACCTTGGCGATGAACCAGCACTGGTCGAGGAACTCCGCCAGTGGCCACGGGCGGCTGAACACCCGCCGGACCGACTCCAGGCCGACCGCCGTCATGGTGCCCGCTTCGCGGAGCAGGCCACGGACCTTCGAGACTCCGGGGATGGTGACAGCCATGT
Organism: Actinomycetota bacterium; assembly: GCA_016185275.1. Taxonomy (GTDB): domain Bacteria; phylum Actinomycetota; class Acidimicrobiia; order Acidimicrobiales; family Iamiaceae; genus JACPNX01. The sequence continues at coordinate 27,370 of JACPNX010000042.1, read as the reverse complement.
CGATGCGCCCGCTCAGACCTGGAGGATGTCCCGGTCGCGCTCTTGTTCGAGCTCGTGTTCCCGGCTGCGGTCGCGTCGCTCGGCCCGCTCGACGAGCTCTCGTTCCATGTCGCTCTGCTCGGTGGCGAGCTCGTCCATCCCGATCGGTCCGGCCGCCTTTCCCGACAGGAACTGGCGGATGATCGGGTCGTCGGTGTCCACCATCTCCTGGCGGGTGGCGAAGCGCACCAGTCCCGACCGGAACAGCACGGCCACGTAGTCGGCGGTGCGCATGACGGACGGGATGTTGTGGGTGATGATGATGATGGTCGCGCCCGTCTCCTCCTGCATCTTCTTCACCAGCTCGTCGAGGTAGGCGACGCGCACGGGGTCGAGGCCGGAGTCGGGCTCGTCGAAGAAGACGATCTCGGGGTCCATCACGAGCGCCCGCGCCAGGCCGGCGCGCTTCTTCATGCCGCCGGAGACCTCGCCCGGATGCTTCTTGAGGTGGTCGAGAAGCCCGACGAGCTCGGCCTTTTCGTGGACGATGTCCTTGATGTCGGACTCGCTCTTGCGGGTGTGCTCGCGCAGGGGGAAGGCGATGTTGTCGTACAGGCTGAGCGACCCGAAGAGGGCCCCGTCCTGGAAGAGGACGCCGAACTTGCGGCGCACCCGGTACAGGTCCTTCTCCTTCATCCGGACCGTCTCTTCGCCGTCGATCCAGATCTCGCCATGATCGGGCCGGAGCAGGCCGATGATGTTCTTCAGCAGGACCGACTTGCCGGTGCCCGAGGGGCCCATGATCGCGCTGGTCTTCCCGCGGGGGATGTCGAAGGAGATGTCCTTCAGCACCGTGTGCGAGCCGAACGACTTCGTGACGTCGCGCAGCGAGATGATCGCATCCACCGGCAGGAGGCCCCTTCCCTGGTCGTCACGGCTCGGCTCGACCCCAGGTACCGGGGTCGTTCCCCGGGTTCGGGGGTGCCGGAAGGTTCGCCGCGCGAGCCCGGCCGTCCTGCCACCTCATCGGTGGCCGCCGGGCCCCGGCGCACCGGTGGGGCCGCCCGCCGACGCGCCCGCGTGGGACTGACGGGCGTTTGCTACTGGGTGCGCCAAGGCCCGGCCACCGCGCTTGGATGGCCCTCCCCCTGCGCCCCGGCGACCGGGCCGGAGCGGGGGGCGGACGAACGTTGTAGCACGCGGCGCGCACCGAGGCCGCCGTGCCATTCCGGCTGTGACCTGGGCCGTTGCGCGAACCCGCAGGTCGGCCGCCTGACCCGGATTCCGCGACGCCGCCGTTGGTCAGAAGCGTTGCCGGAGCGTCAAGACGTTGGCCACGTAGATCAGGGTCTCGGGCAACATGCCGCGCCGCGTTACGGACGCGGCTCCCTGGTAGTACGAGCCGACGGCCTTGGCCGCGGTGCCCGTCTGGTCGAGCAGGATGCGCAGGTAGGCGGCGGTCATGCGGATGTTGTCCGAGGGGTCGCGGGGGTCGAGCGTCGCGTCGCCGATGACCAGGCGGAGATCGTCGACCGTCTGGGGCATCAGCTGGCCGATCCCGACGGCGCCGTCGGGAGACACGACCGAGTTCTGCCAGCCGGACTCGAGGTAGGTCAACCCCTCGAGGAGGTCGTGGGGGACGCCGTAGCGAGCGGCCCAGAGGGTGAAGGTCGGTCGGAGCGCGAGCCGCTCGGGTCGGGCGAGGAGGCGGCTGGGGAGCCCGGTGGGCGCGCCTCCCCCGCCGGCGCCGGTCGTCGACGCGGGCGCCGCCGGGATGCGCAGCGTCTCGCCGACGACGAGGAGGTTCGCGTTGCGCAGCCCGTTGGCGGCGGCGAGGGTCAGCGCGGGGACGCCGTAGCGGGCGGCGAGCCCGATCAGCGTCTCGCCGGCCTGGACGCGGTGGGTGCCCCCCGAGCCGGTGCCCGCTCCCTGGCCCGTGCCGGCGCCCGGGACCACCAGCCACGTGCCCTCGACGACGAGGTTCTGGTTGGTGATGCCGTTGATCGCGGCAAGGGCGGCGGTGCTCACGCCGAGGGAGGCGGCGATGCGGGAGAGCACGTCGCCTCGACGGACGAGGTAGCGGCCACTCGCGGGCCCGGTGGTGTGGGCGCCGGCGGGCGTGGCGAGCAGCGTGACGGCGACGAGCGCCGAGGCCACTGCGACGGCGACGCCGCTCAGGTGGCGGCGTGCGGGCCGGGACTGGTTGTGGCGGTGCGCGCGGATGATGGGACCTCCCCATCCGGCTCCGCCCGCGGGGTGCGGGGCACCGTACCGGTACCTCCGGTGAAGGTCAAGAGGCGCGACCTCGACGTCGAGGTCCGCTCGACGGTCAGCCTGGCATGGAGGATCGCCGCGCTTCGGCACGCCGTTCGGCGGAGAGCCGCTCGAGCGACGGCTCGGCCGAGTGGTCGACGTGGCGCATCAGCTCGGCCACCGCGTGGTGGCCGGCCTCGTCGGCGATCAACCGGTGCATCTCCTGCGCGACGGCCCGGTAGGCGGGATGCCCCTGCGGCGTCGTGCGCAGCTCGATGAGGTGCATCGCCTCCCGGGCGTTCATCTGCATGACGAAGCGAACCTTGTACGCCAGGCAGACGGCGTACGGCGCCTGGGCCGGGAAGGGGTCGACGAGCAGGTCGTGGAGCGCCGCCGAGCGGTCCATGGCCTCGTCGAAGCGCGACCGGGCGCCCGCCAGGTCGACGGCGTCGGGGCGGGTGTAGCCGTGCCGTGGGCTGAGGGCCTGCCACTCGACCGTCAGCATCCGGTGCCGTTGGAGGTCGCGGAAGGCGCCGTAGTCGGCGAGCACGTCGAAGCGGTACGACAACCGCTCGAGGGCACGGCCCGGGCGGTGCCGCCGGTTGGCGCGCTCCCCAACGTAGGCGCGCACCACCGCCACCCGCTCCTCGGCGCTGAGGTCGCGCACCCGACGCTCGACCTGCTCCTCCGGCACGTGCGCGTAGGGGTACAGCATCGCCGTGACCAGCCGGACTTCGGCGTCGGGATCCCACTGGGTCAGTGCCACCGCCGGTGCGGGGTCGGCCTCCTCGCTGGCCGGGAACAGCTTGGCCGCCTGCTCCTCCATGGCCTCCCGCGTGCCGGCGAAGTACCGGCTCCAGGCGACGCCGCGGTCGTCGAGGTCGACGCGCTTGAGGAACGAAGGGATGACCTTGCGCAGCTCACCCAGCATGAGCTCCGCGTAGGAACGGGCCTCGGGGAGCGGATGGGCCCGCATCCGCAGCAGCAGCGCCTCGTAGGCCTGGCCGGTGCCGTAGATGCCCACGTTCGACAGCGACGCGGCGGGCAGGATGCCGCGCAGGGCGTCGAAGGCCTTGGCCCGTATGGCCTGGCGGTACACGAAGTCGGAGTCCTCGGACTCCTTCGGGAACCGGTCGCGGAAGAAGTCCTGCAGGGTGGGCAGGAGCTCGGCGTAGGTGTCGAACAGCCGGTCCATGTCGCCCACGTAGCGGGTCCCGGCCGGCGAGCCCAGCACGTCGGGGTCGCGGAAGAACCGGTAGCGACCGCCGATGCGGCTGTCGTAGGCGATGTAGCGCGTGGACTGCTCGAGGTACGACATCAGCCGCCCGCGCTCGAGCACCTTCGTCAGCACGTTCGACGCCTGCTCGCAGGCCAGGTGCACTCCGCCCAGCTGGGCCACCGAGTCGTCCCCGTACTCGAAGAAGACCCGGTCGTAGAGCTCCTCGGCCCGGCGCAGGCCGACCGTCGCGTCGATGCTCTGGTCGCCGGAGATGTCGAGCTCGCCGACGAACTCGTCGAGGAACAGCCGGCGCAGGCTCTTCGACGAGCGCGAGTAGCGGGCGAAGAGGGCGCCCTTCACCACTTCGGGCAGGTTCACGAGGGCGAAGACCGGGCCGTCGAGGTTCGTGAAGTACCGCCGGAGCACGTCGGACTCCTCGGCGGTGAACTCCTCGGCGACGTACACGGTCACGGGGGCGAGCCTACGCCCGGGCCTCTTCGACCCCTGCGGATGGTCGCCGGGTCCGCGCCGGGGTGGCTCGGGGTCACCCCGCCTCGTGGGTGAGGACGATCTTGCCGAGCTGGTCTCCTGCGCCGAGCCGCTCCAGGGCGCCCGGGTAGTCGGCCAGCGCGAGGGTGCTGTCGAGCGCGACGGGCAGACCCTGGTCGACGAGGCGGGTCACGGCGGCGAACTCCTCGTAGCTGCCCATCGTCGAACCGATGACCTCGATCTGCTTGAAGAACAGCTTCGGGAGGTCGAGGGTGACCTGTTGGCCGGACGTGCCGCCGCACACGACGAGGCGACCGCCCGGCTTGAGGGCGGCGACGCTGCGATCCCAGGTGGCCGGACCGACGCTTTCGACCACGACGTCGGCCTTGACCGCGAAGTCGGCGCCCGAGTCGTGCGCCGCCGCTGCGCCCATCGCCAGTGCCTGCTCCCGCTTGGCCCCGTCGCGGGACGTGACGTGGACCTCGGCGCCGAGGTGGCGGCCCAGCGCCAGCGCCGCGCTGGAGACACCGCCGCCGATCCCGACGACCAGCAGCGTCTCCCCCGCCCGCAGGCGCGCCCGGCGCAGCATGCGGTACGCGGTCAGGGTCACCAGGGGGTACGCCGCGCACTCGGACCACGAGCGGCCGGGCGGGCGGGCCACGACGTTGCGGGCGGGCACCACGACCCGCTCCCCGTGGCCGCCCCAGCGCTGCTCGCCGAGGATCGCGAAGCCCCGGCCGAGCGGAGCGTCGATTCCGAGGCCGATCACGGCCTCGATGGGCGCGACGGCCGGGTTCACCACGACCTCGTCGCCCACCTCCACACCCGTCACGTCGGCGCCGACCGCCTCCACGACCCCGGCCACGTCGCAACCCGGGACGTGGGGCAGCTTCGGGCGGGGTCGCCCCCGGGTGAGCCACAGGTCCATGTGGTTGAGGGCGCTGGCCACGGGGCGCACGGCCACGTCGCCCGGGCCCGGCTCGGGGGTGTCGATGTCGCCCCAGCGGTAGCTGCCGGGCGACTCGTCGAGGATCCACGCCTGCATCGAGGTGACCGTAGCGGTGGCACCGGCCGGCGGCTCGACCGGGCGCGGCGCCGAGCGAACCGAGCGTCGGCCGAGGGGCAGCCGAGGGGCAGCCCGGCGTCAGACCCAGCAGTGCAGCGCGTCCGGTTCCACCGAGACGGACAGGTGCCGGGCGGTCGCGGTCCGCTCACCGTCGAGCCAGATCGGCGTCGGGCGCTCGAAGTCCACCTCGACCGCCACCGAGCGGCGCTCGACGATGCCCGGGTGCGGGACGTGGGTGCCGGCCGCCAAGCGCGAGCGGGCCTTCAGCCGATCGTTGAACGTCAGGCTGACGTCGAGGGTGTCGAGCAGCCCGTCACCGGGGTGGGCGCGCGGGGCGGCGTCCCAGGCGCCGATGTACTCGGCGTTGCAGGCGGCCCACACCCGCCCGGTCCACCAGGAGCGCCGAGCCACCAGGTGGGCGACGAACCAGTGCCGCGACCCGTCGGCCCGGACGGCCCCCACGTCCACCACCACGCGGGTGCCCCGGCCCTGGTCGAGCCGGGCCCGGTCGCCGGTGCCGCCGAGGGTGCGGCACAGGTCGCCACCGAGGAGCACGAGCGGCGGCATCGCGTCGCCGGCCCGGCGGGCCCGCTCCACGACGCGACGCGCCTGCGCGTCGGTGACCACCTCGACCGCGCGGGCCGGAACCGGGGCGACGTCGCCCCAGTCCTGCCGTCTCCGTACGGCCACGGCGGCCCCTCAGGCTCCGGCCGGCGCCGCACCGGCGGGCTCGCCCGGGACGTCGTCGTCGGGGATGACCTCGTCCGAGTCGTCGGAGCCGACGACCGCCGAGGCGGCGACGACCCCGCGGAACAGCGCGGCGGCGGCCGCCCGGGCCGCGTCGCGGGTGGCCGCTCTCGGGGCGGCATCGGCGATCTGGCGGAGCAGGTCCATGAGCTGGCGGACGTTGCGGACGAAGTCGCCGCCCGAGAGGTCTTCGTCCTCCAGCACCCGGTCGAGGTCCTCGCCGAGCGCCCATGCGTGGGCCAGTGCGATGAAGGTGGGGTCGGGCGGGCGCGTCTCGGGCAGGCGCGCCGCCCGCTCGTCGGCGTTGAGTCGCGCGGCCAGCGCGTCGATGGCGTCGTAGGCCCGGCGCGCCGCAGGGGACGGGAACCACGGCGGCGGCGGAGGCGTGCGGCTCCGGTGCTCGTAGGTGAACGCGGACGCCACGCCGGCCAGTGCCGCAGGATCGAGGTCGTCCAGCACACCCGCGGCCACCGCCTCGGCCACGAGCAGATCGGACTCGTGGAAGATGCGGACCAGGAGCCGCCCGCGATGGGTCAGCGCCCAGCCCCTCACGAAGTCGCGGTCACGCAGCACGCCGAGCACGGCGTCGAAGCGCCTCGCCACCGTCCCGGCCGCACCGCCGACCCGGCGCTCGAGGTCGGCCACCTCGCGGCGCACCCGCTCGACGTGACCGGCGGCGCGGACGTGCGCCGCGGCGTCGGGGCAGGCGGCCACGGGGTGCTGAGGCGCCAGCGCCTCGGGGACGGCGCGACTCGGGCGCCGTCCCCGCCTGCGGCCGCTGTCGCTGCGGGCCAGGGCCCGTGCCACCGCCTGCTGGTACGCCCGCTGGTTGGGCGCGTAGGGCTCGGGCAGCTCGATCGAGCCGACCCGGAGGGGCGGTTCGTCCAGATCGCCGACCGACCAGGAGGTCTGGCGGCCCCGGTCGTCGACGGCGTGGAGTCGGGCGCGGTCGCGTCCCCGCCACGAGACCGACAGGACGGCGACGCGCCGCGCCCCGATCCACATGACGTCGCCGGGGCGCAGCTGGGCGAAGGCGTCGTTGACGGCGGTGCGTGAAGAGGCGGCGCGGCGCGATTCGTCGTCGGCGCGCAGCAGGCGCCGGTACTCCTCCACGTCGCCCGCATCGCAGCGGGCGTCGGCCTCGAGGCGGGTCAGTGTGGCCCGGCGCTGGTCGAGCCGGCTCTGGAGCGACACGACGGACCGGTCGGCCTGGAACTGGGCGAACGAGCGGTTGAGCAGGTTGTGGGCCTCGGCCTCGTCGTAGCGGCGGACGAGGTTGGCGGCCATGTTGTAGGTGGGCCGGAACGCCGACGTCAGGGCGAAGCGGCGGCTCATGGCCAGCGCCGCGACCTGGTCGAAGCGGACGTAGGGGGACCACAGGACCAGCGCCCGGCCCAGCTCGTCCATGCCCCGCCGGCCGGCTCGACCGGTGAGCTGGGTGTACTCCGCGGGGGTGAGCATGTCGTGGTGCTCGCCGGAGAACTTGGTGAGGCTCTCGATCACCACCGACCGGGCCGGCATGTTGATGCCGAGCGCCAGCGTCTCGGTGGCGAACACGACCTTGACGAGACCCTCCACGAAGCAGGCCTCCACCGCCTCCTTGAACGGGGGGACCATGCCGGCGTGGTGCGCCGCCACGCCGTGCTCCAACCCGGCGAGCCAGAGGTCGTAGCCGAGCACGTCGAGGTCCGCGTCGCTGAGCGCCGCCGTGCGGTCCTCGGCGATCGCCCGGATGCGCCGCCGCTCCTCGGCGCTGGTCAGGCGCACGCCGCCCTCGAGGAGGCCGCGAGCGGCGTCGTCGCATCCTGCCCGGCTGAACACGAAGCAGATGGCCGGCAGGAGGTCCTCCTCGGCCAGCCACTCGACCACCTCCAGCCGGCGCGGGGTTCCGAAGCGTCGACGTGGGCGGGCGCCTTGGGGTCCCTGGCGCAGGGCGCCCCGGACGAGATCGCCGTCGAGGCGCTCGCCCATGGAGTTGGGCCGGCCGTCGACGAGCGTCGGGATCACGACCAGGTCCCGGGACGACTTGTCGAAGGCGGCGTAGAGGTTCTGGAGCTCGACCGGGCGCCGCTCCTCCACCACCACTTCGGTGGGGCCGCGGACCTCACGGATCCAGTCGGCCAGTTCCCCGGCGTTGGACACGGTGGCCGACAGGCACACGAGGCGCACCTCGGGAGGCGCGTGGATGATCACCTCCTCCCACACCGGTCCGCGGTACGGGTCCTGGAGGTAGTGGACCTCGTCGAGCACGACCCACGCCAGCCCGCGCAACGACGGCGAGGCGGCGTAGACCATGTTGCGCAGGACCTCGGTGGTCATCACCACGATCGGCGCTTCGCCGTTGATCGCGTTGTCACCGGTGAGCAGGCCCACGCGGCCGGCGCCGTGCTCGGCGGCGAGGTCCGCGTACTTCTGGTTCGAGAGGGCCTTGATCGGTGTCGTGTAGAAGGCCTTGCGGCCGGAGGCGAGCGCGGCCCGCACGGCGTGCTCGGCCACGATCGTCTTGCCGGATCCGGTGGGCGCCGCGACGAGCACCGAGGAGCCCGCGTCGACGGCGGCGATCGCTTCGACCTGGAAGCGGTCGAGCGTGAAGCCGTGCGTGACCTCGCCCGCCGGGGCGCGCACGCCGTCCGGGGTCACGCGGCCGCGGCCGCCGCCGCGGCGGCCTCTGCCTTGCGCCGCCGCCGTTCCCGGAGCCGACCGAACACGACCGCGGCCTCGTAGAAGATCCACATCGGGATGGTGAGGGCCAGCATCGAGATGGGGTCGCCGCTCGGGGTGATGACGGCGACGACGACGGCGATGGCCACGTACACGTAGCGCCGCGCCGACCGCAGCCGAGCGGTGCTGACGATCCCTGCGAGCTGCAGGAAGACGACCAGGATCGGGAACTCGAAGCCGACGCCGAACGCCAGCATCATGTACACGATCAGCTTGATGTACTTGGCCGGTCCGTAGAGCTGCGTGAAGTTCGGCCCGCCGATGGTCCGCAGCCAGTCCAACGCCTTGGGCATCGTCCAGAACGCGATGGCTGCACCCATGGCGAACAGCAGGGTGGCGCACGCCGTGAAGCCGACCGCGTAGCGCTTCTCGTTCGAGTAGAGGCCCGGCTCCACGAACCGCCAGACCTGCCAGAGGATCACGGGCATGGCCAGCATGAGCCCGCCGTAGGTCGCGAGCTTGAGGCGGATGGCGAACGGCTCGAGCGGGTCGAGCGTGACGAGCGTCTGGCGGATGCTGCTGCCCTTGGGGGCCGACGCCCGCAGCGGCTCGAGCAGTGCGTTGAGGATCGGCTGGTAGACGAGCCAGGCGACGAGCGCGCCGGCGGCGACGGCGATGGCGGACCTGATCAACCTGGTGCGCAGCTCCGTGAGGTGCTCGACCAGGGTCATCGAGCCGCCGGGCTGTTCCAGGGCCTCGGCCGGTGCGCTCACCGGGGCACCGCCGGGCGGGCGGCTCGGATCGGGGTCATGCCGGAGGTCCGGAGTGGCGGCCGGTCACCGCTCAACCGGTGGCGCGCTCACCCGGCGCCGCCTCGCCGGCTCCGGCCGGGCGGGGGTCCGCTGGCGGGGGCACGACCCGCAGGTCCACCGGACCACCGGGTGACACCGGCTTGTCCAGCTCGGGCGGGACCAGGGTCTGCTCGTCGATCCCTTCGGTCTCATCGATCTCGACGGCACCGGCGGGTCGAGGGCCGGAGGTCTCGTCGATCGGTGCGAGCGGCGGTGCCGGCGCGGAGGTGTCGACCGTGCGCTCGAGGTCGGCGCCCGGTGCGCGGTCGTTGCGGGCCCGGATCTCCACGCCGTCGCCGGTGTCGGCGTCGGTGTCGGCGGCGGCGTGGCGCACCCGGCCCGACAGCGAGGCCTGGCCGGGACGGAACGGGCGGTCGCCGTCGCGGTACTGATCCGTGCCGCCCCGGTCGTCGTCGAGGTCGATGTCGATGGCGCTGCGGATCTCGTCCTGGAAGCCCGCAGAGAGCCGGCGCAGCTCGCGGACCCACTTGCCGACCTCGCGGGCCGCCTTCGGCAGGCGCTCCGGACCCAGCACGATCAGTGCCAGGAAGAGGATGACGAGGACCTCCCCGCCACCGAGGTTCAGCATGGTCCGAGGCTACCGCCGGGGCGGTAGGCGACCGCCCCAGGTCCGAGCGCGGCGGACCGGCCGGGCCGCGCCCGGCGAGCGGTCAGCGGCGGCCGAGGTGATCGAAGGCGCGGGCGGCCTCGTCGGCCGCGGCCCTCGCGGCGCGGGCCTGGCGGCGCACGTCGTCGACCCGGACGACCTGGAGCCGCACCCGGGCGGTCGCCTCGTCGAGCCGGCGCAGCACCACGGCGGCGAGGAGCAGGCCGCTCAGCACAACCACCGGAGGGATGATCCACAGGGCTGACATCGACGCCAGCCTAACCGTCGACCAGGCGGGCCAGGGCACCGGCCCAGCGGTCGTCGTCGAGGAGCAGCGTGTGGAAGTCGAGCAGGTCGTCGTGGGTCAGCGCGGCGGCACCCACCGGACGCTCCCCGAGCTCGGCCGGCAGCTGCCACGTGTGGAGCGCCACCCCCGACGCCACGAGCAGCTCGACGATGCGAGGCTCGGCCGGCTTGGCCACGATCATGCGGCAGTGCGGGCACCGGAACGTGTACGCCGCGCTCCGATCGTCCGTGCAGACCCGGACCGCCACGTCCGACGTGGTGAGCTCCACATCGCCGCACTCACCACAACTAGCCCGAATGGTTGCCATTCCCGTCCCCAGTGCTCGGTTCCTGCTCCGAACCATCGGCCCGGTCCGGAGCCAGTTGAGTGTTGGCGGGTGGGCCGAACGGACGTGTTCCGGCGACCGCCTGCGGCCCTCGGGTGCGCCGGCCCGTGAAGCCTTCCGACGGAGCGGCGCCGGGTGCGTCGGCGGTCGCGCCGGCCTGCCACCATGAGCCGGCGTGGAAGCGACCTCGGGGTTGCCGTCGCTGAGGGCCCGACCCATCGGCTTCGCCCACCGTGGCGCCCGCGCCCACGCACCCGAGAACACGCTCGAGGCCTTCGCGCTGGCGCTGCGCCTCGGGGCCACCGGGCTCGAGAGCGACGTCTGGTTGACGGCCGACGGGGTGCCCGTGCTCGACCACGACGGCGTGGTGGGTCGCGTCCGCCGGCGGCCGATCCGAGCGGTCACCCGCGCCGAGCTGCCTCCCCACGTCCCGGCGGTGGCGGAGCTCTACGAGGCCTGCGGCGACGCCTTCGAGCTGTCGGTGGACGTCAAGGATCCGGCGGCGGCGGTGCCGCTCATCGACGCCGCCCGAGCCGCGTCGGCGGCCGCCGTCGGCCGGTTGTGGCTCTGCCACCACGACCACGACCTGCTGCTGTCGTGGCGGGAGCACGACCCGAGCGTGCGGCTGGTGGACTCCACGCGGCTCAAGCGGCTGAGCTCCGGTGCGGAGCGCCACGCCGCCGTGCTGCGCGAGAAGGGCATCGACGCCGTCAACCTCCACCACAGCGACTGGACCGGCGGGCTCACCACGCTGTTCCACCGCTTCGGCGTGCTGGCGTTCGGCTGGGACTGCCAGTTCGCGCGCGTCCTCGACGGGCTGCTCGCCATGGGCATCGACGCCGTCTACTCCGACCACGTCGATCGGATGGTGGAGGCCCTCGCCGGCCGGTGACCCTCGGGCGGCTGTTGGATGGCCGGCGGTCAGATGCCGCCGAAGTCGGACAGCGGCCAGATGCGCAGGAACGCCCGGCCGACGATCGACGACTTCTTGATGGCCCGGCTGGCGAAGCAGCGCGAATCACGGGAGTTGGAGCGGTTGTCCCCCATGACGAACACGGTTCCCTTGGGCACGCGGTAGTCGATGATGTCGAACCCGCAGATGCGGCCGTCGGTGACGGTGCCCGCCGGCAGGTACGGCTCGGCCAGGCGCTTGCCGTCGACGTAGACCGCGCCCGCCTGGATGGTGACGCGCTCGCCGGGCAGAGCGATCACCCGCTTGATGAAGTCCTTGACCTGCTGGCCGCCCGCCGTCGAGTCGGCTTCGCCCGGCGGCTTGGCGAAGACCACGATGTCGCCGCGGCGGACGTCGTGCAGCTTGTAGCTGAGCTTGTTGACGACGACCCGATCGTGCCGGCCCGGGTGGCCCATCAGCGTCGGCTCCATCGAGGCCGAGGGGATCCAGAAGTTGGCGAACAGGAACGTCCGGATGAGCAGGGCGACGACCAGCGCTCCGCCGATGACCGCCACCCACTCGACGATCGAGCGGAGGGCGCTGGGGCGGACCGGCCGGGCGTCGACGTCGTCGGCGTCCTCCTCGCCGGCGTCCGGGACGCGACCGTCGGGCGGATCCACGGTGGCGGACACGGTCCGTGCTCCCTGCGGCGGTCCGTCCGAGGGCCCCGTCGGCGGGGCGCTGAGGGGCTCGGCGGGGGGCTCGGCGGGATCGCTCCCCTGCTCCACCGTCGAGTCGGTCACCCGGGCGACGCTAGCGCCTGCCCTGCGCCGTCCCGCTCGCGGGGTTTTGGCCGTAACGGGCGAGGATGCGCCGCGCGGCACGCTCGGCGAGGTCGGGCGGGCCGATGCGCGGATCGACCTCGACGAGCCGCCCCGCCGGCCCCAGGCGCAGCAGCAGGCGTTCGAGCCACGCCGCCCCGGCGACCGGCAGGCGCACGCGGATCGTCCCGTCACCGGCCTCGTCGACCGAGTCGACCGGATAGCTCTCCGCGACCCATCGCGCCTCGGGGCTGATCGCCACGACGGCACGCGGGTCGTCGCCGGCGACCTGCATGGCGCGGCGCGGCTCGGGCGGGCGCTCGGGGGGCTCGAAGGTCTCGTCGAGGACCTCCACGGCGCGGATCCGGTCGACGCGGAAGACCCGCTCGCCCCGCGCCTCGCGGCACCAGCCCTCCACGTACCACGCACCCTCGTCGCTGAAGACGCGCCACGGCTCCACCACGCGCGACCCGAGACGGTCGCGGGCGGCGCTGTAGTAGTCGAGACGGACCGGGGCGTGCGCCGCTTGGGCCGATCGCAGGCGGGCGAGCGCGTGCTCGTCGGCCGCGCCGAGGTCGATGGCCACGGCATCCTGCGCCGGGATGTCCAGCACGACGGCGAGCTTGTCCAGCGCGCGGGCCAGCGGTCCGGACGGATCGTGGCCCGGCACGGCCCTCAAGCCGTAGCCCGCCGCGACGATGGCCAGCGCCTGCTGGGGCGTCAGCCGCAACGGTCGGGACAAGTTGTGCAGGAACACGGAGACCCGGTCGCCTTCGTAGTCGACCTCGATCGGCATGTCGGAGAACTCGGGCGAGTCGGCCCCCACCATCTGGGCGAGGTCGAGCTCGGCCTGCAGTTCGGACGGGCTGAGACCGAACCGCTCGCACACCTCGCGCACCGGCGGATCGCCCCGGCTGGCGATCCACGACACGACCGACAGCAGCCGCTGGATCCGGTCGGACGCGGTGACGGGGCTCATTGGCTCGCCCGCTCCCCCGGCCGGCCGGCGATGGCCTCGAGCCAGTGCACCAGGTCGTCGCGCAGCTCCGCGGGATCGAGGACCTCGGCGTGCTCGAGCAGGCCCAGCACCATGCCCCGAAAGGCATCGCGGTCGGTGACCCGCAGCTCGAACACGGCGGCACCGTCCGCCCGCTCCTCGGCGATCTCGGCGCGATGGGCGAGGGACCTGACCTCGTCCACGTGGTCCGCGTCGACGAGCAGGCGGGCCGTCACCGGAGGCGCCGAGCCGTACTCCCACGCGTCGAAGCTCAGCGGTGGCCGCTCCGCCGGAGCGTCGAACGCGCCCGGCGGGCCGGCTCGCACCCCGCCTTCGATGCGCCCCAGCCGGTAGTTGCGGACCGCGCCCCTCAGGTGGTCGTGGCCGGTCAGGTACCAGCGCCCGCGGCTGGCCTGCAGCCGGTAGGGGTCGACGTCGCGGCTCTCGCCCCGGTAGGTGAACCGCACGCGGCGGCGCTCCGTGACGGCCGCGAAGAGCGTGGCGAGGCGCTCGTCGCCGGGCAGCGCCACGTCGCCGGGCGGGGCCACGTCACCTGGCGCCACGACGTCACCTGGCACCGCGACGTCACCGGGCCGGGCCACGCCACCTGGGGCCGCCGAGGCCTCGCCGCCGCCCGGCGCGGGGTCCGTGGTCGCGCCGGTGCCGGTCGGGCGGCCGCCCAGGGCCCACAGCGCGGCGCGACCCTCCAGTCCCTCGAGCCGGACCGCCTCGGCCGCCAGGTTGAGCGCAGCCAGCTCGTCGGGTTCCAGCCCGGGATCGCGGAGGTAGGCCTCGTCACGGCGGATCCGGTAGCCGGGCGGATCCTCGGGGTTGGACGGGTTGGTGATCGGCTCCATCGGTAGACCCAGGTCGCGGATCGCGGCCTTGTCCCGCTCGAACTGGCGGTGGAAGCTGGCGTCGTCGTCCGGGTAGCCGGGCACGCGCCGGCGCAGCTCCGCGGCCGGCACGGGGCGGTCGGCCCCGACCACCACGTTCAGCAGGTTGAGCAGGCGCTCGGTGCGGTTCGGCGGCACGGTGTCGCAGCCTACGAGCGGCCCAGCAGGCCGGCGGCGACCGCGCCCGCGGCACCGCACGCCGCGAAGAACCGCGGCTCGCGGTCCGGCCCTCGGCCCATCGTCGTGACGTGGAGGCCCCGTTCGGCCAGCAGGGCCGCGACGTCCGGGCCGCCCTCGACGACGGCGACGCCGTGTCGGCTGGGCACGTCCGTCACGTCGAGGAGGCCGGGCAGCGCCGCCAGGGTCGCGCTGGCCCGGGCCAGGCGCAGGGCGGTGAGCGTGTGGTGGCTGACGCCCCGGTGGCGGGCGCGCGTGTCGGAGTCGGAGACGCGCATGCACGCGACCGGTCGCCCTCCCAGAGCTTCGGTGGCGTCGATGAGCGAAGCCACCTCGATGGCCGTCGTGCCCAGCGCGGTGCCGGTGCCCACGACGCCCGGGCCCATGGCGACCACCACGACGTCGGCCCGGAGGACGTGAGCGGCGAGGGTCAGCGCCGACGGGACGGTGACCGCCTCGAGGTCACCGCCGAACGCGTGGCCCGCGGTGACGGTGCCGTCGACGACGCCGGCGTCGCGCATCGCCGCCACGAGGTCCGACAGCGCCAGCGGGAGGGCGGCTCCGTCGGTCATCACGTAGGCCACGCGGGCGTCCGGGCGAAGGTGCTTGACGGTCACGGCCACGCCCGGGACCTGGCTGTGCAGGCTGCACGCGACCACCGGCGTGCCCGGAAGGGCCGGCGGGATCCCGCCGTGGTCCTCTTCGGCGGCACCCGTGTCGGCCTGGAGGCTCGTGTAGCGCAGCTTCACGATGTGACCGGGCCCCGGCTCCGACCACGACCGGCGTGACAGGTTCCAGTGCACGACGTGCCAGCCGCCGGTGCCGAGTCCGAGGTCGACCGCGGTGGTATTGACCACCACCTCGTCGCCCGGCGCCACCGGCCCGGTCAGCGCGGTGAGCACGTAGGCGCGCTCGGGCTCGCCGCCCGCATCCGGCCGGACCAGAACCCGTTGCAGGCCGGCCCGCGCCGCGAGGACCTCGGTGACCGTGCCGGCGCGGAACGAGGGCATTCGGGCCGGCGCCTCAGAGCGAGGCGATCAGCTTCTCGACGCGCTCGTCGTGGGCCTTGAAGGGGTCCTTGCACAGGACCGTGCGCTGCGCCTGGTCGTTGAGCTTCAGGTGCACCCAGTCGACCGTGTAGTCGCGGCGGCGCTCCTTGGCCTTGCGGATGAACTCGCCCCGCAGCCGGGCCCGCGTGGTCTGCGGCGGGTCCTCGACGGCCCGGTCGATCTCCTCGTCGGTGACGACGCGCTCCACGAGGCCGCGGTCCTGCATCTTGTAGAAGAGGCCCCGGTGCCGGTTGATGTCGTGGTACTGGAGGTCGATCAGCGCGACGCGCGGATGGCCGAGGGGCAGGTCGTTGCGCTCCCGGTAGTGCTCGATGAGCTGGTGCTTGGCCACCCAGTCGCACTCGCGATCGAGGCTCAGCGGGTCCTTCTCGATGCCGGTGAGGCAGTGCTCCCACATGTCGAGCGCCCGCTGCTCGAGCGGAGACAGGCCCCGCGTGGCGGCGAAGCGCAGCGCCCGCTGGAGGTACTCGGACTGGATGTCGAGGGCGCTGACCTCGCGGCCGTTGGCCAGGCGCACCTTGCGGGTGCAGGTGACGTCGTGGCTGATCTCGCGTATGGCCCGGATCGGGTTCTCCAGCGTCATGTCCCGCAGGACGGTGGTCGGCTCCTCGAGCATGCGCAGCATGAGGCTGGTGGCCCCCACCTTCAAGAAGGTCGCGTACTCGCTCATGTTCGAGTCGCCGACGATCACGTGGAGGCGGCGGTAGCGCTCGGCGTCGGCGTGCGGCTCGTCGCGCGTGTTGATGATCGGCCGGCTGCGCGTGGTGGCCGACGAGACGCCTTCCCAGATGTGCTCGGCGCGCTGGCTGATGGAGTACATCGCTCCGCGGGCGGTCTGCATGACCTTGCCCGCCCCCGCATAGATCTGGCGGGACACGAAGAACGGGATGAGCACTTCGGCGTAGTGGCCGAACTCGTCGCGCCGGCTCGTCAGGTAGTTCTCGTGGCAGCCGTAGGAGTTGCCGGCCGAGTCGGTGTTGTTCTTGAACAGGTAGATGGTGCCCCGCACGCCCTCCTCGCGCAGGCGCTGCTCGGCGCTCGACAGGAGCTGTTCGAGGATGCGCTCGCCCGCCTTGTCGTGGGCGACGAGGTCGTGCACCGAGTCGCACTCCGGGGTGGCGTACTCGGGGTGCGAGCCGACGTCGAGGTAGAGCCGCGCACCGTTCGCGAGGAAGACGTTCGACGACCGACCCCACGACACCACCCGGCGGAACAGGTAGCGCGCCACCTCGTCCGGGCTGAGCCGGCGCTGCCCGCGCAGCGTGCAGGTGACCCCGTACTCGCTTTCGAGCCCGAAGATCCTGCGCTCCACGGCCGCACCCTATCGGCGGCCTTCGCGCTCGCAGGTGCATCGGCGCCGGCTCGGCGCCGGACGGGGCGACCGTCGAGAAGCGTGGCCGTCAGTCGGCGTCGTCGTCGGGGACCGCGTCGTCGCCCGCACCGTCGCTTGGCTCGTCGCTTGGTTCGTCGCCCGCACCGCCGTCCGGCGCCGGCGCCGGTTCGTCGCCGGGCTGCGTGCGCGCCGTGGCGCCGGCCACGCCGCGACCGGCGGCCACGTCGCCGCCCGACACGGCGGCCACGGGCTCGCCACCGTCGTCTTCGCCGGCTGCGTCCGGGCCGAGCAGCTGCGCGACCGTCGCGTCGTCGAGGCGCCGGAAGCGGCGTCCGCTCCCCCGCTCGAGCAGCGCGACCTCGAGCTCCGCGGCGCTCAGCGTGCGGTCGGGTCCGGACAGCGCGGCGACCGCGGTGGCCAGGGCCCGACCCAGGTCCAGCCCGTCGGCGAATGCGGCGCTCATGCGCTCGCTGATCGCCTCGGCATCGCCTCCGAGCACGCTGAAGTCGTGCTCGTCGAGCACCGTGCCGTCGTAGAGCAGGTGGAAGAGCTGGTCGCCGGCCGGCTCGACGCCGACCTCGGCCACGAGGATCTCCACCTCGAGCGGCTTCATCTCATGGGTGAAGATCTGGCCGAGAATCCCCGCGTAGGAGTTCGCCAGCCCTCGGGCGTCCACGTCTTCACGGCTGAACGAGTAGCCCTTCAGGTCGGCGTGGCGGACACCGGCGATGCGCAGCTGGTCGAACTCGTTGTACCGACCGACACCGGCGAAGGCGATGCGGTCGTAGATCTCGCTGATCTTGCGCAGCGTGTTGGAGGGGTTCTCGGCGCAGACGAGGATGCCGTCGGCGAAGCGCAGCCCGACGAGGCTGCGGCCCCGGGCGATCCCCTTGCGGGCGTAGTCCGCCCGGTCCTTCATGACCTGCTCGGGGGCGACGTAGAAGGGCATGCTCATGGGGCGTCGCCCCCCGGCCCGGCCGGGTGGTCGGCGCCGGCCGGCGCACCGCCGAGCCCGACCGCCGACCGGGTGGCCCTCATGCGCTCGAGCAGAACCTCGAAGCGCTCGGCCAGCTCGGCGTCGACGACGCGCTCGTAGCCGGCCTCGGTGATGGTCACGACCACGGGCCAGATGCCGCGCAGGAGGTCAGGGCCGCCGGTGGCCGAGTCCTCCTCGGCCGCCTGCCAGAGTGCCTCGAGCGTCAGGTCGACGACCTGCTCGCGGCGGAGCGCCTCCCGGAAGCCGAGCTTGACGACCGTGCCCGCGTGCATGCTCCCGGAGCCGCTCACGGCGTAGTCCTGCTCCTCGTACCGGCCGCCGGTGACGTCGTACTGGAACAGGCGGCCCACCCGCCGGCGCAGGTCGTAGCCGGCGAAGATGGGGACCACGGCCAGGCCCTGCATGGCCGCCGGCAGGTTGGCGCGCACCATCTGGCTGAGCTGGTTGGCCTTGCCCTCGAGCGAGAGGTGCGCGCCCTCCACCTTCTCGTAGTGCTCGAGCTGGAGCTGGAAGAGCTTCACCATCTCGACCGCGGGCCCGGCCGCTCCCGCGATGGCCACGCCCGAGTGGCGGCCGGCGGGGAACACCTTCTCGATGGAGCGGTGGCTGATGAAGTTGCCGGACGTGGCCCGCCGGTCGCCGGCCATGAGCACGCCGTCGGCGTAGCGGACGGCCACGACGGTGGTTCCGTGGGGGATGCGCAGCGCGTCGCCCAGGCTGCCCGGCGGCGCCTGGGGCGCGAGGCCCTGGCGGCGGAGCAGCTCGGCGAAGTCGGGACCGGGATCGTCGCCGGGGTCGAACATCGGGAGGGTCACGGCGGCGGAGGCTACCGGAGCGCCCCAGCGCTGCCGCCCGCCTGGCCGCCTGGCCACCTGGCCGCCTGGCGCGGCTACTCGCCGCCCTTCTGGATGTACGACTTCACGAAGTCCTCCGAGTTCGACTCGAGGACCTCGTCGATCTCGTCGAGGAGATCGTCCAGCTCCGCCTTGATCTTCTCGCCGCTCTCGGACCGTGCCGGTGCGTCTTCTTCGACCGTCTCGGTCTCGCGTGCCGGGGCCGGCTTGCGCTTCTGCTCTCGCTCAGCCATCGGTGACCACACTCCTCGTTCTGCTCGGGGCGCCGCTTCGACCGGCTACCGGCGCCCGGGCCCTATGAGCCCAGACGGTCGAGCAGCTCGGCCGGGGTGTCGCACTCGTCCAACAACCTACCGACGTGGGCTCGGGTCCCACGTGTTGGTTCCATCATCGGCACGCGGCGCAGAGACTCGCGGCCGACGTCGAAGACGATCGAGTCCCAGTTCGCGGCCACGATGGAGCGGGCGAAGCGCTGGAGGCAGCGACCGCGGAAGTAGGCGCGGGTGTCCGGGGGCGGCGAGTCGACCGCCCACTCGACCTCCGCGTCGTCGACCAGACGTTCGAGCCCGACCCGGCGAGCCAGGCAGCGCTCGGGCCGCAGGTCGTGGTACTGGAGGGCGAGGGCGGCGACGCGGGGGTCGCTCGGTTCGGCGCCCTGGCGCTGCACCCACGCATCGATGAGCCCCTTCTTGGCCACCCAGTCCACCTGGCCGGCCACCGAGGTCGGGTCGGTCTCGAGGCCGGTGAGCACCTCCTCCCACCGGCGCAGCACCTGAGCGCCGACGTCCTCACCGACCGCTTCCAGGCCCCGTTCGTCCGCGTACTTGCGCGCCCGCTCGAGCAGCTCCCACTGCACACCCAGGGCCGTCACCGTCGTGCCGTCGACCAGCTCGATGGGCCGGCGCAGCGTGAGGTCGGTCGACACCGCCCGCATGGCCTGCACCGGCGAGCGGAACAGGAAGTCGCGCGGCAGCTGGTCGTCTTCCACCATGGCCAGCACGATCGCCGTGGTCCCCACCTTGAGGAAGGTGGCGACCTCGCAGAGGTTGGCGTCGCCGACAATGACGTGCAGGCGCCGGTACTTCTGGGGATCGGCGTGGGGCTCGTCGCGGGTGTTGACGATCGGGCGCTTCAGCGTCGTCTCGAGGCCCACCTCGGCCTCGAAGAAGTCGGCTCGCTGGCTGAGCTGGTAGTGCACGTCGGCGCCGCTGGTGCCCGGAACCTCGCTGCCGACCTTGCCGGCGCCGCAGAACACCTGGCGGGTGACGAAGTGGGCGGTGGCATGGACCACGATCCGGTGGAACGGGACGGCCCGGTCCATGAGGTAGTTCTCGTGGCAGCCGTAGCTGTTGCCCTTGCCGTCCGAGTTGTTCTTGTGGACGACGACCTCCTGGCCGGGCGGCAGCATCCGCTTGGCTGCCTCCATGGCCCGGGTCATGACCACCTCGCCGGCCCGGTCCCACACGACGGCCTGGCGGGCATCGCGGCACTCGGGGGTGGACAGCTCGGGGTGGGCATGGTCCACGTAGAAGCGGGCCCCGCTGGTCAGCACGGCGTTGACCAGGTGCGTGTCCACCTCCGGCGCCATGGAGTCGTCGGCGGAGAAGCCACGTGCGTCGTTGCCGGGCGACTCATCCTCGAAGTCCCAGGCCACCTTCGGCGTCCCGGACGCGGCCGCCGCCAGGCCGGCCACGTACGCGTTGATGAGCATGGACGACGCGGTGACGGGGTTCGACTCGCCGGCGCCGCGCAGGACGATGCCGTACTCGGTCTCGATCCCGCAGACCTTGGCCACCGCCATCGCTGGACCCTACCGCCGTGCCGTGACCGCCATGCCTCGAGGGCCCGGCAGCCCTGCGCTCGTGTGCCTCGGTGGCCACGCCGGCGCGGGTGCCGGTGCCGGTGCGCGGCCGCCGGTGCGCGGGTGCCGTCGCCGTCGCCGGTGCGCGGGCGCCGGTGCTACAGGTACTGGCCGGTCGTGACCCGCTCGATGCTGCGACCGCCCGCGCTGCCGGCTCCGTCGCCGTGCTTGACGAGCGTGCGGACGTAGACGATGCGCTCGCCCTTCTTGCCGGAGATCTTGGCCCAGTCGTCGGGGTTGGTCGTGTTCGGCAGGTCCTCGTGCTCCTTGTACTCCTGGTGGATGGAGGCGATCAGGTCGTCGCTGCGGATGCCCTTCGGGCCTGCGTCGAGGTGCCGCTTGATGGCCAGCTTCTTGGCCCGGCGCACGATGTTCTCGATCATGGCCCCGGACGAGAAGTCCTTGAAGTACATGATCTCCTTGTCGCCGTTCTGGTAGGTCACCTCGAGGAACTCGTTGGCCTCGTCGGTGCGGTACATCTCGGTGACGGTCTGCTCGATCACGGCTCGGACGCACTTCTCCGGATCGCCACCGCCGAGGGTGCGCACCTCGGCCGCGTCGAGCGGCAGGTCCGCGGTCAGGTAGCGGCCGAAGATCTGCGCGGCCGCGGTCTCGTCGGGACGCTCGATCTTGATCTTCACGTCGAGCCGGCCCGGTCGCAGGATGGCGGGGTCGATGAGGTCCTCGCGGTTCGAGGCGCCGATCACGATGACGTTGCGCAGCGACTCGACGCCGTCGATCTCGGCGAGGAGCTGGGGCACGATCGTCGATTCCATGTCGGAGCTGATGCCCGACCCGCGGGTGCGGAACATCGAGTCCATCTCGTCGAAGAAGACGATGACCGGCCACCCCTCCTCGGACTTCTCGCGCGCCCGCTGGAAGACGAGTCGGATCTGGCGCTCGGTCTCGCCGACGTACTTGTTGAGCAGCTCCGGCCCCTTGATGTTCAAGAAGTACGAGCGAGCCTCGTTGTCGCCGGAGGCCTCGGCCACCTTCTTGGCCAGCGAGTTGGCGACGGCCTTGGCGATGAGCGTCTTGCCGCATCCGGGCGGGCCGTACAGGAGGATGCCCTTCGGCGCCGGAAGGCGGTGCTCGGCGAACAGCTCGGCGTGCAGGAACGGCAGCTCGACCGCGTCGGCGATCTGCTCGATCTGCTCGTCGAGGCCACCGACGTCGGCGTAGGAGATGTCGGGCACCTCTTCGAGCACGAGCTCTTCCACCTCGGGTCGGGGCAGCTTCTCGATGAGCAGACCCGACCGCGGGTCCATGAGGACGCTGTCGCCGGAGCGCAGCTTCTCCTTGCGGAGCTCGTCGATCAGCTCGCACACCCGCTCCTCGTCGGCCCGCCCGACGATCATGGCGCGCGTCGAGTCCATGAGCTCCTTGACGGTGACGACCTCGCCGGTGATCTCGCCGCTGCGGGCCAGCACGACCGTCAACGACTCGTTCAGCACGACCTCCATGCCCCGCCGCAGCGTGCCCGCCACGTCGGGGATCATGGCGACCCGCATCTTGCGGCCGCCCGAGAACACGTCGACCGTGTCGTCGTCGTTGATGCCGACGACCGTGCCGTAGGCCGACGGTGGCTGCGTGAGCTTGTCGACCTCCTCGCGCAGCGCCGCGATGTGGTCGCGCGCCTCCCGCAGGGTGTAGGTCAGCTTCTCGTTCTGGGCGACGGCTTGCGCGAGCTGGCCCTTGGTCTCGAGCAGCCGCTCCTCGAGCGTGCGCACCCGCTTCGGCGCATCCTGCAGCCGGCGGCGAAGCTGGCCGATCTCGTCCTCCATCACGGCCGCCTGCTCCCGAAGCTCGTCGGCCTCGTGCTGCAGGGCCCGTTCCTGGTCGCTCTCGCCCATGGGATGACCTCCCGTCCTGGCTCCGGCGGGCACCCTAGACCCGGCGTCTCGGCGCACCGCGGAGGGGCACCTCCGTGTCACGAGATCGTCATTTTCCCGAGCATGCTCGGGTTAAAGGCCGCTCGGGCTACATTGGCGGCAGTCCGCCGGACGGCGTCCGGCCCTCTCCCGACCGAAAGAGGCAACGGCACCATGAAGGTCTGGATCGACCAGGATCTCTGCACCGGCGACGGGCTCTGCGAGGAGATCGCGCCCGACGTGTTCACGCTGCTCGACGACGGTCTCGCCTACGTCAAGGAGGGCAGCAAGGTGTTCTCCGACCCGGGCGGCGCCGAGGGCCTGGCCAACGTGCCGGCCGGCCAGGAGGAAGCGGTCATCGAGTCCGCCGAGGAGTGCCCCGGCGAGTGCATCTTCATCGAGGTCGGCGAGTAGCGGGCTCAGCCGACGCACGGAGCTCAGCCGACGCACGGGGCTCAGCCGACGCACGGGGCTCAGCCCACGCACGGGCCGGTGCCGACCGGGCGCGGCGCGACCTCCGACAGACCGGCCCGCAGCTCGGACGTGCTCAGCGCGTAGGCCACGCCCGGCCGGTCGGGCGCGATGGCGAACGCGACGCCGACCACGGTGCCCTGGGGGGTGACGAGGGCCGAGCCGGAGTCACCGGGCGCCAGGGCGCTGGCCAGCACGAGCACGTCGCGCGCCGTGCCGGGCCGGCCGTAGATGTCGGCGCCGTCGGCGGTGACGCGCTGCGCGATCTGGAACGGTGACAGCTCCAACGGTCCCCCGCCAGGGTGCCCGAAGACCGCGCCGCGCTGGCCCGGCGCCGGGTCCCCCACGGGCAGCGGGGGCCGTGCGATGCCGGGAACCGACAGGACGGCGATGTCTCGCTCGGGATCGAAGGCCACGACCGTGGCGTCCTGCCGGGAGCCGTCGTCGCGCTCGACCTCGGTCGACCCCTCGCCGGCGACGACGTGGGCGTTGGTGGCCACGAGGCCGGGCCGGACCACGAACCCGCTGCCCTCCTGGATCCGCCCGCACGCCTCACCGACGACCTTGACCGTCGACGCCGCCACGCGGCGGGCGGCGGCGTCGTCGAAGCCGCTCGCCGCCGGCGGCGGGCCCACCCGCGGCGATGGTCGCAGCGAGTCGAAGACGCGCGGGTAGCGGCCGCCGAACAGCCGGCGGAGGGTCTCGGTGGTCTCCGGCGGCCGTGGGAACCAGTCGAGGACCGTGCGGGCCACCGCGGAGGTGCGCGCCTCGCGCGCCGGCCAGCCTTGGACGTCGGCCATGGTCGGCACCAGGAGCCAGACGGCGACGACCACGCCCAGGACTCCGGCCACCGCACCCCCGGCCGCGTCGACGGTTCGCCCGCGGCGTGAGCTGACCGCCAGGCTCAGCCGGCTGCCGATCACCAGCCCGATGGCCTGCCCCACGAACGCGCCGCCGACCAGCACGACGAGCCCGATCATCGCGAGCCCGGGGCGGTCGGCCGACGGCGTGGCGGAGCGATCGACGATGCGCGGCAGCAGCCGGGCGGCCGCGAAGAGGCCCAGGCCCATGCCGATCCACGAGGTCGCCCGGGTCAGCAGCCCGAGGCGGTAGCCGCCGACGGCGCCGGCCACCAGCGCCACGACGATGAGCAGGTCGAGCGTGTTCACGCCTGGCGCGGGGCTCGGGTCAGGCTCGCAGCAGGCGGGCGTGCGTGAGGAAGCCGGTGTGGGCGACCATGCGGTGGTCGGGCCGCACGGACATGCCCTCGATGTGCCAGCTCCGGTTGAGCACCTCGAGCGTCTCGGCCATGTCGAAGCCGCTGTGCGCGAGCTTCTCCCGAAGCTGGACCGCCTGCACGATCGTGGGCGTGTAGGCGACGAGGATCCCACCGGGGCGCAGGGCGGTCTCGGCGTGGGCCACCACCCGCCACGGCTCGGGGAGGTCGAGGACCAGGCGGTCGAACCCGTCACCGTCGATGCCGTCGTAGACGTCGCGCTCGTGGACCGTGTAGCGAGCGGCCAGATCGTCGCCGAGGAAGGAGGCGACGTTGCCGCGGGCGCGTGCCGCGAAGTCCGGGCGCAGCTCGTAGCCGGTCACGACGGCGCCGGCCCGGAGCAACGTCATGGAGAGCGCGCCGGACCCCACGCCCGACTCGAGGACCGAGGCCCCCGGGAAGATGTCGGCCAGGAGGAGGATCGGCCCCAGATCCTTGGGATAGATGACCTGCGCGCCGCGGGGCATCTTGAGGATGAAGTCCGACAGCGTCGGGCGGAACGCGGTGTAGCGGGCGCCCCGGTTCGACGGCACGACGGCGCCCTCGTCGCGCCCCAGCAGGGCGTCGTGGCGCACGATGCCGGCGTGCGAGTGGAACTCTCCGCCGGCCTCCAGGGTCACCAGGTACCGGCGGCGCTTGTGGTCGATCAGGAGCACCTTCTCGCCCGGCGTGAACGGCCGGTGCGGGGCGGCCTCTGGGGTTGCGCCCGTGCCGGCCGCAGGTGCGGTCACGACGGTCCCGTGCGGGTCACGGCTGCGCCTTGCGGGTCAGCTCGACCGGCGCGGCCCCACCGGCGCGCTCCTGGAGGCGGCAGAACGCGCACACGCCGCCGGTGGTCGGGGCTCCGCAGCGCTCGCACGGCGCGAGGGCGGTGCGCTCTCGCGCCGCGTCGGTGGCGAAGCGGTCTGCGGCACGCGCGAGGAAGCCGAAGTAGAAGTCGTGCTTCGCGCCGGGTGCGCGGGCCTCCAGGGCGTTGAGGTGCTCCTTGTAGCCGAGGTGGCGGTTCCCCGCCGCCATCGGGCACTCGTCGACCAGGTAGTCGATGCCACGCAGCACGCAGTAGGCGGCGGTCTCGCGCTCGGTGAGTCGAACCAGCGGCTTCACCTTGCGGGGGAAACCGTCGCGCTCGGGCAGGACCGGGTGCTGGCGGCCGAGGTAGTCGGCGTGCCACTTGAGGACGTTGCCGAACAGCACGGCGGCCTCGTCGTCGAGGTTGTGGCCGGTGACGAGGGCGTCGTAGCCGCCGCAGCGAGCGGCCTCGTCGAACAGGTGGCGCTTCGACAGCCCGCAGGCGGAGCACGGCACCCGGCGGGCCGCCTTCGCACCGGTGGGCACGTCGAAGCCGTAGTCGGCGCGCAGGTCCACCTCGTGGAGGCGCAGCCCGCGCCGGGCCGCGTAGGCGCGGGCGAACTCGCCGGAGGCGTCGCTGTACTCACCGATGCCGAGCCCGATGTAGAGGCCGTCGGCGTGGTAGCCGAGGTCGACCAGCAGGTCCCACACGGCCAGGGAGTCCTTGCCGCCCGACACGGCCACCAGCGCGCGCTCGCCGGGCCTCAGCATCTCGTAGGTGTCGATGGCCTTGGCCACCTGGTCGCGGCAGAGGCGCAGGAAGTGGTCGGCGCAGAAGTTGGCGTTGTGCCGGCGGATGTCGATGACGGCCGGTCCGCGGCAGACCCGGCACTTCACCGGGAGCCGCCGGAGATCACGGGGCGGACCTCGATGGTCTCGTCGTCGGCGATGACGGCGTCGCCCGGAACCAGGGTGTCGCCCCTGATGACGAGGACCGACTCGCGGTTGAGACCGAGGCGCTGGAGCAGGGCGGTGATGGAGATCGGCCCGGCGAGGTCCACCTCGCGCCGGGGGTTGCGCAGCAGCACCTTCATGCCGGCCAGTCTCGCGGCTCGGGCCGCGGGTGCCTCACTCCTTGGTGGAGCGGGGGAACTGGCGGTCGATGGCGGCGCGGCCGTTGGCGATGACGAGTCGCTCGCCGGGCTTCAGCTCGGACCGGAACACGACCTCCTCCTCCCGCTTGGCCAGGCGCTTGAGCTGCCGGTAGCCCCACACACCGACGAAGGCGGCCGTCCAGCCCCGGCTGCCACCGAGCACGCCCTTGCGGAAGCCGGTGCGGCGCAGGAGGCCGAGCGCCCGGCCTTCGCCAGCCTTGACCTTGCGGCCCTTGGCCCGTCCGCTCGGCACCTCAGATCCGCCGGATCTCGACGACGGTGGACTTGCGGCGGCCACGGCGTCGGCCGAGCAGGAAGACGCCGATCACGATCACGGCGGCGGCGGCGGCGCCGATGGCGAGGGCCATGCTCTTGGCCGACTCGGCCGTCTCGTCGATGTCACCCTGGATCTCGCGGAACTTGGCCTCGATGTCGTCGCGGGTGATGGTGCCGTCGGTGCGGTCGGCGTGCGCTTCGCGGGCGGGGCTCATCCGGGCCGTCCCTGCTTCCTGATGGCCTTCAGTGACAGCAGCGTGCCGGCGCCGGTCAGCGCCAGCGCCACGACGTACGGGGTCCACGAGAGGCTCCCCCGGGTGCCGACCCGCAGCTCGGTCTGGAGGACCCGCAGCACTGCGACGGCGAGCACGCTCACGCCGATGCCCAGCAGCGCAGCGCCGGCGAGGCCGAACGTGACGAAGCCCTTCAACTGCTTGAGGGGGTCGATCGTCTCCTGCTTGGCGTAGCTGCGGAGGAGGTCCCACAGCTCGGAGATGGTGTCGCCGGTGCTCTTGTCGTGCGGCTGCTGGTCGGCGGCGGGTCTCGATGCGGCCACGCGGCTCCTCCCGTCGGGGTCGGCCTTTGCTACCCGGTCCCGTGGGCTGGTGCAACAACGCCCGGATCAGTCGTGACTCGCGACGCCGGGTGCGCGGGCTGGTTCCGCGTCGGGGCGAATTGGTGGGCCGGGCCGGGCGGGGCGGCGTGGACGTGGGGTGGCGCCGGGCGACGTGGACGTGGGTGGGCGGTCGCTTGGTCGGTTGGTTGCTTGGTTCCGCGTCGTGGCGAATGGGCGGGCGGGACCGGGATGGAGACGGTTGCTGGTGGCGTGGACGTGGACGTGGGTGGCCGGTCGGTTGGTTGCTTGGTTCCGCGTCGCGGCGAATGGGAGGGGGGACCGGGGTGGGCCCGATTGCGGGTGGGCGAACCCTGGCGGTCAGCTCGCCGGCACTCGCTCCAACGCTCCCTGCCCTCGTTGCGTCGTTTCGGCGCGAGGCGGACCCGGGCGGTGTGCGGGTGGCGCTGGTGGTTGGTCGGTTTTCGTCGGGAGGCGGATCCGGACAGCGTGCGGTGTGCGGGTGGCGCTGGTGGTTGGGCGGTTTTCGTCGGGAGGCGGATCCGTGAAGCTTGCGT
>JACPNX010000018.1 GCA_016185275.1 Actinomycetota bacterium | reverse complement strand
GTCGCGGGCCGGGCTCGCCGCCGCGCCGGCTGGGGTCGCGGGCCGCGCTCGCCGCGGCGCCGGTGGGGTCGGGGGCTGCGCCGCGGTAGTCAGCGGCCCCGCAGCCGGTCGATCTGGCGCCGCTCGCGCTTGGTGGGCCGGCCGGCGCCGGGGTCGCGCCCGAACAGGCCGACGTACGGCTCGCGCTCGGGCGGCGGGGGGCTGAAGTCGACGATGCACTCGGCGGCCAGCGGAGCGCCGACCCGCGCACCGATCACCCTGGCCACCTCGAGCACCCGCCGCCGTCCGCCGGCGAAGGTCTCCACCCGGTCGCCGACCCGCACCGTGGTGGCGGGCTTGGCTGCCGCGCCGTTCACCTTGACGTGGCCGCCGCGGCAGGCATCGGTGGCCAGCGTGCGGCTCTTGAAGATGCGCACCGCCCACAGCCACCGATCGACGCGGGCCTCCTCCACCCGCACATGTTCGCAGGACGAGCGCTCAGCCCACCACCAGCTCCTCGCCGTTGCTGACGAGGTCTTCCACCTCCGCGGTCGCGGCCGCCAGGTCGTCCAGCTGGATCTCCACCGCGCCGCTCGGCGTGAGGAACAGGAACAGGACGCGCACCACCGGCTCGCCCGTGGTGCGGCCGACGGCGAGCGCGTACGCCGCTCCCTGGAGGCGGTAGCCGGCGACCCGGCGAGCCAGCTCGGCACGGTCCGAGGTGGCCGCCGTCTTGTGGTCGACGACCACGAGCCCCTCGTCGCCCCGGTAGAGCAGGTCCACGTAGCCCTCGAGCAGGCGGCCTCCGATCGGGGTGCACGCGTACACCTCGCGCCAGTGGGGGCGGGCGGCGGCGTCGCGCACCGCCGGGGCGCCGAGCGCCGACTCGACCAGGGCTCGCACGTCGCCGGCACGGTCGGGTATCGCTTCGGCCTGGCACTGGGCGGAAACCGCGGCCTCGAGGCCGGCGCCGGTGCCCAGGTCGATCGTCTGGAGCACCCCGTGGACGGCTCGGCCGACGGCGGTGCCGTAGCGACCCTTCATCCACGGAGGTAGGTCGAGGTCGCGCGGGCGCTTCTCCAGGCCCGCGCCGGCGTCGTCGACCGCCCGCTGGGCATCGGGGCCTCGCGCCCGTCCGGCCCGCGCCCCCGGAACGACCGCCTCGTGCCGTTCGCCGCCGCCGTGCCGATCCTCGTCACCGGCTGCGCCGGAGTCTGGAGCGCCCGGGTCGGCTGCGCCGGTGTCTGGTGCGCCCTCGTCGGTGAGAGCGGTGGCCGCCACCGTCGAGGGCCGGGCGGCCCGGCGCAGGGCGAGCATGCGTTCGGCGGCCCAGTCCTCGAACGGCGCCGGCGCCGGTGGCGGTCGGGGCGGCGGCACGGGCGCCGCGGCGGCCTCGGGGTCGACGGCGTCGGGCAGCGAGTCGAGCAGGTCACCCATGCCCCACACGAGAACCTCGGCGCTGGTCCGCTTCAGCAGGTCACCGGGCGTCGCCGACTTCGGCAGGGGCTTGCGTTGCAGGGACACGACGAGGTGATCGCGGGCTCTCGTGCAGGCGACGTAGAGCAGCCGGATGCGCTCGTCGTGGCCCATCTGCTCGTCGATGGGTGCCCAGGCTTCGTAGTCCTCGGTGGACACCAGCGTGCCGAACCGGTAGCCGACGCCGTCGCCCGGGGGGAACACAACCTCGGCCGGGCTGCGCTGGCCGCGCGGCTGGCTCGACATGCCGGACAGGATGGTGATCGGGAACTCCAGGCCCTTGGCGGCGTGGATGGTCATGATGCGTACGGCGTCGTCGTCGGTCTCGGGGAGGACAGCCTCGGCCACGCGTGCACCCTCGGCGGTCTGGCGCTCGACCCACGCCCGGTACTCGCGGAGGCCGCCGCCGGTCGCCTCGGCCCATTCCCGGGCCTGATCGATGACGTAGCGCAGCCGGCGCCACACGTCGCGGGGACGGCCCTCCGCGAAGCCGATCTCGAAGGCTCGCCGCTCGCGGGCGATGCGCTCGAGCAGCTCGGAGGGCGCGAGCCAGTGACGATCGCGATGGAGGTCCCTGAGGACTGCGAGCGCCGCCGCCACGGGATCGTCCGGAGGCACGGAGGCGGGTTGCTCGGTGGTGTAGGTCCACGACCCGCGGCGCTCCACCTTGAAGCGGAACAGGTCGTCGTCGCCGCAGGCCAGCAGCGGCGTCCGCAACGCCGAGACCACGGCGAGCTGGTCGCTGGGGTCGTCGACGGCTCGGAGGACCATGAGGACGTCGCGCACCGCACGGCTGGCGTAGACGAGCGAGCTCGACTCCGCGCGGTACGGGATGCCGGCCCGGTCGAGCGCCTCTTCGAGGTGGGCGAGCGACGTGCGGGCCGGGACGAGGATCGTGATGTCACCGAGTCGGGCCGGCCGCCACCGCTGCCCGCCGTCACCGGCGCCGGAGTCACGGTCGCCGTCGTCGCTGTCGCCGCCGCCGTCACGGTCGCCGTGGTCGTCGACGTCGTCGCCGTCGCCGTCGTCGGATGCGACGCTCCAGCCCTCGGCCACGGCGCGCGTGACCGTGGCCGCGACCGCATCGGCCTCGGCGGCCCGCAGCGCGCTGGCGTTGCCGTCGAGCGCGGCGCGGCCGATGACCGAGACGGCGGGGCCGACGGGAGGGCCGGGCCGGGTGGCCGCGAGCGCTGCGTAGGACGGCTGCGACGGGACGGCGGCTCCGGCGTCGCCGACGATGAGCGAGCCGAACACCTGGTTCACCCAGCCGATCAGGGGCTCGCCGGTGCGGAAGTTGCTCGACAGCTCCACGAGACCCCCCTCGGTGCCGAACCGGCGCTGGGCGGCGAGGAAGGTGGCGATGTCGGCCCGGCGGAACCGGTAGATCGACTGCTTCGGATCGCCGACGAAGAAGAGGTGCCCGGCCTCGACCGGGATGTCGTCCCATCTCGCCGCGCCGGCCTCGGGGCTCTCGGGCTCGCGGGCGGCGATGCGCACGGCCAGGTCGATCTGGATCGGATCGGTGTCCTGGAACTCGTCGAGCAGGAGGTGGCTGTAGCGGGTGTGGAGGCGCCGGCGGACGTCGGCGCCCGAGTCGGCGTCGCGCACCAGGGTGCGTGCGAGCACGAGCAGGTCGTGGAAGGCGAGCCGGCCCGCCGCCCGCCGTTCACCAGCCGCCGCCAGCGTGAATCGGCCGAGCGAGCTGGCGAGGCGCTCGGCGCAGGCCGCGAGCACCTCGTCTCGGGCGGCGTCGAGGGCTTGACCGGCGGCGCTCACCTCGCTCCGGATGCCGTCGACGTCGTCCCAGTTGGCCGCCCTTCCGACGCGGCTCACCTTGGTGGACGGCCGGACCGACGACGTCGAGTCGTTCCCGAGGAGCTCCAACAGCTCGGCCTCGTCGGTCGCGGCCCGCAGCCGGTCGGCGTAGGCGACCAGGTCGGCGAGGCGCCCCGCCAGCTTGTCGCCGCCGTCGCGGCACTCGTCGACGCGCGCGCACACGGCGTCGAGCTGGCCCAGGATCGGCCGCAGGAGTGCGCGCACGTCCGGTGGCTCCGGCGCCGTGGCCGGAACCCGCTCGGCCACGAGGTCCCAGTTGCGGTCGAACGCGAGCGCCAGGACGCGGAGCGCGGCAGGGCGGATGCCCGAGGCGATGAACAGCATCAGCGTGCGCTCTTCGGTGCGGTCGGCCAGGAGCTCGTCGCGGAAGGCGAGCCAGCGCCGTTCGAAGGCGACCTCGGAGGCCACCTCGTCGAGCACCTCCAGGCGCGGCGGCAGGCCGGCCTCGACGGGATGCTCGGCGAGGATCCGCTGCGCGAAGGCGTGGAGCGTGCCGATGGCGGCCGCGTCGAGCTGGTCCAGCGCGGTGGCGCAACGGGCCCGCACGGCGGAGCCGGTGTGGTCGTCGCCCACCTCTTCGCCCACCGCTTCGGTCACCGCTTCGTCCAGCGCTTCGGCCACCGCTTCGTCCAGCGCGCGGCGGATGCGGTCGCGAAGCTCGGCCGCGGCCTTCTCCGTGAACGTGATGGCGGCGATGGAGCGCATCTCGGCGGTGCCGGACGCGACGAGCGCCACCACGCGCCGGACGAGCGAGCTCGTCTTGCCCGATCCGGCCCCCGCTTCGACGAACAGCGTGGAGCGGAGGTCGCCGCTGATGCGGTCGCGGGCCGGTTGGTCGGGGGCGACGGCGCTCATGTCTCGTCCTCGCCGTCGGGTCCGATCGGCTGGGTCAGCGCCACGTATTCGGCGAGGTGCGGGTCACCCAGCTTGGCTGCGATCTGGCGTCGCAGCTCGCTGTTGCCGAGGTCGTCCGGATCGCAGTACTCGCATTCGTTGCGGGGCGACGTGCCCCGGTCCGGCGGGTTGGGGGTGAACAGTCCGGCCTCGATCCCGCGGACGATCGTGCCCATCGCGGCCGACACCAGCCCGAGCACCTCGGGCGCGACCTCGTAGCCCTTGCGGACGAAGCCCGCCTTGGACGACACGAACCAGTAGTCGGCCCGCACCCTCGCCGAGGGCCGGCCGACGTGGCGCCGCGCCGCTTGCCCGTACACGGCCAGCTGGAGCTTGGTGCCGTGGAGGTGCGGGTCGGTGGCCGAGATGTCCTTGTAGGACGTGGGGGAGCCGGTCTTGTAGTCGAGGACGTGCAGCAGGCCGTCGGTGCCCTCGTCGACCCGATCGGCCTTGCCCCGCATGGAGATCGACCGACCGTCGGCCAACGCCATCTCGACGGCCGCCCCGCCGGCCGCCCCGCCGGCCGGGTCGTCGCGCAGCCCGAAGGCCAGCTCCGCCGCGATGGGCCGGGTGCCCGTGCGGCGACGGTGGCTGCTGTCTTCGGCCAGGAACCGGCGCAGCTCGCCGGCGAGGCGGGTCCGCTCGCGGTGCCAGAACACCGGCCGGCCCGCGACGCCGCGGGCCACCACGGCATGGCACTCCTCGTCGGCGATCGCGAGCAGGCGCGCCTCGTCGGCCGCCGTCCATGCCTCGTGCGGGGCGGGTTGTTCGGCGGCCGGCCGCGCGAGGACCTCCAGGAGGAACCGCTCGAGGATGCGGTGGACGAGCGAGCCGCGCTCGAGTGCGGAGATCTCGAGCAGGTCCTCGGGCTCCTCGACCGGCTGCGCCCGCAGCAGGTCGTGCACGAAGTAGGCGAAGGGGCACGCGGCCCAGCGTTCGAGGCTGGACGCCGATGCGCCCCGCTCCACCGGAGAGGGGATGGCCAGGCCGGCGAGGTTCCCGTCGAAGCGGGTGAGGGCCGGACTCCGGCGGGCGTCGAGCAGCGCGGCACCGCGGGCCGTGACGCCGTCGATGGAGCGGGCGACGGCGGTCAGCCCGGTTCGGGTCGGTGCCGCGGCCAGCAGGGCGCGCAACCGGTGCTCCTGCGCGGTGGCCGGTGCGGGCGCCTCGCGCAGTCCCGCATCGAACGATGCGACGTGGTGCAACCACGGTGCCCGGCGCCGGAGCAGCTCGGCGTTCCACCGGGGCGCGCCGGACAGGACGGCGGCGACGTCGAGCACGAAGCGCGAGGCGACCCGGCCGGTGCTGCGGCGCAGATCGCCGCGCGGCACCCCGAGCACCTGCCGGGGCGCTGCCGCCAGCGAGGCCAGCAACGCCCGCTCCACCCGGTGGACCTGATCCGCACGGAGCGCGAGCTCGCCACGGGCGGCGGCTCGCTCGCCGTCGGGCAGCAGGGAGTCATCGCGCACGGTTGCCGGGAAGGTGCCCTCGGCCAGCCCGAGCACTACGACCAGGTCGAGGTCGAGCCCCACCCCCAGCTCGACCGGGCCGACCAGCACGCCCTCGCCCGACCGGCCCACCCGGCCCAGGTCGTTCTCGAGCTCGACCGCCAGCGTGCGGGCGAAGACCTCCAGGGTGACCGGACCCTCGACGTCGTCCAGGGCCGCCAGCCGGTCGAGGGCGACCTCCACGCGCTCGGCCGCCTTGCGCTCGGCCGCGGGCCATCGCTCACGGCGGCCGGGCCCTCCCAGGTGACGTTCGAGCAGGCGCGACGCCCACCGGGCCCGCATGCTCCACGGTTGGGGCCGAGCGCCGGCCCGACCCAGCCCGGCGGCCAGGTCCACCACGAACTGTCGCAGTGCCCGGGCGCGCTGCGCGTCGGCGTGCGCCTTGTCGGCCCGCCATTCGGGTTGTTCGGGGTCGGCCTCCAGGCTCGCCCGTTGCTCGTCGAGCCGGTGGGCGAGCGACTCGAGGAGCTGGTCCCACTGCTCGACGCCGCCCACCACTCCCGCCTCGCGCGAGAGGCGCTCCCAGGAGGCGACGGGTGCCGGGCGCCCGTCCACCACGACCGGGACCGAGGTGAGCCACGCGAACACCGCCTCGCGACGGAACCCCAGTGCCGGCAGCTCGATGAGCGCCAGCAGCGCCCGCCCCGCCAGGCGCCCGGCCACCGGCACCTCGGCGGTCCCGTTGGCCGGCACCCCTGCCGCTCGGAGGTGCTCGTGCACGAGACGCGCATAGGGCTCGCGGCTGCCGTGCAGGACGGCGATGCGGTCGAGCGGAGTGCCGGCCCGGACGGCATCGACCACGGCCCGCACGGCGGCCCTGACCTCCTCGTCGGCGTCGGACGTGGTGACGATGCGGGTGCGGCCGGGTGCGACGACGGAGCCGATCAGCGATCCGGCGGGAGGCGGTCCGAGGTCGAGGCCGAGCCGTTCGAGCGAGGACGCCACCTCGGCGTCGGCCCCGGCTTGGCCGGTGGTGCCGGCGATGACCACGACCTCGCCCGCATCGGCGACGGCTCGCAGGAGCAGGGCGGCGTGGCGGCTGAGCCGCTCGGGGAGGTGCACCACCACCCTGCCGAGGTGGCGCGCCGCGCCGGCGGCGACGTGCCGGGTCGCGGTGGCCATGAGGTCCTGCTCGTCGTACCAGCCCGGGGCCAGCGCGGCGCGCGTCGCGTCGTGCAGGCGGACCACGTCGGCCGCGCGCCGGCTCTGTGCCCCCACGGCGCGGCGCGCGCCGTCGGACAGGTCGCGCAGCTCGCGGTAGGCCGACACGAGGGCCGCCTCCGTGGCGGGATGCTCGGCCACCGCCGCGAACACGCCGGCGCCGTCGCGCAGCGCGCGCCGAACCGCAGCGGTCACGACCGGCGTGGACACCGGGCGGCGGCCCTCGCCGGCGAGGGTGGCCGATCCGAGCAGCTCGGCCAGCCGGTACGGGGTGAGGAGGTCGACCGCCACGAGCCCGGGCCCCGCGCCGCTGACCGGCCCGAGCGTGCCCGATGCCAGGAGCCGCCGGGCCGCCACCGCGACCTGGTTCGAGGGGACGACGACGGTGACGGGCGCGAGCGGCTCCGTGGCCTTGCCCTGCCGGACCGCGGCCGCCAGCGCCTCCGCCGCCGGTCTCCCGTGGCGCACCCAGCGCCCCGCCATCGCCATGGCCAGCAGAGTACGCAGCCCCCCCGACGGTCCTGCCCGAGGCCGGGGCCATGCCGTTGGTCCGGCCGTGGTCGGTGCCCGGCCCGCCGGGCAGGAGAGCTGCGCACCGGCGCCGCGTCAGGTCAGCGGATCACGGTGCCGACGGCGACGCTCCGCCGGGGTCGTCCCGGGACGCGGGGTCCACCATCGTCGAGACCGCCGGGGACCCGGGCACCGCCCGTACCTCACCGCCGGGCGTCTCCTCGCCGAGCGCGCTGCGGATCCGCTCCAGGGTGTGCTCGTCGAGGTTGGCGTAGACGAGCTCGGCACCGGTGAAGCGCGACGCCTCCGCGACCAGCGCGTTGCGATCGACGTCCTCCACGAGCAGAGCCACGATCGTGCGCCCCGGTTGGACGGAGGTCCGGAACCACTCGACCCACTCGTCGGAGATGCCGAGGTCGACCACCTTGGCGGTGACCGCACCGGCCCCGGCCCCGACGGCCATGCCCGCGATCCACCCGACCGGGCCGCCCACGATCAGGCCCACCAGGCCCGCCCACATCGCCCCCGACAGCGCCGAACGCCCCGGCTGGGGGTCGATCGTCTCGTGGACCATCGTGCGGCCGTCGTCGTCGCGGGCGACGATGACGGCGTCGCGCAGCACGAGGCGTCCGTGAGCGGCGAGCCCCTGGGCGGCGGTCAGGAACTCCTGGGCGCGGAAGTGGTCGGCGAAGGTCAGACCCACGAGCGTCTGGGGTTGGGGCTGCCCGGCGCCGGACGGCTCGATCTCGAAACGGCTCATGAGGCGCCCCTCGAGCCCGTGCTGCTGTGGTCCATGCCCTGCACGGTAGGGCCAAGGAGGCGCTCTACGGTCGGTTCTGGCCGAGGTCGTCGTGGCTACGCACCCAATCCCCGGCGATGATGGCGCTGCTCAGCGAGGTCTCGCCGGCGAGCACCACGGCGGCGCAGATCTCGGCGAAGCGCCGGGCGCGGCCCTTGCCGTAGCACCCCATGAGCTCGAGGCACTCGCGCTGGGTGGGCAGGCCGGTGCCCCCGCCGTAGGTGGCGATGATCAGCGACGTGAGGGTCACCGACCAGTAGTAGTCGCCGCCGGGGAGCAGCTGCGTGTACGTGACGCCGGCGTGGGACTCGGACACGTTGGCCACGTCCTGGCCCGTGGCGATGAAGAGGGCCGTGAGCCCGTTGGCGTAGTGCGCGCGCCGTTGTTGGCGTTGCCGCCGAGGAACGAGCCCGCGTTGGAGATCTGGCGGGCCCTGAACATGTCGGCCGCGTCGACACCCATCAGGTCGTGCAGCACGTCGAGTGGCCCTCGGTCGTGGCCAGCGGCACGAACACGTCGCCCTGCACCTCCTCGCCGTCGATGCGCGGCGGACCCGCCAGCCCGGCGGGACCTGCGCCACGCCGACGAAGTTCTCGACGTTGCCCGGCAGGGCGGCGGGGTCGAAGGAGTACGCGCTGACGTGCTCCAGCGAGGCGCCGGTGCGCTCCTCGACGAAGCGGCGCCGCTCCCCGGCCATGTCCCGGGTGTGGTCGGCAGTCGGATGGCGCGGGATCCGGACCCGGCCGTCGGTCGAGGTCGTGGTGGTCATCTGGACCTCCTCGATGTGGTGGCGGTTCCTCGATGCGGTGGCGGTGCCCCGGTGCCTGGCCCTGACCACCGCCGGCGCCGTCGCCGTCGCGCCGATCAGGCGTGGCTAGCAGTCGCAGTCGCCCTCGTCGGCGGCGGCCAGTAGGGCCAGGCCGACGTGCGCAACCTCGGCGAGGGCGTCGCGGAAGTCGCCCCCGAACTCCGGGCTGCCCTCGGCGAGCAGCATGGCGGTGGCCATCAGGGCCACGCCCACATCAGTCGT
The DNA here is from genome assembly GCA_016185275.1 of Actinomycetota bacterium. Lineage (GTDB taxonomy): Bacteria > Actinomycetota > Acidimicrobiia > Acidimicrobiales > Iamiaceae > JACPNX01. The sequence continues at coordinate 200,253 of JACPNX010000018.1, read as the reverse complement.
CGGTTCGACCCCGAGGCTGGTGAGCCGCTGGCGCAGCGCCACGTCGACCAGGTGCGTCTCGGCGCGCTCCCAGGCCAGGCGGTCCGCGGCCTGCGACCGCACGGTCTGAACCAGCGCGCTGCGATCGTCAGCCACGTCGACCCCCCCGGGTGCTCCGGTCCCGCACCGTAGGCCACCGGCGCGGCCCCCGTCCCAGCGCCTCCGTCCGAGCGCCCCCGTCCCAGCGCCCCGTCCCCCCCCGTCCCAGCGCCCCCGTTTCGTCCCTCGCGCCTCGGGGCAACGCGGCTCGTGCCGCCGCACCCCGGCGTGGTCGAGGCCCCGTCCGATGGCACCGGCCTCCGAGGCGGGCTGCACCGCTCGGAGCCGTGACCGGCCACGATGGCGGGATGCCCGACGACCAGGCGCACTCCACCGCCACGACCGACCGCCCCCGTGAGTACCGCCAGGCGCGCTTCACGCCGCCTCCGGGCGCCTGCGAGGTCCTGCTCGTGCGCCACGGCGAATCCGAGCCGGCGCGGCCCGAGGAACCGTTCCCGCTCGTGGACGGCCACGGCGACCCGGCCCTGCACCGGGTCGGGCGGGTGCAGGCCGAGCGGGTGGCGGACCGGCTCGAGCACGAGCCGCTGGCGGCGATCTACGTGACGACCCTGCGCCGCACCGTCCAGACCGCCGAGCCGCTGGCCGCGCGGCTCGGGCTCGAGCCACGCGTGGAGCGCGACCTGCGCGAGGTCCACCTCGGCGCCTGGGAAGGTGGGTCGTTCCGCCAGCACGTGGCCGAGAGCCACCCGCTGGTGCAGAAGATGCTCGCGGAGCAGCGATGGGACGTGATCCCCGACGCCGAGCCGGCCGACCAGTTCGCCGCTCGGGTGCGCGCCGGCCTCGAGCGGGTCGCCGCCGCCCACCCCGACCAGACCGTCGCCGTGGTCACCCACGGCGGCGTCATCGGCCAGGTGCTCGCCGACGCCTCCGGCTCCCGGGCGTTCGCCTTCACCGGTGCGGACAACGCGTCGATCTCCCACCTCGTCGTTCTGCCGGGCGGCCGGTGGGTCGTCCGTCGCTACAACGACACGGCGCACCTCGGGCTGGGGTTCACGACGGCGCCGGAGCCGCTGACGTAGACCTCACCGAGCGGCCGCGCCGCCGCCGGACCCTCAGGTGAGGCCGGGCTGGAGGAGGACCTTCACCATGCCCTCCTCCTTCTTCTGGAAGTGCTCGTAGGCGTCCGGCGCGGCATCGAGCGGCAGGCGGTGGGTGGCGAACGACTCGAGCTCCAGCGGGTCGTCCTCGTCCACGACGAGCGGCATGATGTCGTCCACCCAGCGGCGCACGTTGGCCTGGCCCATGCGCAGCTGCACCTGCTTGTCGAACAGCTGGAGCATCGGCAGCGGGTCGGCCATGCCGCCGTACACGCCCGACAGCGAGATGGTGCCGCCCCGGCGCACGAGCTCGATGGCGGTCTGGAAGGCGGCGAGGCGGTCGACGCCGCCCGTCTCCATCAGCTTCTCGCCGATGGCGTCGGGCAGGAGCGAGGTGAGCTGGTGGGCCAGCTTGGCGACCGGGGCCCCGTGAGCCTCCATGCCGACCGCGTCGATCACCGAGTCGGGACCACGGCCGTCGGTGCGCTCGCGGATGGCCTCGGCGACGTCGCCGCCCTCGCTGAGGTCGAGGACGTCCACGCCGTTGTGGCGGGCGCGCTCGAGCCGGTCGGGCACGAGGTCGATGCCGATCACGGTCTCGACACCGGCCAGGCGGGCGATGCGGGTGCACATGTCGCCGATGGGCCCGAGACCCAGCACCACCAGCGACCCGCCACGGGGCACGTCGGCATACTCGACCGCCTGCCATGCCGTGGGCAGCACGTCCGACAGGTAGACGAAGCGGTCGTCGGGCGGACCGTCCGGCACCTTGATGGGTCCGTAGTGCGCCTGGGGGACGCGCAGGTACGCGGCCTGCCCGCCGGGCACCTGGCCGTAGAGCTTCGTGTAGCCGAACAGCGCGGCCCCGGTGCCGTGCTCGTGGTTCTGCGTCGTCTCGCACTGCGACTGGAGGCCGTTGGTGCACATGAAGCAGTGGCCGCACGAGATGTTGAACGGGATCACGACGCGGTCCCCGGGGGCGATGTGGGTGACGGCGCTCCCCACGTCCTCCACGATGCCCATCGGCTCGTGGCCGAGGATGTCGCCCTCGGTCATGAACGGGCCCATCACCTCGTAGAGGTGGAGGTCGGACCCGCAGATCCCCGTGGACGTGACCCGGATGATCGCGTCGGTCGGCTCCTGGATCGTCGGGTCCGGAACCTCGTCGACCCGGACGTCGCGCTTTCCGTGCCAGACAACTGCTCGCATCTGCTGCCATCCCTTCGATCGACGGGTGCGCCGAGCGGTGCTGTGGCGCCGGGACAGCGGCTTCCCCGGAAGCCGGGGAGCAAACGGCGCGGCACTCGCACCCTCGGCGGCCGTGAGAACATCGCGCCGTGAACGGGCCGGTGCTGCGCACCGAACGCTTGGTGCTGCGGCGCTGGCGCGACGACGATCTGGAGCCCTTCGCCGCGTTGAACGCAGACCCGGAGGTGATGCGCCACTTCCCGGCCTCGTCGGTGCTCGACCGCGCCGGCAGCGACGCCATGGTGGGTCGCATCGAGGCTGCGTTCGACGAGCTCGGGTACGGGCTGTGGGCGGTGGAGGTGCTCGGCGGCGACCCACCGGGCGACGGTGGGCCGTCCGGGTTCATCGGCTTCGTGGGGCTGGCCGTCCCCCGCTTCCAGGCCCACTTCACGCCCGCCGTGGAGGTCGGGTGGCGCCTCGCACGCGCAGCATGGGGCAGGGGCTACGCGCCCGAGGCGGCCCGTGAGGCGTTGCGCTTCGCGTTCGAGGAGGCGGGGCTGCGCGAGGTTGTGTCGTTCACCACCGCGGGCAACGCGCCGTCGCGGCGGGTCATGCACAAGATCGGCATGGCGCACGACCCGGCCGACGACTTCGACCACCCCGGGTTTCCCGACTGGGAGGGCCGCCGTCACGTGCTCTACCGCATCACCGCCGACGGTTGGCGGGCTCCGTAGGCGATCGCCCCAGCCCTGGGCGAGAGGCCCGGAGGACGAGTGGCGGGCGGGAGTGCCTCCCGTGAGCGGCCCCTGCGCGGCCCCTCCGCGGCCACCGAGCGGAACGCACGGGCGTGCGCGGCGATCCTCGGTGCGCTGGTCGCGGCGCAGGACCGTGACCAGGCGCCAGCGCTGGCAGGTGCTCACTGCGGTGCCGCCGGTTGAGCGCTCCCGGGATCGGTGCGTCGTCGTGTTCCGCGTCGCGCCGAAATGTTGATGCGGCGGGTTGAGCGCTCCGGCATCGGTGCGTCGTCGTGTTCCGCGTCGCGCCGAATTGTCGATGCGGCGGGTTGAGCGCTCCGGCATCGGTGCGTCGTCGTGTTCCGCGTCGCGCCGAAATGTTGATGCGGCGGGTCGGGTGGCCGAGGCTGACGTGGCTCTGCGTCCTGCGGCCTGCGGCCTGCCGTCTGCCGCCGGTATGACCCGGCCGCCCGCAGCCCGTGTGACCCCGGCGGGGCAGCTCGTCGGCGCCGGCGTCCGTGGCGCAGGGAAGCTCAGAGCTTGGCCGGCGTCGGAGCGGCTGCCACCGTTCGGCGCAGGGCCCGGGCGCGTCCGGGTTTCGAAGGGGCTACTCCGCTTCCGCCTCCAGCTTGGCCTTCACTCCTCTCGCACCTCGGACGGTGCGAACTCGTCAGCCGATGATCCCGCCGCGCGGCGAGTACTGCGCCAGACGAGCGAGGTGTCGTCGCCCGGACTTCCTCGGTCTGGCTTCTCGACGGCCACGAGCTGGCCGGCCCGGTCGAAGCGGCAACGAGGACGGCCCACCGTGCCCGGGTGCTCCTCGACCACCCGCTCCGGCGGGTCGCGGTTTCGGCGCGATGCGGAATCTGCTCGGGCCGGCACCGGCGCCGGCGCGGCGTGGCGGCGACGTCGTGGTCAGCGGGCGCCGTCGAGGGCGCACGAAGATCGAGTAGGGCGGCTGCTCGACCCGGAACCGCTCGTGACCTCGCCGCGCGGCCACCCACTGCGCCTCGACGACGGCCTCGGCCGGGAAGGTGGACGAGCCCAGGGAGCGAACCTTGCCCGCGTGCAGAGGTCGGACAGTGCCGCGCCGGCCTTGAGCTTTCCCTGGCCAGGCCCTGCCCGATCGGCGATCCTCACATCGCCTCGAGCGGTGCCGACGTGGAGGGCCGTCGGCGCGACGCGCGCGCCAGAGGCCCGGCGCCCAACGCCGGTGGCGGGAGGAAATCGGGATGACCGAAGGTCGGCACCGCGTCGGAGGGCTTCTGCTCCTGGCCACGGGCATGCTGCTCGCCTCTCTCGGCGGGCTGGGCGCGCCGGGCAACCCGGCGGGCGCTTCCTCGCGCCAGTCGGCTGCCGCCGCCGACGCGCCTCCCCGGGCCGCATCGGCCGGCAGCGGGGTGCACCTGCGCGTCCCGATGACCTACCTCTACGCCGGTGACGGTCACGGGACCACCAGCCGCGTCCCCGCCCGGCCGCAGCCGCTTACCCGCTCGTCCGACCGCCGGTCGACCTTCGTGGTCACCTACACGGGCTTCTCCCCGCAAGCGGCAGGCTGCGTTCCAGCGGGCGGTGGACATCTGGTCGACCCTGGTCACCTCCAGCGTGCCCATCCGGGTGGACGCCCGATGGACCGCGCTCGGCCCTGGCCAGCTCGGCGGCGCGGGAGCGGGCGACATGATCCGGGACTGGACGGGAGCGCCCCGCCCGTCGACGTGGTATGCCCAGGCACTGGCCAACGCCATCGCGGGCACCGACCTGTCGGCGCAGCCGGACATCGTCGCCGCCTTCTCCAACGACTCGACCCTCTGGTACCTCGGCACCGACGGTGCCACGCCGTCCGGCAAGTACGACCTCACCTCGGTGGTCCTCCACGAGCTCGCGCACGGGCTCGGGTTCGCGGGCTCGGCCGAGGTCACCAGCGGCTCGGGACGGCTGGGCTACGGCTCGGGCTTCCCGACGGCGTTCGACCGGTTCACCGGGACCGGAGCCAGCACGAGGCTCACGGCCATCACGGGCACCGCGCTGGGTGCGGCCCTCACGTCGGGCAACGTCTGGTTCGACGGCGTGCAGGAGCGCGCGGGTCTCGGTGGCAACCGGGCGCCGCTCTACGCACCGTCGTCGTGGATGCAGGGCACGTCGTACTCGCACTGGGACGAGGCCGCGTTCCCGCCCGGGAACCCGAACTCGCTCATGACGCCGTACATCGCCGACGGCGAGTCGATCTTCGACCCCGGTGACGCGATGCTCGGCGCGCTGCGCGACCTCGGCTGGGCGACCGCCGGTCCCATGAGCGTGGCCGGCGCGCCGGCGGCTCCGGTGGCGACCTCCCGGCCGGCCGGCGTCGACCTGGCGTGGCGGGTTCCCGCCGACACCGGCCGCCAGACCGTCACCGGCTACCGGATCCGTCGCTACGTCGGATCGGCGGCCACGCCGGAGGCCACGGTCGACACGGGACCGGCCACGTCGTTGCGCGTCGGCGGGCTCGTGAACGGGCGGATCTACCGGTTCACGGTGGCGGCCGTCAACGCGTCCGGCGTGGGCGCCGAGTCGGTCCGCTCGCCCAACGTGGCGCCGTTCGACCCTGCGCCGTTCGCGACGGCCGACGCGCTCGTCACGCGGCAGTACCTCGACTTCGTCGGTCGCTCGCCGACCGCGGCCGAAGTGTCGCTGTGGCGGACGTTCCTGTCCAGCGGTGCCGGCACGCCGGGCGACGCCGTCGCCGGGATCGCCCGGAGCGCCGGGTCGGCAGACAAGGTGCAGCCGGTCGTGCGGCTGTACTGGGCGTACTTCCTGCGCATCCCCGACACCGGTGGCCTCCGGTACTGGGTGGGCCGCTACCGGTCCGGCACCACGCTGACGAAGATCTCGAGCAGCTTCGCCGGTTCGGCCGAGTTCAGGACCCGCTACGGGTCGCTGACCAACGGCCAGTTCGTGACCCGCGTCTACCAGAACGTCTTCGGCCGCAACCCCGACCCGGGCGGCCTCGCCTACTGGGTCGGCAAGCTCGACGCCGGCCTGTCACGCGGGACGATGATGGTCGGCTTCTCCGAGAGCGCCGAGTACCGGTCCATGCTGGCCTCCGAGGCCGACACGGTGATGCTGTGGCTGGGGATGCTCGGGCGCACGCCCGCGCAGAGCGAGCTCGACGCCACGGTGGCCCGCCTCGACGCCGGCACCACCCTCGGCCGCATCGCCACCGAGGTCATGGCCACGACCGAGTACGCCGCCCGCGTGGCCTGATCCTCGGCTCGGGCCAGGGCGCACGTCGTAGGCGCAGCTGCGGGCACTCGCCGTCCGGCGCGGCGAGACTGGGGACGATGAGCATCGACGTAGATCCGGCCGGTCCCGCGCTGCTGATCGGCGCGATCGCCGAGGACTGGACCGGCGAGGCCCGCTTCCACGAGTACACGCGGGCCGCCAACCCCGTGGGCCGCACGACGCCGTTGGTGCCGGTCGAGCGCTTCGGCGCTGCGCTGCACGCCAGCGGTCCCACCCGGGTCATCCCGCTCGACCAGTCCGCCGCGCTGGCCACACCCGTCGCCGGCACGGCCACCACACCTGCTCTGGCGGCGTCGTTCGTGCGCATCCTTCCGGGCGAGCACGTCCGCACCGAGCCGGTCGCCACGTCGGAGCTCTACTTCGTGCTGCGGGGCACCGGGGTCTCGGTGGTCGACGGTTCCGCCGTCGAGTGGAGCACCGGCGACTTCCTGGTCCTGCCGGGCGGTTGCCGGTCCACGCACCACGCGACCGGCGAGGCGGTCCTCTACTGGGTGACCGACGAGCCGCTGCTGCGCTACCTCGGCGCCGCTCCCGTCACCAAGCGGTTCCGGCCCACCCGCTTCACCGCCGAGCGTTGCTCCGCCGAGCTGGCGAAGGTGGCCGCCGACCCGCGGGCGACGCAACGCAGCCGCATCAGCGTCCTGCTGGCCAACTCGGCCATGACGCAGACGCTCACCGCCAGCCATGTGCTGTGGGCGATGTACGGCCTACTTCCCGCCGGCCAGGTGCAGCGCCCGCACCGGCACCAGTCGGTGGCCGTGGATCTGATCGTCGACTGCGCACCCGGCTGCTACACGCTCGTCGGCCGGCGTCTGGATGGCGGCGGCGAGATCGTCGACCCGGTGCGCGTCGACTGGGAGGCGGGCGGCGCCTTCGTCACGCCGCCCGGGCTCTGGCACGCGCACCACAACGATTCGGACGCCGACGCCTACCTCGTGCCGGTGCAGGACGCCGGTCTGCACACGTATCTGCGCACGCTCGACATCCGCTTCAGCTGAGGGCCCAGCGGGCCATGCGGCCGAACAACGTCCGCGCGTCGACCGAGCGCCGGGCCGGGTCGCGCTCGCGGTAGACGGCCTCGACGTTGACCGCGATGCGCTCGGGCTCGCCCCAGCGCGCGTACGGGCCGAGATCGATCGCACGGGCCGCCTCCTCGGCGTCCATGCCGGCCTCGAAGCACGCCCCTGCCTCCGCCTCCACGTGGACGAGGTACCCGCGCAGATCGCGCACCTCGTCGAGCCCGCACACGGGGCCGTGCCCCGGCACGACGGTGTCCACGCCGAGCGCCTCGATCCGGTCGCACGCGGCCACCCAGTTGGCGACGGGGCCCGTCCACACGATCGGCGTGCCGCCGATGAAGCAGATGTCGCCGGTGAACACCGTGCGGGCCGACGGCACGTGGACGATGACGTCGCCCTTCGTGTGGGCGGGCCCGACCTCCAGCAGCTCGACGGCCGTGCCGGCCACGTCGAGGTCGAGCCGGGCCTCGAAGGTGCGCGTCGGCGGCGCGACGTCGATCCCTTCGAAGTCGAACGATCCGAACGCCGCCCGGACGTAGTCGTTGAGCGCGTCGTCGCCCAGGTCGTTGGTGACCATCGCGTGCAGCATCCGGGGCGAGACCTCGCCGATCTCGTCGGCCGTCGCCCTCGACGCCACGATCTCGGCTCCCGCGACGAGGCTGTTGCCGTAGCAGTGGTCGCCGTTGGCGTGGGTGTTCACGAGCGTGGTGACCGGAGAACCGGCGGTCGGCCCGGCCATGGCGTCGAGCATCGCCTGCGTGAGCCGCAGGTCGAACAGCGTGTCCACCAGGAGCGAGGCGCCGTCCCCGCGGACCAGCCCGGCGTTCGACCAGCCCCAGCCACCGTTGGGTTGCAACCAGGCGTACAGCCCGTCGCCGAGCTCGTGGAGACCTTGCGTGAAGGGCGGTCGCGGCATGCGTGCGACGGTACGCCGGACGCATGGCGGTACGCCGGACGCCGGACGCCGGACGCCGGACGCTCGGCCGGACGCCGGTACGCCGGACGCATGGCGGGACGCCCGGACGCCGCAGCCCGAGCGTGCGCTCCAGCACGCCGTCAGCGTGACCCCCGAGGAACTCGACCTCGTGGACGCCCACCTCGGCCGCGACGGCCAGCGCCCGCGACCAGTCCTCGGGCAAGGGGTCGAGCGGCGGCCGGATTCCGGCGGGCGTCATGGCCAGGTGTCTCCTGCTCCGGCCCCGGCCGGCGCGAGCGCCGAGGGCGGGGCCGGCACGGCCCGGTCGCGAGCCGCCGGTAGGGTTTGCGGTCGATGCCCCGCAACCGTTCGCTCTCGCATCGCGCCCGCGTGCGCGCCGCCTGCGCCGTCTCGCTGTCGGTGCTCGTCGCCGTCGTCGGGTGCGGCAAGAGCGGCGGCAACGTCGTGCGCGACGGCGCAGCCAAGTTCGACAAGGTGCCCACGGCGAGCACGGCGGCGCCGCCCACCACGCTGCCCGACGCCAAGAACAAGCCGTGCCAGCCGGCGGTGGGCGTGACGAAGGCCAAGGGGAAGCCGGTGGTGAACATGCCGGCGCGACCGCCGTCCAAGCTCGTCGTCAAGGACCTGAAGGTGGGCACCGGGCCGGCCGCGAAGCTCGGTGACACCATCAAGGTCAACTACATCGGGATCTCCTGCTCGACGGGCAAGCAGTTCGATTCGTCGTACGACCGCGGGCAGCCGGTCGAGTTCCCGTTGCAGGCGGGCGGCCTCATCAAGGGCTGGGTGGAGGGCATCCCCGGCATGAAGGTGGGCGGCCAACGCCAGCTGACGATCCCACCGAGCCTCGGCTACGGCGCGCAGGGCAACCAGGGCATCGCGCCCAACGAGACACTGGTGTTCGTCATCGACCTGGTCTCCACCACGCCCGCGAGCCAGACCACGACCACCGGCGCCTCGTCGACGACGCCCGCGACCTCGACCAGCACCGCACCCAGCACGACGGCCGGCGGCTCCGGTTCCACGACGACCACCGCGGCGACCTCGACCACCGGCGGCTGAGCGGCCCGTGGACACGGCGCAGGCCCGCTCGCTGCTCGGCGTGGCGCCCGGGGCGCCGCCGACCGACGTGGAGCGTGCCTTCCGGCGAGCGGCCCGCCGGTGCCATCCCGACACGGGCGGAAGCGCGGCGGCCTTCCGGCGCGCCGTCGAGGCACGCGCCGTGCTGCTCCGCGCTCCGGGGGAGGACCCGATCGAGCGCTTCGTGCACGTGACGGTCACGGTCATCCGCGCCCATCCCGTCGTACGGCTGCTCGAGGGCGTCGGGCGGTTCCTCGGCTCGCGCCTCGACCCGCCGCCCGCCCCGCGCCGGCCATCGCGGTAGGGGCCGGTCGGCAGGTGGCTAGGGTCGCCCGACCGTGACCGCCCTTCCGATGCCGCCCGCGCCGGTCGCCCTGCTGGTGGACCGCGTGGTCGACCCCCGCCGGCTCCGGTCGGCGTGCGGGGTGCAACCTGGCAACGCCTGCCGGTTCGTGTTCGAGCGGACCGGATCCGTCGGTTGGGCGCAGGCGACCGACTTCCTGGTGTCGAGGCCGCTCAAGATCATCCTCATCCTCATCGGCGCCTGGTTGTCGAACCAGGTGGTGCGGCGGGCCATCCGACGCTTCGCAGAGCGCGTCGCCGGTTCGGCCACGAGCCGGCGGGCGGCGCGCGTCCGTGAGCGGGGCCCGAGCGTCCTGGTCCCCGGTGAGCCGGGGGAGCGGTCGGCCGCCAGGGCCCGCACCATCGCGCAGGTCCTGCGCAGCATCGCCTCGGTCGTGATCTGGGTGTTCGCCGCGGCCTACGTCCTCGCCGAGCTCGGCCTGCAGCTCGGCCCGCTCATCGCCGGGGCCGGCGTGGCCGGGGTCGCGCTCGGCTTCGGTGCCCAGAGCCTCGTGAAGGACTTCCTCACGGGGCTCATCATGTTGATCGAGGACCAGTACGGGGTGGGCGACGTGGTCGACGTGGGCGACGCGGTGGGCACCGTCGAGGAGGTCTCGCTGCGGACCACCCGCATCCGCGACGTCAACGGGACCATGTGGCACGTGCCCAACGGCCAGATCCTCCGCGTCGGGAACAAATCGCAACAGTGGGCCCGGGCCGTCGTCGACGTGATGGTCGCTCCCAACACCGACGTCGCGAAGGCCGAGTCGGTGCTGGCCGCCGTGGCCACCGAGGTCTGCGGCCGCGAACCGGTGCGCGACGACGTGCTGGAGGCGCCCGAGGTGTGGGGGGTGGAGGCGCTGGCGCCCGAAGGGATCACGATCCGCCTCGCCGTGAAGACGCGGCCCGGTGAGCAGTGGCGGTTGATGCGCATGCTGCGCGTCGCCATCCAGGACGGGTTCGCGGAGGCCGGGATCCGGCTGCCCGCGCCGCCCGGCACGCTGGTCCTGCGTCCAGGCGCCGGGACCCTCCCGCCGTCCACCACGATCGGCGCCCCGGGGCAGGACGGACCGGTCGCGCCGGATCCGGCCGCGCCAGCCGGGCCGGAGTCGGCTGCGCCAGCTTCGCCGCCACCGGAGCGCCACGAGTAGGTTCGCCCGCCATGGCGACCGGTCCCGCGCACGACGCCCACGCCGCCCACGGCGACCACGACACCCACGGCGACCACGACACCCACGGCGACCACGACACCCACGGCGACCACCCGGCGGACGATCCCCGTTGGGTCGTCGCCCCCCTCGTGATCGGTCTGCTGGTCGGCGTGGTGATCCTGCTGCTGCTCGGTCTGAACGCGGGCGCCAGCCCCTTCTGAGCCGCCCTCGGGCGAAGGGCGCAGGAGGGGTCAGGCCGGCGCGGGCTCCTCGTCGGCGAGCTCGACCCGCACCGATGCCGTGCCACCTTCGGCCGCCACCTCGGTGCCGACATGAGCGGCCCGGCCGGCCTCGGCGAGGTCGGCGAGCGCCGGCTCCAGGCGGGCGATGCGCTCGGCGGTGTCGACGACCGTGACGGCGTCGACCTCGGTGCGCATCGAGCGCTTGGCGTCGGACTTGGCCTTGCGGATGGACGACAGGATCTCGGCCGCGACCGTGCCGATCGCGGGATCGACGTCGCGGGCCACCGCGCGCAACGAGGATGCGTCGGGCCACGCCGCCCGGTGCACCGACCCCTCGCGCCACCAGGACCAGACCTCCTCGGTGACGAACGGCAGGAACGGGGCGAACAGGCGCAGCAGCGTGTCGAGGGCGACGGCCAGCGCGGCCTGCGCGGACTCGGCGGCGGCGTCGCCCCGCGACCCGTAGGCCCGGGCCTTCACCAGCTCGAGGTGGTCGTCGCAGAACGACCAGAAGAACGACTCGGCCCGCTCCAGCGCCCGCGTGTAGTGGTACGACTCGAAGGCCCGGGTGCAGTCCTCGACCACGCCGGCCAGGCGGGCCAGCATCGCCCGGTCGACGGGCTCGGTGACGGAGGCGGGGTCCTCCGACTCGCCGAAGCCGAGGGCGAACCGCGAGGCGTTGAGGATCTTGATGGCCAGACGCCGGCCGATCTTCATCTGGCCCTCGTCGAAGGCGGCATCCGTACCCGGGGCGCCGCTGGCTGCCCAGTAGCGCACCGCGTCGGACCCGTGCCGTTCCAGCAGCGCCAGCGGCGTGACGACGTTGCCCTTCGACTTCGACATCTTCTTGCGGTCCGGGTCGAGGATCCACCCCGAGATGGCCGCGTGCGTCCACGGCAGCGAACCGTGCTGCAGGTGGCTGCGGACGACCGTGGAGAAGAGCCAGGTGCGGATGATGTCCTGACCCTGGGGCCGCAGGTCCATGGGGAACGACCGCGCGAAGAGGTCGGGGTCCTCCTCCCAGCCGCACGCGATCTGGGGCGTCAGCGACGACGTGGCCCAGGTGTCCATCACGTCCGGGTCGCCGGTGAACCCGCCGGGCCGATCTCGTTGCTCGGCGGTGTAGCCGGGCGGGACGTGCGACTGCGGGTCGACCGGCAGCGCTGCCTCGTCGGGGACGATCGGTTGGTCCCAGCGGACCTCGCCGTCGTCGGCCACCGGGTACCACAGCGGGATCGGCACGCCGAAGAACCGCTGGCGGCTGACCAGCCAGTCGCCGTTGAGGCCGCCCACCCAGTTCTCGTAGCGGACCTGCATGAACGGCGGGACCCACTCCAGCTCGGCACCGCGGGCGAGCAGCTCGGCCCGGAGCTCGGGCGACCGGCCGCCGTTGCGCAGGTACCACTGCCGGGTGGTGACGATCTCGAGCGGCTTGTCGCCCTTTTCGTAGAACTTGACCGGGTGCGTGATCGGCGTGGGGTCGCCGAGCAGCTCGCCCGTGTCGCGCAGCAACCCCACCATCGCCTCCCGGGCGCCGCCCGGGGCCTTGCCCGCGATGCGCGCGTACCGGGCGCGGGCCTCGTCGCCCGCCAACCACTCGGGTGCGTCGCGCTGGAGCCGGCCGTCCTTGCCGATCACGGCCCGCGTGGGCAGCTGCAGCTCGCGCCACCACACGACGTCGGTGAGGTCACCGAAGGTGCAGACCATCGCGACGCCCGTGCCCTTGTCGGGTTCGGCCAGCGGGTGGGCCACGACGGGCACCGCGACCCCGAAGGCCGGGGTGGTGACGGTCGTGCCGACCAGCGGTGCGTGGCGCTCGTCGTCGGGGTGGCAGACGAGCGCGACGCAGGAGACGACCAGCTCGGGCCGGGTCGTCGAGACGGCCACGTCGCCGAGACCGTCGCCGCGGTGGAAGGCGAGGTCGTGGTAGGCGCCTGGACGCTCGCGGTCTTCGAGCTCCGCCTGCGCGACGGCGGTCTGGAAGGTGGTGTCCCACAGGCTCGGCGCCTCGGTGGAGTACGCCTCGCCCCGGGCGAGGTTGCGCAGGAAGGCGCGCTGGCTGGTGCGCTGGGCGGCCTCGCCGACCGTCGTGTACGTGAGCGCCCAGTCGACGGAGAGCCCGAGTCGCCGCCAGACCTCTTCGAACGCCTGCTCGTCCCGGCCGGTGAGTTCGTGGCAGAGCGCGACGAAGTTGCGCCGGCTGACGGGCACGAAGGCGCGCCGCTCGGTCGCCGGCTGCTCGGGTGCGCGGAACGCCGGGTCGTAGGGGACGCTCGGGTCGCAGGTGACGCCGTAGAAGTTCTCGACGCGGCGCTCGGTCGGCAGACCGTTGTCGTCCCAGCCCATGGGATAGAAGACCTCGCGCCCCGACATGCGCTGGTAGCGGGCGATCGTGTCGGTGTGCGTGTAGCTGAACACGTGGCCGACGTGCAGCGAGCCGGAGACCGTGGGCGGCGGGGTGTCGATCGCGTAGACGTCACGGCGCGCCTTCGACCGGTCGAACCGGTAGGTCCCGAGCTCCTCCCAGCGCGCGTCCCAGGCCTGCTCCAAGCCCTCGAGCCCGGGCTTGTCGGGAACCTCGCGCCTCGCCATGGCGCGCCACGGTACCGGCCGCTCCCGGGCGCCTCCGAACCTGATCGGCCCGGGCCTGGGCTGTGGTTGACAGGCTCGCGGGGCGGAGGGAGAGTGCATCCTGGTCCACCGGCCCGAGGAGAGGGGGCGCCGGTGCCACTCGCCCTGGGTTACGCCGACGTCACCACCGGCGTGTCAACCTCCGCCCCGAAACGAATCACGCGCCCCCTCGAGGTGGTGCTGCGGGCGCCGCCCCTCAACGAGCCGGACCCCGGCCCGTTCGGTCGTCTGGTGCCGGTGGACCTGCCCGGCGGACCGGCCGCCGACCTGCAGGTCTCGGTGACCGTCCAGGAGAACAGCGACGTCGCCCAGGAGATCATCGTGCTGGTCGTTCCGTCGGGTTCGCTGACCGACATCGCCGTGCAGCTGTGGATCAACACCACGTACCTGACCAACGACGTCGCCTTCGCGACGCATCCGAGTCCCTCCCGCGGCGAGTCGTTCATCGTCTTCGGGGCCCGGTCCGTCGGCTCCGTGCCCCTCGGCGTGACCGGCGCCATCCTGCGCGCCGCTCGGGGCGGTGGGGCCGGGGCGCGCGACGACGTGACAGTCAAGGCGGTCAGCGACTTCGGGCAGCCCCGCGGGGTGAGCGTGGGCCAGCAGTCCCTGCGAACCGAGCCGGCCACCTACACGATGACCGGCTTCACCGGCCAGAAGTACCGCCGGGCGATCGAGAGCGACCGCGACGGGATGCTCGTATCACTGGTCGGCAACAGCCCCACGGCGACCGGCCTGTCGTGGCTCCGACTCGTGCTGTCCTCACCCCGGACCGGTGACAGCCCGCGTCGCGAGACCGCGGCGGCCTCCGTGGCCGGCCCCGGCGATCTGCCGGTCAGCGGCCGGCGCCGGTACCGGACCACCTGGGTGTTCGGCAACGGGAACGAGTCGGGCGCGTCCCCGCCGTCGGCTGCGGTGATCGCTCCCACGGGCGCCGTCCGGGTGGAGTTGCCGGTATGGACGGCGGCGCCACCGCCGCCCGGCGCGCTCCCAGGGGGCGCGGGACTTCCCGTGGTCGGGCGCCGGGTTTACCGGACGGCGACGAGCCCCTCCGGCGACGACGGCGAGTACTTCCTGGTCTCCGAGGTGGGCAACAACACCGACGCGACCTTCACCGACCTGACCGCTGACGCGGACCTCGACGAGCCGCTCCTCACCGACATCAGCGTGGCCGTGACCCGCACCCGCGACGACTCCGCCACGCAGCTCCTCGCCGGGGAGATGGACCTCACCGGCACACTCGAGCTCTGGACCCGGGAGCAGGCACCGGACGGCACGCCGCGCAACCGGGGGACGAGCTACGACGCCACCTTCGCCGGCGTCCCATGCCGGGCCGACATCCGGTTCAGCACCCGACCCGGGCCCGGCCGGCCGCGGGTGCAATGGCGCACCTCCGGGCCTGGCGGTGCTCCCGCAGGCGTGCGGACCGTCGCCATCCGGTCGACTCCCCTCGGAGTGGCGTCGGGCGTCGAGCGGCCCCTGCGGGCCACCGTGCAGGACGTGCCCCCGGCGGTGGGCATCGACTGGTGGATGTGGGGCGCGACCCGCCTGCGGGTCGGCGTGGGGCAGGCGGACGACGCATCCCTGCCGCTCGATACGCCGGCCGGGCTCGTCGCCTTCCACACCGGCACCGATCTCGCCGGACCGCTCGTCGGGTCGGCCAAGGCGGTCTCCGCCTTCCTCTCGCCGGATTCGACCCGCGCCGCGGCCCTCGGGCTCCGCCGGCTCCGCCTGTTGCTGGGCCTGCCCCGCTTGGCCGGCGAGCCGGGGCTCCACTACGCCGCGCAGGATGACGGCGTCGTCGTCGACCTCCACCTCGCGCCGCCGAGCGACGAGCGGGGACGCCCGCGCGCCCTGGTGTTCCGCCGCCTCGCCACTGAGGGCTCCGTGCGGCGGGTCGAGGCCCGGGTCGGGGAGTTGCCGGATGTCGTTGCGATCGACGTGCGTCCCAGCGATCCCAGCGCCGGCCGGGTCAGCGGGCGACTTCGACGGGTCACCGCGTTCGTCCAGGGCCCCGAGGACGCCGTTCGCGAGATCGCCCGGTCCGAGCGCCACGACGGCATCTGGGCTGCCTGCCCCGACACCCGCGGCTCGCTCGAGTTCGGGGTCGACGCGGCCCGGGCGCGGATCGACGTGACCGCCGAGGCAGCGGTGCGGATCGACGCCGCCGTGCGCCGCCCTCCCGGCTTCGGCGGCGGCAGCCTCCGCATCCGCGGCGTGCAGGCCGTGGTGACCATGGCCGGTAAGGCCGGCCTCGCGCTTCCCCCAGCCAGCGATGCCGCCGCCGGCGACCTCGTAGTCCTCGAAGGTACGGGCATCAGCGGGCGCGTGGCCCTCACCAGCGAGCTGGCCGCCGACACGCGGGACCGGTTCCGCGCGGTGCGGGCCACGCCCCAGGTCGTGGCCGACTTCGCCTCCGCGGGCCTGGCGGTGTCCGACCTGCGCCGGGCCACCGCCCGGGTGCTCGGCCTCACGAGCCTCGGCGTCGCCCGGAGCCCGGCCCCGGGACCCCACCGGATTCGCTTCTCGCCGGGCCGGGCCAACCCTGCCCTGCGAGGGCAGGCCAACGTCGACGACACCCGCTTCGCCCCGAGGCGGTGGTCGCTCGTGAAGGCCCGGATCGCTTCCGTGCCTCCGCAGGTCGACGTCACGGCCGACATCGCCAAGCGGTCCTTCACCGTCGCCCTGTCCGAGCGCAGCGGTGAGGTCGTGTTGTTCGCCGAGCCCGCGATCGTGCCGACCGACGGCCCGGCGGCCGGCTCCGCAGCGGGAATCGGCCTGGCCAAGGCGACCGTCGAAGCGGTGCCGACGCGCCTCCAGGTCGATCTCCTCGGGCCACCGAACCCCCAGCAGGACGAGCCGTTCAACTGGTCACCCGACGCGGGGTGGCGTAAGGCCGGATTCCGGATCCTGCCGGACGGGGAGCTCGTCATCCGGGCCCTCCAGATGATCGGCGTGGACTTCGCGAGGCCGCCGCTCGAGGACCAGCCGCTCACGCTCTTCTGGTCGAACACGGCCGCGGCCATCGTCAAGATCGTCGCGGCGAGCGCGCCGGAAGGCGAGCCGCCTCGCACCCCGGGAGCGGTGTGGCTCTGGACGCCGAGCGCGGGCCTGCCGACGGGCAGCACCGACCCCGACGACTGGGAGGGCCTGGGCGGAGCGCTCGGCTTCCGTATGGACGACGACTCGCTAGTGACGCTGCAGCTCAACAGTTACGAGCCCGCGCGAGCGCCGACCGAGACGCCACCCCGACGCTGGAACAGCGGCGCCTTCTCGTGGCTGCTCAAGGGCGAGTTCCAGATGAAGGACTACGGGGGCGAGGGCACCGTGGTGCCGGGCGGTCTCAGCCCTAAGGGCGACCCCGATGCCGGTCCGGGCCTGTGGTATCTGCGCCTCCCCGACGCCGCCCCGCTCGGTGGACAGATCGTGTTCGGCAACACCGGGGGCTGGATCTCGGCCCGCCCGGCGATCTTCGCGTCGTTCTCGCCGTGAGCGCCACCAAGCTGGTCCTGCACCACCGCTACGAGCAGGGCATCGCCCTCGACCGGTCCGGCTTCGCCAACCACGGTCAGGTCATCGGGGCCGAATCGTCGTGGGCCGGCCCGAACGCCGGCACGCTGCGCTTCGATGCAGGCCCTGACCGCGTCGTGGTGGCGCCGGCGCCGACCCTTGACCGGTTGGGCGAGTTCCACGCCAAGGTGCGCTTCTTCGCCGAGCCCGACGCCCCTGGCGGGGACCGCCGGATGAACCTGATCGAAGCGGAACTATGCTTCGCGCTGTTCATCGAGAGCGGATGGCGGATCGGCGCCACCACCCGCTTCGTCGACCAGAGTCCGGGTCCCGTCACCGCCACCGGTTGGGACGGGATCTTCACCGGCCCCGCCACGGTCACACCGAACTCGTGGCACACCGTCGACTTCCTGTTCGACGGCCTCAGCCACGCCCGGGTCTTCCTCGACGGCGCCCTCGTCGGCGAGCGCTGGGATCAGGTGGGGCCGATCCAGGGCCTCGGCGCCAACGGCGTGTACATCGGACACTGGCCCGGCGACGACCGCTACTCGCTCCGCGGGAACCTCGCCGAGGTCGCCGTCTGGCGGGAGGACCCGGGTCGCGATCCTGGGCGCAACCTCGACGACTGCTGCATGGATCGCGGGTGGGTCGATGCCCGCGTCGCCGAGGCGCGGCGGGCCGGCTGGGACGCGCCACGCGCCACCGCGTCGCTCCGCGACCTCGCCCAGGCGCTGCGCCGGGCCGCCGGCCAGGTGCGCGGCGGCGACCCGGCACGTGCCGCCCGCACCGGTGACGCCACCCGGCGGGCCATGGCCGCCATGCGCCTCGGCCATGGCGGCGCCTTCGCCGACGCGGTCGGGGATCTCCGGAACGAGATCGACGCGTCGCTGTCGCCGGCAGTCCGCCAGATGCTGACCGACGAGATCATGTCGGCACTCCTCGCCGGGCCTCTCGGTCTGTGGCTCGGACCCGGCGTCGAACCCGACGACGCTACGGCGTTCCTTGAGGGGGCGCTCGGAGCAGCCTGCCTCGACGGCATGGCGCCGCCGCTTCGAGAGGGCCGCCGACCGCCACCCGAGGACCGGTCGCCCGACGTGCCGCCCGGCGACGGCGACACCGACGTCGGCCTGCCACCGTGGGCCGCCGGCCAGCCCCGGCCGGCCCCCGAGCCAGCAACGGACCACGACGAGCGGGACGGCGGCAACCGACCGCGCCGCCAACCAGGGGAGGACCTGCGATGACAGGTTGGCGCGAGTCCCGCAACGCCGACGAAGCCGTCCCCGCCACGTGCGAGAACCTGCGGGAGCTGGCGCTCGCCTACTCGCCGTTCGTGGCGTTTTCGCCGCTCGAGCGCTTCTTTCCCGCGCTGGCCGAGGCCTGGCTCCAGCACGCCACGACCGCCGCGTGGCCGGCGGCCTCGCGGGCCAGCTCACGCCGTGCCGATCCGTTCGACCGGCCCGTGGATCCGTTCCGGCGCGGCTCGGCCGTTTGCACCGCTCCGCCCGATGTGTCGTCGGTGACCGTGCTCGGCGGCACCCCCGATGAGGACGACCGGCCGATCCAGCTCACCGACGAACCCACTGATCCGGACTCGATCAGCGCCTATCGCACAGCAGGCGGGGACACCTTCATCGACGTCGGCGGCTGGGCCGACCGAGGCCCGGGACCCGGCTTCGAGGGCCGCGCCGGCGACCTCGACTATCTGTTCCGGGCCTTCTCCGAACTGGCCGCGGCGATGAACCCCGCGCTGGACCCGTTGCTGGCCGACCTGCGCTCGTGGGAGCCGGTCGAGCTGATGGCCCACCTGCCGCAGATGTGGACCCGGCAGCCACCTTCACCGACGGTGTATTGCGAGGCCCGCTGGGCGAGGGACTTCGTGGCCGCACCCGATTTCCCTCCGGGCGCCGAGGGACCACTCGGTGGCCACCTCGTGCTCACCTACCACTACCTGTTCCCGGCCCGGGAACCGTCCGAGGGCGAGCCCGACGTCCGCGCCCAGGAGGGGCAGTGGGAAGCGGTGTCGCTGGTGTTTCGGGGGCGCGACGGCCAGGGTCCTGACGCCGTCTTCTTCGAGCCGCCGGTGGCGGTGGTGGTGGGCCAGGGAAGCGACACGGGCGGACCCATTCCTCACGCGAGCGAGGTCCGGCGCTGGCAGGACACGGCCCGCGCCGCGCAGGCTCCCACCCACGTCGCCCTCGTCTGCTCGCGCGGGACGCACCGCTTCTTCTTCGCGCCGCGCCTCGAGGACACGCCCTGGTCGCCCTCCGGGCCACCCTCGACGAGCGACGGCGGCCAGTACGACAACAACAGCGAGTTCCCCGGGTGGGAGTCGGTGCTCATCGGCGGCCTGCTCGCCGCCGCGGCGATCGCCCTCCTCTTCGGCGGACCCATCGGGTGGGCCATCGCCGCCGTCATCGCCATCCTCGCCCTACTCATCTGGCTGATCTCGCTCATCGCAGACCTCTGCAACGACAGCTCCGAAAACCCCGCCAACCCGAACCCGTCGAACCCCGAGGCCGCCGGCGACGGCCCGTGGGGCGGGGACGACGCCGGTCCGCCCGCCGCCGGTGCGCCCGGCGGAGACGGAGGCCCCGGCGCCGACGGGGGCGGCGACCCCGCCGGCGGCTGGGGGCTGCCCAACAGCGGCTCGCCGATCGGGGCCAACACGGTCAGCTTCGACGTGCGGTTCGTCGACAGCACCGGGCGCGACCGCCGGCCGGCGGTCACCGCGTACCCGTCGGAGGCCCCGTGCGAGCGCCCGTCATGGTGGGACTTCCCGGGTCGGTGGGGCGTGCGGGTATCACCCCGGCTCGACAGCACCTGGGCCAGCGGCACGCAGCGGGTCGACGAGCTCGCTCGCTGCCGCGGCTACTGGCACACGCTGCGGTTCCTGAGCGACATCCTCCTGGCCGGCTGACGGCGCGACGCCGACACCGCCCGCAGCCGCGGCGCGCCGATCCGTTCCCGACGCCGGCTGCACCATGCCGGGCGTGCGGGCCGAGGCGCGTGGGCCATCATCAGGACGTGAGCGACGACGGCCGTAGGCCCCCACCCGGGCTCGAGGACATCCGGCTGCACGACACCCGCCGGCGTCGCCTCGTACCGCTCGAGCCGCTGGTGCCCGGTCACGTCGGCATCTACACGTGCGGGCCGACCGTCTACGCGCCCCAGACCCTCGGCAACATGCGCAGCCAGCTCTACCCGGACCTGCTGCGCCGGGTGCTCCGCGCCGCCGGCCTCGACGTGCTCCACGTCGTCAACATCACCGACGTCGGGCACCTCACCGACGACGCCTCCGCGGGCGACGACAAGATGGAGGAAGCGGCCCGGCGGACCGGCCAGAGCGCCGCCGAGATCGCCGCCCACTGGACGCAGCAGTGGCTCACCGACCGCCGCCGCCTGGCTTGCTGCGAACCCGACGTGCTGCCTCGAGCGGCGGACCACATCCCCGAGCAGATCGCTCTGGTCCGCACGCTCGAAGCCAAGGGCCACACCTACGTGATCGACGACGGCGTGTACTTCGACGTCGCCACGTTCGACCGCTACGCCGAGTTCGCCGGCCTCGACCTCGACGAGCTCGAGGCGACCGGACGCGTCGAGAACGTCGACGCCAAGCGCCATCCGGCCGACTTCGCGCTCTGGAAGCGGACGCCTCCGGGCGTGCGCCGCCAGCAGGAGTGGGACTCGCCGTGGGGCCGCGGCTTCCCCGGCTGGCACATCGAGTGCTCGGCCATGTCGACCAGGTACCTCGGCACGCGCTTCGACATCCACACCGGCGGCGTCGACCACATCAGGGTCCACCACACCAACGAGGTGGCCCAGAGCGAGTCCGCCTACGACGTGCACCCCTGGGTGTCGATCTGGCTGCACAACGAGTTCCTCGAGCTCGGCTCGGTGAAGATCTCCAAGTCGAAGGGGCACGTGCTCGTCGTCGACTCGCTCGTGGAGCGCGGCATCGAGCCGCTCGCCTTCCGCTACTTCTTCTTCCAGGCCCACTACCGCCAGCAGCAGGCCTTCTCGTTCGAGGCGGTGGAGGCCGCGGGCACCGCGCTGCGCCGCCTGGTGCACCACGCGGTGGTGGCGCGGGAGGCGGTCGGGGGCGATCCGACCGGGGGCGACCCGGGCCGCTGCGACCCCCGTCGACGGTCGTTCTGGTCGGCTCTGGCCGACGACCTCAACGCGCCGCGCGCGCTCACCGTCGTGTGGGACGTGATCCGGGGCGCCGAGCTGACCGCCGCCGACCGGTGGTCGCTGCTCGCCGACTTCGACCGCGCGCTCGGCTTCGGTCTGGCCGAGGCGACCGACCCGGAGGCGGCGACGGCTGCCGGATCGGATCCCCGTGTCGACGGCCTGCTGGCCGAGCGCGAGGCGGCCAGGCGCACCCGCGACTTCACCACCGCCGACCGCATCCGCGACGATCTCGCCGCGGAGGGCATCGAGGTGGTGGACACGCCCGCGGGACCGACGTGGCGCCGCCGCTGAGGCGTCGGGCCGGCCCCGAACTGCGGTCGCCCCTCCGCCTGCGCTAGCGGTCGCAGTTCCGGGACACCTTCTGTCCCGGAACTGCGACCACTACGGAGGGGGTCACGGGATCACGGGGGTCAGGGGCAGATCGGCAGGGTCACGATCCCGCAGATGCCGCCCGGGACGGTCGTCGTCGGTGCCGGGGGCGCGGTCGTGGTCGTCGTCGAGGGAGAGGGCCGGGTCGTGGGCGGAGCCGGCGGAGCCGGCGGAGCCGTGGTCGGCGGAGTGCCGCCGCCCGATCCGCCGCCGCTGCCGCCGGCCGATCCGCCGCCGACGCCGCCCGATCCGCTGCCGCCCGAGCCACCCCCCGCAGGAGGAAGCGTGGTCGGGACGCCGCCGGATCCGGGTGCGACCGTCGCCGGCGGAGCGGGTGGTAGGCCCGCCAACCCGCCTGCACCGGGACCGACGCGCCCCGGCGACCCGGGCGCCTGGGCACCCGGCGCGCCGGACCCGCGGGTCGAGCCGCCGTCGGGCTGGCCGGGGGCTCGGCCGACGTAGCTGATCGGGATGGACGCCGCCTGCTCGGCGGAGGTCAGGGGCCGGCCGAGGAGCTGGTCGGCGGACGCGCCCGGCCCACCGGACGCACCGGCGAGCGTGGAGCGGCCCGCGACCCCCGGCCCCTCGAGCGATGGTCCCCAACGGTTGAGGTTCCGCACCGCGGCGGCGTCGGCTTCGGCTCCGGTGCGGCTGGCCTGCACGATGGCCAGCACCGACGCGGTGCCCAGCGACAGCACGAGCACCACCGTGGCCGCCGCCGCGAGCCGGCGGGGCGACGCCACATGCCGCGCACGGAACATCGGCAGCAGGCGGCTGACGAGGCCCCCGGAGTCGATGCCCTCGCCACCGCCGGATCGAGGCGCGAGGTTGCCCGCCCGGTGACGAGCGCGTGCCAGCAACGGGCCGCCGTGTGCCGTGGCGGACGCGATGGCGGCGGCCAGCTCGCGGCCGAGGCGGTCCAACGCCGCGCCCAGACCCCTGCCGGCGGTGATGAGGGTGGCGAGCGCGGCGTGGCGACCGGAACGATCCCGGTCGTCGGCGCCGCTCTGCCAGGCCTCCCAGGCGTCGGCGGCGGCGGCCTCGAGGCCATCGAGATCCGGCACCGGGGTTGCCGGCGTCGGCTCGCCGCTCACGAGGTAGGTGCACACCTCCATGACGCCCACGTCGAGCACGGCTGCGATCTCGCTGGCGTCGAGGCCGGCGCGCGCCCGGAGCCAGCGGGCCGTGCGGCCCGGCTCGTCGAGGTCGACGTCGACCGAGCCGTGGGCCGCGACCACGGCCTCGCGCACCGACCGCAGGAGCCCGGGGACGAACGGGCCGCCGGGCGCGCAGAAGCCCGCCGTACGTGCCGCCAACGCCGACGTGAAGCTGCGACCGGTGACGCGGCTGGCCTCGTCGTCGTCGCCCGCGATGAGGCGGGCGAGGCCCCATGCGGTGCCGCCGTGTGCGTCGACGAGCGCCATGAACGCGGCACGATCGCCCAGCCGCGCCGCCTCCACGGTGGCATCGGCGACCGCGACCGCATCAGTGACGACGACCGCGACCGCAGCCACGTCGGGTTGCGCGACGGCACCGGAGTCGGTGGCACGGAACCGTGCCCTGCTGTCGACGGCTGCGAGGCCGGTCCCGGTCATGCTGCCTCCTGTAGGTGCGATCCGCGCCGGTGCGGCGCCAGAGGTTTCGCCGCCCGGGCTCACCGTCCTGCCGGCGCCCGGGCTCACCGTCCTGCCGGCGCCCGGGCTCACCGCCGTTCCACCGACTTGACCCCTCCGGCGGAGGCCGTCGACGCTGCCGCCCGTGCCCCGGTCCCGCCGTCCGACGCGCCGACGCCGGAGTCCATGGCGCCCCCTGCCGCCGGGGTTCGGCGCGCTCTGGACGACCGTCGCCGTCGACCTGATCGGTTTCGGGATCGTCTTTCCGATCCTGCCGCGCTATGCGCAGGACCTGAACGCCAGCCCCACGACGGTGGGGCTCGTCGTGGCGTCGTTCTCGCTGGCGCAGCTCGCGTGCGCGCCGCTGATGGGCCGGTTGTCGGACCGCTTCGGGCGCAAGCCGGTGCTGCTGGTCTCGCTGTGCGGCACGGCCATCGGCAGTGTGATGACCGGGCTGGCGCACTCCGTGGCGCTGCTGTTGCTGGGCCGGATCGTCGACGGTGCGTCGGGAGCGAGCGTCTCGGTGGCGCAGGCGGCGGTGGCCGACGTGGCGTCGCCGTCCGAGCGCCCGCGGCTGTTCGGTCTCCTGGGGGCGGCGTTCGGCGTCGGGTTCGTGCTCGGTCCGGCCATCGCCGCGCTGGCCGCGCTCGACACCCCGCGCCTGCCGTTCTTCGTGGCCGCCGCCATCGCCGCCGTGAACGCCGTGGTGGCGGTGCGCCGGTTGCCCGAGACGCGCCCCGCCCGAGCCGTGCCGGCCCCGGCCGCGGCACGGACCCCGACCGAGGAACCGACCCCGGCTGCGGCCGCGGCATCAACCGCGCCCGCCGGCGAGGGCCTCGGGCGCGACGAGCCCTCCGATCGGCTCGTCCCCGGCCTCGAGCCACCGGGACGCACCGGGCCCCTGAGTGGTCTGCCTGGCGGCGTGGTGCGCCTGATGGTCGTCGCCTTTGCGGCGCTCGTCGCCTTCAGCGGGTTCGAGGCGACCTTCGCGTTGCTGGTCGAGCGGCGCTTGCAGCTCACGCTGTCGAGCACAGCCGGGGTGTTCACGGCCATCGGAGCGGCGCTGGTGGTCGTGCAGGTCACGCTCGTGCACCCCGCCGTCGCCCGCCTCGGTGAGACCGGCGCCCTGCGGGCCGGGTTGGGCGCCAACGCGGCGGGCCTGTTGTTGCTCGCCCTCGACGCGGGTTGGCCCGGCATCGGGGTGGCCCTCGTCCTGCTCGTCGTGGGCCAGGGGCTCGTCACCCCGACCATGGCGTCCGCCGTGGCCGCCCTCGCTCCGGCCCGCCGGCGCGGCCAGGTCCTGGGCGCGCAGCAGTCGGCAGGGAGCCTGGCGCGCGTGGTCGGCCCCACCGTCGCCGGCGTGCTGTTCGGGCAGGTGTCCGTGGTGGCGCCGTACCTGGCCGGCGGTGCTCTCGTGGTCGTGGCCGTGCTGCTCGTTCCGGCGGCGAGATCGTCGCGGGACCGCCGCGCCGCGACCGTCCCGCTCGGAACCTGACAGCGCGGGCGACGGCGCGTCCGAGCGTGGGACGCCTGCGGTTTGGTGGTGCCTCGCGCCGGCCCCTAGCGTCTCCCTACCTGTTGGTAACCGCAGCGCCCAGGGGGACGGGCGGGGCTCGCAGCACGAGGAGGCCCGATGGCCGAGTTCTCCCTCCAGCTCAACGAGGAACAAGAGCAGATCCGCGACTGGGTCCACGACTTCGCGGTCAACTCCATCCGGCCGGTGGCCGAGGAGTGGGACGAGCGCGAGGAGTTCCCGTGGCCGGTCGTGCAGGAGGCGGCCAAGATCGGCTTGTACGGGTTCGACTTCATGGCCAACGCCATGCTCGGCGATCCGACCGGCCTCACGCTGCCGATCGCCATCGAAGAGATGTTCTGGGGCGACGCCGGCATCGGCCTGTCGATCATGGGGTCGGGCCTCGCCGCCGCGGGCATCTCCGGCAACGGCACCCCCGAGCAGATGATGGAGTGGGTGCCGCAGTGCTACGGCACCGCCGACGACGTGAAGCTCGGCGCCTTCTGCGTGAGCGAGCCCGACGCTGGCTCCGACGTCTCCTCGCTGCGCACCCGCGCCGTCTACGACGAGGCCAAGGACGAGTGGGTGCTGAACGGCACCAAGGCGTGGATCACCAACGGTGGGATCGCCAACGTGCACGTCGTCGTGGCCGCGGTCGATCCGAAGCTGAAGGGACGGGGCCAGGCCAGCTTCGTCGTCCCGCCCGGCACGCCCGGTCTGTCGCAGGGCCAGAAGTACAAGAAGCACGGCATCCGCGCCTCGCACACCGCCGAGGTGGTGCTCGACGACGTACGGGTGCCGGGTTCGTGCCTGCTCGGCGGCAAGGAGCGGCTCGACGAGAAGCTGGCTCGCTCCCGTGAGGCGCTCGAGAACCCGAAGAAGGCGGCGTCGTCGGGCAAGCAGCCGGCCATGGCCACCTTCGAGGCGACGCGGCCGGCCGTCGGCGCGCAGGCGATCGGCGTGGCTCGGGCCGCCTACGAGTACGCCCTGGAGTACGCCAAGGAGCGCAAGGCGTTCGGTAGGCCGATCATCCAGAACCAGTCGATCGCCTTCATGCTCGCCAACATGTGCATGGAGGTCGACGCCGCTCGCCTGCTCGTGTGGCGCGCGGCGTGGATGGCCCGCAACGCCTCGTACAAGAACGCCGAAGGTTCGATGTCGAAGCTCTATGCCGGGCGCACTGCGGTCAGGGTCACCGAGCGGGCCATCCAGGTCCTCGGCGGCTACGGCTACACGCGCGAGTACCCCGTCGAGCGCTGGCACCGCGACGCCAAGATCTTCGACATCTTCGAGGGCACCGAGCAGATCCAGGAGCTCGTGATCGCGCGGGCCATCTCGGGGTTGCGCATCGAGTAGGCGGTCGTCCCCGCCCGCTCCTGTCTGGGTCATCATCGACCCGTGGCGGCGCGGCGACGAGCGAGGTGGATGGTGGCGAGCATCGGGCGCAAGCCAGGTGCCGCACGGAGCCAGGCGATGCTGCTCACGGCGGCCGACCTGCCGAGCGGTCCGTGGCGACAGCTCGACCAGCGCACGTGGCGAACCGGCGCGGGCGATCCGAGCACCGGTCGGGCGCGCCGGGCCGGCGAGATCGGCAGCGTGACCGCGTGGCGATCGTTCCGGCACGCCGATCGCGACGGTTGGCTGTGGGAGCAGGTGTCACCCCTCGCTTCGCCCGCCGACGCCGGGGTCGCACTCGGCGATGTCGCCGTGCTGGGAGTGGTGTGCGTGTCCGGCCACGCGGCGCCGGCGGCTCCCCCTTTGGTGCGCTGGGACGACGTGGCCGCGGTCGGGAGCGCGCTCGCCACGCGCATAGCGGAGGGCGGCGCTCCGAACGGGGGCGCCTGAAGGACCTGCGGCTCCCGAGTGCGCGGCTCTGCGTTCCGGTCCCGCCGCTAGCATCGGCGCTCGTGCTCGAATCCCTTCACACAGCGGGTTGCGCGTCGCGATGACGGCCCAGGCCGGGTTCGTCGCGCCACCGACGGGCAGCAGGTCCGGTCTGCACGTCGACGACGTCGACCGGATGTGGTCCTACACCTCCGTTGCCCTGCTGTTCACCGGCGGCGCCGTGGCGTTGCGCATCTTCGGGCTGCCGGGGATCGACATCCACGGACCGTTGCACCGGCTCGGCGTCATGGACCCCTTCTGCGGCGGGACGCGCGGGACCTACCAGCTCGCCCTCGGCAACGTGGGAGCGGCGTGGTCGTGGAACCCGATCGCCGTGCTGCTCGGCGTGGGCGCGGTGCTGTTCCTCGCGCGCGCCGCCGTCGGGCGGGTCACGCACCGTTGGCTGAACCTCGCCCTGCCTCGGCGCTGGGTGCTCAGCGCTGTCGCGCTCGTGCTCGTCGTCGTCGAGGTCAACCAGCAGCTCCAGGCCGACCGGCTGCGCGGTCGCTGAGCTCGCCGCCGTTCGAAGCCCGCTCACACCAGCGGGGTAGAGGCGTGGCCGTGACCGTCGCCGAGTCGCAGGTCCGCCCCGAGTCAAACGAGCGCAGCGCTCGAGATCTCCTGCGCGACAACTCCCTGGCGATCGCCGTGTTCACGCTGTTCTTCGTCACCCTCCTGTTCGGTCAGGGCCTCGCCGGCTGGCGAACGTACAACTCCGACCAGAAGGACCATCGACAGTCGGCGGTCAGCTTCCCTCGCTATCTCACGACCGCCAACTTCGGCGAGGCGACGTTCGAGAACTGGGAGTCCGAGTTCCTCCAGATGGGTGCCTACGTGCTCCTGACCGTGTGGCTCCGCCAGCGTGGGTCGAGCGAGTCGAAACCGATGGAGGGCGACGACGACGTCGACGAGGACCCGCGTTCGCACCGGCTCGACCCCGAGGCGCCGGGCCCGGTGCGCCGAGGCGGGTTCAGCCTCGTGCTCTACAAGAACTCGCTCAGCATCGCCTTCTTCGCGCTGTTCTTCGCCTCGTGGGGGATGCATGCGGTCACGGGCGCGCGCGACTTCAGCCAGCAGCAACTGGCGCACGGTGGGCAGGCCGTGAGCATCCCGCAGTTCCTGACCCGCGGCGAGTTCTGGTTCCAGTCGTTCCAGAACTGGCAGTCGGAGTTCCTGGCGGTGGCCTCGCTGGTCGTGTTCACCATCTGGTTCCGCCAGCAGGGGTCGCCGGAATCGAAGCCGGTCCACGCCCCGCACCGCCAGACCGGCAGCTCCTGAGCGACCTCGTCGACCTGCCGGTGGCGTCGCGGCACGGGCGAGGCCGGCGCGCATGCGACACGCCGCTGCGAGTGCCGTTCAGAAGGCGTGGTGACCGCCGCCGGCGCGGCTGTGCGATACACGGGCCACGAGCACGACGAGCACGGTCGCGGTGAGGATCGCCACCACGGAGCCGAGCAGGTTCAGCTCGAAGATGGTCCCGGTGCCCAACGCGTTGGCGATGATCCCACCGACCACGGACCCGATCACGCCGACGAGGAGCGTGAGCCACAGGCCGATGGCCTGGCGGCCCGGGACGATGAGGCGGGCGAGGGCTCCGACCACGAGACCGAAGACGATGAAGCCGATCACAGGGTGCTCCTTCTGACGGACACGTGGCCCATCCTTGCCGACCGCGCCACCCCCCGGGGCTCGGCCGCTCCTCGTCTCAGTTGCGAGGCGGCCGGTTTGGTGCCTCACCGGGCGGTCAGATCAGTGCCCCAGCCCCAGCACGCATCCCCCAACGGCCCGGGAGGCCTCGATGGTCAGCGGTTCCGCCCACTCCCAAGGCGTGCCCGGTGCATCTCGCACCGAGCGCTCCTCTCGCACCGGCACAGGCCTGCGCGACGACGGCTCGCTCGCTCGTCGCTTCGCGATGGTCGTCGGCGCGGTGTTCCTCCTCGTCGGGATCCTCGGGTTCGTCCCCGGGATCACGACCAACTACGGGGACATGGCCTTCGCCGGCCACGACTCGCTCGCCAAGCTGCTCGGCCTGTTCCAGGTCTCGGTGCTGCACAACCTCGTGCACATCGCGTTCGGCGTCGCCGGTCTGGCGTTGGCCGCGAAGCACGGAGCGGCCCGCATGTACCTGATGATCGGCGGCTTCATCTACCTGGTGCTGGCGTTCTACGGGTTCGCGGTCGGCAACGGGTCCGCCAACTTCGTACCTCTCAACACCGCCGACGACGTGCTGCACCTGGTGCTCGGCCTCGGCATGCTCGTGCTCGGGGCGGCGGGCCAGCGCCTGCGCCGGGACGATCCGAGCCTCGGCTCCGGTCGGGCCTTCTGACGGCTCCGGCGACCAGAGCGTCGCGGTGCTCCGGGCGCGTTCGCGCCCGTGCTTCGGGCGTGGCGGTATTCCGGCCGTTGAGCGGGCCGGAACACCAGTCTCAGGTGGGCTCGTCGCCGACCACGTGCACCGCCGCTTCCTCGGCGGGCACGTCTGCCTCGCGCTCCTGCACGACGTCCCGCACGGTCGTGTCGCCCGTGGCGATGTCGTCCGCGTCCAGCGCGCCGACGTCCTCACCGCCGGCGAGGTAGGCGACCGCCTCGGCATCGGTGTCGTCGTGCACTCCCTCGTCGGGCGCGACGAGGCTGCCTTGCTCGTCGAGGGCGCGCGCCAGCTCGTCGGGTTCTTCGCGGGCGACCCGCTCCGGCAGCGGTTCGTCCCAGCGCTCCTCCGACCCGGTGGTGCCGTAGGCGTCGACGCCCAGCGGGCGGTCGGGCGGGTAGGCGCCGGCGACGCGGTCGTCGTCGAGCGACTCGGCCTGATCCTGCTCGTCTGCCATGGTCGCCGCCTTCCCCGGCCGGTCGGACCGCAAACCCGTGACCGTCCCGGGACGCCGGCGGCGGGCGGCCGGGGTAGGGAGCGACGAGCGACGCAGGAGGTTCCGACCATGGGTGACGACACCGCTGGCCCGCCGGGGTCCGCGCCGAGCACCGCTCGGGGGGCGGGCGAGGGCACGGGCATCGGAGGCCCCGGTCCGGGTGGTGCCGAAGACGCATCAGCGGCCACGACGCTAGGGGCCACAGGAGCCGGCGAGCCGACGGCCGGAGGCAGCGACGCAGCCGGCGCCACGCCGGCCGCGCCCGAGCCTGCCGCGCCGCCCGGTGGCGCCGCCGCAGCCGACGGTGGCGGCCCCGCTGGGGGCCTCGGACCGCAGCCGGGCGGTGTGAGCGACCCGACTGCCGGCGGACGTTGGACCGAGCCCACCCCGGGCACCGCGGGCACACCCGCCGCCGACCGGGAGGGTCCGCCGCTGACCGGCGACGATCCCATGTCCGGCGAGGGCCCGAGCGGTTGAACCGCCTCGGCCGACGGCGGGGCGATTGGTCCGGATCGACGGGGGAAGGAACGGCGCCGGACCATCGCAGAGATCGATGACGACCGCACGCGAGATCATGACCCCGGGCGTGGAGTACCTGAAGACGGATGCCACCGTCCAGGAGGCGGCCGAGCGCCTGGCGTCGGCCGACGTAGGAGCCATCCCGGTGTGCCGCGACGACGGCAAGCTCTACGGCGTCGTGACCGACCGGGACATCGTCGTCAAGGTTCTGGCGGCCGGGAAGGACCCGGCGTCGACCACGCTCGAGCAGGTGGCCGACCAGCCGGAGGTGGTGACCATCGGTGCCGACGACTCCGTCGAGGAGGCGCTGCGCACCATGAAGGAGCACAAGGTGCGGCGCCTGCCCGTCATCGACGGCACCGAGCTGGTCGGCATGGTGAGCCAGGCCGACATCGCCACGCACCTGCCGGAGGGCAAGGTCGGCGACCTCGTCGAGGCCATCTCGGCCGCGCCCTGAGCTCGTGCGCCCCTCCGCCGGGTGACCGGCGGAGGGGCGCCAAGGCGAGCGGCGACGCCGCCCCCGCGCCACCGCCCTGAAGCCGGCCCCCCCGCCCTGCGGCGCACCGGCGGGCCGGCTCAGTGGCGGTAGTTGGGGTCGCTCGCCTGGCAGCGCTCGCCCGAGTAGAGGTAGCGGTCCAGAGCCGGCCGCCGGCGAGCGGCGGGGGAGGGGTCGTCGTACGCGAAGACGGCGCAGATGCGGTCGTGGTCGCCCGCGACGGGCTGGACCCGGTGGAGGCAGCGGTCCCCTCGCATGAGGACGAGCGTGCCCGGGCTCGGGTCGACGCTCAGGGGGCGGCCGAGCGTGCGCCGCAACGGCCCCGCCGCCGCCACGCTGTCCAGCGCGCGCCGCAGGGTCAGGCCGGCGGCCGTCTCGCCGGCCGCGCCCGGCAGTGTGGGCAGCCGGTAGCTCGGGCAGAGCTCGATCGCACCGCCGGCCACGGCGTTGAGGTACACGATGCCGGTGACCGGGTTCCGGTCGTAGTGCCAGCGGTACTCGCCTCCGGGAGGGGTGATGTTCACGTTCACCGCGATCCGGGGGTCGGGGAACGGCACGAGGGGCCGATCGAACGTCGCCGCCGCAACGCTCCTGACCTGCTCGGCCAGCGGGGCGAGCTCGGGCAGCTCCCGCGCCGCCACGGCCCCGTCGATGACGACGTAGCGCAGGGGGCGGCCGGGGTCGTCGCGGACCACGAGGGGCAGCGGACATCGGGAGCGACAGCGCTCCACGGCGGTGAGCAGGCTCTCGCAGCACTGTTCGGAGACGAACTCCGGCACCACGAGGTGCCCGGCGCCGTCGCGCCTCCGCGGTGCCCGATGCACCGTCGCCGACCAGCCGTTCCGGCGTGCCGGGCCCTGCCGCGTCACGAGACCTCCTCGAGCGCGGCCGCGAAGCCTCGTTCGAACGCGTCCCAGCTGTGGTGACGCCGCACGGCGGCCCTCAGGGCCCGGCGCCGCCGGGCGTACTGGTCGGGCGGCCAGGACAGCGCCTCGGCGAGCGCGGCGCGCTGTCCGGCGATGTCGCGGGGCCTCACGACGAGGCAGTGGCGCAGCACCTCCTCGTCCACGCCGCTGATGGCGGTGGTGAGCGGTACACAGCCCTGCGCCGCCACCTCCAACAGCGTGCCCATCTGGCCCTCGGACCACGTCGGGATGTGGGCGAAGCGGCAGGCCCGCACCAGCGCCCGGAAGGCGGCGGTGTGGGAGTCGACGAAGCCGTGGTAGACGAGCGCCGGGATGCCCCGGCGCTCCACGAGTCGCCGCCACGGTGCCTTCAAGCCGCCGATGACGTGCAACCGGCTCGACGAGGCGGCGTTCCCCAGCGGTGCCTGGTCCCAGGTGTCGAGGACGTCCATGAAGCCCTTGCGCAGGTCGCACCACGTCGCCACGTAGCAGAAGTCGTCGCGCGGTCGCGGCCTGGGCGAAGGCAGGTGGACGCGCTCGTCGGGGGCGTAGTTGAGCAGCCGGATCTTGGATCGCCACCGGGCGGGGAACGTGGCGAGGGTCGTTCGGTTGCCCACGAGCACGACGAGGTCGGCCAGCTCCATGGTCGCCTCGTGGTCGAAGCCGGCGGGGGGCAGGTCCCATTCCGGCACGGGAACGCCCAGCTCGGCGGCCAGCGGGGTCAGGACCGCCCTCGTCCAGGCCGGATCGGCGACCGGGTAGAACGCCACGGAGCGCCCGAACCGGTTGCGTTGCACGTACTCGGCGAACGACCAGAAGTGTCCGACGAAGACGTCGGCGCGCAGGCCGCCGTGAGCGCGTTCGCCGACGTAGTCGACCGGTCCGCGGCCCTGCAGCACGCGGTGCATGTGGGCGGCGATCTGCCCGGTCGAGTAGTGCGCCCGGGGTGCCGGGCGGTCCGGGTGGAAGTACTCCTCGAACGATGCCAGGACGCTGGTCCTGCCGACCGAGCGGCACCGTGGCCGCAGTGACAACGCCGTCACGGACGCGGCAACGTAGCCGCATCGCCGGCTTCGGGACGGACCGGAACTCGGGTTTTCGCGCCTCCGATCGAGCAGCGTGGTCGGGCAGTGTGTCGGCGCCGGTGGTTGGGTGTAGGCAGCGGCGGTTCGGTGTAGGCAGCGGTGGTTCGGGTAGGCACAAGCGGCTCGGCGGGCGCCGATGGCGCCGCGGGCTCCAGGCGAGATCACGTGGCAACGGAGGTCGGCGATGGGGATGGGTGAGCGGATCGCCGAGTGGCCGGTGCTGCGCCAGCTGCGCGGCGAAGGCGGCGATCGCCTGGGCCTGCGCCAGGCCGTGGAGAGCGACCGCACGCATCACCTGACCGCCCGCACCGCCACCGCCGATCGCGTGGTGGAGTCGATCTGCCCGTACTGCGCGGTGGGCTGCGGGCAGCTCGTCTACGTCCACGGCGACGAGGTCACCCAGGTCGAGGGCAACCCGGCCAGCCCCATCTCGCGCGGCCGCCCGTGCCCGAAGGGGTCGGCCACCAAGGCGCTCGTCACCGGTCCCGGTCGAGAGCAGAAGGTGAAGTACCGCCGGCCCCATGGCACCGAGTGGGAGGAGCTCTCGCTCGACCGGGCCATGGACATGATCGCGGACCGCGTCATCGACACCCGGCGGCGAAGCTGGCAGGAGCACGACGACAAGGGCCACCCGCTGCGGCGCTGCATGGGCATCGCCAGCCTCGGCGGAGCCACGCTCGACAACGAGGAGAACTACCTCCTCAAGAAGCTGTTCACCTCGTGGGGCGCGGTGCAGATCGAGAACCAGGCGCGCATATGACATTCCTCCACGGTCCCCGGTCTGGGGACCTCCTTCGGTAGAGGCGGCGCCACCGGGTTCCAGCAGGACCTGGCCAACAGCGACGTCATCGTCATCCAGGGCTCGAACATGGCCGAGTGCCACCCGGTCGGGTTCCAGTGGGTCATGGAGGCCAAGGCCCGGGGTGCGACCGTGATCCACGTCGATCCCCGCTTCACGCGTACGAGCGCGGTGGCCGACATCCACGTCCCTCTCCGCGCCGGCAGCGACATCGCCTTCCTCGGGGGGATCGTCCACCACATCCTGGAGAACGAGCGGGACTTCCGCGAGTACGTCGTCCGGTACACGAACGCCGCGACGATCGTCGGCGAGGAGTTCGCCGGCACCGAGGACCTCGACGGCTTGTTCTCGGGCTACGACGCGGCCACCGGTTCCTACGACGTGACGACGTGGTCGTACGCGGGCATGACCGCAGCGCCCTCAGCAGGGGCGCGTGAGGGCGCCGCGCAGGGCGAGACGCACGGTTCGGGCGGCGCCACGCTGGAGCGGAGCGATGCCCCCGAGACCGACCCCACCCTCCAGCACCCCCGCTGCGTCTACCAGCTCCTCAAGAAGCACTTCAGCCGCTACACGCCCGAACTGGTCGAAGAGGTGTGCGGCGTGCCCCGCGACCAGTTCCTGCGGGTGTGCGAGGCGCTGTGCGACAACAGCGGTCGGGAGCGCACGGGGGCCTTCTGCTACGCCGTCGGCTGGACGCAGCACAGCGTGGGCGTGCAGTACATCCGCACCGCGGCGATCATCCAGCTGCTGCTGGGCAACATCGGCCGGCCCGGCGGCGGCATCATGGCGCTGCGGGGCCACGCGTCGATCCAGGGCTCCACCGACATACCGACGCTCTACAACATCCTCCCCGGCTACATCCCGATGCCGGCCGCCGGCCAGAACAGCGTCGACGAGCTGTGCGCGGCCGACGCCGCCGCGGCCGGGTTCTGGGGCCACATGCGGGCCTACGTGGTCAGCCTGCTGAAGGCCTACTGGGGCGAGCACGCCACGGCCGAGAACGACTTCGGCTTCGGCTGGCTGCCCCACATCGACGGCGACCACTCCACCTACCAGACCACCCTGGGCATGCTGCGCCACGAGGTGACGGGCTTCTTCGTGCTCGGCGAGAACCCCGCCGTCGGCTCGGGCAACTCGCGCATGCAACGCCTGGCGCTGGCCGAGCTGGAGTGGCTGGTCGTGCGCGACTTCTCGGAGATCGAGACGGCCAGCTTCTGGTACGACAGCCCCGAGATCCACGACGGCGAGCTGCGCACCGAGGAGATCGGCACCGAGGTGTTCTTCCTGCCGGCCGCGGCCCACACCGAGAAGGACGGCTCGTTCACCAACACCCAGCGCCTGCTCCAGTGGCACGACAAGGCCGTCGAGCCCAAGGGCGACCAGCGGTCCGAGCTGTGGTTCGCGTACCACCTCGGCCGGAAGGTGCGCGAGAAGCTGGCCGGCTCCGACAGCCCCCGCGACGAGGCGGTGCTGAAGCTGGCGTGGGACTACCCGACGTCGGGCCCGCTGGAGGACCCGAGCGCCGACGCGGTGCTCGCGGAGATCAACGGCTGGGGGCCCGACGGCGAGCCGCTGTCGGCCTACACCGAGCTCGCCGACGACGGGTCCACGACGTGCGGCTGCTGGATCTACTGCGGCTGCCGCGCCGACCACGTCAACCAGACGCGCCGGCGCAAGCCCGGCGGGGAGCAGTCGTGGGTGGCGCCGGAATGGGGGTGGGCGTGGCCGGCGAACCGCCGGATCCTCTACAACCGTGCCTCCGCCGATCCGGACGGCAAGCCGTGGTCGGAGCGCAAGAAGCTGGTGTGGTGGGATGGCGAAGACGGGAAATGGACCGGTGCCGACGTGCCCGATTTCGTGGCATCGATGCCACCGGATTACCAGCCGCCGGACGATGCTCAGGCGGAATGGGCGCTGCGGGGCGACGAGCCGTTCGTCATGCAGGCCGACGGGCGCGGCTGGTTGTTCGCGCCATCGGGACTGAAGGACGGGCCCTTCCCCGCGCACTACGAACCCGACGAGTCGCCGTTCCCGAACCCGCTCTACCGCATCCGCGCCAACCCCACGCGCCAGCAGCTGCGCGACCCCCGCAACCCGGCCAACCCGCAACAGGACCCGGCCTACCCCTACGTGGTCACGACGTACCGGCTGACCGAGCACCACACCGCCGGGGGCATGTCCCGCTTCGTCGGGCGCCTGTCGGAGCTGCAGCCGGAGATGTTCTGCGAGGTCAGCCCCGAGCTGGCGGCCGAGCGCGGCC
Source organism: Actinomycetota bacterium (assembly GCA_016185275.1). Classification (GTDB taxonomy): domain Bacteria; phylum Actinomycetota; class Acidimicrobiia; order Acidimicrobiales; family Iamiaceae; genus JACPNX01. Next base: position 164,509 of record JACPNX010000018.1, on the reverse strand, counting down.
TCGTGCCCGGTGACTGGGCGACCGTCATCACGTCGCGCTCGGCCATCGAAGCGCGCGTGCTGGTCACCGATCGACTCCGCCCGCTGACCGTGCAGGGGCGCACGGTCCACCAGGTCGGGCTGCCGTACCACTGGGGCGGCCGTGGCCTGTCGACGGGCGACTCGGCCAACGACCTGCTCGGCGTGACCACGGACCCGAACGTCCACATCCAAGAGAGCAAGGTGGCCACGTGCGACATCCGCCCGGGCCGCCGGCCGCGCGGGCGGGCGCGCCGCGAGCTGGTCGAGAGCTATCCCCGGACCGAGGCCAACGAGGAGGCGACGTGATGGGCGTTCGGGCCGCTGGTGGGGGACCCCGCCGGGCCGGTCACATCGATTCGAGTCGCCGTCTGCATCCGTCATGGCCGTGTCCCTGCCGGTTCCTACCAGGTGCGCACCTGCGGTAGCATTGCCGGTGTGAAGTTGAGCGTGAGCCTGCCGGACGAAGACGTCCGGTTCCTCGACCAGTTCGCTGAGCGTGAGGGGATCGGATCGAGGTCCGCTGCGGTGCAGACGGCTGTCCGACTGCTGCGCTCCTCTCAGTTGGGGCCCGGCTACGAGCAGGCATGGGCGGAGTGGGCTGACAGCGCCGACGCGGAGGTGTGGGAGGCCGCTGCCGGCGACGGTCTCCGCTGATGCGCCGGGGCGAGATCCGGCTCGTCGATCTCGATCCGTCGCGGGGGGCAGAGGCGAACAAGCGCCGGCCCGCTGTCATCGTGAGCAACGACGGCGCGAACATGACGGCCGTGCGGCTGGGGCGAGGCGTGGTCACGGTCGTTCCCGTCACCTCGAACGTGTCCCGGGTCCATCCGTTCCAGGTGAGGCTGGACGCGGCGAGCACCGGCCTCGAGCAGGAATCGAAGGCTCAGGCCGAACAGGTGCGGTCGGTCGCGGTCGAACGCATCGGACCGCGCCTCGGCGCTCTCACCGGCGATCTCGTCGCCGCTCTCGACGAGGCGTTGCGCCTCCATCTCGCCCTCTGATCCCCCACGGAATTGGCCAACGTTGCGGACTGCCTCCGCCAACCGCGCAAGCTCGTCGTCGGAGCGGGCGAACGACGCCCGTCGACGTTCGCGTTGGACAACGTGTCGCGCCTGTCTCGTTCCGGATCTCGATGAGGCTGCGGGCCTGACCGGTTCCAACCACGCAGATTGCCGGGAGCGAGGTGGATTGGCCGCCGTCTCCGGAGGAAGTCCCCATGCCGACCGACGCCAACGAGGAGGCGACGTGACCACCATCGAGCCGCTCGTCGAGCACGCACCCGTCGCCGACCACATCGAGCCGGGGGTGCGCTACGGGTTCTTCACCGACACGTCGGTGTGCATCGGGTGCAAGGCCTGCGAGGTGGCGTGCAAGGAGTGGAACGGCGTGCCGGACCGGCCGCTGCGCTTCACGGGCCGGTCCTACGACAACACCGGCAAGCTCGGCGCCGACACGTGGCGCCACGTCGCCTTCGTGGAGCAGCCGGCAGCAGGCGGCGCCGTGGGCGGGGGCGCGGTCGGCGACGGCGGCCTGCGGTGGCTGATGTCGTCCGACGTCTGCAAGCACTGCACCCACGCGGCCTGCCTCGACGTGTGCCCGACCGGCGCGCTGTTCCGCACCGAGTTCGACACCGTGGTCGTCCAGTCCGACGTCTGCAACGGTTGCGGCTACTGCGTGCCCGCGTGCCCCTTCGGGGTGATCGACCGCCGCGAGTCCGACGGCCTCGCGTGGAAGTGCACGCTCTGCTACGACCGGCTCCGCGACGACCTGCACCCCGCGTGCGCCAAGGCCTGCCCTACCGAGTCGATTCAGTTCGGACCGCTCGACGAGCTGCGGGCCCGCGCCGGCGAGCGGGTGCAGGAGCTGCGGGCCCGTGGCGTCGACGAGGCTCGCCTGTACCTGCACGACGAGGCGGACGGCATCGGTGGGGCCGGCGCCTTCTTCCTCCTCCTCGACCAGCCCGAGGTGTACGGCCTGCCGCCGGACCCGGTCGACACGACCCGTGACGTCGGGTCGATGTGGAGGGCGGCCGGGGTCGCCGCGCTCGGACTCGCCGGCGCCGCGTTCGCGGTGGTGGCCGGAGGCCGCCGGTGAGCGTCGAGGCTCGACCCGCGGGGCACACCGGGCGGCGCAAGGGCGACCGCTTCGCGGTCGTGCCCGACGTCGAGGTCCGCACCTACTACGACCAGCCGGTGATCCGGGAGCCGACCTGGACGTGGGAGATCCCGTGGTACCTGTTCAGCGGGGGCCTGGCCGGTGCGTCCGCGACGTTGGCGCTCGCGGCGCGGCTGGCCGGCGACGACGACCTCGCCCGAGCGCTCGAGCGGGCCGCGCTCGCCGGGACCCTCGCGAGCCCGGTGCTGCTGGTGTCGGACCTCGGGCGGCCGTCGCGCTTTTCGCACATGCTGCGCGTGTTCAAGCCCACCTCGCCGATGAGCATGGGTTCGTGGATCCTCGCCGGGTTCGGCCCCGCGGCGGTCGGCGCCGCAGTGCTCGGTGAGCTGGGCTGGTTCCCTCGGTTGCGGCGCGCCGCGCAGCTCGCGGCCGGCGTGCTCGGCCCCGCCCTGGCCACCTACACCGCCGTGCTGCTGGCCGACACCGCCGTGCCGGTCTGGCACGAGGCGAGGCGAGAGCTGCCGTTCGTCTTCGCGGGTGGGGCCCTGGCCAGCGCGGGAGGGGCGGCGTGCGTGCTGGCACCCCCGCCGGCCAGCGGGCCGGCGCGGCGGGCCGCGGCGCTCGGCGTCGGCGTGGAGCTGCTCGCCGCCAAGGTCATGGAAGACCGCTTGGGGACGCTCGCCGAGCCCTACCGTCTGGAGCCGGCGAGGCGCTGGAAGCGGTTGGCGGCGGTTCTCGGGCTGACCGGGGCCGCCGTGCTGGCGAGCACCCCGCGCCGGTCGCGCCTCGCCGCGGTCGCCGGCGGGGGGTTCGTCATGGCGGGAGCGGCCTGCGAGCGCCTCGCCGTGTTCAAGGCCGGGTTCACCTCGGCGCGCGACCCGCGGGCCACGGTCGCGCCACAGCAGGCGCGCGCGGCGAGCGGCGGCGCCGGGCGTTAGACGGGCGAGAGAAGCGGGTCAGGTCTCCGGGCGCAGGCCGCGCAGGCCGGCCCAGGCCAGCTCGGCCACGAGCTCGGCCAGCTCTTCGGGTGACGGCTCGAAGCCGTTCTCGCTCCAGTGACGACTCGTGCCCTCCGACATGCCGACGATGGCGTAACCCAGCAGCAGTCGTGACGCCCGGGCCATGCCGGGGACCACGATGAGGTCCGCCACGGCTTCGGCGATCATGTCCTCGACGCGGGTGACGACCTCTGCGAACTCGGGGTCGCGCCGGGTGCCGCTACCGAACATCAGACGGAAGGCGGCCCGGTTGCCGTGGACGAACGTGAAGTAGGTGCGCAGGCCGAGCTGGACCTGCCGGTGCGGCGAACCGGCCTCGCCGGTGGCCTCGACGACGGCGAGGGCCAAGCGGTCCGCCACGTCGTCCAGCAGCTCGCGGTAGAGCGCACGCTTCGACCGGAAGTGCTGGTACAGGACGGGCTTGGTGACGCCGGCGGCCTCGGCCACCTGGTTCATGGAGGCGCCGTGGAAGCCGTGCGCGCCGAACACCTCGAGGGCCGTGTCGAGCAGCTGGCGGCGGCGCTCGGAGGCGGGGAGGCGGACGGCCATGACCGGGGAACGCTAACGGCCCCGCTCGGGCTCCGGCCACCGGTGTCGCACTCGCCGTGCGCCGGGTTCGGCTGCGATGGCAGGGGATGCCGCGGGTACGGCGAACGCGTGAGCATGGCCGATGTCCGCCGTGGCCCCGGCCGCTCCACCCGCCACCCGAGCGCTCAGCTCCAGGTGCCGTCCCGGTCGGCGCGATCGGCCGCCTTGACGCCGTATCCGAAGACGATGGCCGGCGCGAGCACGAGCGACCCGGTCACCATGTCCGCGACGATCAGGCCGACGATCCAGCCCGGGAACCCCGCGACGAAGCCGACCACGAAGGTCACGACGGCGAGGCCGAACAGCGCGTAGCCGATGCGTTGACCCGTCGTCACGAGCCGGGCGATGCGGGCCCGCCGGTGCAGGACGGGATCGGGCGTCGGGTCGGGCACCGCGCCAGCCTGCCCGGGTCAGGCTCGGAACAGCACGTCGACGTACGTGCGCAGGATCTCCTCGACCGTCCCGCGGCTCTCCACCGACGCGGCCATGCCGTACACGGGGGCCATGACGCCTCCGGTGCCGGGGTCGGCGCGGACCTCGGCCACGGCCGAGGCGAGGTCGGCCACGAAGCGGTCCGCCACGCCTTCCTGGGTGTGCCGGAGCGTGACGCACAGGTGCATCGACGGCGGCGATTGGAGGCCGTTGAGGCTCCACCGGCGACGGCCCATGGCGTCCAGCACGGCGTACGTGTCGAGCGACGGGTCGTCCGAGCCCAAGGCCACGACGAACAGCGACTCGCCGTGCAGCGCCAGCCCTTCGATGCCTGCGACGCCGCGGCGGATCTCCTGTGCGGTGTCGACGATGCGGCGGGTGGCGTCCAGGTAGCCCTCCTCGCCGATCGTCACGAGCGCAGCCCACGCCTGGGCGGACAGGGCGCCGGGGCGCGAACCGGCGAACGTGGGCGAGAAGTACAGGCCGCCGGGCCAGTCGGCGGTCCGGTAGTACTGGTGGGCGCGCAGGTCGGGATCGCGGTAGAGCACGACCGAGGTGCCCTTGGCGGCGTAGCCGAACTTGTGCGTGTCGCACGACATCGACGTCACGCCCGGCAGCCGGAAGTCGAAGGGCGGGACATGATGTCCGAGCCGCTCGGCCCACGGCAGCACGAAGCCACCGAGGCACGAGTCGGTGTGCATGCCGATGCCGCGCTCCGCGGCGAGGGCGGCGAGATCGCCGATCGGGTCCTGCACGCCCTGCGGGTACTGCACCGCGGACCCGACGAGGGCGATGGTGTCGTCGTCGACGAGCGCGGCCGCGGCGTCGACGTCGACGCGGAAGTCGGCGTGCAGGGGAGCCTTGCGGAGCTCGATGCCGAAGTACTGGGACGCCTTGTCGAACGCGGCGTGGGCGCTGACCGGTGCCACGACGTTGGGTTGCCGCGTGCCGCCGTGCGCCCGCGCCCGCGCCCGGTCCCGGTAGGTCTTCATGGCCAGCAGGATCGACTCCGTGCCGCCGGAGGTGACGGTGCCGCACACGTCGGGCGCCGCGGCGGTGCCGCCGTGCAGCATGGCGGCGACCATGGACACCACCTCGGCCTCGTACTTGGTGATCGACGGCCACAGGTCCGCGTGGAGGGGGTTGGTCTGGCTGTTCAGCGCGTACACGTCGTCGAGGAAGGCGACGTGCTCCGGGTCGCCGTTGTAGACCGCCCCGGAGGCGAAGCCGTCGGCCCAGCGGTCACGCTCCAGCTCCGCCATCTCCCGCATCTCGGCCAGCACCTCGTCGCGCCCACGCCCCTGCTGCGGAAGCGAGCGATGGCGGGCGAAGCGGTCGTGGTACGGCTTCAGGTCCGGCTCGAGCATCTCGGCGAGTGCTTCACGCTCGGCAGCGTCCATGGGTCCTCCGGGTGGGGTGCCCGCCGCGCATCACGCGCGGTTGAGGCGGGCGTGGATGGGCTTGTTCGCCTTGTACAGGCGACGGAACGCCTGGTACAGGTCCTCGTACATGGGCCGGTTGCCCCGGTCCGGTCGGAACTCCCGCTCGACGCGGACCTTGGAGGCACACGCCTCGGGGGTGGCGGCCTCGAGGGCCACGGCTGCGATCGTGGCCGCGCCGCGGGCGCCCGCGTGCTGGGCGTCGACGACGCGCCGGATCGGCCGGTCGAGGACGTCGGCGTGGATCTGGCACCACAGGTCGGACTGCGCTCCGCCGCCGATCACGTTGAGCCAGGGGAACGGGCGCTTCACGTAGGACTCGACCACGTCGAGCAGCCAGCGGCTGTTGAGGGCGACGCCTTCGAAGACCGAACGGACCAGATCGGACCGGTCGTGAGCGAGCGCGAGGTTCGTCCAACCGCCGCGGATGGTGTGGTCGTCGACGGGCGTGCGTTCTCCGTTGAGCCACGGCGTGTAGACGAGGCGGTGGCTGCCGGCCGGTGCGGTGGCGGCGACGGCGTTCGCCTCCTCGAGGTCGTCGACGATGTTGAGCCGATCGCGCAGGTGGAGCAGGCAGCCGCCGGCGGTCTCGTGCTCGTTGGCGAGGAACCACCGGCCCGGCAGGGCGGACGGGAGCGCCGCCATGTTGTGGCGCAGATCGGTGCCCCGCTTGGCGACGTGGCACGACAGCCACGAGGACGTGCCGAGGTAGAGGTGACCATCGAGGTCGCCGACCGCGCCGCAGCCGGCGACCGCCGAGTGGACGTCGCCGCTGGCGGTCACCACCGGGATGCCGGGAGGGAGGCCCCACTCGTCGGCCACCGCCTCGACCAACCCGCCGACCACCGAGGCCGAGGGCACGAGGTCCGGGAGCGTGCCGCGGTCGATGCCGCACCACTCGAGCAGCTGGGCGTCGTAGGCGACGGTGGCGCGGCTGCGGTTGTCGGTCAACCAGTGGGCGACGATGCAGTCGTAGGACGACACCGCGACGCCCGTCAGTCGCTGGTTCAGGTGGTCGACGGGCTCGAGGAACCACCGGGCGGCGCGGTAGACGTCGGGCCGCTCCTCCTTCAGGAACAGGATGTGCGCGATCGAGTCCTTGCCCGAGAGGCTCGGGGCGCCGCCGGTGAGCCGGATCCACCGCTGGAGCTTGCGAGGGTCGTAGCCGAGCACGTTCACCCGGCCGCCGACGACCTCCCTGATGTGGGGGGCGCCCCGGTCGTCCATCCAGATGACCGCGGGTGCCAGCGGCTCGCCCTTCTCGTCCACGGCGACCGTGCCCGACCATTGCCCGGTGACGGCCACCGCGGCGATGTCGGTGGGCTCGACCTCACCCGTGGCCTGGTCCACCAGGCGCGTCACCGCAGTCGTGATCGCCGACCACCACGCGGCCGGATCCTGCTCGGCGCCGCCTCCCGGCAGGACGCTCACCTCCGTCGGCTCGAAGGTATGGCCGACCAGGTCCCCGTCGAGGGTGACCAGGGCAGCCTTCGGGCCCCCCGTGCCGAGGTCGATGGCGAGGACGATGCGCCCCCCGTTGTTCCGCATTCGCACCTCCGGGTGCGGGACCGTAGCCCGGTCGAGGACTCGCCTGGCCCGCCCCGGCTGCCGGCTGCTGGCTGCGGGCTGCGGGCTGCCGGTGGCTTCGCGGCGTCGGGGCTCCGCGCTCGCCTCCTCGTGACTCGGCGCTCGCCACTCGCCTGCCAGCGGCTCGCCACCTGCCTGCCCGCGGCTCGGCACTCGCCACTCGCGTGCTCGTGACTCGCCACTCGCGTGCTCGCGACTCGCCTGCTCCGTCCGCGTCGCGCCGAATCGTGCTGGGGTTGGTGAGCGGGGTGCGGCCGTTCGAGATGCGGACAGGGAAGTGGGGCTGCGGCGAAGTCAGACGCAATCCGCTCGGTCGGTGTGGTGGGCTGTGCTGCGTGTGGGTGTTGATTCCGCGTCGCGCCGAATCGCGCTGGGGTGAGTCGGCCTGCGGCGGAGTCATACGCAACCCGCTCGGTCGGTGCGGCGGGTGTGCTGCGTGCGGGTGTTGGTTCCGCGTCGTGCCGAATCGTGCTGGGGGTGAGTCGGCCTGCGGCGGAGTCACACGCAAACCGCTCGGTCGGTGCGGTGCGTCTGGATGTTGGTGCGAGTTCCGCGTCGCGCCGAATGCCGGCGGAGCCCGTTCGCCCAGCGGGTTCAGCGCCAGCCGACGGCCTCGTGCACCCGGATCCGGAACCGCCACGCCGTGGTCTTGGCCACCCGGCCGTACGCGTAGCGGCCGCGGCCGGTCCGCACGACTCGACCCAGTGCCAGGTCGCGCCGCAGTGCGTCGGCGAGCACCTTGTTCGGTTGAGCGCCGGCGACCTCGTAGCCCAACGACTCGATGAGTCGCTGCAGCTCGCCGATCGAGATGGGAACGCCCCGGCGACGCTCGAGGATCACGAGGTACACGTGCCGGAGGTCGCGGCCCCGCAGCGCGGCCGGGGGCGGGGTCAGCGGGCGGAACCTGTGCGTGCCGTTGGGGCCGGCCATCGAGCCCTCCTTGCAGGTCGGGTGACGGCGACGGCCGGACATCGCGAGCAACGGCGACGCCACGGTACTCGCCACCCCTGACAGCGGCCGTGGCGTGCCGCCCTCGACCGCCCGGCATCCGCAGGACGCCCCGGATTCGGCGCGACGCGGATCGTTGGGTCGTGGCGCGGGGGGCTGGTGGTGTCGGTGTGGTGGGATTCGGCGCGACGCGGATCGGGGCGCCTTGTCCGCGGGCGAGCCCCGGGCGGACCGGGGTGGCGGACCGCGGCGGACCGGGGCGGCGGGGGTGGAGTCGGCGGGGTGGGATTCGGCGCGACGCGGATCGTGGCGCGTCGTCTGCGGGCGAGCCCCGGGGCGGACCGGGGTGGCGGGGTGGGATTCGGCGCGACGCGGATCGGGGCGCGTCGTCTGCGGGCGAGCCCCGGGGCGGCGGGACGGGACGGGCGAGGGGAGGCGGTGAGGCGCAGCGGCGAGGCGAAGCGAAGCGGCGAGGGAAACGGTTCGGCGTAGGGTCGGCGACCATGGCCGAGCACGACGGCGGTGGATCGGCGGACGTCATCCGCCTCGAGCGGGAGGGACCGGTCGCCCGCCTGACGATCGATCGGCCGGCGCAGCGGAACGCGCTCACGTGGGCGGCGATGGCGCAGCTGCGCCGTCGCCTGGCCGAGGTGAAGGCCGAAGCCGGCATCCGGGTCGTCGTCCTCACCGGTGCCGGCGATCGGGCCTTCTGCTCGGGCGCCGACCTCGGCACCATGGCCGACGGCTCGAGCAGCACCGCGGACCTCCACGACGCGCGAGGTGAGCTGGCTCGCCTGTTCCGCGACCTCTGGGAGCTCGGGAAGCCCGTGATCGCCCGGGTTCGCGGTCACGCGCTCGCCGGCGGGTTCGGGCTGGCCTGCGCCTGCGATCTCGTGATCGCCGCCGAGGACGCCATCTTCGGTTGCCCGGAGATCGACGTCGGTCTGTGGCCGCACATGATCACCGTGCCGCTGACGCGCTCGATGCCACCCAAGCGCGCCCTCGAGCTGATGATGACCGGTCGCCGGGTCGACGCCGCGGAGGCCGAGCGCATCGGCTTCGTCCAGCGCGTCGTACCGGTCGACGAGCTCGACGCCGCGGTCGCCTCGCTCACCGCCACGCTGGCCGCCAAGCCGCCCGGCGCCATGCGGCTCGGTCGAGACGCCTTCTACGCGACGTGGGATCTCGCCGCCGAGGACGCCCTCCGCCTGCTCCATCCCATGCTCACCGTCGCAGCGTCGACGGACGAGGCCACCGAAGGCATCGCCGCCTTCAGGGACAAGCGTCCACCAAGCTGGCGAGCCGGCCTCCCGCCGGCTCACGACGGGTCCGCCTCGGACTAGCGAGTAGCGGGTTCCAGGGCTCCGATCGGCCGCAGGTAGGTTGCGGCGCCGTGACCGTGCACGTCGACGCCCGCGATCCCCAGGGGCGGGTCCGGATCCTCACCATCGACCGCCCCCAGCGCCGCAACGCCGTCGACCACGAGACCCTCGACGAGCTGCACCACGCCGTCACGCACGCTCCGGCCACCACCCGGGTGCTCGTCCTGCGCGGCGCGGGCGGGCACTTCTGCGCCGGCGCCGACCTGACCGGTGTCGAAGGGGCAGGCTTCGCCGACCGGCTCCGTGACGTGCTCCAAGCCCTCCGCGGGGCACCCTTCCCGACGCTCGCCGCCGTCGACGGAGCGGCATTGGGCGCCGGCACGCAGCTCGCGATCGCGTGCGACATCCGGACCGCCACCCCGGCCGCGTCCTTCGGCATCCCCGCCGCCAAGCTCGGTCTGGTCGTCGATCACTGGACGGTGGCCCGTCTCGTTCGCGAAGCGGGTCCGGGCACCGCCCGTTCGATGCTGCTCGCCGCCGAGGTGCTCACCGGTGACGACGCCCACCGGCTCGGGCTGGTGCAACGAACGTGCGCACCGGACGAGGCCCTGGCGTGGGCGGACGACATCGCCACCAAGGCCCCGCTCACCATCTCGGGCCACAAGCAGATGCTGAACGCGCTCGAGCGAGATCCCGTGGCCGACCCCGCCGTCGCGCGGGCATGGGCCGCGGCGTGGGGCAGCGCCGACCTGCAGGAGGGCCTCGCGGCGTTCCGCGAGCGACGCCCGCCCCGCTTCGAGGGCCGCTGAGGCGAGCACCCGCTTAGGCGAGCGCCGGACTCGGCCGGCGACGCCACGAGCTCAGAGGTTCAGCCGGATGGCGGCCGTGAACGCCTCGTAGCTGAAGTTCTCGAAGAACAGGTACAGCAGCACCATGCACACCGGAAGACCGGCGGCGTAGGGCAGCACCCGTACGAACCGCCGCCGCCGCAATCCCCATGCGCCGAGCCGCACGAGCGCCCACACGCCGACGGTGGCGAGGCCCCACAGGGCACCAGGGAAGCGGACGACCCCTTCGGCCTGGTACTGGTCGATGGCGGTGCGCCCGGCTGCAGCCTCGCTCCCCGCACGCGCGATCTTGCGAGCGGCCGCATCCTGGCCGGGCAGCTTCGGCACCGGGTTCCCGACGAGCTTCGCCATGATGATGATCCGCTGCTTGGCGGAGAACTTCGGTTCGCAGGCCGTGAGGGTCAGCCGGTTGTCGCCGAAGTCCTGCAGCACCCACACCTCGTTGGGAAGCACGATCTTCGTGGCGAAGACCTTGTAGGTGAACAGCCCCTGCAGGGTCCGGACCGTGATGCTGTCCCCGGGGCGCAGCTTGTCGACGTTGTGGAACGGCGCGCCGTAGGTCGTGCGGTGCCCGGCGATCGCCGCGTTCCCGGCCTGGCCGGGGAGGGGCGTCTCGGGGTAGTGGCCGGCGCCCCGCTTCAGTACGGGGATCGACACGCCCTGCACAATGGCGAAGTTCCGCACGCCGATGGAGGGCATCGAGATCTGCCCGAGCGGCTGGCCCTCGCCCGGCGGCGGGATGCCAGGCGCCGTGGACGGGGGCGTCGTGGACGGCGTCGAGCCGGAACCGGTGCCGGGTGGCCGGGTGGTCGTGGTCCGGCCCGAACCGTCCACGACCCCGCCGTCGTCGACCTTCGTGCGGGCGAGGGCGCGGCGAAAGTCCCGGCGCAGATCGGTCTGGCTCCGGTTGGTCTGGAGGTTCGTGCCCCACAGCTCGTAACCGACGAACAGCAGGATCACCGTGCCGGACGTGATCAGGAGCCGCCCGACCGAGTGCAGGACGCGGGCGAAGGTCGTCCAGCGAGATCCGTCGGCGCCCGGCACGACGAGGAAGCGTAGAGGCGACGGCTCTGACCCAGGCGTCAGCCGGTAGCCTGCCCGGGCTGATGGAGGCCGCCGTCCACCTCCGCGGCGCCGTCTGCCTGTTGGGCGGGTTCCCCGCTCTCGCCGGTGTCGACCTCGCCGTCGCGCCCGGCGAGGTGCTCCTGCTCCAAGGGCCGAACGGCGCGGGCAAGACCACTCTGCTGCGGCTCTGCGCAGGGCTGGTCCCGCTGAGCGCGGGCACGGGTCGGGTGCTGGGCCTCGATCTGCGGACCGAGGCGCGTGCCGTCCGGCGCCGGGTCGGGCTCCTCGGCCACACCACGGGCCTCTACGAGGATCTGACCGTCGCCGACAACGTGCGGTTCTGGGCACGAGCCGCCGGCGCGCCAACCGAGGATGCGAGCGCCGCCATGGCTCGGCTCGGGCTCGACGGCCGCCTCCGCGACGTCACGGTGGGCCGCCTGTCCGCCGGGCAACGCCGGCGTGCCGCCTTCGCCGTGCTCCTCGCCCGGCGGCCCCACGTCTGGTTGCTCGACGAGCCGCACGCCGCCCTCGACCAGGACGGCCGCGACGCCGTCGACCACCTCGTCCGCCAGGCCGCGGCATCCGGCGTCACGGTCCTGCTGGCCTCGCACGAGCTGGACCGTGCGGTGGCCATCGCCGACCGGGTGGTCGACGTGGCCGGCGGTGCCGTGTCCGACCCGGAGCCGGCGCCCGCCGCGCCGGCGGAACCGTCCGGGACCGCACCGGGGACCGACCCCGGGACCGACGCCGATCCCGCACCGGAAACCGCACCGGAGACGGCCCGTGTTCCGTGACGCGACCCTCGTCGCCGGCAAGGACCTCCGGCTCGAGCTGCGCTCGCGGGTCACCGCGAACCAGGTGGCGCCGTTCGCGCTGTTGATCCTGATCCTGTTCGCCTTCGCCCTCGACCCCGACCGGGTGGTGCTCGACCGGGTCACGCCCGGCCTGTTCTGGGTGGCCACGGTCCTGTGCGCCCTGCTGGCCGTCCAGCGCGCGTGCAGCGTCGAGCATGCCGACGGCGTCCTCGACGCGCTGCGCCTCTCGGGTCTCGAACCGGCCGGCATCTTCCTCGGCAAGGCTGCCGCGGTGGCCGTGCAGCTCCTGGTGCTCGAGGTGCTGCTCGGCCTGGGCGTGGTCGTCCTCTACGGGGCCCGGCTCGGCGGCTGGCTGCTGCTCGTGCCCACCGCTCTGGCGGCCACGGTGGGCCTGGCTGCGGCGGGCTGCCTCTACGGGATGCTGGCCGCAGGCCTGCGCGTGCGCGAGACGCTGCTGCCGCTGCTGCTGCTGCCCGCACTGGCGCCGGTGCTCGTGGCCGCCACCCAGGCGTTCGAGGCCGCCTTCCAGGGCGTGGCCGGCGAGGGGCTGCGTTGGCTCGGCCTGCTGACCGTCTTCGCGGCCGGCTACACGGCCCTCGGCATCGGGGTGTTCGGCGTCCTGCTCGAGGACGCATGAAACCGGGCCTGACTTGCCCCGCCGGCGCCCGGTGCGGTGGGCTTGTCGTCGCCCCCATGGACCAGACCCGATGAACGAGACCACCGCCTCGCCGGCAACCCGGGTCCTCGGCCTCGTCACCGCGGCCGGCTTCGCGGCGCTCCTGGCGTTCGCGCTCGTGCTGTCGCCGGCCGACCAGGTCCAGGGCGAGCTCGTCCGCATCATGTACGTCCACGTGCCGACCGCGCTCGTGGCCTTCGTGGCGTTCGGGGTCACCGTCGCCGCCAGCGTCGGCTACCTCGTGCGGCGCACCGAGTGGTGGGACCTGGTGGCCCACGCCTCGGCGGAGATCGGCGCCGTGCTGCTGGCCGCCACGCTCGTGACCGGCATGCTCTGGGGCCGGCCCACGTGGGGCGTCTACTGGACCTGGGACGCCCGCCTGACCACCACGGCGCTGCTGTTCGTCCTCGCCCTCGGCTACCTCGCGGTGCGGCGCCTGCCCGTCGAGCGCGAGCGACGGACGCGCCTGGCGGCCGTGGTCGGCCTGCTGTTCGGGCCGACCGGGGTCGTGGTCCGCTACGCGACCGAGTGGTGGAACACGTTGCACCAGAAGTCGACGATCACCACGCTCGACCCCAAGATCGACGGGCTCATGCTCTTCACCCTGATGCTCGGGTTCGCGGTGTTCGCGCTGCTGTACGTCTGGCTGATGATCCACCGGTTCAGGGTGCTGTTCCTCGAGCACCGCGTCGAGGACCTCGCGCTCGACGAGGCCATCGCCGAGCGCCGCGCCGAGGCGGCCTCCGCGTCCGCCTCGGCCTCCGCCACCGGAGCCCGCCCGCCCGTGGGAGCGGCCTCGTGAACGGTGGCTGGAGCTACATCGTCGGGTCGTACGTCAGCGTGCTCGGCGCCATCGCTGCGATCATCGTGCGCAGCGCCCAGCGCGGCCGCCGCCTGGCGCGACGCGTGCCCGAGGAGCGTCGCCGGTGGACGTGACACCGCGCCTTGCCGACGCCGACGCCGACCCCGACGCCGACGGCCGAACCTCCGCTCGGGGCGGGCGCCGGCGCGGCGGCCGCGGCCTGCTCAGCGTCGGCATCGTCGTCCTCCTGCTCGGCGCCGCCGGCTTCCTGCTCGTCAAGCAGCTCGGCGACGCGACCGTGTACTACCGCAACGCCGACGCCGCCGTCCGCGACAAGGCCGAGCTCGGCGACCGGCGCTTCCGGATCCAGGGCACGTTCGTCGGATCGAAGCGCGACGTGGGCAACGCCGTCGCGTTCACCATCGCCTTCAACGGCGTGAAGGTGCCGATCCTCCACACCGGTTCCGAGCCGGCCATGTTCCGCCCCGGGATACCGGTCGTCGCCGAGGGACGCTGGTCCGCCGACGGCACGACGTTCCTGTCGGACCGGATCGATGTCAAGCACAGCGAGACCTACCGCGCCAAGAACCCCGGCCGCGTCGGGAACGCGCCGTGAACGCCGCGTTCGGTCGCGCCGGGGTGGTGCTGGGCTTCGTCGCTGCGCTCGGCGGGATCGTCACCATCGCCCTCGGCCTGAGTGGCGGTCGCGCGGGCCTGCTGCGCCAGGTACGAACCTACGTGTGGATGCTCCTCGCCGGCGCGGTCCTCGCCTTCGCGGCCATGGAGCGGGCCGTCGTCACGCGCGACTTCACGCTCAGCTACGTCGCCAAGGTGGGCAGCTCGCGCACGCCCCGGCTGTTCAACATCGCCTCGACGTGGTCGGCGCTCGAGGGCTCGATCCTGCTGTGGGCGCTGCTGCTGGCGGGCTACACGGTGGCGGTGCGCGTCAAGTTCCGCCGCCGGCTGGACGACCCCCTCGTCGCCTGGGCCCTCATCGTGATGTTCGCGGTGAGCGCCTTCTTCTTCGGGCTGATGCTCGGACCGACCAACCCCTTCCGCACGCTGACCAACCCGCCGCTCGACGGCCCGGGGCCCAACCCGCTGCTCCAGAACCACGTGCTCGTCGCGTTCCACCCACCGATGCTGTACCTCGGCTTCGTCGGGTTCACGGTGCCGTTCGCGTTCGCCGTCGCCGCACTGGTGACCGGACGGGTCGGCGAGGGATGGCTGCTCGAGACCCGCCGGTGGACCATCATCGCCTGGGGCTTCCTGTCGGCGGGGCTCGTCCTGGGCGCGTGGTGGTCCTACGAGGTGCTCGGCTGGGGCGGCTTCTGGGCCTGGGACCCCGTCGAGAACGCCTCGCTCCTGCCGTGGCTCACGGGCACGGCGTACATCCACTCGGTGATGGTCCAGGAGCGCCGAGGGATGCTGCGCGTCTGGAACCTGTCGCTGCTGTGCGCCACGTTCAGCCTCACGATCCTCGGCACGTTCCTGACCCGCTCCGGCGTGCTCAACTCGGTCCACTCGTTCAGCGCGTCGACGGTCGGCCCCCTGCTGCTCGGCTTCTTCGCCCTGATCGTCGTGGTCACCGTGGGGCTCATCGCCTGGCGCGGCGATCGCCTGCGGGCGCCGGGCCGCATCGACTCACCGGTGTCGCGCGAGGGCGCGTTCCTGGCCAACAACCTGCTGTTCGCCGCCTTCGCCTTCGTGGTGCTGCTCGGGACGGTGTTCCCGCTCATCGTCGAGGCGGTCAACGGCAACCGCCTGTCGGTCGGCGCGCCGTACTTCAACCGGATGACCATGCCGATCGGCGTGGCTCTGCTGTTCATCATGGCGGTCGCGCCCGCGCTGCCGTGGCGCAAGGCGTCGATGGAGACCTTGTCGCAGCGGCTCCTGTGGCCCGCATGGGGCGCGGTCGGCACCGTGGTCGTCGCGGTCGCGCTCGGCGCCCGCGGCCTCGTGCCTCTGGTGGCCTTCGCCCTCGCCGCGTTCGCCGCCGGCGCCTCGCTGCGCCAGCTCGTCCTGGCCACGCGGCGGCAGGGATGGCGAGGTCTCGTGGGGCGCACCAACGGCGGCATGATCGTGCACCTCGGCGTGATCATGATCGCGGTCACCGTGGCCGCCAACTCGAGCTACACCCGGGAGGCGGAGGTGCGCCTCGCCCCGGGCCAGCGGCGCACGGTGGCCGGCCACACGGTCGAGTTCGTGTCCTTCCGCGAGCGGGCCACCAAGGCCGCCTTCGCCCGTGAAGCGCTGGTGCGCGTCGACGGCGGCCGCATCTACACGCCCGCGCTGAAGAAGTTCGCCAACTCGGTCCAGGAGGTCGGCACCCCGTCCGTGCGCAGCGGCCTCACCGAAAACGTCTTCCTGGCCCTGCGCGAGCCGCCCCGCGGCCCAGGCGGCACGATCCTGCTGCGGGTCATCGTGCAACCCCTGATCGTCTGGTTGTGGACCGGCGGCGCCGTCATCTTCGGCGGCTCGTTCCTGGCCGCCTTCCCCGGGCGCCGCCGCCGGCGTGGTACCGATCCGGCGTCCGCACCGGTCCCGACCGGCACGTCGCCGCCGCTCGACCCCGACCCGGACCCCGAGCCCGAGCCGGTGCTCGCCGGAAGCGCACCATGAGCTCCACCCTGGACGCCGACCCTTCTCCCGGCGGCCCGGCCGACCTCACCGGCGACCTCACCGGCGACCTCACCGACGACGAGGACGTCCCCCGCCGGTCGGGGCGGTCCCGCCTGGTCGTCGCCGTGTCCGTCGCGGTGGTCCTGGCCGTCGGGGCGCTCGTGGTGGTGCTGGCCAAGAGCCCGCCGGCCAACAACCGCAAGATCTACAGCCCGCTGCTGGGCAAGCCGGCGCCGGGGATCCAGTCGACGACGATCGACGGGCGGCGCTTCGACCTCGCCGACTACCGCGGCCAGTGGGTGCTGGTGAACTACTTCGCCTCGTGGTGCGTGGCCTGCCGCAAGGAGCATCCCGAGCTGATCCGGTTCGACGCCGACCACGACCGCAAGGGCGACGCGCAGATCATCTCGGTCGTGTACTCGGACAAGATCAGCGCGGTGAAGAGCTTCTTCGGGGAGATGGGCGGCGACTGGCCGGTCGTGCGCGACGACTCGGGCACCACGGCGCTGCGCTACGGCGTCTCCGGGGTGCCCGAGACCTACATCGTCGACCCGTTCGGCACCGTGCGGGTCAAGCTCATCGGCGGCGTCACGATGGCGGGTCTCGACCAGATCATGGCGGAGCTCCAGGGCACGGCTCCATGACGGGTCGCTCCCGCGGGTCCGGCTCCCGCCGGCGGCTGCTCTGGCTGGCGCTCCCCGTCGTCGTCGCCGCCGCGCTGTGGGCCGGTTCGGGCCCGACCCGCCCGACCACGATCGGGGACCGGGTCCGCGGCGTGGCCGCCACCGTGCGGTGCCCGACGTGCAACGGGCAGTCGGCGGCGACGTCGGATGCTCCCGCGTCGGTCGCCATGCGCAACGAGATCGAGGCGCGGCTGAAGGCCGGTGAGAGCCCGGACCAGATCCGCGCCCGGTTCGTCGCCGCCTACGGCTCCGACATCCTGCTGACGCCCCCGCGCGACGGCGCCGGTGGCCTCGTCTGGGCCATCCCCGTGGCGGCCCTGGTCGTCGCCGCCGTCCTCCTCGCGGTGGCCTTCCGCCGCTGGCGCGTCGCCCCCGTCGCAACGCTCGACGAGGACGACCGGCGGCTGGTCGAACGGGCCCGCCGCGCCCGCCGCCGGCCGCCCGCCGCCACCGCGGTGCCCGGGCCGGGTGTGACGTGACCACGCGCCTGCCCACGTCGTCGCCCGCCGACGGGGCCGACGCGACCGACGCGACCGAGGCGGACGGCCACGCCAGCGCTCCTCCGACCGGCACGAGCCCGCGGTCCGGCACGAGCCCGCGATCCGGCACGAGCCCGCGGTCCGGCGCGGTCGCGCGTCGGCGCCGATCCCGCTCCGGTGCCGCCACTGGTGCCGGCTCCGCCGCCGGGGACGGGCACGGCGCCGGCCCGCCCCGCCGCCCGCGCCGGCTGGGACCCGACGAGATCGTCGCCCTCGAGGACGAGCGCGAGTTCCTCCTGCGCTCCCTCGACGACCTCGACCGCGAGCGGGCCGCGGGCGACATCGACGACGACGACTACGAGACCCTGCGCGAGGGCTACACCGTCCGGGCCGCCGAGGTGCTGCACGCGCTCGACGAGCAGCGCGCCCTGCGCCGCACACCCGCCCGTCGCCTGCGTGGCGCCCGGCTCGTGGTGGCCGTCGTGTCCGTCGCCGCCCTCGCCATCGGCGCCGGTGTGCTCGTGGCCCAGTCGTCAGGCCGGCGCACGATGAACCAGACCGTCTCGGGCAAGCTCCCTCCGCCGACGCCGACCCAGCAGGCCCGCGAGTGCATCATGGGCATCGCGTCGGCGCCGGTGGAGGCCATCCGGTGCCTGCGCGCCGTCCTCGACAAGGACCCCGGCAACCCCGTCGCGCTCACCTACCTCGGTTGGACGCTCGTGCTGTCGAGCCGCAGCCTGGACGGCCAGACCCGCGTCGACGCCGTCACCGCAGGACGGCGCTTCCTCGACCGGGCCGTCGTCGCCGATCCGACCCTGCCCGACCCGCACGCCTTCCTCGCCATCCTGGCCGTCCAGGAAGGCCGCACGAAGGACGCCGCCGCCGAGCTGGATCGCCTCTACGCCCTCGATCCGCCGTCGTCGATCCGTGCCCTCACCGACCCCCTGCGCCAGCAGGTGGACAAGGACCTGCGCACCCCGCCGACCACGACGGCGCCCGGCACCCCGTCGACCACGACGGCGCCCGGCACGGTGCCCACGACCTCAGCGCCCTGACGTCGTCCCGGCCGGCAGGCCCACGTAGGTGGCCCGCACCGGCCGCCCGTCCGCGACGTCGATCACGTACAGGGCGCCCTTGGCGGGGGAGCGGCCGCCGACCACGGAGCACCCTGCGCCGGACAGCGCGTCGATCAGCGCCGGGATCACGTCGCCGTGGCTGCACAGCACGGCGTCGGCCCCCGCTTCGCGGTGCACCAGCTCCAGAGCCTGGCGGCCCGAGGCGCCTTCGAACAGCGGGGCCGCGAGGTCGACGCGCAACCCGTACCGGGCGGCGACGGGCGCGACCGTCTGCTGGCAGCGGACCGCCCGGCTGGAGAGCACCCGGTCCACGTACCGTCCGGCCATCCACTCCGACAGCGCGCCGGCCTGCGCATGGCCTCGGCTCGACAGCGGGCGGTCCTCGTCCGAGCCGCGCCAGTCGCCCCGGCTCAGCGCGTGGGCGTGGCGGACCAGATAGAGCGTCACCGCGCCGGAGCGTACCGGTCGCCGGTCGCGGCGTTTCCGGCGGCGGCGTCCACCCGGCCGGCGCGGGCACTCCAGCGGTGCGGGCACTCCAGCGGTGCGACCCGCCGGCGGGGCGGCGCGGCCCCGCCGGGTTCAGCGGTCGGCCAGGGCCCGCAGGCCGCCGAGCACGTCGGGGAGCGCGGTGAGGAAGGCGTCGACGTCCGCGTCGGTGGTGCTCCACCCCACGGAGACGCGCAGCGAGCGGAGCGCGTCGACCCCCATGGCCTCGAGCACGGGTGAGGGCTCCAGCGCCTCCGACGAGCACGCGCTGCCCGAGTGCACCGCCACGCCGGCGCGGTCCAGCCCGAGCAGGACGGCCTGCGGTTCGACGCCGTCCACGCCGAGGCAGACGAGCTGGGGGAGGCGTGCTTCGGGATCGCCGTGCACCCGCACGCCGGGCACCGCCCGCACGCCCGCCAGGACCCGGTCGGTCAGCCGGCGGGCCTCGGCGGCCTCGGTGGCCAGGCGGTCGCCGGCCGCGAGGGCCCCGGCCACCGCGCCGAGACCGGCCACGGCCGGCACCGGCTCCATCCCGGCCCGCCGGGCCCGCTCCTGGTCGCCGCCGACGAGGAGCGGCCGCAGCCGCAGACCCCGGCGCACCACGAGCACCCCGGCGCCGGGTGCGGCGCCCATCTTGTGGCCGCTCACCGAGAGCAGGTCGGCGCCGAGCGCCCCGAAGTCGATCGGCACGTGCCCCGCGGCCTGCGCCGCGTCGACATGGACGAGCACGCCGCGCTCGCGGCAGGCGGCCACGACCTCGGCCACCGGCTGCACGGTGCCGACCTCGTGGTTGCCCCACTGGATGTGGACCAGCGCCGTGTCCGGCCGCACGGCGCGCACGAGGGCGTCGACGTCGACCCGGCCGTACGCATCGACGCTCACGAGGGTCACGTCACCGGACCGCCCGGCCGCTTCCCGCACGGCGGAGTGCTCGACCCGCGGAACCACCTGGTGCGCGCCGCGCTCGGCGGCGCCCCAGCAGGCCGCGGCGATGGACTCGGTGGCGCCGCTCGTGAACACGACCTCGCGCGGCCGGGCGCCGAGCAGGACGGCCACCTGCTCGCGCGCCTCCTCCACCGCGGCCCGGGCCGTCATGCCCTCGGTGTGGACCCGGCCCGGGTCGCCGGTGGGTCCGCGCAGGCAGCGCACGACGGCTTCGAGGGCCTCCGGCCGGATCGGCGAGGTGGACGCGTGGTCGAGGTAGTGGCGCCCGCTCACGGCGAGCGCGCTCCGCCGACGCGCGCGCCCCGACGGCCTCCGGCCGCGGCCCCCGCCGGGCCGCGAGGCGTCACGCCTCGACGGTGGTGACGCACACCGCGTCGCCCATGGGCAGCGACGAGCGCGTGGCCGCCTCCGTGTCGCCGTAGAGCCCGGCCAGCATGCCCTTGACCATGCCGCGGTCGACCGCGCAGATCACCGGGTGTGCGATGGCCGCCCCGCCGAACGGGCAGTGCTCGGAGACGATCCGCAGCTCGCCGCCGGCATTCTCGGCGTGCGCAGCGAACCCGTGCGCGGTCAGCGCCTCGGCCACCGTGTGCAGCGCGGACCGGAACGAGCGCTGCTGCGACTCGCCGCCGTTGAGCGCTCCCGCCATCGACCGCCCGAACTCGGCGCCGATCTCCTCGGCCATGGCCTCCGCCTGGCCGGCGGGCAGCAGGGCCAGCGCGCGGCCGAGCAGCGCGGTCAGCAGGTCGTCGTGGCGGACCGCGAGCTGAAGACCCAGACCGTCACCGGTGGCCCGGTAGCGCTTCGACGGTCGTCCCGCGCCGGCAGCCAGGCCGCGCCCGACCGTGACCTCGAGGTAGCCGCCTGCGGCCAGCTTGTCGAGGTGGTGGCGGGCGACGTTGGTGTGCAGCGCGAAGCGCCCGGCCACCTCGGCGGCCGTGACGTCGGCGGTGGACTCGCGCACGAACAGGAAGATGTCCCGGCGCGTCGGATCCCCGAACGCGGACGTGATGGCCGTGACCGCCGAGGCGAAGTCGTTGGGGGTGAGGTCGTCCCGGGTGGGCTCGCCGTCGGGCACGCCCGGTATTCTACCTATCGGCGTAGGAGAAATCGGTCTGGCGGGTCCGCCGCCTCCGTGCCCCGACCCCCGCCGAGGAGGCACCCGGTGCCCGTCACCGACGCAGACGTGATCGAGGCCCTGCGGCCCGTGGAGGACCCGGAGCTGCATCGCAGCATCGTCGATCTCGGCATGGTGAAGGCCGTGGCCGTGGAGGGCAACCGGGCCAGCGTGCTCATCGCGCTGACCGTCCCCGGCTGCCCGCTGCGCAACGAGATCTCGCGCCGGGTCACCGACGCGGCCACACGCCTCGACGGCATCGACGGGGTGGACCTCGAGTTCACCCACATGAGCGAGGACGAGCTGAGCGCGCTGCGGACGCGCCTGCACGGCGATCCCGCCTCCACCGCGGGCAGCACGCCCGCCCATGGTCACGCCGAGGGGCGCGCCATCCCCTTCGCCGATCCGGCCAGCCGCACCCGGGTGTTGCTCATCTCCTCCGGCAAGGGCGGGGTGGGCAAGTCGTCGGTGACCACGAACCTGTCCGTGGCGCTGGCCCGCCGCGGGCACAGCGTCGCCGTCATCGACGCCGACGTGTGGGGCTTTTCGATCCCGCGCATGCTGGGGATCGACCGCCCGCCCGTCGTGCTGGACCAGATGCTGCTGCCGCCCGAGGCCTATGGCGTGCGCTGCATCTCCATGGGCTTCTTCGCCGCCGAGGACCAGCCGGTCATCTGGCGGGGACCCATGCTCCACAAGGCCCTCGAGCAGTTCCTCACCGACGTCTACTGGGACGATCCCGACTTCCTCGTGGTCGATCTCCCGCCGGGCACGGGCGACATCTCGATCTCGCTGTCGGGGTTCCTGCCCCGCTCCGAGGTCTACGTGGTCACGACCCCGCAGCCGGCGGCGCAGCGCGTCGCCCAACGGGCGGCCTTCATGGCCCAGAAGGTCAACCTCGAGGTCAAGGGCGTGATCGAGAACATGGCCTGGTTCACCGGTGACGACGGCCGGCGCTACGAGCTGTTCGGCGCGGGCGGCGGCCGGGAGCTGGCCGACCGCCTCGAGGTCCCGCTCGTGGGCCAGATCCCGCTCGTGCCCGCCCTGCGGGAGGGCGCGGACACCGGGCATCCCATCGTCGCCACCGAACCGGACGGCGAGGCCGCCCGCGCCTTCGGCCTCATCGCCGGCCGCATCGACGACGAGCTGGCGCCGACGCGGCGCTTCCATCCCGAGCTCAAGCTCATCTAGAGCCCGGCGCCGCTACGGTGTCCCGAGCCCGAGCCGCCGACCGAGGAGACGCACGCCCGTGGACGTTCGCATCGGTGTGATCCACACCGGCAAGGAGATCGACCTCGAGCTCCCCGAGGACGCCGACACCGACGCCATCCGGGCCGACATCGAGGCCGCGCTCGGGGCGGGCGGCGTGCTGTGGATCACCGACCGCCGCGGACGCCGAGTCGGCGTGCCGGTGGACCGCCTCGGCTACGTGGAGATCGATGCGCCCGACCACGACCGGCGCATCGGCTTCGGCGCTTAGCGCGGATCCTCCGCTGGCCGCGCGGGTGCCGCTCGACCTCCTCGACCGCCGCCTGCTGTTCGTCACGGGCAAGGGCGGCGTCGGCAAGACCACCGTCGCTTCCGGTCTGGCTCTGCTCGCGGCGCGGCAGGGCCGGCGCACCCTCGTCTGCCAGAGCGACGCCAAGGGGGACCTGGCCGACGCCTACGAGGTCTCGGGGCTCGAGTTCGCTCCTCGGGAGGTGCAGCCGCACCTGTTCGCCATGGCCATGGACACCGAGAGCTCGTTGCGCGAGTACCTCCGCCTGCAGCTCAAGCTGCCGCTCGTCGCCAAGGTGGGCCCGCTCGCACGCGCCTTCGACTTCATCGCCAACGCGGCGCCCGGCGTCAAGGAGGTGCTGACGGTCGGCAAGTACGTCTGGGAGGTGCGCGAGCGCCACTACGACCTGGTGGTGGTCGACGCGGTGGCCAGCGGCCACATCGTCGGTCAGCTCGCCGCGCCGCAGGCCATCAACCAGCTCGTGCAGGTGGGCGTCGTGCGCAACCAGACGTCGTGGATGCTCGACATCCTGAGCGATCCCGCGCAGACCGGCGTGGTCGTCGTCGCCTCGCCCGAGGAGATGCCCGTCAACGAGTCGCTCGAGCTCGCGGCCCGCATCCGGGACGAGACGACGGTCGACCTGGCCGCCGTGGTCGTCAACCGGGTGCTGCCCGAGCTGTTCGGCCGGGGTGAGGAGGAGGTCTTCGTCCGCCTCCGGCGACCGGAGCGGGTGGTGGCGCTGTCCGGCGCGGTCGGCGGGGACGTGGGCCCGGTGCTCGATGCCGCCGAGCTGGCCGTCACGTTGCGCCGCACCGGCGCCGGCCACCTCGCCACGCTGCGCGCCGGCCTTCCTCCCGCGCTGGCCATGCTGTACCTGCCCTACCTGTTCTCGCGCGCGGTCGGGCTCCGGGCCACCCACCGCATCGCCGAGGCTCTCGCCGAGGAGCTCGGACGGTGAGCCCCCGTGGTGGCGGTGGGCGCGACTCGACCCGTGACGGGACCCGCGGCGGCCCCGAAGCCCGGGAGGCCCGCGACGGCCACGACGTCCACGACGCCCGCAAGGTCCGGGCCGCCGGGACGAACGGTGGCGACCGGGCCCGCACGCTCGAGCGGTTGCTGGCGACGAAGGAGATCGTCGTGTCCTGCGGCTCCGGCGGCGTGGGCAAGACCACCATGGCGGCCGCGCTGGCGGCCATGGCCGCCACCCACCTCGGCGGCAAGGTGCTCGTGCTGACCGTGGACCCGGCTCGGCGGCTGGCCAACGCGCTCGGGCTCGAGCGGTTCGGGAACACGGAGGTCGTGGTGCCGCCCGAGGCGTTCGCCGCCGGCGGCGTGGAGCCACGGGGCGCGCTGTGGGCCGCGATGCTCGACACCAAGCAGTCGTGGGACGACCTCGTGCGCCGCCACGCGCCCGACGCCCGCACCCGCGACGCCATCCTCTCGAACGCCCTGTACGAGAACATCAGCGGCCGGTTCGTCCAGAGCCACGACTACATCGCGATGGAGCGCCTCTTCGAGATCCACTCGTCGGGCACCTACGACCTGATCGTCGTGGACACGCCGCCCACCCGCAACGCCATCGACTTCCTCGAGGCGCCCGAGCGCATGGGCGAGTTCTTCTCCAGCCGGCTCCTCCGGTGGCTGACGGCGCCGGCGAAGAGCAGGGTGCTGACCGTCACGTCCAAGCCCTTCTACCGCGTTGCCGACTCGATCCTGGGTTCGCAGTTCCTCGGTGACATCGCGGAGTTCTTCTCGCTGTTCCAGACGATGGCGCCGGGCTTCGTCGAGCGGTCGGGTGCCGTCAAGCGGCTCCTCACCGACCGGCGCACCACGTTCCTGGTCGTGTCCACCCTCGAGGCGGCACCGGCCCGCGAAGCGGAGTTCTTCGTGCGCGAGCTCGACGCCCGCGGTCTGCACCTCGGCGCGGTGATCCTGAACAAGGTCCTGCCCACCTACCTGCGCCGCACCAACCTGACCCCCGTGGCGCGGGCCCTGTGCCGCGACGCGGCGGCCCTCGCCGCCGATCCGTCGGTCCACGGCGGCGACGAGCCGGATCAGGTCGCCCGCGTGCTGCAGGAGGTCGGCGAGTCGTTCCTCAACTACCAGGTTGTGGCCAAGCGCGAGTCGGAGCAGCGCGACGAGCTGGCGCAGATCCCGGACGTCGTGGCGACCGCGCCCTACCTCGAGGCCGACGTCCACGACCTCGCCGGGCTGCTCCGGTTGGGCGAGCAGGTCTGGCGCTGAGGGCGGCGGCTCGCCGCTCGGGGCCGGGTGGGGTGCCGCAGTAGCCTCGCCGCCATGCCGGGGCCTCGTGTGGTCGACACGGAGGTCCAAGGGCCGAACCGGTGGGCGCGGCCGGTGGCCGTGGGGTGCGCCGCGTCGTTGCTCGCCGCCGGCGCCGCGTCCGTCCTCGCCGCGGTCGTCATCTCCACCGCACTCCGGGGCTGCGCTCCTGATGCCGGCCACGGCCAGCCGGCGCCGGTCGGGGTCACCCGCAGCGGCGAGGCCATCGTGCTCGTGCTCCCCGAGTGCGCGGACCCCGTGTCGAGCATCTCGCTCTACGAGCTGACCGGCTCCACGCCCATCTGGCGCACGGCGGCGGCGCCGGCGAGGAAGGTGGCGTTCGCGGTGCTCGGCTCCCCGCCGACGGGGTTCCGACCCTCCGACCCCCCGCTCGACCACCTGCCTGCCGCCACCGATCGCATGCGTCTCGCCGTCGGATTCTCGGGTGCACCGGCGAGTGGCACGGGCACGGGCAGCAGCACCCGGCCGGGCAGCAGCACCCGGCCTGGCGGGGCAGGCGCGGGCAGCGGAACGGCCACGACCAGCGCGGCGGGAGACGTGCTCGTCAGCTCCGAGGTCGTGTTCCGCCAGTCCGACCTGCGAGACGGCAAGGTCTTCTCCAACGGGAAGCTGCTGACCACCGCCGACTTCGTCGGCTCGGCCTGTCCCAGCGGCGGGAGCTGACCGGCCGCCACCGTAGGATCGGCCGCCGTGGCCAGCCTGGCCGAGATCGCCCGCACCCGCACGAGCCTGGCTCCCCACGAGCTCGACCACCTCCAGCGCCTCGTAGCGTCGTGGGGGATGCTGGCCGATTTCTGCTTCTCGGACCTGCTCCTGCTCGTCCCCGTCGACGACGGCGCGACGCACTTCGTGGTGCTCGGCCAGGTCCGCCCGACCACGAGCCAGACGTTGTACCGCCGCGACCTCCTCGGCGAGATCACCGACGAGGTCGAGCGGCCGCTCATCGCCCGCTCGTACCGGCTCGGGGAGATCATCGAGGGCGAGATCACCGACCCCGTGATCCGCGAGCGCGTCCGCATGCTGTGCATCCCGGTGCGCTGTCACGACCGCACCATCGCAGTGCTGTCCCGCGAGTCGGCGCCGTCCGTGGGCCGGTCGCCCGGCGAGCTCGAGCGCACCTACGTCGACATCTTCAACCGCTTCGCCCGCATGATCGCGTCGGGCGAGTTCCCGTACGCGTCCGACGGCGACGAGACCGACGAGACCCTCCGCGTCGGCGACGGTTGCCTGGTGCTCGACCGCTCCGCCCGGGTCGAGTACGCGTCGCCCAACGCCATATCGAGCCTCCACCGCATCACCGTGCACGGCAACGCCGAGGGCCTGCGGCTCGGTGAGCTGGGCATCCCCGACGATGCGGTCCGCACCGCGTTCTCGCTGGCCGTCCCGGCCACGGCTGAGCTCGAGGGCCCTGGCAACGGCGCCATCCTCCTGCGCTGCCTGCCGATCACCGACCAGAGCCGCGTGACGGCGGCCGTCGTGTTGCTGCGCGACGTGTCCGAGCTGCGCCGCCGGGACCGCCTGCTGCTGTCCAAGGACGCCACCATCCGCGAGATCCACCACCGGGTGAAGAACAACCTGCAGACCATCTCGTCGCTGCTGCGCCTGCAGGGCCGCCGGCTCACCGCGCCGGAGGCGAAACGGGCGATCGAGGAGTCGGTCAGGCGCATCTCCTCGATCGCGCTGGTGCACGAGACGCTGTCGCGTGAAGCCGGCGAAGACGTGCCGTTCCTCGACATCATCCGCCCGCTGGTGCGCATGGTGGAGGAGAGCGTGAGCAGCCCCGACTTCGAGGTCTCGTTCACGGTGGAGGGCGACCCCGGCACGCTGCCCGCGCTGGTGGCCACCCCCATGTCGGTGGTGCTCAACGAGCTCCTCCAGAACGCGGTGGACCACGCCTTCCCGCCGCACGAGGGGGACGAGCCGAGGCGGGGGGCGGTCCGCGTGGAGCTCACCAACGACGGCGTCGAGCTGGTCGTGCGCGTCGTGGACGACGGGGTGGGGCTGCCCGAGGGGTTCAGCGTGGCCACGGCCCGGGGTCTCGGTCTGTCGATCGTGCGCGGCCTCGTCACGTCGGACCTACGGGGCACCATCGACATGTTCGAACCCCCCGGCGGCCGGTCGGGCACGGTCGTCGAGCTCCACGTGCCGCTCGACGACGGCAGCCGGTGAGGCGCCACCCGCCGCCGGACGCGCTGCGGCCTCCCCGAAGGGAGGCCGGCGGAAGGGTCTGCGATGTCGACCCGGTGGAAGATGTCGACCCGGTCGACGAGGTCGATCGGGCGGAAGGCGCCTCCGGGCGCCCTCTTCAGGCGGTGGCGCGCTGGCGGCCCTGGGCTTGGCGACGGAGCTGGCGACGCTCGTCCTCGGACAGGCCGCCCCAGATGCCCGAGTCCTGGTTGGTGGCGATGGCGTATTCGAGACATTCGGCCTGCGCATCGCAGATGCCGCAGACGGCCTTGGCGTTGGCGATCTGCTCGATGGCCGGGCCGGTGGTGCCCACCGGGAAGAACAGGTCGGGATCGGTGTCTCGACAAGCGGCCTTGCGGCGCCATGAGTCGGACGCGATGGTCAACGACAGCAGGTGGCTCGGGCTGAGCGCCACGGGGACCTCCAGGCCAGGCTCACGAAGATTTCGTGAGAAGGTTCACATGCCGCCGCACCCGACCTTCGGCGGCGTGCGCGGGGGGACTCGGGCACCGTACACACGCTTGCTCACTTCTGCAAGCACGTTGTGCCTGATTTCTCAACTTCTTCCTCGGAGGAACCGATGACGCGGCCCTGGCGCCGCGACGCCGGCGAGCGGCCCCTGATCCTGGCCCACCGGGGGGCGTCGCGGGCCGAGCCCGAGAACACCGTCGCCGCGTTCCGAGCGGCGGCCCGGCTCGGCGCCGACGGGGTCGAGCTCGACGTCCGCCGCCGCGCGGACGGGCAGGCGGCCGTCCTTCACGACGCGGCCCTGGCCGACGGGCGCGTGCTGGTGGAGGTTCCCGCGGCGGAGCTGCCCGGGCACGTGCCGGACCTCGACGAGGCCCTCGAGGCCTGCGGCGACCTGCTCGTCAACGTCGAGATCAAGAACTGGCCGACCGACCCCGACTTCGACCCCGACGCTGCCCTGGCCCGCACGGTCGTCGCGGCGGCGGCGCGGCGGCGGGCGCACCATCGGTGGATCGTCTCCTGCTTCCACCGCGCCACCGTCCGCCTCGTCCACGACCTCGACGTCAGGTTGCCCACGGCCCTGCTCACCGCGGCGCCCGACCTGGTCCGGGCGTCCGAGGTCGCCCTCGCCGACGGGCACGTCGCGCTCCACCCGTGGGACCCCCATGTCGATGCCGGCGCCGTGCGCGCCGCCCACGACGCCGGCCTGGCCGTGAACGTCTGGACCGTCGACGACCCCGACCGCGTGCGCCGTCTGGCCGCCTGGGGGGTCGACGGCATCGTCACCAACGTCCCCGACGTCGCCGTCGCGGCGCTGTCGCGCGGCTGACGGCCGGCTAGCGACGGGAGGCCGCGACCTCCTTGGGAGTGACCACGAGGCGCAGGACGTTCGGCTCGTGGCGGATGTCCAGGCGTTCGATGTCGCCGAGGTGGTCGCCGTCGACCTGGTACGGGAAGGGTCCGTGGCCCGTCACGGTGAGCCCGTCCAGATCGGTGCGCACGACGGCGAAGCGCAGCCGTTCCAGCCGGTGTCGGCCGCGGAACGCCGCGGCTGCGGCCCGGATGATCGCCGGGAAGGACATGGACCGCAGCGTCACCGAGCCGAGGCCGCGCTCCAGGGTCGCCTCGGGGATCAGGTCGAGCGGCCGGTTGCCGAGGAACGTGTAGGGGTTGGTGTTGAGCACGACGGTGAACAGCCCGTCGTCGACGAGCGTCCCGTCGCTGTGGTGCACGGCGAAGCGGGGCCGGCTGCGGTCGTAGTGGCGGAACCAGGTGCTGATGGCGCAGCCCACGAACAACGGGTGGCCGAGGAAGCGCTTCAGGTCCGAGCGGCGCTCGACCTGCTCGACGACCGCGGCGTCGTAGCCGATGCCGACGTGGAACAGGAAGTACCGGCCGTTGACGGAGCCGAGCCCGACCGGCTGGATGGAGCTTCGGGCCAGAGCAGCCAGCAGGTCGCCAGTGGCCTCGATGGGGTCGTTGGGCAACCCGAGGGTGCGGGCGAACACGTTGGTGGACCCGCCGGGCAGTGGGGCCAGCGCGCAGGGTGTGCCGGCCAGGCCGTTGGCCGCCTCGTTCAGCGTGCCGTCGCCTCCGAGGACCACGACGACGTCACAGCCGTCGCCGGCGGCGCCGCGTGCCAGCCGGGCGGCGTGGCCACGCCGGCTGGTCTCGGCCAGCGTCACGTCGTGATCCGCGGCCAGCGCCTTCTGGATCACGACGCGGCCCCGGGCCGTCACCGACGACGCGGACGAGTTGACGAGGAGCAGGAGCCGCAAGGGCGAGACGGTAGCGACGCTGCCGCGGTACCGGCGCTTCGGGTGGCAGGAGGTGGCATGAGTCGGCCGCGATCACCGGCCGGTTAGCCTCGCCCGCCGTGACGGAGCCTGCGAGGCCGGACCCATCGGCGCTGGAGACGGGCGGCTCGGACCGGGCGGTCGTGCGCCGGGCCCATCGGGTCGAGCTCGCGGTCTACGTGTTCGCCGCGGCCTCGCTGGTCGTGCTGGGGATGTTCCTCACCAGCAAGATCCTCAACTGGATCATCGGCCCCGTCTACGTGATCGCGGTCGTCACCCTGGTGACCCCTCTGGCCCTGCGCCTGGCCGGCGTGCCGGACCCCTACCGCAGACGCAAGGCCAGTGAGGAGCCCGTCCGGGTGGAGGAGGCCCGCCCATGAGCTGGGCCGCGCACGAGCTCGAGACGTACGTGCTGCGCAAGCACACCACGGCCAAGGTCTCGTGGCTCGGGATCATCTTCGGAGCCTGGGTGTCGGACATGTTCACCAAGCTCCCGGTCTACGGCTGGAAGATCGGCAGCTTCTCGCTCAAGGCGTCGGTGCCGTACAAGTACCACCGGGGATGGCCGGGTGTCGGGTTCACGCACTCGTTGAGCTTCGGCCTGATCGTGGCATCCGTGGTGCTCGTGCTGGCCCGCAACCGAGCGTGGTTCGTGGGCATCATCATCGGGCAGGCCTCGCATGTCTTCACCGACCTTGGCGACAGCGTCGGCACCATGGTGTTCTTCCCGGGGACGACCCAGCGGTACACGGTCGGAACGTGGGCGTACGCCGCACAGCAGGGGCGCTACGGCGACGCGGCCGCCTACTACTCGAGCCTCGGCGGCGCCTGGGACCTGCTGTGGGTGCTCATCGTGCTGGCCGGCTGGAAGGTCCTCAGCCGGCGGTTCTTCCTCGACCACGTCCGCCCGGCCGACCCGGCGTGGGACTGGATGGCGCGGCGCTTCGGGGTCACGCAGCGGGGTCAGCTGGCGCTGTACCGGGCGTTCTTCATCTACGGGGCCAGCCGGGCCCTGAGCTGGACGTTGTGGGCGCGCCTGCGCAACCCGCGGCGCGGCCAGGAGACGCTCGACCTGACGTGGGGCGGGCCCGACTGGGTGAACAAGGTGCCCCGCGCCAACGAGGCGTGGACCATGGTCCTGCGCAACACCGCCGTCGGCGCCGCAGTCTTCACGGTGCTCGTGCTCCTCGCGTGGCGGCTCGTCGTGCGCCGCTACTGGCTCCGGGCGACCTGAGATCCGGCTCGGGCTCGAGGCGGGCTAGAGGGGTCGCGCGCCGACGAGACGGCGAGCCTGCGCCACCCAGTCGGTGACCACCCCGTCGGGGCCGGCGTCGATCACCGCGCCGTGGGCTTCGGCCGTGCGGACCCACGCATAGATGGTCAGCCCCAGGTCGTGGGCGGCGCGCACGACCTCGGCCGACACGGACACGTCCATGACGCTCACGGCCGTGGCGCCGAGCGAGGCGGCGTCGCGAAGGTAGGCGAGGGTCTTCTCGGGACCGACCGTGTTGCGCAGCAGCGCGCGCTCGTTGGCCGGGGCGCGCTCGGCCGCGGTGGCCACCGCGGGGGCCTGGCGGCTCCACAGCATCGCCCGGTCCAGCTTCCCGGACGCCGTGAGCACGGCGATGGCGGCGGCCATGGAGCGACCGTCCTTGACGTCGACGGCCACGTCGAGCCCGTCCGGCAGGCCGTCGATCGCAGCCGCGAACCGGGGGAGCGGCTCGCCGTTGCGCAGGCGCAGCCGATCGGTCGCGCGGGCCGGCAACCAGCTCACCGGGATGGGCAGGTGCGGGCGGGCGACCCGCAGGGGCCAGTGGTCGTGCAGCAGGACGACCTCGCCGTCGCGGGTCAGGCGGGTGTCCAGCTCCACGGCGTCGGCGCCGAGCGCGCTCGCGCCGACGATGCCCTCGACCGAGTTCTCGGGTGCCTCGAGCGGGCAGGTGCGGTGGGCGACGACGCGCACGGCTCAGCGCCCGAGGGCGGGCGGCGGCGGCAGGAACGGCGCGGCCGGGAGCACGGCGGCACGCTATCGGCCGGGCTTGGTGCCGGTCCGCCTCGGCGTACAAACTGCGCCGCATGAACGTGGTCGTCTGTGTGAAGCAGATCCCGGATCCCGCCGACCCCGGCGCGCTCAACCCCGATCACACGTTGAAGCGCGACGGGAAGCTGATCCTCGACGAGTCGGACAGCTACGGCGTCGAGATGGCGCTCCAGCTCGTCGACGCAGCCGGAGGCGGCGAGGTCACCCTCGTGTCGATGGCACCCAACGCCGAGACGGCGGGTCTGCGCACCGCGCTCGCCATGGGTGCGGCCAAGGCGATCCTGGTGAGCGACGAGGCGCTGAAGGGCAGCGACGCGCTGGGCACGGCCAAGGTGCTGGCCAAGGCCATCTCCCGGGTCGACGCCCCGGACCTGGTCATGACGGCCACGGAGTCCTCCGACGGCTACACGGGCACCGTGCCCGAGCAGATCGCCGGGCTGCTCGACCTGCCGTCGGTGACGTTCGCCAAGCACATCGAGGTGAGCGACGGGACGCTCAAGGTCCAGCGCCAGACCGAGCTGGGCTACGACGAGGTCACCTGCCCGCTGCCGGCGCTCGTGTCGGTCACGGCAGGTGTGGTCGAGCCGCGCTACCCCTCCTTCAAGGGGATCATGGCGGCCAAGTCCAAGCCGGTCGACCAGGTCACGGTGGCGGACCTCGGCCTCGACGCCGGCGAGGTCGGCTGGGGCGGCGCCGCGCAGGAGATCGTGTCCGTCGAACCTGCGCCGGAGCGCAAGGCCGGCGAGATCATCGAGGACGACGGCGAGGCCCACCACAAGATCGTCGAGTTCCTCGACGGCCTGAAGGTCCTCTGAGGAGCGAGGGACGACATGACGCTTTCCAAGATCTGGGTCCACGCGGAATCGACCGACGGGACCGTCAAGCCCACCACGCTCGAGATGCTCACGAAGGCCCGTGAGCTCGGCGGCACCGTCGAGGCGTTCCACGCCGGTCCCGACGGGGAGCAGATCGCCGGGACCCTCGGCGCCCACGGGGCAACCAAGGTGCTGTGCGCCGGCGACCTCGGCGGCGGTGCCGTCGGCGTGAACCTCGCCAACGCCCTCGCCGCGGCGATCGGGTCGCAGGGCGCGCCCGACCTCGTCATGTTCGCCACGAGCTACGACGGGCGCGACGCCGCCGCCCGGCTGTCGGTCAAGCTCGACAAGCCCGTCCTCACCAACGGGACCGACGTCGCCGAGGAGGACGGCTCGGTGGTGGTCATCGAGCCCATCTTCGGCGGCACGCAGCTGGTGAAGACCAGGTTCACCGCCGGAACCCCCCAGATCGTGCTGCTGCGGCCGAAGTCGTTCGTGGCCGAGGAGTCCGGCGGTGGTCCGGCCGAGGTGCAGACGATCGAGGTGCCGGACGGTGGAGCCGCCGCGGCTGCCCGGGTCGTCGACCGCCACGTCGAGGAGACCTCGGGTCCGAAGCTCGACGAGGCGGCCATCGTGGTGTCCGGCGGCCGCGGCCTCGGCGAGGCGGCCAAGTACGACATGATCGAGCAGCTCGCCAAGCTGTTGAAGGGTGCGCCGGGCGCGTCGCGGGCCATCGTCGACGCCGGTTGGGTGCCCTACTCGTACCAGGTGGGCCAGACCGGCAAGGTCGTGAAGCCCACGGTGTACATCGCCGCCGGCATCTCGGGCGCCACCCAGCACATGGTGGGCATGAAGGGCTCGAAGAACATCGTCGCCATCAACAAGGACCCCGAAGCACCGATCCTGTCGATCGCCGATCTGGGCATCGTGGGCGACGTCCACAAGGTCCTGCCGAAGCTCATCGAGGCGCTGCAGAGCCGCTGACCGGCCTCGCGCCGGTGGGCGCCACGGGCCGCATCGTCGCCGGGGCCGTGCTGGCGGTCCCGGGTACGGCTGCGCTCGTGGCCGGAGCGGGCACGGGCATCAGCGCGCTCGCCGTGCTGGGCGGGGCGGCCGTCGCCGCCGGCGTCGTGCGCGGCGCGACGGTCGGTGTCGACCTCGGCGAAGCCGACATCTCCGTCCGCAACGGTCCCTTCCGGCAACGGCACCTGACCGTCGACGAGATCGCCGGCATCGAGCCCGGCCACTGGCTGGGCCTGCCTCTGGCCCGGATCGTGCCGCACGAGGGCCGCCCGGTGCCCGTCGCCGCGTCGCTGTCGCTGCCCGGCCGCCAGGACCCGGAGCTGCACCTGGAGCTGCGCCGCTGGAGCCGCGACCGTGGCATCCCGGACCGGCTCAACCGGGTCGAGCTGAAGGACCGGTCGACGCGCGCCTCGCTGCTGCGCAGCGGCGAGGAGGTCGCGGTGCCGTGCCACGCGCGGCGGACCACCACACGGGGTTGGGGACCGTGGGTCCGCGGCTGGCTGCGGTTCCGCGGCGGCGAGCGCGACGACGCGGCCTTCGTGGCCGCCGAGCCCGAAAAGCTCGACCTCGTCCGGTCGAAGGCGACGACGCCGACATCACTGGCCGGCGCGACGTCCGTCACCCGGCGCCGCGCTCGCTTCAAGGAGGAGGCCTTCGAGGGGCGCGGCACCGACATCGTCGTCGTGCAGGCCCCGCGGATGACCCTCGAGCTGGCCCTGCCGCACTCCGAGATCGACGCCTGCGTCGACCGCCTCGAGCGGGCCAACGGCCTCAGCCGGGGGGAACCGCCCCCGCCGCACGGCTGAGCCGCTCACACGAGGGGCCATGGATAGCGGCGGCCGGTGTGATCGACCGGGAACCGGCCTTCGGTGACGAGCGCCCTCGCCCGGGTGCGCAGCGCGTCGCGCTCGAAGGGATCGAGAAGGTCGGCCAGCGCGGGGGGAAGCTCCCGGTCGAGGAACTGGCACAGATCGTCGCGGAGCTCGGCGTCGACCGCTTCGCCGGCGAAGTCCCAGATGACCGTGCGCAGCTTCATCTCCGCCGCGAAGGCCAGACCGTTGTCGATGGCCCACAGGTGGCGGTCGGCATCGACGAGGACGTGGCCGCTCTTGCGGTCGGTGCTGTTCGCGACGACGTCGAACGCGCAGAGCCGCCGCAGCTGGGGGTGGAGGGACTCGTCCTCCAGGAGCGTGAAGTAGTGCTCATCGAACTCCGCGTCGACGAAGAGCTGGAGCGAGCCCACGCCCAGCGGGGCGTCGTGCCGGGCGACGGTCGGCGGTACGAGACGCCACCCCAGGGCCTCGGCCAGCTCGTAGGCCGCGACCTCGCGGCGCCACAGCCCGCGAGGGAAGTCCCACAGGGGCCGCTCGCCCCGCTGGGGTTTGTAGATGGCGCGCACGGCGGGTGGCCCGGCCGTCGGGCTCGCGCCGGCCGTCGCGCTCGAGCCGGACGTCGTGCTCCCGCCGCCCGTCGCCGTCGCCGTCGCGGTCGTCTCGGCCGGCGCAGTCGTCTCGGCCCGAGCGGTGTGGGCCGGTTCGTCAGCCGGCTCGCCGACCTCGACGAGGAAGGTCCCGTTGGACGACCAAGGCATCCGGCCGATGACCCGCACCGGCCCGGTGCGGAGCAGATCGAGCACGGCGGCCCCGGCGCCGGCTGTGCTCACCTCAGCGGGGTGGTCCGTGGCCGTTGGAGCGGACGCAGACGTGGTCGGCGCCGGACGGGCGGCCGCACAGCGGGCAGGGCGGGCGCCCGGCGGCGATCAGCTCGCCGGCGTGCGCGACGTAGGCGGCGACCTGCGCGACGCCGAGCCGGGCCCGAAGGGAGGCCGCTTCGTCGGGACCGTCCTCGTCCGCGTCGGGCACCAGCTCCTCGATGACCAGCACCACCTGCTGCGCGACCTCGTCGTAGCCGACCGACAGCGTTCCGGCGATCCAGGCCGCTTCGACGGGCGAGCGCAGTTCCACGTCCACCGGTACCGGCTCCACTGGCGGCAGGTCTGCCAGCACCCCCGCGAGGTACTCGGCCAGAGCGCCGACCTGTTCCTTTTCGCACTTGAGCGACACCGTCCGGGCCGTGTCGCCGATCTGCAGGAAGAACGCCCGGTGGCCGGGTTCTCCGATGGCCCCGGCCGTGAAGTGGTCGGCCGAGTCGAACTCGAACGACGGGTTCACGACGGGACCAACCCGGCCAGGTCGCCGGTGGAGTTCACCGACAGCACCACGGGGCCGTCCGCGCCGTAGCCGATCGCGCTCACCGAGCACGGCGACACGACGATGCGCTGGAACAGGTCGAGGTGGGTCCCGACCGCGGCGGCCACGACCGCCTTGATCGGATCGGCGTGGGAGACGCAGACGATCGTCTCACCAGGATGCGCCGCGCACAGGCGCGCCGTCGCATCGCAGATCCGGGCCTGCATCTCCTGCATCGACTCGCCGCCGGGGAAACGGAAGCCGCTGGGGTAGCGCTGGACCGTCCTCCACTCGGGCCGCTTCGCCAGCGCCTTGAGCTCCGCGCCCGTCCAGTCCCCGAAGTCGCACTCGAGGAGCCCCCGGTCGGCCACGACCCGCAGGCCGAGGGCCCGGGCGATGGGTGCGGCGGTCTCACGAGTCCGCTCCAGCGGAGACGCGTACACGGCGGCGACGCCCTTGAGCCCGGCGATGCGGGCCGCCACGGCATCGGCCTGGGCGCGCCCGGCATCGGCGAGGTGCAGACCCTTGGCCCGGCCGGGGAGCACCTTGCCCGTCGTGGGCGTCTGGCCGTGGCGCACGAACAGCACGCGGGTTGGTCTGGGCGCCTTGGGTGCTCGGGGCATGACCGGCGCAACCTACCGGGTGGGCCGCCAGAATCGCTCCGTGGACTCGCTGGCCCTCGTCGAGGCAGAGGTCGTCGCCTGCCGTGCCTGCCCGCGGCTGGTCGAGTGGCGGGAGCGCGTCGCCGAGGAGAAGCGGGCGGCCTACGCCGGCGAGGAGTACTGGGCCCGGCCCATCCCCGCCTTTGGTGACCCCGGCGCGCACCTGGTGATCGTCGGCCTCGCACCGGCGGCGCACGGGGGCAACCGGACCGGTCGCATGTTCACCGGCGACCGCTCCGGCGACTTCCTCTACGCCGCGCTGCACCGCGCCGGCTACGCCAACCAGCCCACGAGCGTGGCGCGCGACGACGGGCTCCGGCTCACCGGCGCATGGATCACGGCGCCGGTGCGGTGCGCGCCGCCGGCCAACAAGCCGTTGCCCGAGGAGCGCGACCGCTGCCAGACGTACCTCCAGCGCGAACTGGCCCTGATGCCGGACGCGCGGGTGCTCCTGGTGCTCGGGTCGTTCGCCTACCAGGTGACGTGCGGGCTGCTCGGCGTGCCTCCCCGCCCACGGTTCGGCCACGGCGTCGAGGTGGCCGCGCCCGGTGGGCGCACCGTCCTGTGCTCGTATCACGTCAGCCAGCAGAACACCTTCACCGGCAAGCTGACGCCCGAGATGCTCGATGCCGTGCTGCTGCGGGCACGCCGGCTCGGTGCCGCCTCCCGCTGAGCGACGTGCGGTCTGATCGGGGCGCGGCGGCTGACGCGCTCGTCGCTCGAGCGCCATGAAGCGCGTCTCACCGGTTACGTCGGCGCGCGGGGTCGTCGCGTGCGGCGCCGGGCGGGTGGTCGGCCCCGTTGGCGCTGGATGTCGTCGTAGGCCCATCGGTTGTGGGGGCCGCAGAGGAGCCGGCCGTTCTCTTGGCTGGTCCGGCCGCCCTCTTCCCAGGGGGTGATGTGGTCGATGTCGCAGAGCTCGGCGGGGATGCGGCAGCCCGGGTGGGTGCACCAGCGGTCGCGGACCTCGATGCAGCGGCGGAGGGCGCCGGTGAAGAAGCGGGTCTTGCGGCCGACGCGCATGGGGCGGTCAGGGGGTCCGAACACGACGCGTTC
Source organism: Actinomycetota bacterium (assembly GCA_016185275.1). Lineage (GTDB taxonomy): Bacteria > Actinomycetota > Acidimicrobiia > Acidimicrobiales > Iamiaceae > JACPNX01. The sequence goes on along the minus strand of JACPNX010000018.1, from coordinate 127,407 downwards.
GACCTCGGCGTCGAAGAGCCGGTCGGCCAGCAGCTCCGGGGCCAGGATCGACCCCCGGCTGGTCTCGCAGATCCGGCTGGTGAACGTGTCGAGGTCGACCAGCACCGTGTACAGCGGCCGGGGCGGGGTGGTGGTGCCGGCGGAGCGTGCGGCGGCGGCCCGCTTGGCCATCTCGACCAGCGCGTCGGCACGGCGCTGGACGCTGGTGCGGACCAGGTGCTCGGGGCGGGCGTCGTCGCCGTGCTCGGCCCGTGCGTGTCGCCAGTCGGCTTCCCACAGTTCGTGTTCGAGGCGTTCGAGCTCGGTGCGCACGATCTCGCCGTCGACGCCTTCGAGCGTGCCGCGCACGTGCAGAGTGCCGTCGAGGGTGGCGTCCAGGTGCAGGCACCGCTCCTCGCGACGCCGCAACGCCCGGTCCACGGTGTGGGCGTCGTCCGCGCACGCCTTCCAGTAGGCGGCGACCCGGGAGAAGTCGTCGAAGGCCAGCCGGGTCGCCGCCTGCACCAGGTCGGCCTCGCCCGCGGCGAAGTCCCCCGCCACCCCGGGCTGGTTCAACGCGACCAGCCCGTCCACCCGCTCCGGACCCACGTGGCCGGCGGCGAAGGCTTGGGCCGTGGCCGGCATCGTGCGCAGCCGACGGGCCCGCCGGCAGCGCCGGTTCGCATCGGTCGACGACGACCCCGTCTCGCGCGCCAGCCGGGCGCCCGGGGAACGGGACCCGTCCTGCGCCCACACCTTGCGAGCGTCCCACTCGCCCAGCAGCCGCGCCTCGGCGGCTTCCAACCGGGCCCGCGCCTCGGCCAGGGAGACGACCGAGCCGTGCAGCTCGACGTCCGGCAACGAGCCCGGATCCAAGCGCAGCAAGGCGTCCAGCGCCTCCCCCAGCGCCTGCAGCTCATCCGTTGCCATACCCGTCATCGTACAGGCGTTCGCCTCCCTCGTCAACCCGTCTCCCTTGTGGCGAGCGATCACAGTGATCGTCACGGTCGGCGTGGCAACGGTCAGGTGCCCGTGGCGGACGCGGGGCTCCGCCCGCCACCCGTGCGTGCCCCGGCACAATGCCGGGCGCTGCGGGTGGCGCCGGCCTCGAGTCGATGGGCGGCGCGCCATCGCCCCGCGGGTTCCGGCGGCCGCGCCGGCACGGCTAGAACCGCCGGGTGGACCCCGGGCCGGTGCGTGACGCGCTCACCGTCGCGGCCGGTGTGCTGACCGGCGCGCTGTCGGGTCTGTTCGGCGTGGGCGGGGCGGTGATCTCCACGCCGGCCATCCGGGCGCTCGGCCTGCCCGCGGCGCTGGCCGTGGGAACCACGCTCCCGTCGATCATCCCGGGTGCGGCGAGTGGGACGGCCCGGTACCTGCGGGAGCGGCTCATCGACGCCCGCACCGTCGCGTGGGCCGGTCCTCCCGGCGCGCTGGCCTCGATCGGCGGATCCGTGCTGGCGCCCCGCGTGCCGGGTCGCGGCCACGTGCTCATGCTCGCCACCGCGGCCCTGCTCGCCTGGTCGTCGGTCCGGATGGCGACCAGCCGCCGGCCGCCTGCGGGCGATCCGGAGGCCGAGGCGGAGACCGACGACCTGGCCGGGCCCGGGCGATCGCCGGAGGAGCCGGGTCGGGGGTCGCCGGGTGACGTGTCGCCCGGTGACGTGTCGCCCGGTGGCGTGTCGCCCGGTGGCGTGTCGCCGGGTGGGGGGTCGCCGGGTGACGTGTCGCCGGGTGACGTGTCGTCGGGTGGCGTGTCGCCGGGTGGGGTGGCAGCCGGCGAAGCGTCGACTCCGGTGGCAGGCCGCGCATCGCCGGCAGGCTCGCCTTCGCGCGCCCACGCGCCCGGGCCGGTGCGCTCGGCCGCGGTCCACCACGAGAGCAGCGGTCCGGTGATCGGCGGGATCGGCGTCGTGGCCGGGTTGCTCTCGGGCCTGCTCGGCATCGGCGGCGGCGTGGTCATGGTCCCGGCCTTCACGCAGATGGCACGGATGCCGCTCAAGCGGGCCATCGCCACGTCGCTCGCCTGTGTGGCGCTGTTCGCCGTGCCCGGCACGCTGACCCATGGCCTGGTCAACCGCGACATCGACTGGCGCTTCGCCCTCCTGCTCGCGCTGGGCGTCGTTCCCGGCGCCCGTCTCGGTGCCGCGCTGACCGTGCGCACCGACGACCGGCGGCTCCAACCGATCGTGGCCGGCTTCCTCGGGTTCACCGCTCTCCTCTTCGCGGTGGGCGAGCTGCGCGCGCTGGTCTGACCGGCTCGGGCCGCCGGGCGCAGCCGCACCTGTGTCTCCGGCTGGCCTCGTCGCGCGGGGCGATTACCGCCCGCTTGAGGCCACCGGTACGGTGTCCCGCCGATGTCCTCCCCCCGCTCGGCCGGCTCGCCTCGCAGCATCGCCCTCGTCCTGTTCGCCGTCGCCGTGCTCGGTTCTGCGTGCGGCGGCCAGCGGATCCCGACGAGCTACGGCAACACCACGCAGAAGAACTTCATCCGCGGCTGCGAGGCGGAGCGCACCTCCGGAGCCAAGGTGCCGGCGGCGACCACCGCGACATGCACCTGCCTCTACGCCGGGTTCCGGCGCACGATCCCCTTCTCCGAGTTCAAGAAGATCAACGAAGACCAGTCGAAGAAGCCGGCGCCCCTGCCCGCCAAGGCCATCAAGGTCGTCGACGCCTGCGCCAAGAACCCCAAGGCCTTCAAGCTGCCGGCCAAGTAGCCAGGTTCGCGGCGGTAGGACGGGGTTCGGGAAGACGGCTGCGATGGAACGTTTCGACGACGAGGACCCTGGGTGGCGCAGCGCGGGGCATGTGCGGCGCTCGTTGCTCGTTCCAGGCACGGCGGCTGGTGCGGCCCAGGACGTGCCCGACGGGCTCGTCGTTGTCCGCCGGCTGTTCGTCGTGTTCGCGTTGGGCCTGGTGCTCATGGGCGTTCCCGTCGCCATCCTGGCGGCATCGGGCGGCGCTCCTGCGGGCTCGAGCGCGGCACCGGGACTGGCGCTCGTCCTCGTGGGAAGCCTCGTCCAGATCGTCGCGTCACGGGTGATCCGCCTCCCGCTCGACGGCCGTGACGCCCAGGCGCTCGCCAGCTCGTACCGCAACCGCTTCTTCGTTCGTCTCGCGCTCGCAGAGGTGTCGCCTCTGCTCGGCTTCGTCGCGTCGATCCTCAGCGGCCGAGCCTGGTTGTACGCCGTCGGGGTCGCCATCGCCGCGTTCGGCTTCGCAGAGATCGCGCCGACGGCCCGCAAGCTGGCCGCCGACCAGGACGATCTGAACAACAGGGGCTGCGGCCTGTCGTTGGTGTGGGCACTCCGGCGGCCGTCCGGCACCTAGCGCCAGCAGCCGCCTCGTGCCGCCTCGTGGCGCGACGCCGGCTCCAGCGAGCGCCGGCGGTCAGCCGAGCGTGGGCACCTCGCGCGGTGTCGCCCCGGGCAGCAGGCCCGGGTACGGCACGGCCGACTCGGGCCAGCGCTTACGGCTCTTGGCCGCCAGCTTGTGCATGAGGGCGATGGCGTCGGGATCGTCGTCACCGGGGCGCGTCTCGATCCAGCCGTCGCGCCGCAGGCCCTCGATCACCTCGCGGCCGGCGTCGGTGCGCACGATGGTCAGCGTCCAGTCGTTGAACTTGCCGATGCCTCCGGTGGAGATGTCGGCGTGCTCGGCGGCGAAGTCGGGGCAGTGGTTGCAGCCCTCACGGGTCCACGCGTGGCACTCCTTGAGCGGCACCTCGTGGTACTCGCCGTCGTGCGTCCAGATCTGGAAGCGGCCCTTGATGTTCACCTTCTTGATCGCGGCGCGGGGGATGCCGTACTTCGCCTCGAACAGCTCCTCGAAGATCCTGTCGTCGAACGTCTTCGAGCACAGCAGGCCGATGTTCAGCGCGAAGCGCCGGCCGACCTTGCCGATCTTGCGGGCCTTCATGACCGGCGGCGCGGACGACTGGCAGGACATCCCGACCAACGCGAGACGCTCGTGTCCCGCGGCCACCGCCTCGTCGTAGGCCAGGGTGTTGGCCGAGTACGTGTAGCGGCTCCCGGCCGAAGCGACGATGTCGTCGCGCGTGGTGGCCACGCCGGGCTTGGCCTTCCATGTGGCGCCGTCGCCCTCCAGGTACGACACGAGCGCGGCGTCGATCACGTCGTGCTCGAGTGCCCAGAGCAGGATGGCGCCGACCAGACCGCCGTCCTGGCCGACTTCGTGGATCACGGCGTCCGACGCGCGGGCGAGGAACACGTCGCTGAACACGCCCGAGACCTCGTCGGCGGTCCGGGTGCGGCCGAAGAGCAGCTCGTCGGCCTGTGGCTCCCACATCCGAAAGCGCGGGCATGCCCGGGTGCAGGACGTGCAGCCCTTCTGGCCGTGGATGCAGTCGTCCGGGCCGAGCTCGTCTTCGAGGTGGAACGGCCGGTAGCCGCCCTCCGCGTGCTCGTAGCCGATCACGTCGTGCGGGCAGGCGACGACGCACGCCGCGCAACCCGTGCACAGCCCGGACGTGATGACCTCGTCGAACAGCTCGAGCCACTGGGCGGTCCAGCGCTCGCGCGTGGGCTTGGTGGGCTGCTCGGTGACGGCCATGCCGGAACAGTAGGCGGCGTCCGGTGTGCCGGCTCAAGGTCGCCGACGGCCTCGGCCTGCACCCCTACGATCGCTCCGATGCCCGGCCCGGTGCTGTACCTCCACGTCAACCGGGACGGCGGCATCTTCTCGGTGCGGGCCGACGGCAGCCAGGGCTGGGTGTCCGAGGGCGACCTCGACCGGCTCCTCTACGACCTGTCCATCGCGGGCGGTTCCGTCCTCTACAGCGTCGACGACCAGCCGGACCTCACGCCGATCGCGGCGTCGACGTTGCGCCACCTGACGACGACCGGTGTGCCGAACCGCCGGCTTCCGCAGGCCCATCCGGCCGTGGCCGCCGGCATGCCCGCGGGGACGACCACGATGATGCTCTTCGCCCACCGTGGCGAGAAGGAGTTGCTGGTCGACCTGCTCGATCGGGGTTCGCCGACGGACGAGCGGGATCATGCGGGCACGACCGCGCTGATGTTCGCAGCCAGTGCCGGCCACAGCGACATCGTCCGGCTCCTCGTCGACCGCGGAGCGCAGGTCGACCTCGCCGACGACGCCGGCGTGACCGCGCTCATGTACGCGGCTGAACGCGGCCACGCGACGGTCGTGCGCATCCTGGTCGACGCCGGGGCCGACCTGGGCCGGCGCAGCGCCGAGGGGCTGACCGCGCTCGGAGCGGCGCGCGCCGGCGGCCACAGCAAGGTCGTCACGCTGATCGCCCGGTTGGGGGGCACGCCCTGAGTCCCGGAGAGCGCCATGAACCGGCGTCCCGGCGACGCCGCGACATCTCGCCCACGACCCCTCCGCCGGACTTCCCCCGCTCCTGACCGAAGGGTCAAGATGGGGGCATGGATCTGACGTATCCCCCGGAGGCCGAGCAGTTCCGCAAGGAGGTGCGGGCCTGGCTGGAGCAGAACCTGCCGCACGGCTGGTTCGACGAGGGCTTCGAGATGTCGCCGGACGAGCGCAGGCGCTTCAACGAGGAGTGGACCGACAAGCTCCGTGAGGGCGGCTGGATCTGCGCCTCATGGCCGAAGGAGTACGGCGGCAAGGGCCTGTCCGTGATCGAGAACGTCGTGCTCAACGAGGAGTTCGCGGCGGCCAAGGCGCCGATGCGGGCCGACTTCTTCGGCGACACCCTGGTCGGGCCCACGATCCTCCAATGGGGGACCGAGGAGCAGAAGCGCCAGTTCCTGCCCGGCATCATCCGCGGTGAGATCTCCTGGTGCCAGGGCTTCTCGGAGCCCGACTCGGGCTCGGATCTCGCCTCGCTCACGTCCACGGCCGTGCTCGACGGGGACGAATGGGTCGTCAACGGCCAGAAGGTCTGGACCACCCAGGCCCAGCACGCCGACCTGTGCTTCTTCCTGGCCCGCACCGACCCCGGTGCACCGAAGCACAAGGGCATCTCGTACCTGCTGGTGCCGATGCGCCAGCCGGGGATCGAGGTACGTCCCATCGTGCAGCCCGACGGTTCGGCCGAGTTCAACGAGGTGTTCTTCACCGACGCCCGGTGCCCGAAGGACAACGTCGTCGGCGGCGTGAACAACGGCTGGAAGGTGGCCAACACGACGCTCGGCTTCGAGCGGGGTGCGTCGGCCACCACGTCGCACCGCCGGTTCGAGCGCGAGCTCGAGACCATCGTCGACAAGGCTCGCGAGAACGGCAGGATCGACGACCCGCTCATCCGCCAGCGGCTCGTGCGGCAGTGGGCGAAGATCCAGATCATGCGCATCAACGGCCTCCGGTCGCTGACCGAGGCGCTGCGCAAGGAGGTCGCCGACGCGGCGGGCACCAAGCTCGCTCCGAACATGGACGTGATCGCGCTCGGCGCCACCAACAAGATGTTCTGGTCCGAGACGCACCGCGACACCATGGAGCTGGCCATGGACATCCTCGGAATGGAGGGCCAGGTCCTCACCGGAAGCTCCGACGAGGAGTTCGTGCCCGGTGTCGGGCGGCGTTCGGCGGCACGCGACTACCCCGTCTCGCCGCTGCAGGCGTCCTTCTTCTTCTCCCGCTCGGAGACCATCTGGGGTGGCACGGCCGAGATCCAGCGCAACATCGTGGGGGAGCGCTTCCTCGGCCTGCCCCGCGAGCCGCGCCCTGAGGGCGCCAAGCCCAAGGCCTGAGGTGGGGCGCCGCGGGTGACGCGGCGGCACCCGGGGCCATGACACGGTCGCGGCGGACCGCCCCGTTACCGTTGCTCCGTCATGGCTGCGCCTCGCCTTCCCCCCCGCAGGCCGCGCCGCACGGCGGGCGAGCGCGCCGTCGTCGGGCTCGGCATCCTGCTGACCCTGGCCGCCGTCGCGGCCGCGACGGCGGCGGGGTATGGCGCGTGGAGCTTCGGACGGGTCAACAAGGTGAAGCTGCGCCTGTCGGCCGCCCCGCCCGGGCTGCCCCGCAACTTCCTCGTGGTGGGCTCCGACAGCCGCGCCGGGCTGGACTCGGCCTCGCCCAACGCTGGCGCCTTCGTCCGCGGCAACATCGTCGGTAGCCGCTCGGACACGATCTTCGTGGTGCGCGTGGACCCGCGCAGCCGGTCGATCCGCCTGCTGTCGCTGCCGCGTGACCTGTGGGTGCCGATCGCCGGTGGCCGGGGGGTCGGGCGCATCAACTCCGCGCTCAACAGCGGCGTCCAGACGCTGATCGACACGATCCAGCAGGACTTCGGCGTGCCCATCAGCCACTACGTCGAGGTCGACTTCGCCGGCTTCCAGCGCGTCGTGGACGCCATCGGCGGCGTGCCCGTGTGGTTCGACCGGGCGATGCGGGACCGCAACTCCGGTCTCGACGTCGACCGGCCGGGCTGCGTCACGCTCGACGGCACCGCTGCGCTGGCGTTCGCCCGCTCCCGGTACCTCCAGTACATGGAGGACGGGAGGTGGCGGTCCGACGGCACCGCTGACCTCGGCCGGATCAGCCGCCAGCAGCTGCTCATCCGCCGCAGCATCGACCGGGCCGTCTCACGCGGCCTGACCAACCCGGTCACCATGAAGCGGCTCGTGGACAGTGCGGTCAAGCAGGTCACGATCGACAAGGACCTGTCGCTGTCCGCCCTGCTGGACCTCGGCCGCCGCTTCTCCCGCTTCCGCGGCCGCCAGCTCGAGTCGTTCACGTTGCCCAACAGGCCGTTGCTCACCGACGGCGGCGCGAAGGTGGTCACGGTCAACGCGAACGCGGCCCGGCCGGTCCTCGACCTGTTCCGCGACCGCAAGCTCGGCGTCCTGGGCGACGTGCTCTCCGAGGACGACGTCGCCGTCCAGGTCCTCAACGGGTCCGGCCAGGCCGGGCAGGCCGCCGACGTGGCCGGCGCATTGTCCTCGGCCGGCTTCCGCATCGACGGCACCGGCAACCTGAACGACGTCCCGGGCGTCGACCCGGCCCCGTACACCCGCGTGCGGTTCAACCCCCAGGACCTCGGGGCCGCCGCGCTGGTGGCGCGCCACCTGAGCGCAGGCGCGGTCCTCGTGCCCGATGCCGACGTTCAGCCGGGCGCGGTGGAGCTGCTCACCGCTGCGGACCTCACCGGCGTGGAGCAGGCCGCGCTGCCCGCCATCCTGCGCCCGGCGGCGGCACCACTGACCACCACCACGACCTCGAGCGCCCACGGCGGCTCGACGTCCCCACCGACGACCACCAGGCCCGGGTCGGCTCCCCCGACGACCGAGGTCGTCGGCGTGGTCCCGGGCGACGCACCGCCCGGCCAGTCCTGCGGCTGAGCCTGTGGCGGGTACTGCCGCGGCTGAGCCGGCGGCTCGGCGTGGGCGCCGGTTCGGGAGTCGGAGGCGCTGGGCGGTCGCGGAGAGGAGGGCGGTGGGATCACCACAGACGCTCAGTGAAACCGACCGGCGTCTCGTTGCCGCATGGGCCGCCGACGTATCGGTCACGACTCGTCGGGCCCGCTCGGGCCCGGACTGCTCGCTTCAGGCCAACTCGGCAAGATCATCCGTGAGCTGCAAGCCGGTCTGGCCGGGACCGGCTCGGCGTAGATCGAGCCGAGGTCAGCGACCCGTCGGGCGAACGACGGATCGGTCTCATCCGGCACCCGCTACCTCCTCCGCGGCGCTCCCGATGAATTCTGCGACCGTCGCACGTCTCATCAACGAGCGCCATGGGGCACGATGGCCGGACGTCGGAAGGGGATCTCCGTGGAAGTGATCAATCTCGGTGAGGCCGACGGGCTGCCGCCGGTGGACTGGGCTGGCGTCGTCGACAAGCTGGAGGCGGGCTCGGCGCCCGCTCCGGACGCGATGAACGCTCGTGCGACGTGGCTGTGCACCGTCAACGAAGACGGCAGCCCGCACGTGACCGCGGTCGGTGCCGTGTGGCTGGACGGCGCGTTCTGGTTCCAGACCGGAGCAGGGACGCGCAAGGCACGCAACGTCGCGCGCAGCCGACGTTGCTCGATCGCATTGTCGATCCGGGACGCAGACGTCGTCGTCGAGGGCGACGCCGCGCGGGTGACCGACCCGAGCGCACTCGCCCGCGCCGCGAAAGCGTGGGCGGACAGTGGTTGGCCGGCCGAGCCGGATGACAGCGGGTCGGGCATCACCGCCCCGTTCAACGCACCGTCGCAGGGCCCACCGCCGTGGAACGTGTACCGCATCGAGCCGCGCTCGGCGATCGTGACGTTGGGGACGGAGCCGGGCGGCCTGACCCGCTTCCGATTCTGACCCGACTGATCGCTGCCGTGGCTGATCGGTGCGGTGGCCCATCCCTCCCAACGCTGCCGGTCAACCGCCGGCCGCTGTCGCCCTCCACGGCGGCGCGGTTCCGCAAGCTGCGCACGGCCAGACGCCACTCGTCGCGCAGGCGCTGCCAGCGCGACCGCAGCGTGCTGACGGGGTCCCGTCATGACCCGATGTGCCAGGTGCTCTCTCCGCCCAACGAGCCGCGTCGACGCGCGTCGGCTCGTCGACGGAGCACGTCGTGTTGGACCGACATCTCCGGTGCGGCGCGGCGGGCCTTCCTCGTGCCTTCGCGTAGTGCTGCGAGCCGGGCGATGACGGCGTCGTAGTCGAGGCCCTCGTCGACGAGGAGACACCCGATGACCGTTCCGGTGCGGCCGATGCCTCCCCAGCAATGCACGTAGGCACCGCCTCGTTCGAGGGCGTCCTCGATCATCGTGGCGACGGCGTCGTAGTCGTGGTCATCGACGACACCGAGATCGGGGATCGGGAACGCGCAGTGGCGCAGGTCCAGGTTGCGGGCTGCGCGCGCCGCCTGGACGACCGGCCCGTACGGCTCGAGTCGATCAGCGGGCGTGGTGAGGTCGATGAAGGTGCGGATGCCGACGTCGACGAGCACGTCGACGTTGTGGCGGGCTCGCACCGGATCGGGATGTCCGGGGTACTCGCCCGCGAGGAGCCGCCGGGGCCGCACCCACCATGCGTGCAGGAAGGGGTCGTAGGCCCAGGGGTCATCGACGTCGCCGCCGCCAGCTGCGTACAGGCCGCGTGCCAGCGAGACGATGCGGTCCGCTCCGGCCAGCTTCTCGCGCCACGGGGCTGGAATCGCGGCCGCGCCCCATCGAGCGCCGGCGAGCTGCCCTGCGATCGCCGCCGTCGTGTCGGCGTCGTCGCCGAGGTTGGCAGCCCGCAACACGGCGTCTCGGAAGTCGGCCGCGCCGGCCACAGCCCACACCGCTGCTTCGAGTGCGTCGATGCAGTACCCGGTGCCCTTGATCCGCGGTGGCGTCATGTCACGCCATGAGCCGGTAGCGATCGCGTCGACCTCCGCGTGCAGCTCGCCCCAACGCCAGAAGGTCGGCGCGGCGACGTCCTCGAACGGGGTGCCGGTGATCAGCGCGGCGATCATCGCCCCCATGAGACGGCAGCTGTCGACGGGTCGAGTCGCGGGATGTGTGGTTCGGCTCGACTCTGCTGAGCGTTCCGCTGCCTCGCCGGGATCTGCGTGCCACCGGATGGGTACCGCTGCGAGTCGCATGAGCGAGCCGTTCGCCGCCGCGTCGTCGCTCGGATGCGGATCGATGGGCTCGCCTGTTCGGCGGAACCGTTCGAGCTGGCTGCGGGTGGTGTTGCCGATATCGAAGCAGCGACCGTTCGAGGACAGGTAGCCACCGTCTTTCCAGAGCAGGTAGCGACGCAGCTGGTCGACGGGATCCATCGTTCCCGCGTCGAGGATCGACTCGGCGAGACAGAGTGCCATCGAGGTGTCGTCGGTCCAATCCCCGGGCCGGAGGTCGAAGGGACCTCCACCCACCATGTCGTCGATGGGCGTGAACGAGCCCGGCCGGCGGAACTCGAGGGTGGTGCCCACTGCGTCCCCGGCCGCGAGCCCGAGGAGTGCGCCGATTGCTCTGTCGAGTGGGTCCACTGGATGTGCGCTCCCGTGAGTTCAGGGCCCGGATGCCGTTTCTCGGCGGCGGTCACAGGTCGGACGTATGGTCGGAATCGTGCACGAGCCCTGTGACAGCTTGCTTGGCGGGCATCGGTGGACATGAACGTCGAGGCGATCGCCGAGGCCGCCGGGGCGCCGACGACTCGGTTCTCGCCAGAGAAGGGGGCGCTCTCGAGGCTCTTCCACTGGTTCGCGGACGACACCCGCCTGTGCGTGATCGCAGCGGACGAAGGAATGAAGCCGACGATGAGCGACGTGGGGCTCTCCCACGCCCTCGGTCACCTCGGTGACCGTGACCTGATCGTCGTGTTCCCAGCGTCGGGGGCCGAGGCCGTCTCGCACCGCCTGCCGTTTCTCGAGGTGCCGGCCACGTGCTGGCGGTTGGGTTCGGCCGGTGCTGAACGCGTGGAGCCGATGCGGCCGTCGGACGTGTTCGCCCTGGACCGGTATCGCGGTCTGCGCGGCGGCGCCGCGGCGCGCCGCCGGCGCCGGCCGGCGCTCGCCGCCACCTCGTGTCGTGGCCCCGGCCGGACGGATCGGTCGTCGACGCCGACGCGGCGGCGTGGCTCGACCGCTGGTCGCTCGAGCTCGGCCAGCTCACCCGGCCGATGCTCGCCGACGTCGACCGCGCGCTCGGTCTCGGCGACGGCGGCCAGCCGCTGTCGCCCTCGACGGCGACACGCTTCCGCAAGGTGTCGAGGGCCTGCGTGCGGCGTGCCGTCGAGGTCGGCGTGCTCGACGTCGACCCGTGGCCGCCGGCACCGCGCGGGTGCGCCCAGCGCAAGGCCGCTCGCACCCGGCGAGCGATCAACGTGCGCGCGCTACCCGATCCCGAGACGATGGCGGCGGTGATCGATGCCATCGCCAGCCACCAGCCGGCGAGCCGCACCTACCAGCTGATGACCGCAGTCGCCTACTACGCCGGGCTGCGTCCTTCGGAGGTCGTCATGTTGCGAACTCGTGCGCTCGATCTGCCCCGCACCGGGTGGGGTCGCATCCACGTGACCGAGGCCGACGTGTCGTTCGACGAGTCCGGCGAGCCGAAGACCGGCGCTCGCTCCGTGCCGATCCCGCCGGTGCTCGTCGAGCTGCTGCGGGCGTGGGTTCGCGACGGCGGCTTCCGCGGCGACGACCTGTTGTTCTGCACCCGCACCGGCGGCCGCCCGTCGTGGTCGAACTGGGCCCGGGCGCTGCAGCGCGCGCTGGCGACCGTCGGCACGCCGTCCATGCACATGTACGACTGCCGCCACGCCGCGGCCACGACGTGGCTCCGTGCCGGCGTCCCGCTCGGCGAAGTCGCCAAGCGCATGGGCCACAGCGTCGAGACGCTCGTGTCGACCTACGTCGGCGCCCTCGACGGCGACGAGCAGCTCGCCAACGAGCGCATCGAAGCCGCCCTCGCCTGATACCATCTCTGATATCGAATGCATCTCGAGCTCGAACCGGAAGTCGAGGAGTGGCTCGGCGGCCTTGCGGCCGGCGAGTTCGGCACCGTGGCGTTCCACCTCGACCGCCTGGTCGAGCGTGGGGCGCAGCTGCGGATGCCGCACTCGCGCGCGCTCGGCGAGGGCCTGTTCGAGCTCCGCTTCGACCTCGGCAGGGTTGCGCAGCGGATCACCTACTTCTTTGCCGGCGGCGACAGGATCGTGTTGCTCACGGTGTTCCGGAAGCAGCGCATGAACGAGGCCCAGGAGATCAAGCGAGCACGGCGGGCGATGAAGCGCTGCGTCGACGAGCAGCACACTGCGGAGGACGACTGATGGCACGAGCCACCTGGAGCGAGACGAAGGCGAAGCGCGTTGGGCGCATGAGCGCTGTGGAGCGTGCTCGGTTCGACGAGGCTTACGCCGCCGCGCACCTCGCTGCGGAGGTCGGCGAGCGGGTGCGGGAGGCGCGAGAGGCCGCCGGGCTGACCCAGCGGGACTTGGCGGCACGGATGGGGACGAGCCAGGCAGCGGTGGCACGCCTCGAGGCCGGCGGCACCGGCGCCACGCTCACGACGCTGCACCGCGTAGCGACCGCACTCGGCCTCGAGCTGGCCGTGGAGCTGCGGCCCTCGGCGTAAAGGCGGCCGACACAGGGTCCGTGGGCAACACCGCGTCGGACCGGCTCACACCAGGGCCTCGCTCGCCGGCTTCAGCCATCGATGCTCGGGACGCCCGCTTCGACCCGGCCGAGGAACTCCCTCACCGCCCGCTTGGACCCGAGCACGTGGAGGGCCACGTGCTGCCCGTGCTGCGCGATGATCTCGCGCTCGATCTCGGGTTGTGTGCGGTTCTCCCCCCAGATGCGCACGGCCAGACGCCACTCGTCGCGCAGCCGCCGCCGGCGCGTGTACGTGGACCCCTCGGGCAGCTCGCCCCACATCTGGAAGCCGCGCAGGATGGCGCGGCCTGTACAGCGCCACCACGGCAGGTCGAGCGACCCGCGCCGATCTTGACGCCCTCCGCGCAGCCGGCGGCGAGGGTTTGCGCCACCACGAGCAGCGATTCGCCGCCCAGGAAGCAGGTTGGTGTGACTACCTGCTCGCCCACAACGAAGCGGGTGCCGTCGTCGGGCACGTGGTCGTGCGCCGGCGATCCAAGTACCCGCCTGTGATCGACCACCTCGGCGAGTTCCCGGAGATCCAGGCGCTCGCGGCGTATCCGACGGGGAGGGGCACCGGCAGCGCGCTGCTCGATGCAGCCGAGCGCACCGCCCGCTACCGCGGGGCGACGATCGTGGGTCTTGCGGTCGAGCACACCAACTCGGCACGCCAGCTGTACGAGCGTCGGGGTTACCGAGCGTGGGATCACGGTGACGTCGTCGACGAGTGGTCCGAGCTCGCCAACGACGGCACGGTGACGGCGCGCCATCGCGACGTCTGCGACTACCTGCTCTTGGACCTCTGTCCGGGCGACACCGTCGGGATTGCGGCCTCCCTGGTGGACGACGACTCGGTTCGTGTACGTCCAGCGACGACCGCGGATCTCGAGTTCGTGAAGCGGATGCTGTACGAAGCGGCCAATCGGCCGGGTGACAGGTGGCCGAGCTTCGAGGATTCGATGGCCGAGCCTCGCAACCAGCGGTTCTGGCGAGACTGGTCGCGACCGGGCGACGTGGCAGTGATCGCCGAGGCGGCTGATCGGCCGGTCGGCGCGGCGTGGGCCACGGCTTCGTCGCCGAGGACGTGCCGGAGCTGGCGATCGCGGTCGTCGCGTCGCATCGCGGCAACGGGATCGGGCGGCGGTTGCTCGTCGAGCTGATCGACGCCAGCATCGCCTGCGGTCACCGAGCCATCAGTCTCAGCGTCAACGAGGGCAACCCGGCGCGGGGGCTCTATGAGTCGCTCGGGTTCGTGCCGATCGCCAGGCATGGCCTCACCTTGACGATGATCCGTTACGCGGACGGAGCCAGCTGAACGACAACCCGACGCGGCAGCGGTCCGCGAGCTGCTCGCCGCCGGTTGGCCTATCCTCCCACGCTCCTCCCAATCTCGGCGGCGAACGTGCGGTTCTGCCGGTGAACGACGGCGAAGCGAGCGAGGGCCTGACCAGCACGTTTTGCGCTGGTCAGGGCCTAGAATCGCTGGCGCCCTCGGCAGGATTCGAACCTGCGCACACGGCTCCGGAGGCCGATGCTCTATCCCCTGAGCTACGAGGGCGGGGAGCGACGAGCGTAGCGCGGGCCGCGCGCTCCGCTCCCGAGCATGCTCGTGGCTCCGCCCCCGCCCGGGCGACGGTGACGAAGCGACGACCGTCGGGGAGCGGGTTCGGAGGGCCCGCGGGCCCACCCGTAGGATCGGAAGCCGTGGCGGCGCCGAAGATCCTCGTCGTCGAGGACGACCCGGTCATCCTCGACCTGCTCGTGATGAGCTTCGAGCTCGAGGGGTGGACCGTGGTGCGGGCCTCCGACGGCGCCGAGGGCCTCGCCGTGGCCCGCGCCGAGCGACCCGACGCGGTCGTGACCGACGTGATGATGCCGGTGCACTCGGGGCTCGATCTGCTCGCCGACCTCAGGGGCGACGCGGATCTGGCGTCGATCCCCGTCGTCGTGCTGTCGGCCCGAGCGCTCGACCGTGACGTCGAGGCCGGCTTCGCGGCGGGCGCGGACGACTACGTCACCAAGCCCTTCGAACCCGACGACCTGCTCGAGCGGGTCGAGAAGCTGCTGGGCCGCCGGCCCTGACCCGCGTGCCCGGGGGACCACCCGACCGACAGGAGAACCTTCCGTGATCCGCGACCAGCTCGCCGACGCCATCCGCAGCGCCCTGGGCGAGCTCGGCGTCGACGCGCCGCCCACCGTCGGGCTCGAGCGGCCGGCCCGGCGCGAACACGGCGACTGGTCCACCAACGTCGCGCTGGCGTCGGCGAAAGCCGCGGGACGACCCCCGCGCCAGATCGCCCAGGCCCTGGCCGAGCGGCTCACCGTCGACGCGCCCCCGCACGTCGACAAGGTCGAGGTGGCCGGTCCCGGGTTCGTGAACCTGCACCTGGCGCCGACATGGCTGCACGAGGTGCTGCGTGACGTCGTCGATGCGGGCGTGGACGGCTACGCCCGCCACGACGTCGGCCACGGCCGGCGGGTGCAGGTCGAGTTCGTGTCGGCCAACCCGACCGGGCCGATCCACGTGGGCAACGGCTGGTTCGCCTCGTACGGCGACGCGCTCGGGCGGCTGTTCGAGCGCACCGGGCACGAGGTCACCCGCGAGTACTACGTCAACGACACCGGCGGCCAGATCCGCCGGCTCGGTGCGTCGGTGCTGGCGCGCGCCGACGGCGAGCCGGTGCCCGAGGACGGTTACGCCAGCGGCTTCGTGAAGGGCCTCGCCTCGGCCTACGAGGGTCCACACGACGTCGAGGAGGCGGGCCGCTGGGCCGCCGGCAAGATCCTCGGCTTCATCCGCCACCAGATGGAGGCGGTGAACATCTCCTACGACGAGTGGTTCAGCCAAGCGTCGATCGAGGACAGCGCCGCGGTGGGCGAGACCGTGGACCTGCTCGCCGAGCGCGGTCTGGTGTCCGAGCGGGACGGCGCGCTGTGGCTGCGCACCGCGGACTTCGGTGATCCCCGCGAGGAGCGCGTCCTGCGCAAGGCGGACGGCGACTTCACGTACCTGGCCGGCGATCTCGCCTACCACCGCAACAAGCTGCTCATCCGGGGCTTCGACCTCGTCGTGAACGTGTGGGGCGCCGACCACCACGGGCAGGTCGCCAGCCTCAAGGCGGGCGTGCAGGCCCTGGGCGTGGCGCCCGAGCGCCTCGAGGTGCGCCTCGGCCAGATGATCTCGCTGACCAGCGGGCGCATGTCGAAGCGGGCCGGCAACGCCGTGGACCTCGACGACCTCGTCGACGAGATCGGTGCCGACGCCATGCGCATCCTGTCGCTGTCGACGTCGATCGACCAGCCCACCACCATCGACCTCGATCGGGTGCGCGCCGAGTCGAGGGAATCGCCCGTCTACTACGTGCAGTACGCGCACGCCCGGATCGCGTCGATCCACCGGGTCGCGGCCGAGCGCGGCGTCGCCCGGCAGCCCTTGGCGGACGTCGACCTCGGGCTGCTCGTGCACGAGCGCGAGCTCGAGGTGCTGCGGTCGCTGTCCGAGCTGCCCGACGTGGTGCTCGTGGCCCTCGACGAGCGGGCCCCGCACAAGGTGGCCACCTGGGTCCGCGAGCTGGCCGACCGGTTCCACGGCTTCTACCACGACTGCTACGTGATGGGCGACGGCGTGGCTCCGGCGCTCACCCAGGCCCGGCTCTGGCTGGTCGAGGCGACGCGCATCGGCCTGGCCGTGGGCCTGGACCTGCTCGGGGTGTCGGCTCCGGAGTCGATGTAGCGGTGCTGCCGGACCCCGCGGAGGCGCCGGTCGACGAGCACGTCGACGGGCGCGGCCCGCTGCCATGGCACCTGCTGCCCGACACGGCCGCAGTGGGCGGTGACGGGGGCCTGGTGATCGGCGGATGTCCGGTGGCGAAGCTGGCCGCCGAGCACGGCACGCCGCTGTTCGTCTACGACGAGGCGCACCTCCGGGCCCGCTGCCGGGAGGCGTTGAGCGCCTTCGGTCCGGGCGTGGCCTACGCGGGGAAGGCGTTCCTGTGCCTGGCGATGGCCAGGCTGGTGGCCGAGGAGGGCCTGCACCTCGACGTGGCCACCGGCGGTGAGCTGCACGTGGCGCTGGCCGCCGGTGTCGCGCCGGACCGGCTCGTGGTGCACGGCAACAACAAGAGCGAGGCCGAGCTGCGCAGGGCTCGGGAGGTGGGGGTCGGGCGCATCGTGGTCGACTCGTTCGACGAGCTCGACCGGCTGGAGCGGCTCCATGCCGCCGATGGCCGCGTGCCCGCGGTGCTGCTCCGCGTCACGCCCGGCATCGAGGCGCACACCCACGCCTACGTGCAGACCGGTCAGGACGACTCGAAGTTCGGCTTCGGCGTGGCTGCGGGCGCGGCGGCCGAGGCGGTGGAGCGGGCCCGCCGGTCACCGGCGGTCGAGCTCGTGGGCCTGCACGCGCACATCGGGTCGCAGGTGTTCGTCGCCGACTTCTTCCGCCAGGCGGTCCTCGCCGTGGCGCCGCTCGTACGGGACCTGGGCGTCGGCGAGCTGTCGATCGGCGGCGGCCTCGGGGTGGCCTATGTCGAGGGCGAGGAGGCACCGTCGATCGCGCAGTGGGGCCGGGCCGTGCGCGCGGCGGCCGGGGAGGCCGGCCTCGACGGCGTGCACGTGACGGCCGAGCCGGGCCGGGCCATCGTCGCTGCGGCCGCCCTCACCGTCTACGAGGTGGGGACGGTCAAGGACATCCCCGGCGTGCGCACCTACGTGTCGGTGGACGGCGGCATGAGCGACAACCCGCGGCCGGTGCTGTACGGCTCCGGCTACGAGGCCTTCGATCCTCGGGCCGTCCTGGCGCCGCGGCCCCGGCGGGTCACCGTCGTCGGCAAGCACTGCGAGTCGGGCGACGTGCTGGTCCGCGACGCCCACGTGCCCGCGTCGCTCGCGGTCGGCGGCCTGCTCGCCACGCCGGTGACGGGCGCGTACGGGCACTCCATGGGCTCCAACTACAACAAGGTGGCCCGCCCCGCGGTGCTGTTCTGCCGAGACGGCCAGGCGCGCGTCGTCGTGCGCCGCGAGACCGACGACGACCTCCTGCGCCTCGACGCGCGCTGAGCCGGCCGCGCCATTCCCCACGCTTGTGGTCGCAGTTGCGGGACAGAAGGTGTCCCGGATCTGCGACCACTATGGATTTGCGGCGTCCGGACCCGGGGCCTTGGGGCGTCTGAGCGGGGCCGGTAGCGTTGCGCCGTGCAGGGCTCGACGGTGCGGGTGGGGGTGCTGGGATGCGGCAACGTCGGCGCCGCGCTCGTCGAGCTGGTGCGCGGCCGGGCCGGCGCCATCGAGGCCCGCACCGGGCTGCGCCTCGACGTGACCCGGGTGGCCGTGCGCACGTTGTCCCGTGAGCGTCCCGTGGCACTGGCCGACGGTGTGCTGACCCGCGACGCCGCGGCAGTGGTCGCCGACCCCGAGGTCGACGTGGTCGTCGAGGTGATCGGGGGCATCGAGCCCGCTCGCGAGCTGATCCTGTGCGCGCTGGACGCCGGCAAGTCGGTCGTCACGGCCAACAAGGAGCTGCTCGCCAACCACGGCGCCGAGCTGTTCTCCGCCGCCGAGGCCGCCGGCCGCGATCTGCTCTTCGAGGCGGCGGTCGCCGGCGGCATCCCGATCGTGCGGCCGCTGCGTGAGTCGCTCGCCGGTGAGGACGTGCGCCGCATCATGGGCATCGTCAACGGGACGACCAACTTCATCCTCACCCGCATGAGCGAGGAGGGCGTCACCTACGTCGAGGCCCTGGCCGAGGCGCAGAGCCTCGGCTACGCCGAGCGCGACCCGACGGCCGACGTGGAGGGCTACGACGCCGGCGCCAAGGCTGCGATCCTCGCTTCGATCGCCTTCGGGGCGCGCGTGCGAGCAGGCGACGTGCACCACGAGGGCATCGCCCGCATCACCGCCGTCGACATCGCGTTCGCGGACCGTCTGGGCTACGTCATCAAGCTCCTGGCCGTGTGCGAGCGGGTCGACGGGCCCGACGGGGCCGAGATCGGCGTGCGCGTCCACCCGGCGATGGTCCCCAAGCACCATCCGCTCGCCGGCGTGCGCGACTCGTTCAACGCGGTGTTCGTCGAGGGCGCGTCAGTCGGCGACCTCATGTTCTACGGCCGCGGCGCCGGTGGCAGCCCTTCGGCCTCGGCGGTGCTCGGGGACCTCATCGACGCGGCCGTGAACCTGCGCAAGGGAGCCCACGCCAGCATCGGCTCCCTGGGGCCCGCCCGCATCCGCCCCATCGACGACCTCGTCACGTCCTATTACGTGAACCTCGACGTGGAGGATCGGCCCGGGGTGCTACGGCTGATAGCCGAGATCTACGAACGCCACGGCGTGTCAATTCGGTCAATGGAGCAGGAGGGCATCGGTGCCGAAGCCCGCCTCATCTTCATCACCCACCGCGCCCGCGAGGCGGACGTGCGCAAGACGCTGCACGACCTGCGCGAGCTGGACGCCGTGCATCGCGTCGGCTCGGTCCTGCGGGTCGTCGCCGACGACGGGGCCTGAGTGGCCCCGCCGGACCCGCCGGACCCGCCGGACCCGCCGGAGCCGCCGGAGCCGCCGGAGCCGCCGGAGCCGGGCCTGCGCTACCTCAGCACCCGTGGCGCGGCGCCGCGGCTGTCGTTCGGCGACGTGCTGCTCGAGGGCCTGGCCCGCGACGGCGGCCTGTACGTCCCCGAATCGGTGCCCCGCCTGACGGCCGCGGCCGGTTCCGCCTACGCCCGGGTGGCCGAGGCGGCCATTGCGCCCTACGTGACGCCCGACGTCGCGCGCCGCGACCTCGCCCGCGCCATCGACGAGGCGTACGCGTCGTTCGACCACCCCGACGTCTGCCCGATCGTCCGCCTCGAGGACGGCCTCTACGTCCAGGAGCTGTTCCATGGGCCGACCCTCGCCTTCAAGGACGTCGCTCTCCAGCTCGTCGGGCGGCTCATGGACGCCGAGCTCGAGCGCCGGGACGACCGGCGCACGATCGTCGTGGCCACCTCGGGCGACACGGGGTCCGCCGCCATCGCGGCGTGCGTCGGCCGCGACCGGCTCGACATCGTGGTGCTGCACCCGGCCGGCCGGACGAGCGACGTGCAACGCCGCCAGATGACGACGGTCGACGCCCCCAACGTGCACAACGTGGCCGTGGAGGGCACCTTCGACGACTGCCAGGACCTCGTCAAGGCGCTGTTCGCCGACGAGGAGTTCCGCGACGAGCAGCGCCTGGGTGCCATGAACTCGATCAACTGGGGCCGTGTCGTGGCGCAGATCCCGTACTACGTGAGCGCCGCGCGGGAGGTCGCCCC
Source organism: Actinomycetota bacterium (assembly GCA_016185275.1). Lineage (GTDB taxonomy): Bacteria > Actinomycetota > Acidimicrobiia > Acidimicrobiales > Iamiaceae > JACPNX01. The sequence goes on along the minus strand of JACPNX010000018.1, from coordinate 107,131 downwards.
GGCCGGGGAGGCGGTGGCGTTCGCGGTGCCGAGCGGCAACTTCGGCAACGTCCTCGCCGGCTGGTACGCCCGGGCGATGGGCCTGGCCGTCCGCCGGCTCGTGATCGGCTCCAACCGCAACGACATCCTCGCCCGGTGGGTGTCCACCGGGGCGCTCGTGGCCGAGGACGTGGTGCCGACGCTCAGCCCTTCCATGGACATCCAGGTGTCGTCCAACCACGAGCGCCTGGTGTTCGAGCTGCTCGGCCGGGACGGTGGGCGCACGGCCGATCTCATGGCCCGCTTCCGCGGGTTGGGATCAGCCGAGGCGCCCCGCAGCGACGTGTTCCTCGCCGCCCGGCTCGACGACGACGAGACGCTCGCCGAGATCCGCCTGGCCCACGAGCGGTGGGGCTATCTCGCCGACCCGCACACCGCCATCGGCATCGGCGCCGCACGGAGGCTGCGCGAGTCCGGCTCGCTCGACCCCGACGTCTCCGTCGTCTGCCTGGCGACCGCGCACCCGGCCAAGTTCCCCGACGCCGTCCGGCGGGCCACGGGGATCAGCCCGCCTCGGCCCGAACGCCTCGACGAGCTCTTCGACCGGCCCGAGCGCTACGACGTCGTCCCGGCGGACCTGCGCGCGGTGCAGGACCGCGTGCGCTCGGCCGCGGCCGCCGCCCGCTGAACCGGGCCTTCCCTAGGCTGGCGCCGTGAAGTACGTCGTGTGCGTCCCCGACGGCTGTGCCGACGAGCCGTTGGCCGAGCTGGGCGGCCGCACGCCGCTCGAGTACGCGTCCATGCCGGTGCTCGCCTCGCTGGCGGCGCGGGCGGAGGTGGGCCGGGCCGCGGTGATCCCGCCGGGCATGCCGCCCGGCAGCGACGTCGGCAACATGAGCATCCTGGGCTACGACCCCGCCGAGCACCACACCGGGCGGGCGCCCATCGAAGCGGCGGCTCTCGGCCTGCGCCTGCGCGACGACCAGATCGCCTACCGGTGCAACCTCGTGACCATCGGCGACGACGGGACCATGCGGGACTTCGCCGGCGGGCACCCGCCGTCGGAGGACGCGGCCGAGGTCATCGCCGCGCTCGACGCGCAGCTTGGCTCGGGCGCGGGCGGTGACGTGTCGTTCCACCCCGGCGTGCAGTACCGGCACATCGTCGTCGCGCCCGCGGCGTGGGCCGATGCCCGGTGCACGCCGCCACACGACCTGAGCGACAAGCCGGTGGTCTGGCCGGAGGGTCCGGCCGCGCCGAAGCTGCGGGCGCTGATGGACGCCTCACGCGAGGTCGTCGGCCGCTTCGGCGGATCCGCCAACCAGGTGTGGCTCTGGGGCCAGGGACACCAGCCGTCCCTGCCCCCGTTCCGTGAGCGGTACGGCGTCGACGCCGGCCTCGTCACCGCGGTCGACCTCGTCCGCGGCCTCGCGGTGCTGACCGGCATTCATCTCGTCGAGGTCCCCGGTGCGACCGGTTGGTACGACACCGACTACGAGGGCAAGCGCGACGCCGCCCTCGTGGCCCTCGGCGACGGGGCCGACCTGTTCGTCATCCACGTCGAGGCCAGCGACGAAGCGGGCCACGCCGGCAACGTCGAGGAGAAGGTCCGGGCGCTCGAGAACTGGGACACGCGGATCCTCGGCGGGCTGGTCGACGGGCTCGACGACCTCGGCCCCTGGCGGCTTCTGCTCCTGCCCGACCACGCGACACCGTGCGCCCGCAAGACGCACACGTCCGATCCGGTGCCCTACCTGCTCGCCGGCGAGGGGATCCGGCCGGCGCCCCGCGCCTACACCGAGCCGGCGACGGCGGGCATGGCGGCCGTACCGGGTCACGAGATGATGGCTCGGCTGCTGGCTCGGTAGCCGCCTCGCGCTACAGTCCGAGGCAACTCGTCGCGGACGGTCGGTCTCCGATCGCCACGACGCACGAGGGCCTCCCCGCCAGTCACCCGGTTCCCGATTCCGTGCGCTCCTGCGCGCCGCCGTGCCGGCACCGGACCGTCCTCTCCCCACCGCCGAAAACGAACGAGGTCCCGACGCCCAATGAGTGGTCTGCACCGCTCGATGCTCGAGCGCAAGGAGCGCGACGAGCTGAGCCAGATCGCCGAGCAGCTCGGCAAGAAGCCCCCGTCCCGTGCCCGCAAGGCCGAGATCGTCGACCTGATCCTCCAGCTCGCCGGTGTCGACGAGGCGGCCGGGCAGGAGACGCTGTCCCAGACGACCGAGCCGACCGAGCCGATCGAGCCGACCCAGCCGTCTGAGGCGGCCGAGCCGTCCGGGGCGGCCGAGGCCGCGGTGCCGGGCGACGCCGTCGAGCCCGAGCGCCGCGAGGCTGCCGAGCGCGCGGCCAGGACGGCCGGTGCCGGATCCGCGCCCGCGCCCGGGACCGCGTCACCGCGCGGCGGCGAGGTCGCCTCGCCCGGCGGTGCCGAGAATGACCCGAGCACCGACCCGGGCCCGCGCTCGGGTGGGCACGACGGTGGCGGCGCGGCCGTCGCCCCGGAAGCGGCACCCGCCGCGGGCCGGGACGCTCGCCGCCCCGGCGGGACACGCGATGGCGGCGATCGGCCGGGTCGCCCGGACCGGGCCGACGGCGGGCCGGGCGATCGAGGCGATCGAAGCGGTCCGGGCCGCGACGGGGGCAGGGCCGGTGCCGCCGGCGGCGCGCGCCGCCGAGGCCCGGCCGGTGCGCCCGCTGCGCCGGCGCCCAAGGGCGGCGGCCCCAACGCGCCGTCCAGCCAGCAAAGCCCGTCCCAGGGGGCGCGAGCGGGCGAGGGGACGCGTTCGCCGGCGCAGGCCGGGTCGGTCCAGGCGAACCAGGCGGCCCAAGAGGTGGCGGGCGACGACGGGCGCGGTGACGACGACGGTCGCTTCGACGACGGCGAAGGGGGTGCCCGCAGGCGCCGCCGGCGCGGCCGCGACCGCGAGCGGGGTCCCGAAGGCCAGCAGCAGCCGGCCCCGCCGGCCGACGACACACCCGTCGACGTCGACGGCGTGCTCGACCTGCGCGACGAGGGCTACGGCTTCCTGCGGCTCCACGGCTACCTGCCGTCGCGTGACGACGCCTACGTCTCGGTCAAGCAGGTGCGCCAGCTCGGCCTGCGCAAGGGCGACCGCATCACCGGCAAGAGCCGGCCGGCGGGTCGCAACGAGAAGAACCCTGCGCTGCTGCAGATCGACGCGGTCAACGGCAAGGATCCCGAGGCGGCGCGCGAGCGGCCGCGGTTCGAAGACCTCACCCCGCTGTTCCCCGACTCACCGCTGCGGCTGGAGCGCCGGGACGAGCCGGGCAACATGACAGCTCGCGTGGTCGACCTCATATCGCCGATCGGCAAGGGCCAGCGTGGGCTGATCGTGTCGCCGCCCAAGGCGGGCAAGACCACGATCATGAAGGAGATCGCCCGGTCGATCGAGCGCAACAACCCCGACGTCGAGCTCATCGTGCTCCTGGTCGACGAGCGGCCGGAGGAGGTCACCGACTTCCGCCGCTGGCTCGACCGGGGCGAGGTCGCGGCCTCCACGTTCGACCGCCCGTCGGACGAGCACACGGTGGTGGCCGAGCTGGTCATCGAGCGGGCCAAGCGCATGGTCGAAGACGGCAAGGACGTCTGCATCATCCTCGACGGCATCACCCGCCTGGCTCGCGCCTACAACCTGGCCGCCCCGGCGACCGGGCGCATCATGTCGGGCGGCATCGACGCCGGAGCGCTGTACCCGCCCAAGAAGTTCTTCGGGGCCGCCCGCAACGTCGAAGAGGGCGGTTCGCTCACGATCCTCGCCACCGCGCTCGTCGAGACCGGTTCGCGCATGGACGAGCACATCTTCGAGGAGTTCAAGGGCACCGGGAACGCGGAGCTCAAGCTCGACCGGCGGCTGGCGGAGCGGCGGATCTTCCCGGCCATCGACGTCGACGCCTCCTCGACACGCCACGAGGAGCTGCTGTTCGACCGGCGCCAGCTCCAGCAGGTGTGGAAGCTGCGCCGGGTGCTGTCGGCGCTGAAGGCCGACGAGGGCACCAGCGGCGCGGCCGGTCTGGAGCTGCTCCTCGACCGCATGCGCTCGTTCCGGTCCAACGACGAGTTCCTCGCCGAGATCGCGAAGAGCCCGGCCGGCTGACGCCGTCGCGCGCCGCCGCGCGCCGTCGGGAGCGCCAGCGAGCAGGCGCACGCGAAGGCCGGAGGCATTCGCCATCAACACGGTACGCTGGTCGATCGCCTGCAGGGCCAGTGCCGCATCTCCAACGCAGGCCCGGGAGCCGACATGAAGACCGACATCCACCCGACGTATCGAGAGACCGCCGTGCACTGCTCGTGCGGCAACACGTTCACGACGCGCTCCACCGTCGAGCGGCTGAACGTCGAGCTCTGCAACGAGTGCCATCCCTTCTACACCGGCAAGCAGAAGCTGGTGGACACCGGTGGGCGCATCGACCGGTTCGAGCGGCGGTACGGCCGGCGCAAGAAGTAGCCCCGTCCACCGCGTGAGCGCCGCCGACCCGCCGCGCCGCGCCGCGCTCAACGCCGCCAAGCTCGGCGCCCTGGTCCGTGAGGGCTGGGGCGCCGAGGCGCGCTCGGGGCACGTGTTCCCGGGAGGGGCGGCACTGCTCGGCGAGGACGGCACCGGCTGGGTGCTGCTCGACACCGGCTCCGAGCGCAACCTGGGCGGCGCGCTGACGTGGGCCCGCAAGGTCGGCGCCGCGTCGCTTCACGTCGTCGTCGATGACGACGCGGCCGCGGCGGTCCTGGCGCGGCGAGCCACCCACCTGGCCCGGCCGGCGACCCGGGCGTGGTCCGTCGACGGGCAGGCGCTGCGCCCGGCCGAGCCGGCTCCGATCCCGCGCCCGCTGCCTCCGCCGGAGGCGCCTCGCCTGCGAGCGCTGCTCGCGGAGGTCGGGCTCGAGGTCGTCGAGGAGGACGGCATCGTCGTCGGTGAGCTACGCGGCCTGGAGGTGGCCCGCATCGAGCACGACCCCGACGCCGAGGGTGGAGCCCGGCTCGCCGTCGGCGTAGGCAGGTTCGACCGCGAGGTCACGGCCATGCTGCACGGGGACCTGTCCACCCAGGACCAGCTGCGGCGGGCGGTCGACATCGTGGGGCGTTACCGGCGGCCGGGTGCCGCGCCCCATCCCATGAACCAGCTCGTGCCCGAGCGGTGGATGCGGGCCGTCCTGGTCGGCCATCCGGAGGTGGTCGGCGCGAGCGATCTGCGGCCGGTGGTGTCCGCGGTGCCCCGCACGAACCTGCGCGAGCGGCTGCCCGCCACCGCGCTCGGCACCGCCGCGGACACCGGGGAGCCGCTCGTCGTGGTGTGCTCGCTGGGGGTCGACGTCGAGCTCGTGCCCACCGCAGCCGACGACCGGGGCTTCCACGCGCCGGACGCCCGGCTCGTCCTGGCGGTGGCGGCGCGAGACGTGGTTCCGCTCACGACCGCGCTGGCCGATCAGCTCGTGCGGCCGGCCCAGGTGGTGGCCGTCGACGGGGACTGGCGGACCCTCCCCTGATCCGGGTCGCCCGTTGGGCGAAGATGGTCGCGTGAGCAGCTGGAAGCGTTGGGTCGGTTACGCCAGGGCCAAGCTCGACGACGCGCTGTCGAAGGGCGACGCCGAGCTCGACCGGCGGGAGGCGCGCCTCGAAGCCGAGGCGGCCGAGCGGCCGTGGCTGCGCGCCGACGGCGAGGCGCCCACGCTCGACGAGGTGCGGGCCCGCATCCGCGCCGAGGCGCGCGTCGCCGAAGAGGCGGCGCGCCGGGCGTCCGCCGAGCGTCCGGCCCCCGACCGTCCCGTGCCGCCCGCGGCAGGTGAGATGGCGCCCCGAGCCCCCTCCTCGCCCACCTCCTCCTCGTCGACGCCGGGGGGCGGCGCGGGCGGCGGTGGCGCGGGCGGCGCGGGTGGTGCGGGTGCGGGTGGCGAGGGCGCGGCCATCGACTTGGAGGCGGCCGAGCAGCAGCGGGCCGCGGACGAGCGCCTGGGTTCGATCCGCCGTGAGCTCGGTCTCGAGGGAGGAGGCGAGGACCGCAAGTAGCCTGGGCCGGTGCTGGACAAGGTCGCCGAGCTGGAGCGCGAGCTCGCCGACGTCGAGGCGCGGCTTGCCGACCCTGCCGTGTTCGGCGACCGCACCCGCTACGCCGACCTCGCCCGGCGGCACAAGGAGCTGGAGGCGATCGTGGCCACGGGCCGCGCGCTGCGGTCGCGCACGGGCGACGTCGCCGCGGCCCGCGAGCTCATCGCGGAGACCGAGGGCGACGACCGTGAGATGGCCCGCGCCGAGCTGACGGGGGCGGAGGCGGAGGTCGACCGCCTCGGCCGCGACCTGAAGCTGCTGCTGCTGCCGCGGGATCGCAACGACGAGCGCAACGTGATCGTGGAGATCCGGGGCGCCGAGGGAGGAGAGGAGGCGAACCTGTTCGCCAAGGACCTCTTCGAGATGTACCAGGCCTTCGCGGCCCGCATGGGTTGGGGCTTCGAGGTGCTCGCCGCCGCGCCGTCGGATCTCGGCGGCTACAGCGAGGTGTCGTTCCTCCTCAAGGGCGACGGCGTGTGGACGCGGATGAAGCACGAGGCCGGTCCCCACCGCGTGCAGCGCGTACCGGTCACCGAGTCACAGGGGCGCATCCACACGTCGTCCGCGACAGTCACCGTCCTTCCCGAGGCGGAGGAGGTCGACCTGCGCATCGATCCAAACGACCTCGACATCGACGTCTACCGGTCGTCCGGCCCCGGTGGCCAGTCGGTGAACACGACGGACTCGGCGGTGCGCGTCACCCACAAGCCGACCGGCCTGGTCGTGTCGATGCAGGACGAGAAGAGCCAGCTCCAGAACAAGGAGAAGGCGCTGCGCGTGCTGCGCAGCCGGCTGCTCCGCATGGAGCAGGAGCGCCAGGCCGCCGAGCTGTCCGAGGCCCGGCGCGGCCAGGTCGGCGGCGGCGGCAGGTCGGAGAAGATCCGGACGTACAACTACAAGGAGAACCGGGTGTCCGACCACCGGATCGGCCTCACGCTCTACAAGCTCGATCGCGTGCTGGCCGGCGAGCTCGACGACGTCAGCGACGCGCTGGTCGCCGACGAGCAGACCCGGCGGCTCACCGAGGGCGGGTGACGGGCGGGGGCCTGGTGCCGTGGCGGGCGCTGCTGGCCGAGGCGGAGCGCGAGCTGCGGTCGGCAAGCGTGCCGTCGCCCGACGTCGACGCCTGGCGCATCACCGAGGAGGCGTCCGGCCTCGACGGTGCCGAGCTGCTCGTGCACCTCGACGAGCCCGCGACGGTTCGGGGCGTGGCCCGCTTCGACCGCATGCTCGCCCGCCGTCGCGCCGGTGAACCACTCCAGCACGTGCTCGGCCGCTGGGGCTTCCGCACGCTCGACCTGCTCGTCGACCGGCGGGCGCTCATCCCCCGCCCGGAGACGGAGCACGTCGTGCACCACGCGCTCGTCGAGCTCGACCGAGCCGTGTCCGCCCTCGGTCGCGGCGCCGCCTTGGCCGGCGCCGCTCCCGTCTTTGGCTCGTTGTCATCGCCAGACGTGGCCAAAGAGCCGAAGACGCGGCGGGGTGGCACGGTCGTCGACCTCGGGACCGGCACGGGCTGCATCGCGCTGTCGATCGCCGTCGAGCGCCCGGGAACGAGCGTGTGGGCGACCGATCGCTCGGCCGACGCGCTGGAGCTCGCTCGGGCCAACCTGGCCGGCACCGGCAGGGCCGCGGTCGACGTTCGCCTCGCCGCAGGGGACTGGTACGCCGCCCTCCCCGGGGATCTGCGCGGCCGCGTCGACGTGGTCGTGTCCAACCCGCCGTACGTCGCGGCCGCCGAGCCGCTCGATCCGGTCGTCGCCGACTGGGAACCGACCGACGCCCTCGTACCGGGCCCGACGGGCCTCGAGGCGATCGAGGTCGTCGTGGCGGGAGCACCGGAGTGGCTGGCGCCGGCTGGCGCGCTGGTGGTTGAGATCGGCGCCGAGCAGGGCCGGGCGGCGGCCGGCCTGGCCCGGGCCGCCGGGTTCACGGAGGTGGAGGTGCGACCCGACCTGGCCGGTCGGGACCGCTGCCTCGTCGCCCGCGCCGCACCGGCCGGGCGGAAGCGTCGTCAGCCCGAGCCGGCCTAGCCAGAGCCCGCGAGGCCTCGGCCCGCGCCGGCCTAGTCAGCGCCCGCGAGGCCTCGGCCCGATCCGGGCTCGACGAGGATCTTGCAGTGCCGGCCCGGGGTTCCGAGCTCGGTGAACGCGCCCGCCACGCCGTCGAGGTCCACGGAGCCCGTGATGAGCGGCGTGACGTCGAGCTCGCCGCCGGCGATGCGGTTCAGCGTCTCGGCGAACTCCGCGACGTCGTAGCCGAACACGAACGACAGCCGGAGCTCGCGCACGATGGCGTGCAGCGGCTGGATGGCGTCGGGTTGCATGCACACACCGGCCACGACGACGTGCGTGTCCCGGGGCGCCGTGGTGACGATGTGGTCCAGCATCCCGGGCACGCCGACCGCCTCGAACACCACGGGCGGCTCGCTCCCCGCGCCGCCGACCCGCCGCCACGCCTCGAACACCGGCTCCTCCTGCGGATCCACCACGACAGCCGCGCCCATCTGCCCGGCCAGGGCCCGCCGGGCGGGCGAGAGATCGGCGGCCACGACCACGCCGGCTCCTTCGCTCCGCAGTGCGGCGACGACGGCGAGACCGATCGGGCCACAGCCCACCACCACCGCGGGCTGGCCGGGTCGGAGGCCGCTCCGGCGCACAGCGTGGAGTCCGACGGACATCGGTTCGGTGAGCGCAGCGGCGCGCGCGTCGATGCCGGCCGGCACCGGCAGCGTGAGCACCTCCGAGAGCACCAGCAGCTCGCCGTAGCCGCCGGGGAACGAGTTGCTGTAGCCCAACATGTGCAGGTTCGTGCCGGCCACGAGCACCGGCGGCGACACAACGATGTCACCCTCGCGACGGCTGCCGTCGCCCCGGCTGGCGTCGACGACCTCGGCGCTGAACTCGTGACCCATCACGACGTCACGGCGCAGGTCGAGCACCTCGGCCACGATCGACTCGGGCATCTCGGCGGACGCCCGCATCATCGCCTCGAGCTGGTCGCCGTGGTCGAGCGCGTGCAGGTCCGAACCGCAGATCCCGCAGGCCAACGTGCGGACCAGGAGCTGGCCCGGCCCGGGCACGGGGTCGGGCACCTCGGCGACCTCGAGCCCGCCCTCACGCAACACGACCGCGCGCACGGCGCCCCCCTTTGCCGTCTGCCTCGGGGTCCGCTCGGACCCGGTGGCGACCGTACCGCCGCAGGCCCCGCTCCGCCGGGCGCAGGGCCGGTTCGCCTGCGGGCGCTTGCCCGCTCGCCCGCTCGCCCGCTCGCCCGCTCGCCCGCTCGCCCGCTCGCCCGCTCGCCCGCTCGCCCGCTCGCCCGCTCGCTCACTGCGGCACGCCGAGAAGGCCGTAGCCTCGCCGCCCATGGCCGACGTTCCCCCCGGCGTGGCGCCCGCCGTCGCCGCGCTGCGCGCCGGTGGCTGCGTGGTCCTGCCCACCGACACCGTGTACGGCGTGGCCGTCCGCGCCGAGCGACCGGGAGCCGCCGCGGTGCTCGCCGGGCTGAAGGGTCGACCGGCCGAGCAGGCCCTCGCCGTGCTGGTGAGCGATGCCGAGCAGGCCCTGCGCTGGTGCGCCGGCGTGACCCCCGAGGTGCGCCGGTTGGTCGACCGGTGCTGGCCCGGGCCGCTGACCCTGGTCGTGCGCCGCTCGCCCGCGGCGGCCCACCTCGACCTGGGCGGTGACCCGGCGACGATCGGCGTGCGCTGCCCGGACTCCGGTGTCGTGCAGGCCATCGCCCGCGAGGTCGGCCCGCTGGCGACCACCAGCGCCAACCGCCACGGCGCACCCACCCCGTCCGCCGCCGCGCAAGCGGCGGCGGCCCTGCTCGGCCCCGTCGACGTCGTGGTGGACGGCGGCCCGCTCCACGGCGAGGCCTCCACCGTCGTGGACTGCACCCGGCCGGCGTGGCGGATGCTGCGCCAGGGGACACTCACGTTCGACGACCTGGTGCAGGCGTCGGCGTGACGCCCGCATCGGTTCTGCCGCTCGCCGCGGCGGGGGAGGACGACCGGCGCATGACCTCCTCCGTACCGACGCTCACGCTCGACCCCTCGACCGCCCAGCCCGACCTCGCCGGAGCCGGCCCGTGGGGCGACGACGTGGTCGTCCTGCCCGAGGCCCCGGCCGTGGCGTGCAGGGCCCGGGCCTCGGCGGGCGGAGCGGCCGGACGGGTGATCACCGCCGCCCGGATCGGCGCCCTCATGATGCTCGCCGGGCTCGTCCTCCTGGCGGCCGCGCTGCTCGGCGCGGGCACCGAGGACCTGCTCGAGACCGGTGCCGTCGCCTGCGTGGTGTCGGGCGCGGTCCTCGTGGCCGCGTCCGAGGAGCGCGTCCCGGCTGCACCCGCGCGGGCTCGCCGGGTCGCGTGAGCGCGCGGCGCCTCGACGGCGCCGCGTGCCGCTCAGCGGAGCGACAGCGACGCTTCGGCCGTGAGGTCGGCGGAGCGGCCGACGACCTCGGTGGCCAGCATCTCGGCCAGCACGCCGGCATCCGTGCTCGTGGACCATGCCCGCCGGCCGTCGGCCAGCCGCACGGCGGCGAAGGCCCGCTCGGGCGCACCCTCCCGGTCGTGCATGACCGTGTAGGCCTCCACCGTCGCCGGCCCCGTTGCGCCCTCGGCCAGGTCGACCGAGCCGGCCGCATCCACCTCGGCCTGGGGCTCGTCGTACCGGAAGCCGCCGGCCGGCGGCTCGGTGGAGTAGACGCCGAACGCGTGCTTGGTCAGGAAGCCACCGTTGGCGGTGACGAGGCCGCGTGAGCCGGGGTCGTCGCGCAGCACGCCGACCATCGTGGCCAGCGCGTGGGTCACGTAGTCGTTCCAGGGGCCTCCGGCGAACGACAGGCCACCCGTGACCGTCAGACGCCGGTCGAGGCCGAACCCCAGCTCGGCGGCGGCCACCTGCACCGCGGACGGGAAGCACGAGTAGACGTCGAGGTGCGCGAGGTCGTCGGGGCCGACACCGGCCAGAGCGAGCGCCCGGCGACCCGCCACCCGGATCGCCGGTGACCCACCCAGGTCCGGCCGGTTCGAGACGAACAGCGTGTCGTGAGCATCGGTGCCGGCGTGCGGGAACACCCAACGCTCGGGCGCGATGCCGAGGCGCCGGGCCCGCTCGGCGGAGCACACGAGGACGGCGGCGCCCTGTTCGACCGCGTTGTTCGAGTTCAGACGCTTCGGGTACGGGAACCCGACCATGCGGTTGCCGGGGTCGACGGTGGCGAGCTGCTCGGCCGAGAACCGCTCCTGGATCCACGCGTGCGGGTTGGTCGACGCCACCTCGCTGAACCCGGCCCAGAGACGGCTCAGGTGCGCAAGGTGCTCGGCGTGCGAGCGCCCGGCCCGGGCCCGCAGGACGCTCTCGAACAGGGGATAGTGCTGGACCGGTGCCACCAGACCACAGGCGGTCTCCGCAGGATGGCCGAGAGGTCCGTCATGGCCGAGGACCTCCGACGGTGCGACGGTGTCGTCCTGCACCGTCCATGCCGGGTGCTCACCGGCAGCGCGAGCGGCCGAGCGGGTGCGCCATGCCTCGGCGCCGCCGATGAGCACGGCATCGGCCCGTCCCGACTCGATGTCGAGGCATGCCCGGTTCACGAGTGCCTGGGGCATGTTGCCGCCGGTCGCCGTGTGGATCGTTCGCCGCACCGGGGCGCCGATCCGCTCGGCCACGAGCGCGGCGGGGTCGCGGTAGCGCCACGAGAAGATCTGCACGATCGCGACGGTGTCGACCGCGGCGAGCACCTCACCCGCAGCGGCTCCGGTGTCGGCCGCCGCGCGCCTCGCCGCTTCGGCCATGAGCTCGACCGGCTCCATCGGGGTGGCCCCGCGGTCGACGCGGTGGCTGAGCTGCCCGCCACCGACCAGTACGGCCGTCCGGGGATCGAGGGCGTCGGAACGGGGCGGCATGGCGGGGCTCACCGGGCGGGGAGTGGTCGGGCGGGGCAGGCAGCGTACGGGCCGGCACTACGATCCGGCGCATCGACCTGCTCCTCGTCTGCACCGGCAACCAGTGCCGATCACCCATGGCCGAGGTGCTGTTGCGCGACCGGTTCGAGCGGCTGGGCGTGGACGCGACGGTGTCGTCCGCGGGCACGGTGAGCGAGGGGCGCCCGGCGTCCGGCGGCGCCGTGGAGGCGATGCGCGAGCGCGGCCTCGACCTCTCGGGGCACCGCAGCCGCCTCCTGACGCCCGAGCTCGTGCAGTCCGCCGATCTGGTGGTCGGCATGGCCCGGGAGCACGTCCGGGAGGCCACGGTGGCGTGCCCGGGGCGCTTCGGGCGCATCTTCACGCTGAAGGAGCTCGTGCGCCTGGGCGAGGGTTGCGGTGCCCGCCGGTCGGAGTCGATCGAGCGCTGGCTCGATCGGGTCGGCATGGGCCGCAAGCCCGCTTCGCTGCTCGGCCCGGACTCCCACGACGACGTCGCCGACCCGATCGGCCAGCCCCTCGCCGTGTACCAGGCGGCGGCCGCCGAGATCGACGACCTCGTCGACCGGCTGGCCGATCTGCTGTGGGCGCACGCCGCGGCGCCGGCCGACGGAGCCGGTCGCGAGCCCGGTGCCCGGGTCGCCTCCGAGCTCGGCGAGCCGGAGCCGCGGCCGAGCGCAGCCCGACCGGCGGTCGAGCCTCGACCGGAGCCCGAGGCGCGGGCGGCGCCGATCGGGAACGGCGCCGCGCCCACGCTGCGGGTCGCCGTCGGCTCCGACCACGCGGGCTTCGCCCTCAAGGCGCACCTGATCGAGGTGCTCACCAAGCTCGGCCACGAGGTGCTGGACGTCGGAACGCACGGCCCCGAGCCCGTCGACTATCCCGGCTTCTGCGCGGGCGTGGGCCGGGCGGTGACCTACGGCGCGGCCGACCGGGGGATCGTCGTCGGCGGGTCCGGGCAGGGCGAGCAGCTCGCGGCCAACACGGTGCCCGGGGTGCGGGCCGCGCTCTGCAACGACCTGTTCACCGCTCGCTTCTCGCGTGCGCACAACGACGCCAACGTGCTGTCGATGGGAGCGCGCGTGGTGGGCGAGGGGCTGGCCGAGGAGATCGTCGCCACGTGGCTGGCCACGACGTTCGACGGCGGCCGTCACCAACGCCGCGTGGACCAGCTCACCGCCCTCGAGGCCGCCGCCGGCGATCGCAAGGCGCAGGACGCGCTCATCGAATCGTTGCTGCACGGACGTCCCGCCGACTAGGAGACCCCATGCCCTGGCCCACGACCGAAGACGCCGACCTGTTCGCCATCCTCGACGACGAGCTGGCGCGGCAGCGCACCACGTTGCAGCTCATCGCGTCGGAGAACTTCGCCTCGCCCGCCGTCATGCGAGCCACCGGCTCCGTGCTCACCAACAAGTACAGCGAGGGCTACCCCGGCAAGCGCTACTACGGCGGCAACGAGGTGATCGACCGAGCCGAGGAGCTGGCGCGGGAGCGGGCCAAGGCGCTCTTCGGCGCCGAGCACGCCAACGTGCAACCCCACTCCGGCGCCAACGCCAACATGGCCGTGTACCAGGCGCTGCTCGCGCCCGGCGACACCGTGCTCGGCCTGCGGCTCGACCAGGGCGGTCACCTCACGCACGGCTCGCCGGTCAACGCGAGCGGCATCCTCTACCGGTTCGTGTCGTACGGGCTCACGGCGAGCGACGAGCGCATCGACTTCGACCACTTGCGCGACCTCGCCCGCCAGCACCGCCCGAAGCTGATCGTCGCCGGCGCCACCGCCTACCCGCGCATCATCGAACCCGAACCGTTCCGGGCCATCGCCGACGAGGTCGGCGCCCTCTTCCTGTTCGACGCGGCCCACGTGGCGGGGCTCATCGCCGGAGGCGTGCACCCCAACCCGGTGCCGTTCGCGGACGTGGTCACGTTCACCACGCACAAGACGCTGCGCGGCCCCCGCGGCGGTTGCATCGTCAGCCGGGCCGAGCACGCCGGCGCCATCGACAAGGCCGTGTTCCCCGGCTCGCAGGGCGGCCCCCTCGACCATGTGATCGCGGCGAAGGCCGTCGCCTTCCACGAGGCCGCGCAACCCGAGTTCGCCGAGTACGCGCGACAGATCGTGGCCAACGCCGCCGCCCTCGCCGAGGCCCTGGCCGGCCACGGCTTCCGCCTGGTCTCGGGCGGCACCGACAACCACCTGATGCTGGTCGACCTGCGGTCGTTCGACCCGGAGCTGTCGGGCAAGAAGGCGCGGCTGGCCCTGGACGCTGCCGGGATCAGCCTCAACGAGAACACGGTGCCCGACGATCCCCGCCCGCCCTACGTCGCCAGCGGCCTGCGGATCGGGACGCCCGCCGTCACTACGCAGGGGATGGGGCCCCGCGAGATGCGGGAGGTCGCGCACCTGATCCACCTCGTGCTCGAAGACCGCGACGACGCCGGTTCGCTGGCACAGGTGCACGACGAGGTCACCGCCCTGTGCACCAAGTTCGCCCCGTACCCCCCGGCCTGAATCGCGCACCTTGGCCCGAGCAATCGACTACGGGGTCGTCTTCGCGGTCGCGTCCGGCGTCACGCTCGTGCTCACCCCGGTGTTCCGGCGGCTCGCCCGCCGGGTGGGGGCACTGGCGCAGCCGGACGCCCGGCGCGTTCACAAGGTCCCGACGCCGTACTTCGGCGGCCTGGCCATGCTCGCCGGCTTCGCGGTCGGGATGCTGGTCGCGTCGCGCATCGGGGGCTTCGCCGCCATGTTCGAGGGATCGTCCCTGCCGGTGGCGGTGGTGCTGGCCGCCGCGGTCGCCTGCGCGGTGGGGACGGTTGACGACGTGCGGCCCGTCTCGGCACCGGCCAAGACCGCCGGTCTCGTGCTGGCGGGGTCGTCGCTGTACCTGCTCGGCGTGGCGATGCTGTTCTTCCGCATCCCGTTCGCGGGGCTGCTGGTGCTGTCGTCCGACCTGGCGCCACTGGTCACCGTGCTGTGGGTGCTCGGCATGGCCAACGCGGTGAACCTGATCGACGGCCTCGACGGCCTCGCCGCCGGCATCGTGGCCATCGCCGCCGCCGCCTTCTTCCTCTACGGCCACCGCCTCGCCGACGTCGGGGTGCTGCGCCCGGAGAACCCGAGCCCTCTGGTGGCGATCCTCGTGGTCGGCATCTGTGCGGGGTTCCTGCCGTTCAACCTCCACCCGGCGCGGATCTTCATGGGCGACGGCGGTGCGCTGATGCTCGGCACGATGATGGCGGCCGCCACCATGCTCGTCGGCGGCCAGACCGACAACCCGTTCAGCGGCCAGGTGTTCTTCTTCTACCTGCCGCTGTTCATCCCGTTCTTCGTCATGGGCGTTCCCATCCTCGACACGGCCTTCGCCATCGTCCGCCGGGCCACGAAGCGAGCCGGTGTGGCCGAGGCCGACAAGGACCACCTGCACCACCGCCTCATGCGCCTGGGGCACGGCCAGCGCCGCAGCGTCGTGATCCTCTGGTCGTGGACCGCGCTGCTGTCGGCCTTCGTGCTGTATCCCGTCTACACCGGCAAGGGCGACGCGCTGGTCCCGATCGGGGTGGTCGCGCTCGGGCTGTTCCTCTACACGTACTTCCATCCCGGCGTGCGCCGGGCGAGGGCCGCGACCGACGAGGCCTGACCGCTCTCGCCGGCGGCTGGTACGGTTCGCCGGTCCTTCGCGCCAATGTTGAGCCGGCTCGCGAGCCAGATTTGCGGGCCGCGAAACCTGTGGCCTACATTGCGCAAACGTTCACAAGCGCTGGTTCGCCTCGCTGCGACCGTCGCTTCCCGCCCGTTCTTCGCCATCGTCTGCAAGGACCTCCGTGCCCGCCTTCGATCTGCGAGCCAAGCGAGACCTGAACCGAGGCTTCGGTGACTCGTTCTCGCGCGGCATGGAGATGGCGCTCGTGCCCGTCGTGTTCGGCGGCATCGGCTGGCTGGTCGACCGGGTCGCCGGCACCTTTCCGCTGTTCGTGGTGGCGTTCAGCCTCTTCGGCTTCGCCGGCACCTTCGTGAAGATGTGGCTGGGCTACGACGCGAGGATGCGCGCGCTCGAGGCCGACCTGCCCCGCCGGCGTGTCGCGGGTGAGGCCGCCCCCGGCGGGCCGGCGCCCGCCGACGGCTCGGTGGAGCCGGGGCCATGACCGACGCATCGGTCCTCGTCGGCCGCGACCTCGGTCCCGCCACCGAGCGCGAGGTGGCCGGCGACCTGGTCCGCCGCGGCGCGCTCGCCGCGCCGGTGGCCCTGCTGCCGGCCGGCCTCGTGTGGGGGTGGGCCGGCGTCGCGTCGGTCGGCCTCGCCACCGCGATCGTCCTCGCCAACTTCTGGCTCTCCGCCGCCCTGCTGGCGTGGGCGGCACGCATCTCCCTCGGCCTCGTGATGGCCGTGGCCCTGTTCGGCTTCCTGGTGCGCATGGCGCTCGTCGCCGGGATCGTCCTCGCCGTGCGCCACCAACCGTGGCTGGCGCCCTGGCCGCTCGGCCTCGCGCTGATCGTGAGCCACCTCGGTCTGCTCGCCTGGGAGACCCGGTACGTGTCCGCCTCGTTGGCCTTCCCCGGGCTCAAGCCCGCGGCAGCAAAGGAGTAGGTCAGGCGTGTTCGCCGCACTCGAGTTCCCGCCGCTGTCCCACATCGTCAACTGGCCCGGGCTGTTCGGCACCGACGGCAAGCTCTACGAAGTCAACAAGGTCGTCCTCGTCTACTTCTTCGCGGTGATCCTCACCGCGCTGCTGTTCATCCTCGGCAACAAGCGCCGCCTCGTTCCCTCGGGTGCCCAGAACATGGCCGAGATGTCGATCGAGTTCGTGCAGAACGAGGTGATCATGCCGACCATGGGGCGCGACGGCCTCGGCTGGACGCCGTTCATGCTCTCGCTGTTCCTGTTCATCTTCTTCACGAACATCTTCGAGATCATCCCCGTGATCCAGATGCCCGGCAGCGCTCGCATCGCCCTGCCGATGGTCCTTGCCCTGCTCACCTGGGTGTGCTTCAACGTCGCCGGGATCAAGCATCAGGGTCTCGGCCACTACCTCAAGAACTCGCTGTTCCCGCCGGGCGTGCCGATCGCGCTGTACCTCCTGGTGACGCCCATCGAGTTCGTGTCCACGTTCCTGGTGCGGCCCTTCTCCTTGATGGTCCGTCTCTTCGCCAACCTGCTGGCCGGCCACATCCTCCTCGTCACCTTCGCCGTCCTCAGCGCGGGGCTCTTCACGGCCAAGTGGTACGCCGTGTTCCTGCCGCTGCCGGCCATCGGTCTCGTCTTCTTCGTGGCCTTCGAGGTGCTCGTCTCGTTCCTGCAGGCCTACGTGTTCACCCTGCTCGCCGGCGTCTACATCGGCGGCGCCATGAACCCCGAGCACTGATCGACCCCCACCAGCGCTGTTCGGACCACCAACCCGAGAACACCAGAAAGGCACGTCTCGCCATGCTCCTCGCAAACATGGTCACCAACAAGGGCCTCGCCGCCCTCACGTACGGCCTGGGCGCCATCGGCCCCGGCATCGGCATCGGCTACCTCGTGGGCCAGGCCGTGCAGGCCATGGCCCGCCAGCCCGAGTCGGCCGGCATGGTCCGCACCACGATGTTCCTCGGCATCGCCTTCGTCGAGGCGCTGGCGCTCATCGGCTTCGTGGTCTTCTTCCTGGGCCAGGCGGGCTGACGGTGCGGCGCACCCGGCTGCTCGTCGCCGCCGTGGCGCTGGTCGTCGTCGGCGCCCTCGGCACCGGTTCGTGGGCCGGGGCCCAGGATGCCGGCGGGACCACCACCAAGGCCACCAAGGCCGGCGAGGAGTGCATCAAGAAGCTGGAGCAGGGCGCCGAGATCGACGCCTGCCAGCAGGCCCCGAACCCGCTCGTGCCCGCCACCAACGAGCTCATCTGGGTCGGCATCGCCTTCGTCGTCGTGTTCGGGTTCCTCGCCAAGTTCGGGTACCCGGCGGTGAAGAAGGGGCTCGACGCCCGGGCGGACAAGATCCGCGGCGACCTCGAAGGGGCGGAGTCGGCCAAGTCCCAAGCGGAGCAGGTGCTCGCCGAGTACCGGGCCCAGCTCGCCGACGCCCGGGCGGAGTCGGGCCGCATCATCGAAGAGGCGCGGCAGGCGGCCGACTCGATCAAGCGCGACCAGGAGCAGCGGCTCCAAGCCGAGCTGGCCGAGATGCGCCAGCGGGCGGCGGCGGACATCGAAGCCTCCAAGCAGCAGGCCATCGCCGACCTCCGCCATGAGGTGGCGGCCCTGGCCATCGGCGCCGCCGAGAAGGTCGTCGGCCGCAACCTCGACCGCGACACCAACACCCAGCTCGTCGAGCAGTTCATCGCCCAGGTGGGTTCGCAGCCGTGAACGAGCTGCGGGTCGACGTCTACGCCGAGGCGCTGTTCTCGGTCGCCCGCGCCGAGGGCGCCCTCGGGGAGGTCGAGGACGAGCTGTTCCGCTTCGCCCGGGCCCTCGAGGCCAACGACGAGCTGCGCGACCGCCTTGCCGACCCGCACATCCCTGCCGCCCTCCGCCAGCAGATCGTCGAGGACCTGCTCGGCGGGCGGGCGCAGCCGTCCACGACCGGCATCGTGAGCCTGCTCGTGGCCGCCGGCCGGGCCCGCGAGATCCCCGCCATCGTCGACGCGATGGTCGCGCGCAGCGCGGCCGCCGCGTCCAAGGAGGTCGCCGAGGTCCGCTCGGCCACCGATCTCACCGACGACCAGAAGGTCCGCCTCGCCGACGCGCTCGGGCGGGCCACCGGCAAGCAGGTCGAGGTGAAGGTCATCATCGACCCGTCCGTGCAGGGCGGCATCGTCGCCCGCGTGGGCGACACCGTCATCGACGGGTCGGTCCGCCGCCGCCTCGAGCAGCTCCGCAACTCGCTCTGAACGCCCAAGTAGAGGAACCCATGGCCGAGCTGACGTTCTCTCCCGACGACATCACCGCCGTCCTCCGGCGCAACCTGGAGGGCTTCACCCCCGACGTGTCCGCCGCCCAGGTCGGGCGCATCCTCGAGGTGGGCGACGGCATCGCCCGCGTCTCGGGCCTGCCCGACGCGGCCGTGAACGAGCTGCTCGAGTTCGAAGACGGCACGGTGGGCCTGGCCCTCAACCTCGACGAGGAGTCCATCGGCGCGGTGGTCCTCGGCGACGTGCACCACATCGAAGAGGGGCAGACGGTCAAGGCGACCGGGAACATCCTGTCGGTCCCGGTGGGCGACGGGCTGCTCGGCCGCGTGGTCGACGCCCTCGGCAACCCGATCGACGGCAAGGGCGACCTCACCGGCGTGGAGCAGCGCCGCATGGAGGTGCAGGCCCCCGGCATCATCGGCCGCCAGCCGGTGCACCAACCGCTGCAGACCGGCATCAAGGCCATCGACGCCATGACGCCGGTGGGCCGCGGTCAGCGCGAGCTCATCATCGGCGACCGCAAGACGGGCAAGACGACCGTGGCCATCGACACGATCATCAACCAGAAGGGCCTGGGGGTGAACTGCATCTACGTCGCCATCGGGCAGAAGGCCTCGACGGTGGCGAACACGGTGGCCACGCTGGCCCAGCACGGGGCGCTCGAGTACACCGTGGTCGTGGTGGCGGCCGCCTCCGACCCGGCCCCGTTCAAGTACCTCGCGCCCTACGCCGGCTGCGCCATGGGCCAGCACTGGATGGACAACGGCGGCCACGCCCTCGCCGTCTACGACGACCTGTCCAAGCAGGCCGAGGCCTACCGCCAGATCTCCCTGCTGCTGCGCCGGCCGCCGGGCCGCGAGGCGTACCCGGGCGACGTCTTCTACCTGCACAGCCGGCTGCTCGAGCGGGCGGCCAAGCTCTCCGACGCCAACGGCGGCGGATCCCTCACCGCGCTGCCGGTCATCGAGACCAAGGCCGGCGACATCTCGGCGTACATCCCGACCAACGTGATCTCGATCACCGACGGCCAGATCTTCCTCGAAGACGACCTGTTCAAGTCGGGCATCCGCCCGGCGATCAACGTCGGCCAATCGGTGTCCCGGGTGGGCGGCGCCGCCCAGATCAAGGCCATGAAGGCGGCGGTGGGCACGCTCAAGGGCGACCTCGCCCAGTTCCGCGAGCTCGAGGCGTTCGCGTCGTTCGGCTCCGAGCTCGACGCGGTGTCGCAGGCCACGCTCGAGCGCGGGTACCGGCTGACCGAGCTGCTCAAGCAGGGGCTCAACTCGCCGATGCCGGTCGAGGAGCAGGTGGTGGTGCTCTACGCCGGCACCCGCGGCTACCTCGACGAGGTCCCGGTGCCCGACGTCCGGCGCTACGAGGCCGAGCTGGTCGACTACCTGCGCGCCCGCCACGGCGACCTCCTCGACGGCATCCGCACGAGCGGCGCGCTCGGCGACGAGGACGCGCTGAAGCAGGCGATCCGGTCCTTCGGCGAGCAGTTCGCACCCTCGGGCGACGGCGACGCGCCCCGGCCGGGCGGCGCCGTCCGCGCCTCCGAGAGCTAGGTCCGGCCGTGGCCGGGGGCCAGGAGCGCGTTCTTCGCCGCAGGATCAAGTCGGTCCAGTCGACGAAGAAGATCACCAAGGCGATGGAGCTCATCGCCGCCAGCCGCATCCTCAAGGCCCAGCAGCGCGTGGCCGCGGCGCGCCCGTACAGCGAGCGGATCACCGAGGTGATCGGCAACCTGGCGGCGGCGGGGGCCGGCGGAGACTCGCCCCTGCTGCAGACCCGGGAGCAGGTCGGCACCGTCGGGTTCATCGTCATCTCCGGCGACCGAGGCCTGGCCGGCGGCTACAACAGCAACGTCATCCGCCTCGCCGAGCGGGCCCTCCAGGCCGAGCAGGTCCGTGGGCGCCGCACCGGGCTCATCACGGTCGGACGCAAGGCGCACTCGTACTTCCGCTTCCGCGGCTACGACATCGACGAGGCCTTCGAGGGCTTCTCCGACGCGCCGTCCTACGAGGACGCGCGCGCGGTGGCCCGGGCCGCCAGCGAGCGCTTCGAGACGGGTCAGTACGACCAGGTGCGCCTCGCCTACACCCGCTTCCTGTCGATCGGGACGCAGCGCCCGGTGGACGACACGTTCCTCCCGCTCGACCGTGAGCGGGTCGGCGGGCGGGAGCGGGCCGAGGGCCCCACCGCCGACTACGAGTTCGAACCGAACCCGGGCGAGATCCTCGACCGGCTGCTGCCCCGCTACGCGGAGGCCCGGCTGTACGCCGCACTGCTCGAAGGGTCGGCGTCGTTCTTCGCCGCCCAGCAGCGGGCCATGAAGTCGGCCACCGACAACGCCGAGGATCTGATCACCAAGCTCAGCCGCATCATGAACCGCGCCCGGCAGGATTCGATCACGACCGAGATCATGGAGATCGTCGGCGGCGCGGAGGCCCTCCGCCAGGGCGCCGGCCACGAGGATCTGCTCGTCGACCAGCGCGGTTCGTCCGACGATCTCCTCCCCGACACCTTCGCCACCCGCTAGCCCGCCCCAGGGAGCACCGATGACCCTCACCGAGAACCAGCAGAGAATCCGCAAGGACGGCCGGGTCGTCGCCATCGCCGGCCCCGTGGTGGACGTCGAGTTCCCGCCCGACTCGTTGCCCGAGATCAACACGGCCGTGTCCATGACGGTCACGGTCGACGGCCAGGAGATCGAGGTGCGCGCCGAGGTGGCCCAGCAGATCGGCGAGGGTCGCGTGCGGGCGGTGTGCCTCCGGCCGACCGACGGGCTGACGCGAGGCGCGGTCGTGCGCAACACCGGCCACGGCATCACGGTGCCGGTGGGCGACAAGGTGCTCGGTCACGTCTTCAACGTCATCGGTGAGCCCCTCGACATCACCTCCGAAGAGCTCGGCGAGGTGGCCGACCGGTGGGAGATCCACCGCCCCGCCCCGGACTTCGACACGCTCGAGTCGAGCACGCTGATGTTCGAGACCGGCATCAAGGTCATCGATCTCCTCACGCCCTACAAGCAGGGCGGCAAGATCGGCCTCTTCGGCGGTGCGGGCGTGGGCAAGACCGTGCTCATCACCGAGATGATCCGCCGCGTCGCCCAGAACCACGGCGGCGTGTCGGTGTTCGCGGGGGTGGGGGAGCGCACCCGCGAGGGCACCGACCTGTTCCTCGAGATGGGCGAGTCGGGCGTGCTCGAGGGCCTCACCGGCGTCACCATGGCCGAGTTCTTCCGCGACGAGCGCGGGCAGGACGTGCTGCTGTTCATCGACAACATCTTCCGCTTCGTGCAGGCCGGCTCGGAGGTCTCGACGCTGCTCGGGCGGATGCCGTCGGCGGTCGGTTACCAGCCGACGCTCGCCGACGAGATGGGCGAGATGCAGGAGCGCATCACCTCGACCAAGGGCCGGTCGATCACGTCGCTGCAGGCCGTCTACGTCCCCGCCGACGACTACACCGATCCCGCCCCGTTCACGTCGTTCACCCATTTCGACGGCACCACCGAGCTGAGCCGCGACATCGCCGCCCTCGGCATCTATCCGGCCGTCGACCCGCTGGCGTCGACGTCGACCATCCTCGCCCCCGAGGTCGTCGGCGATCGCCACTACGACGTCGCCCGCGAGGTGCAGCGGATCCTGCAGCGTTACAAGGAGCTCCAGGACATCATCGCCATCCTGGGGCTCGACGAGCTGTCCGAGGAGGACCGGGTCACCGTGTCCCGGGCCCGCAAGGTGCAGCGGTTCCTGTCGCAGCCGATGTACGTGGCCGAGGTGTTCACCGGTCTGCCGGGCGTGACGACTCCGGTCGAGGAGACCGTCGAGTCCTTCGAGATGCTCGTCCGGGGCGACCTCGACGACCTGCCCGAGCAGGCCTTCCTGAACGTCGGCGGGGCGGAGTCGGCCCGGGCCAAGGCGGACGAGCTGCGCAAGCAGGCCGGTTCCTGATGGCGCTCGACGTGCAGGTGGTGTCGCCGGAGCGGATCCTGTGGTCCGGCGAGGCCGACCTGGTCATCACCCGCACGGTCGATGGCGGCGACATCGCCTTCCTCAACGGCCACGCCCCTTTCGTCGGCGCGCTCGCCATCGGCGTCACCACGATCCGCCCGACCGGCGGCGACGACCTCCACGTGGCCGTGCACGGCGGCTTCGTCGAGGTGTCGGAGAACTCCGTGTCGATCCTCTCCGACGTCGCCGAGCTGGCCGAGGAGATCGACGTCGAGCGCGCCCGCCAAGCCAAGGAGCAGGCCGAGCGCACGCTCGCCCACGAGCACGACGGCGAGTGCGAAGCCTCGCTGCGGCGGGCCCACGCTCGCATCCAGGCCGCCGGCGGCATGCGCGGCCTCGCCGATTCGGTGCACTGACCGACCGACCGACCGACCGGCCCGCCAGCGGCCGGTCCCGACCGCCACCCCCACCGCACATCTTTGGTTCTTTGTCCTCGTGAGGCGCTGCCAAAGAACCAAAGACGTGGGGAGGGGTGCGGGGACCGGGCTGGCTACTGTGCCTCGCGAGGCGACACCGGCGAGAGGCGCCGGTCGACCGGGCGGGAGGGCGCCGTGGCGCTGGAACGGACCTCGACGTCGCGCCGGGCGCAGCCGGCGCACTTGGCGCACCCGACGCACTTGGCGCACCCGACGCACCCGACGCACCCGGGGCGACGCAGAGCCCTGCTCGCCGCTGCCGTCGTGGCGGGTGCCGCAGTGGCGCTGACCGGGTGTGGCGGTGGGCGGGTGGTCGCTGGGTCCCGCGGGGCCCCGAGCTCGGCCGCCACGCCGGCGCGCCCGGCGCGGCCGGCGCGGCCGGCGGAGGGCCCCTCCGCGCCGACCGGCCGCGTCGCACCGACCACCGCGCCTGCAGCAGCGCCCTCGCCCGGTACGTCAGGGAGTGAGAGCGCCTCCCCGGTCGCCGGGCTCGATCCCACGGGGCTGCGCGACGTCGTCGCGGCACCGGCACCCGGGACCCGCAGCGCCCGGGTGACGGGGCCCGCCGCCGACGTGGTGCGGGTGCGCCGAGGCGCCGCCGCGGGTCGGCTCGTGCACCGGGTCCGCATCCCGGGCCGGTTCCCGCCGCGCGACGCCCGGGCGGTCGTGAGCGTCGGCGGCCGCGCCATCGGCGTCGGCGTCGAGACGCCCGAGGGCGACGCCCTCGTGGCGGCCACGTTCGATGCGAGCGCACTGGTGGCCGGCGCACCGGTCACCATCCGCTGGGGCGACGCTCCCGCCGTCGACGCGGGAGCCCTCGAGGTGCTCCGGTGATCAGCGGCCGCGGGGTCGCGGTGTGGTGCCGGATGGGCACGGTCGCGGTGCTCGCCGGCGCCGGCCTGCTCGTCGCGCCCGCCGGCGCCGTCCCCACAGCCTCCAAGGCCTCCACGGCCTCCACGGCCTCCACGGCCTCCAAGGCCGCTCCCGCCGCAGCGCCCGTCGACGTGCTGTCCTACGACCTCGGGGACACGGCGTTCCGGCCCGCGGGGCTCGGTGCGCCGGTCGAGCTGCGGGCACGCGTCTACGCCCCCCGGACGATCGCGGAGCGCGCCCCGCTCGTGATCCTGCTGCACGGCCGGCACGTCACGTGCTCCGGGCCTGGACCGGGTGACGTCAGCGCCAACTGGCCGTGCGGGCCCGGCGAGCAGGAGGTGCCGAGCTACCAGGGCTACGACGCACTCGGGCGCGCCCTCGCGGCAAGGGGGGCCATCGTCGCGTCGATCGGCGCCAACGGGATCAACGCGGCCGACGGCGCGATGGCCGACGGCGGCGCCGACGCCCGCGGCCAGCTCGTCCGCCGGCACCTCTCACTCTGGAAGGACTGGAACACGTCGGGGTCCGGACCGTTCGGCGACCGCTTCCTCGGCAAGGTCGACCTCGCGCGCGTGGGCCTCATGGGGCACTCGCGCGGCGGTGAGGGGGTCGTGGCCGCGGCCCAGCAGATCCGCGACACCGGCGAGCCGTACCGCATCCGAGCCGTCGTGGCCCTCGCTCCCGTCGACTTCGCCCGCAGGGTCCTCACCGGCGTGCCGCTGCAGGTGGTGCTGCCCTACTGCGACGGCGACGTGAGCGATCTCCAGGGACAGCGCTACTACGACGACTCGCGCTACGCCGCGACCGGCGACGTCGCGCCCAAGCAGACCACGTTGATCTACGGCGCGAACCACAACTGGTTCAACACGGTCTGGACCACCGGCCCGGGCTCGTTCGACGACGCTGGCTGGCTGGGCCTGGACGGCAGCGGCGACGACACGTGCGGGCGCGGTCGACCGGGCCGGCTGACGCCGTACCAGCAGCGGATCGCGGGCACGGCGGCCATGGAGCCCTTCCTGGCCCGGTTCGTGCTCGGCGACGCCACCGCGCAGGCGGCGGTCACCGGCATGGTGGCTCCTCCCGACCCGGTGCGGTGGGTCGTGTCGTGGCAGGAACCGGACCGGCTCGACGTCGACCGCTTCACCTCGCCCGCATCGGCGCGCACGAACCGGCTCGGAGGCCTGGCCGAGATCCGCCGCGCCGCGCCGGCGCTGCGGTGCGCGCCCGTGCAGCGCGTCGACATCCGGCCACCGCCCGGCCAGGTGCTGTGCCGGCCCGACCGGCCGGAGGGCACGGGCGAGATCAGCGACGCCGAGGTCGCCTCGATCGGTTGGATCGGACCGGGCGGCGCGATGGTGAGCGAGTCGCTCGGGCGCGACGGCGTGGACGTCACCCGCTACGACGGCCTGCGGTTCCGGGTCGGCGTGCCCGTCGACCCGCGCAACCTGCGGCGGGCCGAGCAGGACCTCAGTGTGGCCCTGATCGACGCCGACGGGCGCAGCGCGGTCGTGCGAGCCGGCGAGTTCACCAACGCCCTGCACCGTCCGGTGGGCTCGTCCGTGGTGCACGTGGGCATGGGCGGCGTGCGCATCCCGCTCGAGCGGTTCACGGGCGTGGACCTCACCCGGGTGGCACGGATCGAGCTGCGGGCCGACCGGACGCCGGCCGGCTTGCTACGGATCGACGACCTCGCGTTCACGAACGAGCGCACCGGTGGCCTCACCGCGCCCACCGCCGGCCCGGTGGACACGCCACCCGACGTTCCCGGCTGCTCCGGGGCCCGCACCGCCAAGACGATCTGGGCCTGTGCGGTGCTCCTCGGGCTCTTCGGGCACGACTCCGACTCGTTCGTGGACGTCCGGGACAGCCGCAACGACCCGGGCCGGCGTGCCGCGACCGTGGATGCCATCGTGCGGGGCGACGAGGTGACCCGGCGACGCCTCACCGAGGTGGCACTGCACCTGTCCGAGCGCCGGCCCGCGCCCGATCTGCTCGACCTGGCCGCGCGCACCACCGGAGCCGGTCGGCTGGAGGACGGCATCGTCGTACTCGCCCGGTCGGTGCTCGGCTCGTCGATGGAGACGGCCACCGCGGCGGGCACCGTCGAGGCGCTGTACCAGGGCCTGGTCGGGCGCGAGCCGGACGACGGAGGCCGCGCCTACTGGACGTCCCGCGTGGACGAGACCGGCGACGCCGGACCTCTGGCCAAGGCCCTGCTGGCGTCGAGCGAGTACGCGACGAGGCTCGTCGACGACCTCTACCGCCAGTACCTGCAACGGCTGCCCAACCCCTCGATCCGCGCCGACTGGGTGCGCCGCATCACCGCCCGCTCGGCAGGCGAGCGCGACGTGGTCGTGCACCTCGTGGCGTCCGAGGAGTTCGCGGTGCTCGTCGGCGGCTGACGTCGAGCGCGCGCGGCGGAACTCGGACACCGGACCACCTGGAACGCGAGAGCTCCGTTGCCCCGCCGTCGACTCGGTGTCGTCCTCGTCGTCCCCCCGCCGGTGGCCGCGGAGGTCGACGGTCTGCGAAGGGCGTGCGGTGACCCGATGCTCGGCCGCGTCGCCCCGCACCTGACGCTGGTGCCGCCGGTCAACGTCCGCGTCGAGGATCTGCCGGGCGCGCTGGCCCTCGCCCGTGCCGCCGCGGCGGCCAGCGCCGGAGCGCTGCGGCTCCGGCTCGGTCCGGTCACCACGTTCGCACCGGTCACCCCGACGATCTACCTGGCGGTGACGGGTGAGCTGGACCGGCTGCGGGCCCTGCGCGACACGGTCTTCGCCGGCCCCTTCGATCGCCGGCTCGACCACGAGTTCGTCCCTCACGTCACCGTTGCCCAGGAGCAGCTTGACGGATCCCGCCTGGCCGCCGCCGTCGAGGGCCTCGCCGCCTACGAGGTCGACGTCACCGTGGAGCGGCTCCACGTGCTCGAAGAGGTGGCAGGCGCCGGACCGGGGGGCGGCCGGGCCTGGGTTCCGCTGGCCGATGCGCCGCTCGGGCCGCCGACGCTGGTGGGCCGGGGCGGCCTGGAGCTGACGTTGACCGACCACGACACCCTCGATCCGGAGGCGGCGGTGCTGCTCGGCCTGCCGGGTGGGCGGCTGGCCGCCGGCCGGTTCGCGGCATTGGCCCGCCGCGGCGACACCGTGGTGGGAGCGGCGCTGGCGACGTGCGTCGTGGCCGCCGGTCAGGTGGAGGAGGCTCGCCTCGACTCGGTGGTGGTGGCCGAGGCCGTCCGGCGGGAGGGAGTGGGCCGCCACCTGGTGGAGCACGTCGGCCGGCTCGCCCGGGACGCCGGCGCGGCGCGGCTCACGGGCCCTGCCGAGCGCGTCGACGACCGGTTGGTCGACTGGTTGGTCGACCGTCTCGGCTGGCGGCCCGGCGACCGGTCGCCCCCGTCGGCGGGACCGTGGAGGCCACTGTGAACGTGCCTCGCTCTCGGCCGGCGATTCATACGGAGCGTGCCGGAGGTGCCGTCCGAGGCCGTTGTTCGCGCGGTGCGTGACCGGCCGGTGGGCGGTCCCCGAACTTCGGGGAATTTCTTCGGATGCGCGGGTTTGCCCGCCGGAGCGGGTGGGCAGACCGATGGCTGCCCGCGGCGTGCCGCCTCCTGGATCCCCGCCCCAGGCGCCTGGCCTGAAACGTCATGGGCGCACAACCGCATCGAACCCGCCGGTCCTCCCCCCCGCCGGCGGGTTCGCTGCTTTTCCTTCCGGCGAACACCCCCGCCGGTCGAAACCCGGCCGGCCGGAACCGCCGCCCGGCGGCCGCGAAGACGTTCGCGGTGTCCGGGTCAGGCCGTGCCCAGCAGGTCCAGCAGGTCGAGCAGGCGCTCGGGCGGGCGGGCGATGACGGCCCGGTCGCCCCGGATCACGATGGGACGCTCGATCAGGATCGGATGGGCGACCATCGCGTCGAGGAGCTCGTCTCGATCGGCCTCGGCCAGACCGAGCTCGCGGTACGCGTCCTCGCCCGTGCGCACCATCCGTCTCGGGTCGTCGATGCCGAGCATCCGCATGAGGTCCTCGAGCTCGTGCCGGGTGGGCGGTTGCTTGAGGTACTCGCGCACGTTCGCCTCGACGCCGTGCTCGCCCAGCAGCTCGCAGGCGCCCCGGGACTTCGAGCACCGCGGGTTGTGGAAGATCGTGACGCCGTTGGTCCGCGCGATCATCCGAACTCCACGGCACTGAAGGATCGCAGCTTCGAGAGCTTGTGGCGCGCGTTGATGAGCCGCGTCGTGCCCGACTTCGACCGCATCACCAGCGACTGGGTCGTGCAGCCCCTGGCGTCGTAGTGGACGCCCTTGAGCACCTCGCCGTCGGTGATCCCGGTGACCGCGAAGAAGCAGTTGTCGCCCTGCACCAGGTCGTCGGTGCCGAGCACCCGGTCGAGGTCGTAGCCGGCGGCGATGGCGGCCTTGCGCTCGGATTCGTTGCGGGGCCAGAGCCGGCCCTGGATGGCGCCTCCCATGCACTTCATGGCGGCGGCGGCGATCACACCCTCCGGGGTGCCGCCGATGCCGAACAGGATGTCGGCGCCCGTGTCCGGCCAAGCGGTCGACACGGCGCCGATGACGTCTCCGTCGGGGATGAGGCGGATGCGCGCGCCGGCTTCGCGCACCTCGGCGATCAGCTCCTCGTGGCGGGGCCGGTCGAGGATCACCGCGGTCACGTCGCTCACGTGTTCCTGCTTGGCCTCGGCCACGAGGTGCAGGTTCTCGGTGGCCGACTTGGTGACGTCGATGGCGCCGGCCGCCTCGGGTCCGGCCGCCACCTTCTCCATGTAGACGCAGGGACCGGGATCGAACATGGTGCCCCGGTCGCTGAGGGCGATGACCGAGATGGCGTTGCCGCGGCCGAGCGACGTGAGCGTCGTGCCCTCGACGGGATCGACCGCGATGTCGGTCTCCGGGGGGGTGCCGTCGCCGATGCGCTCGCCGTTGTAGAGCATCGGCGCCTCGTCCTTCTCGCCCTCGC
Source organism: Actinomycetota bacterium (assembly GCA_016185275.1). Taxonomy (GTDB): domain Bacteria; phylum Actinomycetota; class Acidimicrobiia; order Acidimicrobiales; family Iamiaceae; genus JACPNX01. The sequence goes on along the minus strand of JACPNX010000018.1, from coordinate 77,997 downwards.
CGATGACCACCACGCCGTCCATGGGCACCGTCGACAGCACGACCCGCATGGCCTCCACCGCCGCGCCGTCCGCCCCGTTCTTGTCGCCGCGGCCCATCCACCGCGAGGCGGCCATGGCCGCTGCTTCGGTGACGCGGACGAGCTCGAGTGCGAAGTTGCGCGTCGGCACCTGCCTCTCCCTGGTCATGGCCGTCGACCCTAGTTGGCGGCGCGCGAGGCCCCGGTAGCCTCGGCGCCCATGGCTTCGAGCCTCACGACGCCCGAGACGCTCGCCGCCATCGACGTCGGCACCAACTCGATCCACCTGGTCGTCGCCCGGGTGACGGGCGCCGACCGCTTCGAGGTCGTGGCCCGCGAAAAGCACGTCGTGCGACTCGGCCACGGGCCTGGCGACATGAAGCAGCTCGAGCCCGACGCCATCGAGCGCGGGGTCGACGCGCTGGCCCGCCTGCGCGCCGTGGCCGACGCGCACCGGGCGACGGTGCGGGCCGTGGCCACGTCGGCCGTGCGCGAGGCCGCCAACCACGACGACTTCCTCGCCCGCGCGCGCCGCGACGCCGGCGTCGAGGTGGAGGTGATCTCCGGCGTGGAGGAGGCCCGCCTCATCCACCTCGGCGTCCTCCAGGCCCTTCCGGTGTTCGACCGCCGCCTGCTGCTGTGCGACATCGGTGGTGGCAGCACCGAACTGCTCGTCGGCGAGCGGGGCGAGGTGCTGGCCGCCCGGAGCCTGAAGCTCGGGGCGGTGCGCCTCACCGGGCGCTTCTTCCCCGACGGTGCCGCCACGGAGGCGGCCGTCGATCACTGCCGCCGGCACATCAGGGCCATGTTGCGGCCGTTCCGGCCGGCGGTGGAACGCCACGGCTTCGAGGTCGCGGTCGCGTCGTCGGGGACGGCCGAGCAGGTCGTCAGGCTGGCGCACCGCGGCGACCGGGAACCGCTGCGGACCTGGAACGGCGTCGTCACGAGCGCTGAGGCGATCGCCGCGGTGACCGCGGAGATCGCTCGGGCCGCGTGCGAGGGGACGCTCGGCGGCGTGGACGGCATCGAGCCCAAGCGCGTCGACATCGTCCTCGCGGGATCGCTCATCCTCGACGAGGTGATCCGAGCCTTCGGCATGGACAGCGTCGTGTTCAGTGAGGCCGCGCTGCGGGAGGGCGTGTTGCTCGACACCCTCCAGCGCTCGCGCGAGGGCACGCTGCGCCATCTGACGGACGTGGCCCGGGCCAGCGTGCGCCACGTCGCCGACGCCTTCGACGACGACCCGGCTCACTCGACCTGGGTCGCGACGCTCGCCCTGCAGCTCTTCGACGCCACCGCCGGACGCCACGGGCTCGACCCGTCGTGGCGCGACATCCTCGAGGCGGCCGCCCTCCTGGCCAACGTCGGCCTCGTCGTGTCGCACGACGGGCACCACAAGCACAGCTACTACGTGATCCGCAACAGCGACCGGCTGCTCGGCTTCACCGACCGCGAGATCGAGCTGATCGCCCTCGTCGCCCGGTACCACCGCAAGAGCGCACCGAAGGCGAGCCACCCGGAGTTCGCCGTGCTCGACGCCGAGGCGCAGCGGGTGGTGCGGGCGCTGGCCGGGATCCTGCGGATCGCCATCGCCCTCGACCACGGCCACGACCGCGCCGTGTCCGCCGTGCGCGTGTCCCAGCGCGACGAGGACGGCGCCGGCGACGGCGAGGACGCGGTCGACGGCGCGGGCGACGGCGCGGGCGACGACGACGGCGAGGTCGTGGTCGAGGTCGTGCCGGCGGTCGTGGTCGAGGTCGACGGCGTGGCCGACGGCGCCGTCGTGGTCGAGGTCGTGCCGACGGTCGGCGCTGACCCCTCGCTCGAGATCGCCACGGCGTCCGAGCGCACGGGCTTGCTCGAGGCCGTGCTCGGCGCACCGGTGCGGGTCGTCCTGGCCGTCGCCCCCGCTGCGTCGGCAACCTTGGGTTCGGCAGCTACGTCTGCCTCCCCGGCAACGTCTGGCGGTCCGGCCAACTCTGACGGTCCGGTGCGACCGGGCCGCCGTTCTGATCGCGCCAGTGGTCCCTGAGCGGCGCTTTCTGCAATCGAAACAGCGCCCGCGAGTGGTCCCCGCGTTCTGAGTGCACACGGGCGGGCCACGCGGCGCTTGCCGCGATCAGAACCGTGTGGGGCCCGGCCCGGAACCGTGTGGGGCCTGGCCCGCCAACGGTGTGGGGTCCGGCCCGCCGACAGAGTGGGGTCCGGCCCGCCGACAGAGTGGGGGCCCGGCCCGCCAAACGGGGTGGGGTCCGGCCCGCGCCACCCGTCGCAGCCGGGGACGTACCGGGCGCTGGGAGGCGACCGGCGGCCGTCCGGGCGCGAGACTCCCTGCCATGACCGCCCGTGACGAGTGGAAGGCCCAGTACGACGAGGCCCCCCGCCGTGACGTCGAGTTCAGCACCATGTCCGGCATCCCCCTCGACGGGGTCTACGGGCCCGACGGCCGCGAGTTCCCCGGCGCCTTCCCGTACACCCGCGGCCCGTACGCGTCGATGTACCGATCGAAGCTGTGGACCATGCGCATGTTCGCCGGGTTCGGCACGGCGACGGACACGAACGGGCGCTTCCGGTCCATCCTGGCCGCGGGCGGCGACGGCCTGTCCACCGCCTTCGATCTTCCGACGCTGATGGGCCGCGACAGCGACGATCCGCTCAGCGAAGGCGAGGTCGGCAAGTGCGGCGTCGCGGTCGACACGCTGGCCGACGTCGAGGAGCTGTTCTCCGGGATCGACCTCGGCGCGGTCACCACGTCGATGACCATCAACTCGCCGGCGGCGGTGCTGCTGGCCATGTACGTGGCCACGGCGGAGGAGTCGGGGGTGGAGCGGTCGCGGCTGGGCGGCACCCTCCAGAACGACATCTTGAAGGAGTACCAGGCGCAGAAGGAGTTCGTCTTCCCGCCGCGGCCCTCGATGCGCCTGGTGCGCGACACGATCCGCTTCTGCACGGCCGAGATGCCCCGCTGGCATCCCGTCTCGATCTCCGGCTACCACATCCGCGAGGCGGGCTCCACGGCGGTGCAGGAGCTGGCCTTCACGCTGGCCAACGGGTTCGCCTACGTGGAGCTGGCCCGCTCGGCCGGGCTCGACGTCGACACGTTCGCCCCCCGGCTCTCGTTCTTCTTCAACGCCCACATCGACTTCTTCGAAGAGATCGCCAAGTACCGCGCGGCCCGGCGCATCTGGGCCCGCTGGATGCGCGACCGGTACGGCGCCCGGGACGAGCGGTCGCTGCGGCTGCGGTTCCACACGCAGACCGCCGGCGTGTCGCTCACCGCGCAGCAACCCGAGGTCAACATCGCCCGCACGGCGATCGAGGCACTCGCCGGCGTGCTCGGCGGCACCCAGAGCCTGCACACCAACTCGATGGACGAGGCCCTGGCACTGCCGACCGAGAAGGCGGCGCGCCTCGCGTTGCGCACCCAGCAGGTGATCGCCCACGAGACGGGAGTCCCCCACGTGGCGGATCCCCTCGGCGGGTCCTGGTTCGTCGAGGCGCTGACCGACGAGGTCGAGCGGCAGGCGGAGGAGATCTTCGCCGCCCTCGACGCCAAGGGCGCGGGATCGATCCTCGAGGGCGTCTACGCCAGCCTCGACGACGGCTGGTTCCAGTCCGCGATCGCCGACTCCGCCTACGAGCTGGAGCGGCGCGTCAACGACGGCCGCCGGGTCGTCGTGGGCGTCAACCGCTTCACCGAGGGCTCCGACGACGACGCCCTCGACATCCTGCGGATCGCCGCCGAGCAGGAGCAGGCGCAGATCAAGCGCCTGCAGGCGGTCAAGGCCGACCGGGACGGTGCTGCGGTGCACGATGCCCTCGGGCGGCTGCGCCGCGAGGCTGCCGATCCCGAGGTCAACCTGATGCCCGCGCTGATCGACGCCGTACGCACCTATGCGACCGAGGGCGAGATCATGGACGCGCTGGCCGACGTCTTCGGCCGCCACGTCGAGACGCCAGTTCTCTGACCGCTCGGCGCCCGACGGTCGCGATGGCACCCGGCTCGGGATGGCGGGAGGCTCCCCGCCGGTGATGGCGCAGGGCGCGCGCCCGAGGGGAGGCGCGATGAGGTCGTTCCGTTCCGCGCTCGTCGCCCGATCGGCGCGTCGCCATCTCGCCCGATCGGTGCGTCGGCGGCGGCTCGTCGCTGTTCGGTTCCGGCATGGTGATGACGTTCGACCAGTCCAGCGCGACCGTCTTCCCCCGCATCCGGGCCGTCTCGAAGGTCGGTGCCGGCGCGCAGTCGACCGGCATCACCATCCGGGCGTCGACGCAGCCGTACGTCGGCTTCGACTGCGTCCGCGCGGCGGCGTGCCGCTGGGGCGACTACGCCGCGGCCACCCCCGACCCGGCCGCGGCCACCGGCGGAACGGTGGGCCAGGTCTGGGTCACCTCGCAGTGGACGGCGGGAGGCACCAGCACGTCCCAGGCCAACTGGCGGACCTGGAACGCCTCGGTGACGCCGTAGGTCGCGTTCGCCTCGAGCGCCCGGGTCGCCTCCGCGCGGCCCGGGCACCGGCGATGCGGCCGAGCGCTGCGGCCCGAGCGCGTACCATCCGGCCGTGCCCGTGAAGACCTGCCCGGAGTGTGGTGCCGGCTACGTCGCCTCGGTGCAGTCGTGCTCCGACTGCGGGGTGCCGCTGGTGGCCGACGAGGAGCCGGCGGCGGGCGCTCAGGCCGGTGAGGGCGCGGAGGGAGGCGCCGAGCCCGGTGAAGGCCAGATCGTCTACTCCTTCGAGGAGTGGGGCAACGGGGCCCGGGTGATGCTCGACGGCCTGCTGACCACCGCCGGCGTGACGCACGTGTGGGAGGCCGGCGCTCTGGTGGTCGCGGCGGGCGACGAGGACACGGTGGACGAGCTCGTCGACCAGGTCGACGACGCCCTGCTCCGGGCGCGGCCGGGCCTCGACGGCGACCGGGAGCAGGTCGACTACGACCTCACCGACTGGGAGCAACCTGTCCTCGACCGTCTCGGCGAACTGCTCGCCGAGGCCGAGATCGACTACGAGGTCGACCTCCACGCCCGCGTGGTGAGCGTGTACGCGCAGGACGAGGACCGCGTCGACGGCCTCGTCGAGGACGTGATCGCCGAAGCCGGCGCGGGCCGGATCGAAGGCGACGGTGACGACGGGCTCGCCGCCCAGGACGCCCTCTCGGATCTGTTCGTGGCCGCGGACCGTCTGCTGCACGACACGGAGGACTCCGAGGCGGTGCTCGGCCTCGTGGACGCGGTGGCGGCGGCCGAGGCGCTGCCGCTGCCCTTCGGCTTCGACCGCGACGACTGGGACGGCATCGTCGGGCGGGCGGTCACGCTGCGCGACCTCCTGGACGACGAGCACGCGGAGGAGGCCGACGTCCGGGCCGCGGCGCGCGACCTGCGCAGCGCGGTCCGCCCGCTGGTCTGAAGCGGACGGTCCTCGGCGGCCGGCACGGCCCGCGTCCACCAGGTCTGGCCTCGGCGCCGGGCACCTCGGGCCGCCTGCGCCGGGCACCGGGTCCGGCCGCCCGCGCCGCGCACCTCTGAGCGCCCGGCACGCCGGCCGCCGGTAGCGTGAGGCGATGGTCCTGGCCGAGCTGGAGGTGTTCCAGTCCCGGCCGATCGCCCCCACCCGCCGGCTCGCTCTGGGCGACAGCGAGCTGCCCGTGTCGCCCGCGCCGGGCTTCGGGGGAATCCTCCTGGCCGGGATCGCGGCCGCGTTCGTCGACCGCATCGACCCGGAGCTGCGCGGCGACCTGGTCCACCTGACCCACCAGCTCGAGGAGGGCCGGCGCATCCCGCAGCCTCGCCTTCGCCATCGCTTCCAGGTCGACCGGATCGGTCTCAACCGGCGCGTCCACCGGCTGTCGGGCGACGGCGAGCGGTTGCGCTTCGACCTCGACGACCGCGACGGCACGTCACCCGCCCCCCAGGTGCTGGCCGCGGTCTACGCCGCCGGCATGCTGGCACCCGCGTCCCGCCCGGCCGTGATGGGCCTCGTGCGGCGGGGTCTGGCGTGGCGCGGCGGCGACGACGCTCTCGTCGAGTACCTGACCGGGCGAGGGGTGGCCGGCGGCTGGCTCGCGGCGGGCGCCGGTGACCCGGTCGCCTGGGCTCTCGGCGTGCTCTGCCTCGACGAACCGGTGCCCGGGCGTGCGGTCGTCCAGCGCCGGTTCCGCGAGCTGCTGCGCGACGCCCACCCGGACCACGGGGGAGCGGCGGACGACGCGGCCCAGCGCATCACCGAGCTGAGCGAGGCCCGCCGGATCCTGTTGGCGTCGTGAGTCCGCGGCGATCTCGCGTGGCTGGCGCGATGGTGCTGGCGCCCGGTGCCGGCGCCGATGCCGAGCACCACACGTTGGTCGCCGTGGCGGAGCGCGTCGCGCCGCTGCCCGTGGCGCGCATCGACTTCCCCTACCGCCGCGCCGGCCGTCGTGCACCCGATCGAGCCCCCACGCTCGTCGCCTGCGTGGTCGGCGAGGCGTCCGCGCTGGCGCAGCGCACCGGTGTGCCCGCCGAGCGGATCGTGCTCGGCGGCCGCTCCATGGGCGGGCGCATGTGCTCGATGGCGGTGGCCGAGGGCCTGCCGGCCGCCGGTCTGATCCTGCTGAGCTACCCGCTGCACCCGCCGGGAAGGCCCGAGCGGATGCGCACCGAGCACTTCCCGTCGCTGCGGCTGCCGTGCCTCTTCGTCGCCGGCACCCGGGATCCGTTCGGCCGCCCGGACGAGATCGAGGCGGCCACGGCCGCCATCCCCGGGCCCGTCACGCACGTCTGGCTCGACGGCGAGGGCCACGAACCCAAGCGCAGCGACGACACCATCGCCGACGCGGTGGCCGGCTGGCTCGCGGGCTCGGCCGCCGGCGGCGGCGGCGGCGGCGATCGCGACCGGCCGGTACGGCGGACCTAGGCGCGGCCTAGGCGCGCACCTCGACCGGCACGCCGAGCGGCAGTCCGATCGAGCGGACGAGCCGGGTCACGGTCTCGTTCGAGAGCCGGATGCAGCCGCTGCTGACGTCCCTGCCGATGGACGAGGGATCGTTCGTGCCGTGGATCCCGAGCCGGCCCGGCCCTCCGTTGAACGACGTGACCACGTCGGAGAAGCCGGACAGCCCGTACGCGTAGGCGCCGTAGATGTCCTGCGTCGGATCGAGCAGCACCCACGTGTAGTAGGTGCCGCCCGGCGTCGGCCGGTCGCTGCGGCCGATCCCGGCAGGTGCCTCGAGCACGAGCCGGCCGGCGCGGAACAGGGCGAAGCGGTGCCCGGACAGCGACACGACGATGCGGTAGTCGTGAGCCGCCAGCGTCACGTCGGACTCTCGGATCCAGCCCGTCGTGCCGTTGGGTCGCACGGGCAGCATCACCTTGAGCCAACCGGGCTGGCGCTCGGTGACGACGAAGACCTGGTTGACGCCGTACTCGGCGCTGGGGTTCTCGAGGGTCCTCACCCGTGAACCGCCCGGCGAGCCGAACACGGCGATCCCGCTCAGCCCGGAGCGGGCCGTGGCGACGATCGTGCCGGCGCCGTCGACCACACCCCAACCGGCGGCGGTGGCGGGCGCAGCCGACGTGCCCGGCGCCGAGGTGCTCGTGGGACCGAGACCGGCCGCCGGGGCGGTGGACCCGCCCGCGGCCGGCGCAGCCGTGGTGACCGGCGGGGCGCTGGCCAACCGGGGTGGCTGGTAGCTGCACGCCGCAGTGACCACCACGACCAAGCCGGCCAGCATCCGCACGGCGCGCCCGAGCGGGCGGGCGAGTGGGGCGCGGTTGGGCATGGCCAGAAGGTACCGCCCTGGTGCCCTCAGCATCACGGCAGCACGGACGGCAAGGCCGACGCCGCGGCGTCCTCGGGGTTGAGCTCTTCCAGCTCGCGGTGCGCCGTCTCCGGATAGGTCCGCCAGACGACCGCGGCGGCGATGAGGGGACCGGCCACCAGGATCGCCATCCCCCGCGCGAGCGACCCCGTGCGGTCGGCCGCGATCCCGGCGACGAGCAGTCCGAGAGCCGAGCCCACGACCGACACCGTCTGGATGACGCCGTTGGCCCGCCCGCGGGCGCCGGTGGGGAACAGCTCGGGCCCGTACATCCCGAGGGCGGGCACCGACAGCGCGCCGGCCATGGTGCCCGCCAGGCTCCACACCCACATCGGCCACCCCCGGCTGGCGAACGACAGGGTGGTCAGCACGGCGCCCACCACCACCGAGCCGACGACCAACCGGCGCCGGCCCCGCACGTCGGCCACCCGCCCGCCGACGACGATGGCGACCCCGGCCGGGGTCGTGGTCAGGACGATGAACAGGGAGATGCGCCCGCCGCTGAAGCCCCGCTCGTCCTTCAAGAACTCGTTCAGCAGCTGCGAGGCCGGTGCCGCGAAGGCCGAGATCAGCAGGAACGTGGCGCACAGCGCGCCGAGCCGGCCCATGTGGCCCTTGAGCGTCGCCCGCTCGGCATGCGGCCCCACGAAGCGCTTCGACTCGGGCAGCGCGCGGCCCGCTCGGAGCACCACCGGGATGCCGAGCACCGGGATCAGGTACACCAGCCGCCAGCCCTGGGTGCCGAGGTCCGCGAGCGGCAGCGCCCACAGGGCCATGCCGCCGCCCAGCGCGGCGGCCATCGTCATCACGCTCACTGCGTAGGCCCGCGACCCGGCCGGCATCTCCTCGGCGGCGACGATCGTGATGAGCACCACCCCCGTCGTGGCCAGGCCGCGCGAGACCGCCTGGGTGGCTCCCAGCACCACCAGGCTCGGCGCGACCGCCCCGAGCACGGCCGTGGCGCACGCGCCCACGGCGGCCCCGATGAGGAGGCGGCGCCGGCCCAGCCGGTCGGCGCGGGCCACGAGCACGAGCGCGAGGAGCACGCCGACCCGAACCGCGGCGAGCGTCGTGGACTGCGCGGTCGTCGAGGCCCTGAACTCGTCGGCGGCGAAGGTGAGCGTCTGGGTGAGCAGCGTCCCGAGGTAGCCGACGACGATCGAGATGATGCTGAGCAGCCCGAGGATCTCGGCCGACCGGGCGTCGAAGGCGTCGGGCGGCGCCCACCACGGTTGGCGCGGGGCGTCCCGCCCCTCGACCCGGCGCATCTCCCGCCGGATCGGCAGCACGAACAGGGGGCCCCACAGCGGGATGGCGAGGCGGAACGACGTCGTCTCGGTGAGCCGGAACCGGCCCTCACCCAGCGGCTCGCAGTCGAGCCGGCGCTCGTACGACCGGAACGGGCCGCGGTCGGCGACGTACCGGTCGTCGCCGTCGGCGCGCTCGACGACCACATCGGCGCGCGCCCGGCGGCGGGCTGCGAGCTGCTCGGCGTCGACCTCATCGGTGCGCACGACGGTCGGCACGCCGGACTTGCTAGCGCGGCCGCGCCCGCCGCCCAAGGTCAGCCGGCCGGCGGCAGCGGCGCACGGCGGCTCGGGGGACCGCCCGTCCCGGCGACGCGGCGTCGCGAGTCCCGCCGCCCCGGTGCCCCCGGACCGTCACGGCCGGGCGGGCGCCGCTACGATCCTCGGTCCCATGGACCGCTTCGTCGTGCACCCGAGCGGTCCGCTCGAGGGCACCGTGGCGGTCGCCGGCGCCAAGAACTCGGCCCTGAAGCTGATGGCGGCGAGCTTGCTGGCCGAAGGCACCCACGTGCTGCACAACGTGCCGCGCATCGCCGACGTCGACCTCATGGCCGACCTTCTGCGCTCCATGGGCCTGGCGGTGGAGCGCCACCTCACCGGAGCGCTCAGCATCGACCGGCCGGACGAGGTGGGCACCGAGGCGCCGTGGGAGCTGGTCGAGAAGATGCGGGCGTCGATCGTCGTGCTCGGCCCGCTGCTGGCCCGCCACGGCGAGGCCCGGGTCGCGCTGCCCGGCGGCGACGACTTCGGGCACCGGCCGATCGACATGCACCTCGCGTCGCTGGAGGCGCTGGGTGCCAGCTTCACGACGGCCCACGGCTTCGTGGAGGGGCGCACCGACGGCCTCGTCGGCGCCCGCATCCTCCTCGAGTTCCCGAGCGTCGGCGCCACCGAGAACGTGCTCATGGCGGCCGTGCTGGCCAAGGGTGAGACGGTCATCGAGAACGCCGCGCGCGAGCCCGAGATCGCCGACCTCGCCGCCTACCTCAACCGCATGGGCGCCAAGGTGTTCGGGGCCGGCTCGTCGACGATCGTGGTCGAGGGCGTCGAGGAGCTGGTGCCCGTCGAGCACACGGTCGTGCCCGACCGCATCGAAGCGGCGACGTTCCTCGCCGCCCTCGGCGTGTGCGGCGGCGAGATCGTCGTGCAGGGCGCGCGCGGCGACCACATGCACATGCTCGTCCAGAAGCTCGGCGACATGGGCCTGCGCACATCGCCCCACCCCGACGGGCTGTGGGCGATGGCCCGAGGCCGCCTGCGGGCCACCGACATCGCCACGCTGCCGTACCCGGGGATCGCCACCGACTACAAGCCGTTGCTGCTGACCATGCTGTCGGTCGCCGAGGGGGTCGGGATCGTCACCGAGAACGTCTTCAGCGGCCGGTTCCGCTACGTGCAGGAGCTCAACCGCATGGGTGCCCAGATCCGCGTCGAGGACCACCACGCCATCGTGCGCGGCGTCGCCCGGCTGTCCGGCGCGCCGGTGCGCGCGCCTGACATCCGGGCCGGTGCGGCGCTGGTCGTGGCCGGCCTGGTGGCCGACGGCGAGACGGTCGTGCTCGACGCCCACCACGTCGATCGGGGCTACGAACGGTTCGACGACAAGCTGCGTGGCCTGGGAGCGGACGTCACGCGCTGACCGATCTGGTGTCCGCCGCGGCCGGTGGGTCAGAGTGGGAGCGCCCGCCCGCCGTCGATGAGGTCGAACCCCATGCCCGCCGGCACCCCCGCGTTCCCGATCGACCGCCGCCCCGCGCGCCGAGGTGCCCGCGGCCCCGCGGGGATGGGTGCCGCGGCGGCGCTCCTCGCCGTCGTGGCCGGGCTGGCGCTGCCCACCGCGGCGGGCGCCCGCACCGGCCGGGCAGCCGCGGCGGTGGCATCGGTAGCGGCCGCCGTGCCGGAGCCGATGGCGGAACCGGTGGCGGCCAGGGCGCTGCCCCGGCAGGGCACCACGACGGCGCCGCTGTCCACGGCCGGTTCCAGGGTGTCCACCAGCGCACCGCGCGACAACCAGGGCAACGGCTCGACGTCCGGGCCGGGCGCGGAAACGTCGACGGTGACCACCCAGGCGCCGCCCGCCCGCAAGGGGAAGAACTCGGGTGCCGGCGGCACGGTCGTGTTCGCCGTCGCCGTGCTCATCCTGCTCGTGGTGGCACTGACCCTGGTCCTGCGGGGCCGTAAGCGGGTCACGGCCGCCACCGTCCGCGCCGGCGGGTAGGGCGGGCGGGCCCGGTCCACGGTCGAAGCGGGAACAGCGGGCCCGCCGGCGCCGTTGGCCTCCCTGGGTTTCCCCTGCCCCGGGGGCCCCGTGGGAGAATGGGCGAGTCCCGGTTCGAGGAGCAGCGTGGAAGAGCAGGTCAACAAGACCATCCAGGCGATCCGGCCCGCGATCCAGGCCGATGGGGGCGACATCTTCCTGCGCGGGGTGGACGTGGCCACCGGCGTGGTCACCGTCGAGCTCGTCGGCGCGTGCGTGAGCTGCCCCGCTTCGACCGTCACCTTGAAGGCCGGCGTCGAGCGGATCCTCAAGGACCGGGTGCCCGGCGTGACCTCGGTCGAATCGGTGGGCGACCAGGTGTCCGAGAGCATCGTCTCGCTCTAGCGGTGAGCGCTGGAGACGGCGGAGCCGACCCCGCCCGCCTGCCCCGCGACGCGCAGGCGCTGCTCGCCCGTGCCCGCGACGGCGACCGCGCCGCGCTGGCCCGCCTGCTGTCCATCGTGGAGCGGGGCGGAGCCAGGGCGCACGAGGTGGGCCGCCGGTGCCATCCCCTCGGCGGGCGGACGTACACGCTCGGTATGACGGGAGCGCCCGGCGCGGGGAAGTCCACGCTCACGAACGCCCTGATCGTCGAGCTCCGCCGCACCGGCCGGCAGGTCGCCGTGCTCGCCGTCGATCCGTCCTCGCCGTTCTCCGGGGGCGCGATCCTCGGCGACCGGGTCCGCATGGGTGACCACGTCCTCGACCCCGGAGTCTTCATCCGCTCCATGGCCACGCGCGGCCACCTCGGCGGCCTCGCTCTCGCCACCCCGGAAGCGGTGCGGGTCCTCGACGCCGTGGGCGTCGACTGGGTCGTCGTCGAGACGGTCGGCGTGGGCCAGGTCGAGGTCGAGATCGTAGGTGCCGCCGACACGACCGTGGTCGTGGTCAATCCCGGTTGGGGCGACGCGGTGCAGGCGAACAAGGCGGGGCTCATGGAGATCGCCGACCTGTTCGTGGTCAACAAGGCCGATCGCGACGGCGCCAAGGAGACCGTTCGCGACCTCGAGCAGATGCTGGACCTGACCGAGCTCGGCGACTGGCGTCCTCCCATCGTGTGCACGGTGGCGACCACGGGCGAGGGCGTGAAGGAGCTGCTGGCCGCCGTCGAGCGGCACCGGGCGTTCCTCGAGACCGGCGGCCGGCTGGCCGCCAAGCGGGCCGAACGGCTCCGCGACGAGCTGCGCGCCGTGGTCGCGGCCCGGCTGCGGGCCCGCGCCGACGCCCTGGTCGACGACCGCGAGCGGGCGGAGGTCGAGGCGGCCGTGGTCGATCGCCGGCTCGATCCGTGGACGGCCGCCGATCGGCTCCTGACCGGCGTCGACGCCTGAGCAGGCCTGGGGCCGCCGATCGGCTCCTGACCGGCGTCGACGCCTGAGCGACGCCCTCCGGTCTACGGGCTGATCAGGCCGGGCGGCGCGGCAGGGCGGCAACGGCGCCGGCCAGCAACCCGGCCGCCATCGCGGCCGCCGCGGCGACGATCGAGGCGCTGAACCCGAGCGGGGCCCGCACGACGAGCACCGCCGCCACCGCGGCCCCGAAGGCCGACCCCACGGCGAAGCGGACCCTGGCCGCCGCACCCACCTCGGATGGCTGCCAGGCGGTGCGCCGGCGAGCGGTCTCGTCGAGCAGCCAGCGCCGACGCCCGATCCACAGGAGCATCCCCGCAGCGGCCACGCTCAACCAGACGTGCCCGCCGTACTGGAGGACCTCGAAGCCCGGAACCTTGCGCCCATCCACCTCGAGCCACACCCGCCGCAGCGCCGGGATCAGCCTCACGAAGATGCCGCGCCGGTGCGTGAAGGCGTCCACGAAGACGTGCGACAGCAGTCCCGTGACGCTGCTCCCGGCCACGACCCACCACCGGTGCCGGTGCCGGCCCAGGATCTCGTAGTCCTCGAGGTGCAGCGGTGGACCCGGCGGCAACAGGCGCGGCAGGCGGGGAGCGGCCACGCGTCGCACGACGAAGGCGACGGCCAGCGTGACAGGGAGGCCGAACGTGAAGAGGCCGGGCAGCGCGTGCGCTTCGACGGCGAGCGGCGTGCGGTCGAGGGGATAGGCGAAGTCCGGAGCCATCGTCCCGACCGCGAGAGCGACGCCGTCGAAGCGGCTCGGCCACCTCAGCTTGAGCGGTATGACCGGCGCCTGGTGGGCGAGGAACGTGAACGGCATCGGCGGCCGAGGTTACGTTCGCCGGATGCCCCAGCCGCCCGCGCCCCCCTCTGCGCCACTCGTCTCCGTGGAACGGCGAGCCGACGGCGTTGCCGTCGTCACCCTCGACCACCCGAAGATGAACGCGCTGTCCACCGAGCTGCTGCGCCAGCTGCTCGGCGTCGCCGAGGCGCTGACCGACGACCCCCCGGGCGCGGTGGTGGTCACCGGAGGACCGAAGATCTTCGCCGCGGGCGCCGACATCGCAGAGTTCGCGGGCCCCGACGAAGCCCGAGTCATCGGCGATCTGTTCCTGCGCGCCCTGGGCGCCGTGGCCGACATCCCCCGCTGCACGATCGCGGCGATCTCCGGCTTCGCGCTCGGCGGCGGCTGCGAGCTGGCCCTCGCCTGCGACCTGCGCATCGCGTCCGAGCGGGCGCGACTCGGCCAACCGGAGATCCTGCTCGGGATCATCCCGGGCGGTGGCGGCACGCAGCGCCTGTCCCGCCTCGTCGGGCCGGCCCGGGCCAAGGACCTGATCTTCACCGGGCGCCAGGTCGGTGCCGACGAGGCACTGGCCATGGGGCTCGTCGACGAGGTGGTGGCCCACGACGAGCTGCTGCAGCGGGCCACGGCCCGAGCAGCCACCATCGCGGCCGGTGCCGTCGTCGCCCAGGGCCTGGCCAAGCGGGCCATCGACCGCGGCCTCGACATCACGCTCAACGGGGGGCTCGACCTCGAGCAGCAGCTCTTCGTGCAGGTGTTCGGCACCGACGACGCTCGCATCGGCATCGAGTCGTTCCGCGCCTCCGGCCCGGGACAGGCCCGGTTCACCGGCAGGTAGCCCTCCCGCCCACCCGCCTCGCGTTCTTTGGTTCTTTGGCCTCGCCATGCGTTGCCAAAGAACCAAAGAAGCGGGCTGCGGTGGGTGGGTGGGTGGGCGGGCGGGCGGGTCAGGCGGTGCGGACCAGGCCGAGCTCGAGCGGGCGGACGAGGTCGGGGTGGTGCGGGACGACGCGGACGGTGAACCCGTAGCGGCCCGGCCGGTCGCAACGGAACGAACCCTGCCAGCGGCCGTCCGGGCCGGCCTCCATCGTCGCCACCGTGAACCCGTCGAGCTCACCCTCGGCGCCCACCGGGCCGTGGAGCAGCTGCACCTCCACGTCTGCGGGTGCGAGGTCGCCGAGGTGCACCTCGGCCGAGACCGTGCGAGCTGCGCCGAGCGGCACCTCCCCGGCATCGGTGGTGACCGCACCCACCTGGACCCCGCTCCACGCCCCCCGCACCCGGGCCTTCCACTCGGCCAGCTGCCGGGCCGGGCCCCAGCCGTCGTTGGCCAGGCGGGCACCTTCGGCCGCGGTCGGCTCGTAGAGCTGGACCGTGTAGTCGCGCACCATGCGGGTGGCGAGGACCTCAGGACCGATCGTCCGCAGCGAGTGCCGCACGCGCGCCGTCCAGCGCCGCGGCACCCCGCCGCCGTACCGGTCGAAGAACAGCGGGACGATCTGGTGCTCGAGGAGCTCGAACAGCGAGTTGGCCTCGATCTCGTCGCGGCGGGACTCCTCGTCGACGCGCTCGGCCGACGAGATGGCCCAGCCGTTGCCGCCGTCGAACAGCTCGTCCCACCAGCCGTCGAGGATCGAGCAGTTGAGCGCGCCGTTCAGCGCCGCCTTCATGCCCGAGGTGCCGCAGGCCTCGAGCGGCCGGCGGGGCGTGTTCAGCCAGACGTCGGCCCCCGAGTACAGCGCGCGAGCGACGGCGATGTCGTAGTCCTCGACGAAGACGAACCGCCGCCGCACCTCCGGGTCGCGCGAGAAGGCGACGACCTGGCGGATCAGCTCCTTGCCCGCCTCGTCCGCGGGGTGCGCCTTGCCGGCGAACACGAACTGGACCGGTCGGCGGCTGCTGGTCAGCAACTTGCGTAGCCGCTCCGGTTGGGACAGCAGCAGGTTGGCCCGCTTGTAGGTGGCGAAGCGCCGGGCGAAGCAGATCGTCAGCGCCCGCGGGTCCAGCACCTCGTCGGCCCAGACCGCGTCGGACACCGACACGCCCCGCGCCAGCATCGACTCGCGCAGCCGCTCGCGGACGAAGGCCACGAGCCGGGCGCGGCCCTCGTCGAGCACCCGCCACAGCTCGTCGTCACCGATGTCGTCGACCCGGGCCCAGCGGTCGTGGCCGGCTTCGGGCCAGTCGGGCAGCACCCGGCTGGAGAGCAGGTCGCTCATCTCGGCCGACACCCACGTCGGTGCGTGGACGCCGTTGGTGACGGAGGTGATCGGCACTTCGTCGATCGGGATGCCGCTCCAGAGGTCGTCGAACATGCGCCGGCTCACCGCCCCGTGGAGCTTCGACACGGCGTTGGACCGGCCCGCCAGGCGCAGACCCATGACCGCCATGTTGAACGGGGTGTCGGCGGTGTCGCCCGGGCGGTGGCCGAGCGCCATCAGGTCGTCGAAGGGCACGCCGCAGTCGCGTGCCCAACCGGCGAAGTACCGCTCCATCAGCGGCCGCGGGAACCGGTCGATGCCGGCGGGCACCGGCGTGTGCGTCGTGAAGAGGCTGCCACCCCGCACGGCTTCGATCGCCTCGCGGATCGTGAGACCGTCGCCGGTGATCAGCTCCCGCATCCGCTCGAGCCCGAGGAACCCGGCGTGGCCCTCGTTGGTGTGGAACACGTCGGCGTCGATCCCGAGCGCCCGCAGGGCCCGCACGCCGCCGATGCCGAGGAGGATCTCCTGGCGCAGCCGGTGCTCCGTGTCGCCTCCGTAGAGGCGGTCGGTCACCCGCCGCAGCTCCGGCGGGTTGTCGTCGACGTCGGCGTCGAGGAGGTACAGAGGCACACGCCCGACGTCCGCCCGCCAGACGCGCGCGTTCAGCACTGCGTCCCCCATCTCGACGGCAATGCGCAGGCCCTCGCACGCGCTGAGCGCCATGGCCCACGGGTCGAGATCGGGGTAGCGCTCCTCCTGCCAGCCGTCGGTCGACTGCGCTTGGCGGAAGTAGCCGTGCGCGTAGAACAGACCGATGCCCACCAGCGGCACGCCGAGATCGCTGGCCGCCTTCAGGTGGTCGCCGGCCAGCACGCCGAGCCCGCCCGAGTACTGCGGCAGCGCCTCGGCGATCCCGAACTCCGGCGAGAAGTAGGCCACCGAGCGCAGGGGAGAACCGGTGCGGCCCTGGAACCATTGCTCGCCGGAGAGGTAGCGGTCGAGTTCGGCATGGGCCTGGTCGAGGAAGCGCAGGAACGCCTTGTCCCGCGCGAGCTCGTCGAGCCGCGCCGGGCCCACCGTGGCCAGCAGCCGCACGGGGTCGTGGTGGGTCGCGTCCCACGCGTCGGGGTCGACCCACCGGAACACCTCGCGCGTCTGGTCGTCCCAGGCCCAACGCAGGTTCATCGCCAAGGCCCGCAGCGGCGCCAGGGCCGGCGGGAGCGACGGGCGGACGGTGAAGCTCCGGAGGGCTCGCATCGGCCGCGACCGTAGCGAGGCGCCGGGCGGGCGCGGCCCGGATCGCCGCGGTCCGACGAGCTGCGACCCGGCCGTCACGGCCAGCTCACGGTCTCCTCACATCTCGGTGCTGGAGTGCTCCCGGGACCGACCGGTCCACGACGAGGGAGGACACACGATGCGATCACCACGCGTGCTCGTGGGGCTGACGCTGGGCTTGGTGCTCGCCACCGCGGCCTGCGTGCCGCCGAACCCGGGCCCGACGGGGCTCTATCTCGGCAAGCAGGCGAACATCAACCCGGTGGTGACGCCCAGAACCCAGCCGGTCGTCTGGGGCTCGGCGCCCCCCATCGACGCGAACTACGGGGGCACCCTCTACGCCGGCACCGGGATGGAGATCCAAGACCCCCGGCCACCGCTGCTGGCCAACGGCAACGAGCCGCTGCGGCTGTGGGTCGCCGACCCGGCCAACGGCGTGAAGAACCGCCCGGCCATCATCTGGCTGCACGGCGGGGGCTTCGCGGTGGGCATCGACTCCATGTACGGCCTGGCCGCATCCACGGGCTTCGAGTACGCCCAGCGCGGCTACGTGGGCTTCTCCGTCGAGTACCGCACCGACACCACCCTGGTGGCGAGATATGCCGGCGATCCGCGCCCGCCCAGCCTCTGCCAGTGGGTGCAGGACAACCAGTCGCCCGGTGATCCCACCTGGGAGGCCCGCCGCCTGCAGTGCGCCCGCAACATCGTGGCCGCGCAGCGCGACGCGCTGGCCGCCGTCCGCTGGATCCGGGCCAACGCCGCCCGCTTCGGCGTCGACCCGGCCAAGATCGCCGTCGGCGGCTTCTCCGCCGGCGCCGTGACCGCCCTCAACGTCGCCTACCGGAGCAACGACGTGGGCGCGACCCGCTACTTCGCAGGCGACGACCTCTCGCCCATCGCCTCGCGCGCGCAGGCGGCACTGGCAGCATCGGGCTGCCTGTACAGCTTCGACGGTGGCCCACTCACCGACATCGGTGCGGGCGACGCGCCGATCTCGGCCATCCACTCCAAGGGCGATCCGGCGGTGCCGTACTCGTGCATCGCCGCCACCGTCACGACCGCCCGGGCCAAGGGGCTCGTGGCCGAGCTGAGCTCGTACTGCACCAGCAGCCTGCACGCCAACAAGCTCTACGACGCCACCAAGCAGGCGACGGACGAGCAGTGGACCACGTTCCTGGCCCGGGAGCTACCGCTCTACACCGGGATGCGCCCACCCAGCACCGACCCCGTCTGTCCGTGAGCGCCGGGTGCCGGCCGGCGCGGGGCACGACGTCCCCGAGCCGGCCGGCGCTCGGAGCCGGGCGAGCCGGTTCAGGCCGGAGCTGGAGTCAGGCCACCTGGAACGTCCGCTCCATGCCCGCGTCGGCGTGGTAGGCGTTGTGGCAGTGGAAGGCCCACTTGCCGGGGTTGTCGGCCACGAGGTCCACGGCGACCTCGGTCATGGGCGGCACGAGGATCGTGTCCTTGCGAGGACCCAGCCGCCCCTCGAGCACCGGCCGGAAAAAGTGGCCGTGGAGGTGCATGGGGTGCGGCATGTTCGACATGTTGCGCATCGCCAGCCGGACCGCTTCGCCCTTGGCCGCCGTGATCGCCGGCGCGCCGAGACCGGCCTTGCCGCCGATGGTCCAGCCGTAGCGCTTCGACATGTCCATGGCGAGATCGGCGCGCCGCAACGACGGTGCCGCCGGCGCGTCGAACGCCTCGGCGTCGCGCAGGTCGCTGTAGGAGGCGATCCGCCGGGGCATCGTGACCGGCGCCCGCAGATCGGCTGAGCCGCGGGCGTCGGCGTAGCGCAGCACGCCGACCGCGGCACCGTCGCGCTTGCCGACCGGGAAGGCGAGGATGCGGGAGGAGCCACCGGCCTTGGCATCGATGAGGACGTCGTAGCGCTCGCCCATGCCGACGAGCAGCGCGTCGGTCGTGACCGGCTCGACCGGTTGCCCGTCCGCATGGGTGACCGTGAGCTCGTGGCCCTCGACGAAGAAGCAGTAGATCGTGTCGCCGGCGATGTTGATGAGCCGCATGCGGACGCGGTCGCCCTTCTTGACCCGCTTGACGAACGGGTCCTTGGCCGGCTGCCCGTTGACGAGGTGCAGCGGGTACGCGACGTCGCCCACGTCGACCCGGTTCGCCTCCATGTCGTTGGCGAGGCCGGCGAGGTGCCCCGCCGGCGGCGCGGCGCCGGCCAGCGTGGTGTGGCCGCGGTCGGCGCCGCGCATCGCCAGGCCGTTCATCGTCATGGCGCCCGAGCCGGCGCCCGGGCCCGTGCCGCCCATCTCCATGCCGCCCATGCCCGTGCCCGGCTTGGTGGTGGTGGTAGTCGTCGTCGAGGAGCCGCCCATGTCCATGCCGCCCATGCCGGATGTGCCGCTCTTGTCGTCGCCGGCCATCCCCCCGGCCATGGCCATGCCCTTGCGGCGCAGCTCGGCCAACCGGCCGATGGGCGTGCCGGCCAGCCCGTCGAGCCAGTCGTCGAGCACCAGCACGGCCTCGTCGTCGTAGCGCAAGGGCTCGTCCCGGGCCTCGACGATGAGCGGCCCGTAGAGACCGCGGTCGAACTGGACGCCGACGTGCGGGTGGAACACGTAGGTGCCGGCGTCGGGCGGCGTGAACTCGTAGAGGAACGAGTCGCCGGGGCGGACGGCGCTCTGCGTCAGGCCCGGCACGCCGTCCATGGCGTTGGCGAGGCGGATGCCGTGCCAGTGGATCGTCGTGGCCTCCGGCAGGTCGTTGTCGAGGCGGATGCGGACCTTGCGTCCCTGCCGGAGGCGGATCTCGCGGCCCGGCAGCCGGCCGTCGTAGGTCCAGGTGGCGGCGGTCCGCCCGGCGAGGTCGATCGTGGCCCGCTGCGCCTTGAGCACGATGTCGGCCCGTGGGCGGCCGGCGAACGTGGGGCCGCCGGCGCTCTCGCCGCACGACGGCAGCAACAGCAGCCCGGCACCGGCGGCACCCGACGTGATCAGCCGGCGGCGGCTGAAGCTCCGGCCCAGCAGGTCGAGGTCGTGCGGGTCGTTCATCGGGATCCTTCCGCAGTGGGGGGAGAAGCCGGAAGCGCTGGCGGGCGGGCCGTCCTGGCAAGCTCTGCGTGGGACCGGCGGGCGTTGCTTGCGACGGTACCCCCGGGGGGTACGCCGCCCGAAGTCACGGTCGGGTGAAATGCGTCTCGCCGGCCCACTGCTGGGGCTCGAGGGGTTGAGCGGCGTTCGAGACTGGTAGGGAAGGTGGATGCCTTCGGCGGACGAGCAGGCCGCGGCCTGGGGGATCCAGGTCGACTACGAGAGCGCGACCGGCGAGCCCGTCCGGCCGCCCGAGCGCACGCTGGACCACGTCCTCGGTGTGCTCGCGGGAGCGGGTGGGGACGAGCGCCCCGAGGAACGCCGGTGCTTCGTGACCATCCGCCCCGGCCACTGCGACCTGCCCGACGGGGTCCCCGAGGGTGTCGACCTCCACCTCGAAGACGGCACCGACCTCGGTCCCGTCGACTCGCTGCCACCCGACCTGCCGGTCGGCTACCACGAGCTCGTCGGCTTCGACGGGGTCGGCACCACGCTGGCGGTCGCCCCCGCCGTCGCCCACCTCCCCGACGATCTGCGCACCTGGGGCTGGGCCGTCCAGCTCTACGCGGCGCGCAGCCGGTCGTCGTGGGGCCACGGTGATCTGGCGGACGCGGCCGCCCTCGGCGGATGGTCCGCGGGCCACGGGGGCCGGCCCACGCTGCAGCTCAACCCGCTCCACGCCTCGAACCCGTCGCCGGCTCCGCGGGACAGCCCGTACTTCGCGTCGAGCCGTTGCTTCCGCAGCCCGCTGTACCTCCGGGTCGAGGACGTGCCCGGCGCATCGGACCACGATGCGGTAGCCGGGTTGGCGCAGCGGGGCCGGGCCCTGTCGTCCGAACGGGTCATCGACCGGAGCCAGGTGTTGGCCGCCAAGCGCGAGGCCCTCGCGTTGCTGTTCGACCAACCCCGTGGCGGCGCGCGGGACCGGGCCGAGCAGGCGCTGGCGGCGGACCCCGTCCTCGCGGCGTGGGCCGCGTTCTGCGCGGCGGTCGAGGTCCACGGCGGGAGCTGGTCGGCGTGGCCGGCCGAGCTGCGCCGGCCCGACGGACCTGGCTGGCCGGCGCTGCGGCGCCGCGAGGCGGCGCGGATCGCGCTGCACGCGTGGCTCCAGTACCTGGTGGCCGATCAGCTCGGCGCGCTGGCCGGCACGGTCCCGCTCATCCACGACGTCGCCATCGGCACCGATCCCGACGGCTTCGACGCCTGGTACTGGCAGGACGCGCACGTGCTCGACGGCACTCGCATCGGTGCCCCGCCCGACCAGTTCAACACGCAGGGCCAGGACTGGGGCCTCCCGCCGCTGCACCCGTGGGCGCTGCGCGAGGCGCGCTACGAGCCGGTGATCCGGGCGTTGCGAGCCGCCGCCGAGCACGGCGCGGGCCTGCGCATGGATCACGTCATGGGCCTGTTCCGGCTGTTCTGGATCCCGCCGGGCGAAGGGGCCGCCGCCGGTGCGTACGTGCGCTACCCGTCGTCGGACCTGCTCGACGTGCTGGTCATCGAGAGCGTCCGCGCCGGCGCCTTCGTCGTCGGCGAGGACCTCGGCACCGTCGAGCCGGGTGTGCGCGAGGAGATGGCGGCCAGACGCATGCTCGGCTACCGGGTGCTACTGCTCGAGGAGGAGCCCGCGTCGGCACTGCCGGAGCTGGCCCTGTCGGCGGCCACGACCCACGACCTGCCGACCGTGCCGGGCTTTTGGACCGGTGCGGACCTGGCCGCACAGGAGCGTCTCGGTCTGCACCCCAACGTCGAGGACACGGTGGCGTCGCGCGAGCGGCTGGCCCGCCACATCGAGGCGAGCGACGACACGCCGATCGCCGAGGTCGTGGAACGCACGTACCGGCTCCTCGGCGCCAGCCCGAGCCGCGTCGCCGTGGGCCAGCTCGACGATCCGGCGGGCGTGGAGGAGCGCCCGAACATGCCGGGCACCACCGACGAGTGGCCGAACTGGAGGCTCGCGCTGCCGCGCCCGCTCGAGGATCTGCTGGCCGACCCGAGTGTCGTCGCGGCCGCCGCGGCCCTCTCGTCCGGCCGCACCGGGTAGAACCGGCGGATGCCGCTCGGCCCGATCGACGACCCACGGTGGTACAAGCGCGCCGTCTTCTACGAGGTGCTCGTGCGCGGGTTCAACGACTCGACGGGCGACGGCAGCGGTGACATCCGGGGTCTCATCGAGAAGCTGGACTACCTGCAGTGGCTCGGCATCGACTGCCTCTGGCTGCTGCCCTTCTACCAGTCGCCCCTGCGCGACGGCGGCTACGACATCAGCGACTTCCTCACCGTGCTGCCCGAGTACGGCACGGTCGACGACGTGGCCCGCCTCATGGAGGAGGCGCACTCGAGAGGGCTGCGCGTCATCGCCGATCTCGTCATGAACCACACGAGCGACCAGCACCCGTGGTTCCAGGAGTCGCGCCGGGACCGCACCAACCCCAAGGCCGACTGGTACGTGTGGAGCGACGACGACCACCGCTGGTCCGAGGCGCGGATCATCTTCGTGGACACGGAGGCGTCCAACTGGACCTGGGACGACCAGCGCCAGCAGTACTTCTGGCACCGGTTCTTCCACCACCAGCCCGACCTCAACTTCGACAACCCCGAGGTCTGCGAGGCGATGCTCGACGTCGTCCGCTTCTGGCTGCGCATCGGCTTCGACGGCTTCCGGCTCGACGCCGTGCCGTACCTGTTCGAGCGCGACGGCACCAACGGGGAGAACCTGCCGGACACCCACGATTACCTCAAGCGCGTGCGCAAGACGGTCGACGAGGAGTTCCCCGGGCGGGTGCTGCTGGCCGAGGCGAACCAGTGGCCGGCCGACGTCGTCGACTACTTCGGCGACGACGACGAGTGCCACATGGCGTTCCACTTCCCGTTGATGCCGCGCATGTTCATGTCGGTCCGCCGCGAGGAGCGCCACCCCATCACGGAGATCCTGGCCCAGACGCCGGACATCCCCGACGGCTGCCAGTGGGGCATCTTCCTGCGCAACCACGACGAGCTGACGCTCGAGATGGTCACCGACGAGGAACGCGACTACATGTACGCCGAGTACGCCACCGACCCGCGGATGCGCCGCAACGTCGGCATCGCGAGGCGGCTGTTCCCGCTGCTCGACAACGACCGTCGCAAGGCCGAGCTCTTCCACGCACTGCTCTTTTCGATGCTCGGCAGCCCCGTCCTGTACTACGGCGACGAGATCGGTATGGGCGACAACATCTTCCTCGGCGACCGCGACGGCGTCCGTACGCCGATGCAGTGGACGCCCGACCGCAGCGGCGGCTTCAGCACCGCCGATTTCCAGGAGCTCTACCTGCCGCCGCTCATGGACCCCGTGTACGGGTTCCAGCGGGTGAACGTCGAGTCGCAGCAACGGGACATCTCCTCGTTCCTGCACTGGGTGCGGCGCATGCTCCAGGTGCGCCACGAGCACCCGGTGTTCGGCCTCGGCACGTTCGAGGTCCTCGACGCCGACAACCCCTCGGTGTTCGCGTTCCTGCGCGAGTACCAGCGCAACGACGGGGCCCTCGACCGGGTGCTGTGCGTGTCGAACCTGTCCCGGGCGCCCCAGCCCGCCCAGCTCCACCTGAGCCGGTTCGACGGGCTCCAGCCGGTGGAGCTCACCGGCGGTGTGCCCTTCCCGCGCGTCGGCGAGCTGCCGTACTTCGTGACCCTCGCCCCGTACGGGTTCCTCTGGTTCCAGCTGCTCGACACGCCGCGCGGTTGAGCGGGCTCCCCTTCCGGGAGCAGCCGATCGCGCGGGGATCGGAGCCGTATGTCGGTAGGGTGCTCGGCCGACATGGCCGCGCCCCTCCCACCCTCCGGCTGGCAGCCCTCGCCGCCCGCGCAACCGCCGTACGGCTGGCAGCCGCCGGGACCGCCGCCGCCGCCGCCGACCCCGCAGCTGCCGGGGTGCTACCGGCATCCCGACCGCCAGGCGGGCGTGGTCTGCCAGCGCTGCGACCGGCCGATCTGCCCGCAGTGCATGCACCAGGCGTCGGTCGGCTTCCACTGCCCGGAGTGCGCGAACCGCGGGCGCCAGCGGGTGTACTCCGGTACGGCGGCCATCCAGGCCGGGCCGCGTCCGATCGCCACGTACGTGCTGATCGGGATCAACGTGGCCGTGTTCGTGCTCGGCCTGCTGCTGTCGCTCGACCGCGTCGGCGAGGCACTGTTCGGCGGCAACGACCGCCTCCTCACCGACGGCGGCCTGATCGCCCGCTTCCGGTTCGAGGATGGTCTGGTCCACCCCGTCGGGATCGGCCAGGGCGAGTGGTACCGGCTGGTGACCTCGGGTTTCCTGCAGTACGGGCTGGTCCACCTCGCGCTCAACATGTACGCGCTGTACGTGCTGGGCACCGTGCTCGAGCGCGGCATCGGCCGGGCGCGCTTCGTGACGGTCTACTTCGTCTCCATGCTCGTGGGGTCGTTCGGTGCGCTGCTGCTGCGACCCGACGCGCTGACCGCGGGTGCGTCGGGCGCCATCTTCGGGCTCATGGGCGCCTTCCTGGCGATCCAGTGGGTTCAGGGCGTGCCGATCCGACAGAGCCCGGTGATCGGGGTCCTGCTGTTGAACCTCGTGATCACGGTGAGCCTGCCGGGCATCTCGATCGGCGGTCACCTCGGCGGTCTGGCGGGCGACTTCGTCTCGGGCTACCTGCTGACGATGCTGCCGGCGCGGCTGGACCGCGGTCGGGCCCGGCCGGCCCGCGGGTTGAGCCAGGGCGATCTGCTGGCCATGGGAGCGAGCGCGCTGATCGGCCTCGGCGCGGCGGCCGCCGCCATGGTGATCTACGGCTGAGCGTCCTCGACCACGGCCTTGAGCCGGGCCAGGTTGCGCGCCCAGATGTGGCGCAGCACGAGGCCTCCGGCCTGCGCGCCGAGGGGACCGCCGAGCCACCAGGGGAACACGAGGCGCTCGGTCCACGTGAAGCGCGTCCGGCCGCCCCGAGCCCGGCGCAGCGTGAACCGGCCTTCGCCGGTGACGAGCCCGACGTGGCGCACACCGATGACGCGGCCGTCGTCCCAGGCGGTCACCTCCATGCGGTCGGTCAGCCGGATCGGGCCGACGCGGGTCTCGCAGTCGAACGTGGCGCCGACCCCCGAGCGGCGCCGTGAGGTGAAGCGGATGGCGACCGCGTCCTGCATCCAGTCGACGTGGCGGTCGATGTGGCGGACCTCCCGCCAGACGCGAGCGGGTGGTGCGTCGATGGTGGTCGACACCCGGATGCGGCTCATCGCCCGGAGGCGCGGCGGTAGAGGCTCACGTGGCTCGTGCTGTCGTCGCCGAACGGGCTGGCGTCCCAGTCCGCCCAGCGGTCGCTCAGCGCGAGTCCTGCGGCGGCGGCCATGGCGTCGAGCTGTGCCGGAGTCCGGTAGCGGATGTGCGTCGGCCGCAACCGCACCCCGGCCGGCGTGATCTCGACGTAGGAGCTCCAGGCGTCCTGTGTGCGCGGGTCGTGGCGATCGACGAACAGCACGACCCGGTCGGCGGTGATGTCGCGCACCTCCACCGCGGAGCTCCGCTCGACTGACGCTTCGGGCACGAACGCCTCGACCACGAACACGCCGCCGGGCGCGAGCACGCGTGCCACCTCGGCGAGGCAGCGAGCCTGGGCCTCGTCGGACGTGAGGTTGAAGAAGGTGTTGCGGGCCACGAAGACGAGCCCGAACGGACCGGCGGGGAGCGGCCCGGCCATGTCGCCGAGGTGGGTCGTGACCGTGGCGCCGGCCCGGCGCGCCGTGGCGGTGAGGCGCTCGAGCATGGCGGGAGAGGCGTCGACGCCGCTGACGGTCGCGCCCGAACGGGCCAGGGGAACGGCGAGGCGGCCGGTGCCGACGCCGAGCTCCAGCACGGGTCGCCCCGCGGCCAGCACGGCGAGCCGCGCCGCGGCCGCCTCCGTGCCGGCGGGATCCGCGTACCAGTCGTCGTACACGTCGGCGAAGCGCTCGCCGTAGGTCGACGCGTCGTATCCCTCCATGGCCCAAGTGTGCTGTGCCGCCGGCGCCGCCCGCCCATCGCGCCGGCCTCGTGGGCTCCCCGTACGCTGACCCCCGATGGCGCTGACGTACCTCGACCACGCGGCCTCCACACCGATGCGACCGGAGGCGACCGAGGCGATGCTGCCCTGGTTGACCGGACCCGAGGGTCACGGCAACCCGTCCGGTTCGCACGCGCTGGCGCGGCGAGCCCGGCGGGCGGTCGACGACGCCCGGGACCAGGTGGCCGAGGCGGTCGGGTGCCGTCCCGGCGAGGTCGTGTTCACCTCGGGCGGCACCGAGGCCGACAACCTGGCGGTCGCCGGCACCGTGGCCCGCCGCCCGGGCGTGGCGGTGTGCAGCGCCATCGAGCACCACGCCGTGCTGCACCCGGTGGAGCGCGCCGGCGGTCGGGTGGTGCGTGTCGACGCGCGTGGCATCGTCGACCTCGACGCTCTGGCGGGCGCCCTCGACCCGTCGGTGACGATCGTCAGTGTCATGGCCGCCAACAACGAGACCGGTGTCGTGCAACCGGTGGCCGCTGTCGCGGATGCCGTGCGGTCGCGCGCTCCGCAGGCCGTCGTGCACACCGACGCAGTGCAGGCCGCGGCGTGGCTCGACCTCGCGCAGCACGCCGCGCCGGCCCACCTCGTGTCGCTCAGCGCGCACAAGCTCGGCGGGCCGAAGGGGGTCGGTGCGCTGATCGTCCGCGATTCGTCGCCGGTGGCTCCCGCACCGCTGCTGCTGGGTGGCGGCCAGGAGCGCGACCGGCGCAGTGGCACCTCCAACGTCGCCGGCATCGTCGGCTTCGGTGCCGCGCTCGCCGCCGGCACCGCCGCCCGCGCCGGCACGGCGAGCCGTGTCGGCGTCCTGCGCGACCGCCTCGTCGACGGGCTGCTCGCCGCCGTGCCGGGGGCCATCGAGGCCGGCGTCACCGACGTCGCCCCGGATCGCGCCCACAAGGTGGCCGGTGCGTGCCACGTCTGCTTCCCCGGCGTGGACGCGGAGGAGCTGCTGTTCCTGCTCGATCAGGACGGCGTGTGTGCTTCGGCCGCGTCCTCGTGCGCGAGCGGGGCCGCCGAGCCGTCGCACGTCCTCGCCGCGATGGGCGTCCCCCGGGAGGTGGCCGCCGGGTCGCTGCGGTTGTCGCTCGGGTGGTGCTCGACCGGGGCGGACGTCGATCGGGCCCTCGAGGTGGTCCCGGCGGCCGTGGCGCGCCTCCGGCCGGTGCCCGCGGGCGGGAGCTGAGCGTGCGCGT
The DNA here is from genome assembly GCA_016185275.1 of Actinomycetota bacterium. Lineage (GTDB taxonomy): Bacteria > Actinomycetota > Acidimicrobiia > Acidimicrobiales > Iamiaceae > JACPNX01. The sequence goes on along the minus strand of JACPNX010000018.1, from coordinate 50,698 downwards.
CCTCGTCGCCATGTCCGGCGGTGTCGACTCCTCGGTGGCCGCCGCGCTGCTGCTCGACGAGGGGCACGACGTCGTCGGCGTGACGCTCAAGCTGTGGGGCGGTGAGTCCGACTCCGGCTGCTGCTCGGTCTCCGACGTCGACGACGCCCGGCGCGTGGCGGACAGGCTCGGCGTCGAGCACCACGTGTTCAACTTCGAGATCGACTTCTCGGCCCGAGTCGTGGAGCCGTACGTGGCCGACCACCTCGCCGGCCGCACCCCGAACCCGTGCATCGAGTGCAACCGGCACCTGAAGTTCGACCGGCTGCTCGAGCGTGCCCGCGTCCTCGGCTTCGACGCCGTGGCCACCGGTCACCACGCCCGGGTGGTGCGCCGGGCCGATGGCACCCGCCGGGTGGCCAGAGGAGCCGACCGCGCCAAGGACCAGTCCTACGTCCTGCACATGCTCGACCAGGCTGCACTCGCGCGCTGCCGGTTCCCGATCGGTGATCGAACCAAGGACGCCGTGCGCGACGAGGCGCAGCGGCGGGGGTTGCGCACCGCAGCCAAGCCCGACAGCCAGGACCTGTGCTTCATCCGCTCGACGGAGGGCCGGCGCCGCTTCGTCGAGCGCCGCGCCGCGCTGACCCCCGGCCGCCTCGTGGACCTCGACGGCCACGTGGTGGGCGGCGTCCCGGCCGTCGAGCTCGTCACGGTCGGGCAGCGGCGGGGCCTCGGCGCGGGCGGCGACGGCACCCGCCGGTTCGCCATCGCCGTGGACGTGCCGCAGGCGACCGTGCTGGTCGGTGCCGAGGCGGACATGACGGTGCCGGTGCAGCCGCTGGAGGGCGTCACGTGGGCCGCGGGCCGCCCGCCGTCGGGCCCGGTGCAGGTGCAGTGCAGCGCGCACGGCGCTCCCCGGCCGGGCTGGGTCGAGGTCGACGCACCGGCGCCCGCCGGTGCGGCCCGTGCGCTCGTCCGCTGGCGCCAGCCGGAGCGGCGTGTCGCCCCCGGCCAGGCCGTCGTGGTCTACGAGGGCGACGAGGTGGCCGGCGGGGGCGTGGCCTCGGCGGCTCCACCGCCACCTGCCCCGAGCGGCGCGTCGCCGGCCTGATCCGGCTCGGCCCGCACCGCGCCGACGGGCAGACGGCGCCCGGCCGCCTCGGCCAGCAGCGCACCGGGGCGCGCCGGTGCGAACAGCAGCGCCGCGGCCTGGGTCGTGGCCGCGTCACGGCGCCCGGTCACCGTCGTGACGGCGATGGGCTCCACGAGGTCGACCTCGAGCTCGAGGCCGGGTGCGCCCTGGGTGAGGTCGAGCGCCGCCGTGCCGGCCGGTGCGGGTCCGAGGGCGGTGATCATGCGCCGCGGGAGGAGCAGGTTCTCGGCCAGCCCGAACGGGTCGTGCAGCACCATCCCCGCCGGGACGAACACGACCCAGCGCCGGCTCAGGCCGTGCAGGGCGCGGGCACCGATGGCGGCGAGCGCGCCGCCGGCGACCAGCGCCACGCCACCGACCGCCCATTGCCGGGCGGCGAGCAGGAGCGGTCCGGCCAGCGCACCCGCCACGGTGGCGGCCCACACGACCGGCACCGCCAGGAGGAGCCGCCCGGGGACGCGCAGGCAGAAGCGGCGCTCGGGCCCGTAGGACGATCCGTCGACGAACGCGTCGGCGGTGGCGGGGGCGAGGACGGCGGCGGCGGCCGCGACGGACCACGCCAGCCCGGCGGCCGCGGCGCGCCCCGAGGGCCCGTCCTGGACACCGGCCCACAGCGCGGCGAGGGCGGCCGCCGGGGCCACGAGCCGCGCCACGGTGAGGCTCGTGCTGCGCGGGACCAGCGCGGCCACGAGGGCCACCGCCCACGCTGCCCACGCCACCACCGACCCCACGGTGCGAACCGGGGCGCTGCGCGGGTCGAGCGCGGCGCCGAGCGCCGGGCCGAGCGCGACGGGCAGCACCAGCCACACGATGCGCACCACCCAGGGGGCGCGCGAGCGGCGCTCGGCGGGTTCGGCCACGGCCACGAGATTTGCCCAAGCGGTGTGACGATGACCATTCTGAGGCCCGGTCCCACCGGACCGCACCAGGGGGACAGTCGCATGAGCAACCGGAGCACCGGGGCGGACCGGATGATCGGGGGTGTGTCGTCCGAGCATCCGCTCGCCCCGGGGACGTGGACGGGCATCGGCAGCCTTCCCCACCGCGACCGTGACGCGGCCGTCGCGTTCGCCTTGTCCGCCACACCGGACCTGCCCGCGGTGCCGACCCTGCCCGTCGCCGATCCCCGCGAGGGGATGCTGGCCCAGGCGGCCTGGGGCATCGAGGGCGTGAGCGTGGCCGCCGACGGCCGGCTCGAGGTGAATCCCGCCGCTCTCGATCCCGAGGCGCCCCTCGGCGATCCCGCACTCGAAGGGCCGCCCTTCGCGACGCTGCGTTCGTTCCTGGCCGCGGTCGCGGGCCGGACGGGCCCGATCAAGGTCCAGATCGCGGGGCCCGTGACGCTCGGGTTGGCGTTGCGGGCGCAGGGCGCACCGGACGGCGTGGCCTTCCGGACCGCCGCGGGCGCGGTGCGTGCCCGCGCCGGCCAGATGGTCGCGGCAGTGCGCGCGGCCGCGCCCGACGCGGCACTGGTGGCCGTCCTCGACGAGCCCGGCCTGGTGGCGGCCACCCCCGGCCGGTCGGGCCTGGGCCCGCTCGGCGCCGAGGACGTCATCGACCTCATGTCGAGCGGCCTCGCCGCCTTCGAGCCCTACGCCATGACCGGCGTGCACTGCTGCGGCCCGACCGACTGGCGGCTCGTCATCCAGGCCGGTCCCAAGCTCCTGTCGCTCCCCGTCGACGTGCCCGTCGACGCCGCCGAGGGGGCGCTCACCGCCTTCGTCGAGCGCGGCGGCTGGATCGCCTGGGGCGCGGTGCCGACCGACCGGCCGCTGGGCGAGAGCGCGTCGCGGCTGTGGCGGGTCCTGTCGAGCCGATGGTGCGGTCTGGTCCAGTCCGGCTGCGACCCGTGGCTGCTCCGGCGCCAGGCGGTCGTCACGCCCGCCTGCGGGTTGGCGTCCCACAGCGAGGCCCAAGCGGAGCGGGTGCTCGGGTTGGCCCGCGAGGTCGCCGATCGCCTGCACGACCAGGTGGTCGGGATCCGCTTGTCGGTCGGGGCGTAGCGGACCCTCAGGGGCGTCCCCTCGGCTGGTGATCCCGCCGGGCGTGCAAGTGGCGGCGGCCGCCGTCGAGGGGCCGTCGAGCGGCAGGGGTGGGGTCAGACGCCCTTGAGTGCGTTGAACAGCTTGCGCAGCGTGCCGACCTTCTGGTCGGCGTCGACCTCCGGGGCATGGAAGGCGACCTCGAGGGCCTCCTTCTTCTTCGACTTCTTGCCGAGGTCGACCTCGTCGTCGCGCATGAACTGGTCGTAGAGCGACTCGAGCCACGCCGCGTTGGCGGCCTTGTCGTCGTCGTCCGCCGAGGGCAGCAGGCTGGTCGAGGAGCCGCTCGACGACACGGCCGAGCGGAAGCCCGAGATGGACGACAGCGACCCGAGCCCGCCGTCGTCACCGTTGGACCAGCCGTCGCCGTGGTCACCGTGGCGCCGGGGGAGGCTGAAGGCGACCTCGCCGCCGTCGCCACCGTTCGAGCCGTCGGCCATCACGCTGGACTCGCCCCAGCCGGTCAGCCACGGGTCGCCGCCGGTGGGCGAGGCGCTGCCGGCGCCGTCGTTCAGCGCGGCCCACGGGTCGCCGGCGGGCTCGCCGTCGCCGCCCTCGGGGCTCGCGTCGTCGTCCCACCTCAGGCTGGCGAGCACGTCGGCGTCGCCGGTCTCATCGCCGCCCGGCTGGTCGCCGTGGGCGGCGATGTCGACGACCGCGTCGGGATCGTCGGGGACGATCGTCGGCTCGTCGATGACCTGGAGGCCGTCGTGGGCACCTTCGGTCGGCTGGAGGTCGAGCGAGGCCCAGGCGTCGTCCTCGGCGAGCGTGCCCCCGCCGGTTGCGTCGAGGTCGCGAAGGGCGGCCCACGTGTCGTCGGCCTCGTGGGCCGCCTCGGCCGCTTCCGCGGCAAGCTCGTCGCGCAGCGCGGTCCAGGGGTCGAACTCGGGTTGCCCGGCCGGCGTGCCGACCGGCGCCACGTCGACCGCGGCATCGTCGACGGCGTCCGTGCCGGGGACCTCGGTGGTCGCCAGGACGGATCCGTCGTCGTCCGGGTGCGAGCCGGGAGCGGCGTCGGCGGCGAGGTTGGCGGTCGCGTCGCGCTGCGTGACGGTGCCGTCCGCCGCGGCGCGGATCGAGGCCACGTCCATGGGTTCGACGTCCACCAGGCCGGCCTGCGCCAGCCGGTGGACGACGCGGGCGGTCGAGTAGCGGCCACGGCCGAGCCGGTCGGCCAGCGTCGTGATCGGCGAGCCGCCCTCGATGCCGACGACCAGCTCCCAGTCCTCCCGGAGGAGCGTGACCTGGCCCGCCTTGCCGGGCAGGCTCGGCACGGCGCGGACCACGCAGTCGAGGGAAGGGACCAGCGTGGCCATCTCGTCGACGTCTCTGACGCGGCGCCGCACCTCGTTGAGGACCGCATCCACGTTGAAGGTGCGGAACGGCCCGATCCAGTGGACCACGTCGGGCTCGAAGTCGAACGTGCCGTCACCCTCGCGGAAGAGCCGGATCAGCGGGTCGTAGACCACCGACAGGGTGACCGAGGCGAGCAGGTCGGGGTCGATGGCGTCACGGGCCACGAGCAGCTCGCCGATCTGGGGCAGCTGCCCGGCCTCCTCCACTGCGTCCGTCCACGCCTCGGTGGTGATGCGACCCGGCCGCACCAGGGCCGACACGAGGGCGTCGTCGGTGTGCTCGTCGCGGGCGAAGTACAGCTGGCCCCGGTGCAGGTACACCGTGCAACCGGCGTCGCCGGTGAACCGGACTGCGCCCGTGCGGCCGGTGGAGGACAGCACCCGGAGGGCACCGGCCGGCGAGTAGTCGTCGAGTGATCCGTTCAGAGCCATGCCATCCACGCAGGGTCGGGTGCGGTGTGCTAGGGCGCCTCACTCTCGTCGGCGGGGCGCTCCGGGACTTGAGCCGATCGGCCCATTGTGCGCTCCTCGCCCTGATCCGGCCAGACCCGCCGCGCGGCCACCGGCAGGCGGCTGCCGCGCCCTGAGGCTCGGAGGGCGGTCGGACCCCCTCGGTAGGCTCCGGACGTGTCCCGGCCACGCGACGACTCGGACCCCGAGGCGCCCCCTCCGCCTCCACCCGCCATGGCGGCCGCGGCGCGCGGCGGGCGCGCCGACCGCGCCGGCATCGAGCGCGACCAGCGCCGCGTCGCCGAGCTGCGGGCCGAGATCGACGAGCACGACCGTCGCTACTACGTCGACGACGCACCGGCGATCAGCGATGCCGAGTACGACGCTCTGATCCGCGAGCTGCGGGGGCTCGAGGCCGCCCACCCGGAGCTCGTCGTGCCCGAGTCGCCGACGCAGCGCGTGTCGGGGGCACCGGCCGCACTCTTCACGCCCGTGGCCCACCGCCAGCCGATGATGTCGCTCGACAACGCCTTCGAGGTGGCCGAGCTCCTGGCGTGGGGCGAGCGGCTCGAGCGCCGCCTAGGGGCGGGCCCGGGTGACGCTCCGGTCGACTACGTGTGCGAGCTCAAGATCGACGGGCTGGCCGTCTCCCTGGTGTACGAGGACGGGCTGCTCGTGCAGGGCGCCACCCGGGGCGACGGGCGCGTCGGAGAGGACGTCACCGCCAACCTCCGTACCGTCACGGCCATCCCGAAGCGCCTGCCCGCCGGTGCGCCCGAGGTGCTCGAGGTGCGCGGCGAGGTCTTCATGGGACGGGCCGCCTTCGACGCGCTCAACGACCGCCAGGGCCGGGCCGGCCAGCGGCTGTTCGTCAACCCGCGCAACGCCGCGGCGGGATCGCTGCGCCAGAAGGACCCTTCGGTCACCGCCAGCCGCGAGCTGTCGATGTGGTGCTACCAGCTCGGCGCGGTGCGCGGCGGTCCGCGGTTCGGGCGGCACTGCGAGACGCTCGAGTTCCTGGCCGGCCTCGGCTTCCCCGTGAACCCGGAGATCGAGCTGAAGCCGAACCTGGACGAGGTGCACGCCTTCTGCCGGCACTGGGAGGACCACCGTCACGACCTCGACTACGAGATCGACGGTGTGGTCGTGAAGGTGGACGACCTCGCTCGGCGGGACGAGCTCGGCTCGACGAGCCGCGCGCCGCGCTGGGCGATCGCCTACAAGTTCCCGCCCGAGGAGCGCACCACGAGGCTCCTCGACATCCTCGTGTCGGTCGGCCGCACCGGGCGGGCCACGCCCTACGCGCAGCTCGAGCCCGTGTTCGTGGGCGGCGCCAACGTCAGCCAGGCCACGCTGCACAACGAGGACCAGGTTCGGGTCAAGGACGTCCGGGTGGGCGACGTGGTGGTGGTGCGCCGGGCCGGTGACGTGATCCCCGAGGTGGTCGGCCCGGTCCTGCCCCGTGACGACCCCGACCGCCCGCCGTGGACGTTCCCGGCCGTGTGCCCGTGCCCGCGCCGCAGCCCGCTGGTGCGCCCCGAGGGCGAGGCCGACACCCGCTGCGTCGACCTGCAGTGCCCCTTCCAGCTCGCGGGCTCGATCGAGCACTTCGCCTCGCGGGGCGCGATGGACATCGAGGGCCTCGGCGAGCAGCGGGTGCGCCTGTTCCTCGACCTCGGGCTCGTCCACGACATCGGCGACCTCTACTCGATCGACTGGGAGCGGGTTCGCTCGCTCGAGGGCTTCGGCGACACATCGGTGGCCAACCTGCGCGCCGCCATCGAGGCGTCGAAGGCGCGCCCGCTCGCCAACCTCCTCGTCGGGCTGAACATCCGCCACCTCGGGCCGGCGGGAGCCGAGGCCCTGGCCGCGGCCATGGGTGACCTCGACCGGATCATCGCCGCCTCCGCCGAGGAGATGGCCGCGGTGGAAGGCGTCGGGCCGGTGATCGCCCACGCGGTCCACGGCTGGTTCGCCGACCCGGGCCACCGCGCGGTGGTCGACAAGCTCCGCGCCGCCGGCGTGAACGTGAGGGGGCCCGAGCGGGCCGACGTGCCGCAGGTGCTCGCGGGCAAGGCCATCGTCGTGACCGGCACCCTCGCCGGCTGGACCCGCGACGAGGCCGAGGCGGCCGTCAAGGCCCGGGGCGGCAAGAGCCCCGGCTCGGTGTCCAAGAAGACCTTGGCGGTGGTGGTGGGCGAGGGCCCGGGGGCCAGCAAGCTGACCAGGGCCGAGGAGCTGGGGGTGCCCGTGGTCGACGAGGCGGCGTTCGCAGCGCTGCTGGAGACGGGAGCTCTTCCCGGCTGACGCTCTCGAGCGGCCACGACGGGCCATCGCGCCAGGGCCGGCTGGCGCCGAGTGCGAGGCCTCGCCCGGGCCTCGCCCGCGGCTAGAGCACCTTGGACAGGAACGACTTGGTGCGCTCGTGCCTCGGGTTGGCCAGCACGGCGCGCGGCGCGCCGGCCTCGACGACCACGCCGGCGTCCATGAACACGAGCGCGTCGCCGGCTTCGCGCGCGAAGCCCATCTCGTGGGTGACCACGATCATGGTCATGCCCTCCGCGGCGAGGTCGCGCATCACGTCGAGCACCTCGCCGACGAGCTCGGGGTCGAGGGCGCTGGTGGGCTCGTCGAACAGCATGAGCTTGGGCTGCATGGCCAGCGCCCTGGCGATGGCGACCCGCTGCTGCTGGCCGCCGGAGAGCTGGTTGGGGTAGGCGTCGGCCTTGTCGGCCAGCCCGACCCGGTCGAGGAGCGTCCGGGCCCGCTCGGCCGCCGTGGCCTTCGACTCGCCTTTGACCTGCACGGGTGCCAGCATCACGTTCTGCTGCGCGGTGAGGTGCGGGAACAGGTTGAACCGCTGGAACACCATGCCGATCTCGGTGCGCTTGCGGGCCACCTCGCGGTCCTTGAGCTCGTAGAGCCGCGAGCCGCGCTGCTCGTAGCCCACCAGCTCACCGTGCACGGACAGCTCGCCGGCGTCGACCTTCTCGAGGTGGTTGATGCAGCGCAGGAACGTGCTCTTGCCCGAACCGGAGGGGCCGATGATGCACAGCACCTGGCTGGGCTCCACCTCCAGGTCCACGCCGCGCAGGACGTGGAGCCGCCCGAAGGACTTGTGCACGCCGCGGGCGTGGACGGCCGCGGTGCCGTGGGCGCTCGCGCCGGTCACCGTCACCGGTGCTCCTCGGCCCGGGCCGCGCCGACCCCACCGACGCCGCCCGCGCCGGCGCCCCCGCTGCCGGTCGCGCCGGCGCCGCGACCATTGCGCCCCGCGAACGACGCGCGCAGGCGCTGCACCATGGTGGCGGCCTGGTTGCGGGACGAGCCCCGGCCGAACCGGCGCTCCAGGTGGTACTGGCCGACGGTGAGCACGCTGGTGGCCACCAGGTACCAGATGGCGGCCGCGATGAGCAGCGGGATCGTCTGGTAGGTGCGCGAGTAGATGATCTGCGCGGCGTAGAGCAGCTCGGCGTAGCCGATCACGCTGACGAGCGACGTGGTCTTGAGCATCGAGATCGTCTCGTTGCCCGTGGGCGGGATGATCACGCGCATGGCTTGGGGGAGCACGATGTGGCGCAGCACCTGGAGGCGGGTGAGCCCGAGCGCCTGGGCGGCCTCGGCCTGGCCCTCGTCGACCGACAGGATGCCGGCCCGCACGATCTCGGCCATGTAGGCCGCCTCGTTGAGGCCGAGCCCGAGGATGGCCGCCGTCCACGTCGTGATCAGCGCGGTGGCGCTGCCCGACACCAGCGTGGGACCGAAGGGCACGCCGAGCGAGAGCCGCGGGTACAGCGCCGACAGGAAGTTCCAGAACAGGAGCTGCACCAGCACCGGTGTGCCGCGGAAGAACCAGACGTACACCCAGCTCCCCCCGGCCACGACCGGGTTGGGTGAGAGCCGCATCACGGCCAGCACGACGCCGAGCACGACGCCGATGACCATGGCGATGACGGTCAGCTCGAGCGTGCGCTCCAGCCCCGTGAGGATCGCCCGGTCGAACAGGTACTGGCCGACGACGTCCCACTGGAAGCGCGGGTTGACGGCCATGGACCGCGCGGCCATGGCGGCCACGAGGAGGACGGCGAGCGCGGCGACCCAGCGGCCGCGGTGGCGGACGGGGACGGCCTCGAGCGCCGCAGGTCCTCCGGGCGCCGAGGCATCGGCGCTGACGTGCGTACCGGGCCGAGCGGCCCGGTGCTTCATAGCCGTGGTGTCAGCCCTGGGCCACGTTGATGGCGGGCTTCGAGATGGCGATCGACGACACGTCCCACTTCTTCAGGATCTTGTCGTACGTGCCCGAGTCGATCAGCTTCTGCATGGCTCCCAGCAGCGCCTGCGTGAACTGACCCGAGCCCTTGCGCACGGCCACGGCGTACTGGTCGACCGCATAGGCCTTGCCCGCCACCTCGAACTTGTCGTTGGACTGGGCCGCCGCGTAGACGATGACGGGTTGGTCGGCGAGGACCCCGTCGGCCCGGCCGCTCGACAGGGCCAGGTTGGCGGCGCTCTGGTCGGGGAACACGACCGCCTTCACCGCGGGCTTGCCGGCGGCCTGGCACTTCTGGGAGCGGGCGGGGATGTCCGAGTCGGACTGGGTGGTGCCCTTCTCCACTGCGACCGACTTGCCGCACAGCGAGTTGTCGTCGGGGCTGAGCTTGAGCGGGTTGCCCTTCTTCACCATGAGCGACGTGCCGGCCTGGCCGTAGGTGACGAAGTCGACCGTCTGCTCTCGCTCCTTGGTGTCCGAGAACGACGACATGGAGATGTCGTACTTGCCGGCCGCGAGCCCCGGGATGATGCTGTCGAACCCGGCCTGGACGAACTGGAAGCGCACGCCGAGCACCTGGCCGAGCGCTGCGCCCAGATCGGCGTCGGCGCCCACGATGGTCTTGTTGTCCTTGGCGTAGAACTCCATGGGCGCGTAGCTCGGATCGGTGGCCACCTTGACCACGCCCTTCTGGCGCAGCGCGGCGGGCACCATGGCCCGCAGCTTGGCGTCGACCTTCTGGGTCGGGATCTTCACGCTGGAGCCCGAGTCGGACGACTTCCCGCACGCGGCGGCCGCCAGGACGAGGACGCCCAGGGCCGAGAGCACGCGGACGCTCGGGCGCCTGAGCCGCTGGGACGCAAGACCTGGCATGGGAACCCCCCGGGGTCGGCTGGTCGAGCCCGCCCGGGCCGGCAGGCTCCGGGCAGCGGTCGCACGTTAGATCTTCGGCGCTGCGACCGAGCGCACCCCTCGCGATCGGGCCACGAGGATCAGGTCACGAAGATCGTGTACGTGAACGACCGGGCCGTGCGGGGTCCCTGGTCCTCCCGCCAGTACCGGATCGTGACCTGGACCTCGCCGGTCGTGAACCGGGTGATGGCCTTGCCGGGGCCGGGCTGGAACTTGACGACGTTGCGGTTGTTGGGGCGCGGGCCGGCCGCCTGCTCCGCCGGGGTGAGCTGCTCGTACGCCGGGGTACCCGGCACGATGGCGCCGACCATCTGCTCCTCCGGGATGGGAACCCCGTTGACGACGAGGCGGCCGTCGTACCCCTCCTTCAGGTCCACGCCCACCTGGGCCTGGCGCAGGACCCGGCTCCCGGGGGCGGGGTCGTAGCGGACGACGACGCCCGAGCCGCTGGCGCCGAGGCTCGGATCCTGCTGGCCGTTCGACGACCAGGCCCACACGAGCAGGGCGAGCGCGGCGAGGATCACCGTGGTCAGCAGCACCCGCCGGGCGGTGAAGAGCGACTCGGGCGGTGGATCGCGGATCGTCTCGGGGTCGATCCTGGGACGCGTGGCGGGCGCGCCGGCGCTCAGGTCGTCGGTGTCGAGTCGGCCGGTCACCCTCACATGATGCGACGGCCGGGCCGTGCAGCGGGCATCGCGTGGCACACGACCGCGATCGGCGTCGACCATGCCACAAGGCGGGGCTCGCAGTTCGGTACCCTCGGCCCGTGGCCGTGTCGCGCATGACCGAGCACGTCGGCCGGGTGCTCGACCGACGGTACCGGGTCGTCCGCCCGCTCGGCCGCGGCGCGTCCGCGCAGGTCTTCCTGGCCGAGGACGTGCGGCTGCGGCGGCGGGTCGCCGTCAAGATGCTGCACGAGGCGCTCGCCGACGACGCCGACTTCCTCCGTCGCTTCCGGGCCGAGGCCCAGTCCGCCGCCGCCCTCACCCACTCCAACGTCCTGGTCGTGTTCGACTGGAGCCAGGACGAGGACGGCGTGCCGTACCTGGTGCTCGAGTACCTGGCCGGGGGCAGCCTCCGCGCCATGCTGGATCACCACACCCGGCTGACCGTCGCCCAGGCGGCCAGGATCGGCATCGAGGCCACCCGGGGCCTGCAGTACGCGCACGGCCGGGGCTTCGTGCACCGCGACATCAAGCCCGCCAACCTGCTGTTCGGCGAGGAGGGCCGCCTCCGCATCGCCGACTTCGGGCTGGCCCGGGCCCTGGCCGAAGCGGCGCTCACCGAGCCCCAGGGCGCGGTGCTGGGCACCGCCCGCTACGCCAGCCCCGAGCAGGCCCAGGGGCAGACCCTCACCGGCAAGGCGGACGTCTACTCGCTGGCCCTGGTGCTCATCGAAGCGGTCACCGGTGCCGTGCCGTTCGTGGCCGACACGACGCTCGGCACGCTCATGGCCCGCGTCGGGCGCGACGTCGACGTGCCCGAGGCGCTCGGTGCACTGCGCGAGGTCCTCGCCCGCGCCACCCGGGCGGAGCCGGCCGAGCGCATCGACGCCGAGGCGCTCCTCGCGGGGCTCCTGGCCGCGGCCGGCACGCTGCCCGACCCCGAGCCGCTACCGCTCGCCGGCGCCCATGCCGATGCGGGGCTCGGCGACGACCCCGATCCGACGATGATGAGCGCGGCCGCGACCGGTCCGGTCGTGGACCTCACCGAGCTGGAGCGCTCCGAGCGGGCGGTCACCCCCGACGACCGGGCCGTCGCGGAGGCGGCCCGCGACGACCTCGAGGTTCCCGACTTCGTGGCCGCATTGCGGGCGCGCTGGGCGGACGCCGACGACGACGACGAGCTGGTCGTCCTCGACGACCGGGGCCCGGGCGAGGCAGGCGTCGACTCGTCCGATGCGACCGTCGCCCTCGCCGGCGCCGGTGAGGACGCCGACCCGACCGGTGACGGTGACGGTGACGGTGACGGCGCGGCGACCGGTCGCCGGGCCCGCCGTCGTGCCCGTCGGGCGGCCGCCGCCGCCGCAGCCGCGGCGGGCAGTGCGGCGGCAGTGGGCGCGATGGCGGGGTCTGGCGCCGCGAGCGTGGCCGCACCGGCCGTCGGACCTGAGGCGCCGGGTCGCTCCGTTGCCCCCGCGGGCGACGGTCGCAGCGGTCGCGATGGGGACGGCGGGGACGACGCCCCGCGCCGGCGGCGCTGGCCGTTCGTGGCCGGCATCCTCGCCATCCTCGCGGTGGCAGGTGCGGGCGTCGCCATCGCCGCCGCCACCCGTGGGCGGGAGAAGGCGCCGCCGGCCCCGCCGCCGACGCACCTCGTGCCTCGCCTGATCGGCCTCGCCGAGGATGCGGCCCGGGGCAACCTCGTCGAGCTGAGGTTCACGGTGGCCCGCACCACCATCCGCAAGGACGGCACACGCGCCGGTGAGGTGGTGGCCATCCGGCCCGAGCCGGGCACCCGGTTGGCCGAGGGCCGGACGGTCACCCTCGTCGTCTCCCAGGGCCAGGACATCCACGACCTGCCCCAGCAGGGCATCGCCGGCCAGCCCGCCGAGCAGGTCCAGCGCCTCCTCGAGGCCATCGGGTTCTCCGTGGCGAGCACGACCGAGTTCAGCGAGGAGGTGCCGAAGGGCGCCCTCATCGCCTACGCGGACGGCACGCCGGCGCGGCTCGAAGCCGGGTCCCAGGTGGCTCTGCGGGTGTCCGACGGGCCCGCGCCCCGGGCGATCCCCAGCGGGCTGGTCGGCGCTCCGGAGGCCCGTGCCGTGGAGGCGTTGCACGCCGTCCAGCTCAAGGCCGGCGTCACCACGGCCTTCAGCGACACCGTGCCAGCGGGGACCGTGATCGACGTGAGCCCGCGCACCGGCACGGTCCCGCGCGGAACGGTCGTGCAGGTGGTCGTCTCCAAGGGACCCGAACTGATCCGGGTGCCGTCGATCAAGGGCGCGACGACGTTGGAGCAGGCGGTCGCCCGGCTGGTGGCGGCCGGGCTCCGGCCCGGCCAGGTGCGGGGCCCCGCGACCGGCAAGCCCAAGACGTACTCGCCGACTGGTGGCGCGATGGTGCGCAAGGGGACCGCGGTCGACATCGTCCTCGGCTGAGCGTCGAGCCGCCCGGCCACCTGGCACATGTGCACCGGGATGGATTGACCCGCGGGTCAGTTACCCTCGACCGGCGTGGAGCACGGGGCTGGCGCGTCGACGATCGGCGGCGCCCCCCTCAGCGGTGACGGTCCCGGCCTCGCGCTGGCGGACGGACGGTCGCCCTGGGCCCTGCTCGCCGTCGTGCTGTTCGGGCTGTTCTCCGTCAACGTCACGGTCACGATCCTCGCGGTGTCGATCCCGCGCATCGCCCGCGAGCTGCACAGCACGCAGAGCACGCTCACCTGGGTCGTGGCCGGGCCCATCCTCGCCTTCGGCATCATCGGGCCGGCGGTCGGCAAGCTCGGCGACCTCTGGGGCCAGCGCCGCATCTACCTGCTCGGCCTGGCCGGCGCCGCGCTGATGGCGGGGGCCAGCGCGCTGGCGTGGAGCGCGCCGTCGCTCATCACCTTCCGGGTGCTCGGGGCCGTGGAGGGAGCGGCGACCGGTCCTGCGTCGTTCGCCCTCATCAGCCTCGTCTTCCCGCTGCACCAGCGGGTCAAGGCCCTCGGCTTCTGGTCGATGGTCGCGGCGGGCGGGCCGGTCATCGGCGTCGTCATCGGCGGCCCACTGGTGTCGGCGGTCGGCTGGCGGGTGATCTTCGCCGGCCAGGTCCCGCTGTGCCTCGTGGCCCTGGCCGTGGCCTGGCGGCTGCTCCCGGAGACGCCCCGCCAGTCCGACCGCACGTTCGACTGGGCGGGCGCGGCGCTGCTGGCCGCCACCGCGACGCCTCTGCTCTTCGCGCTGAACCTCGGCCCGCAGCGCGGGTGGTCGAGCCCCGTCGTGGTCGGCGGGTTCGCCGTCTCGCCGCTCGCGCTGGCCGCCTTCGTCGCCGTCGAGCGGCGGGCGGTGCGCCCGCTCGTGCCGCTGCACTACTTCAGCCGCCGCAACTTCAGCTTCGCCCTCGCCGCCATGTTCCTCGCCAACGCCGCCTACATGGGCAGCTTCGTGCTCACCCCGCTGCTGCTCCAGAACGTGCTCGGCTACAACGAGGCGAAGACCGGGTTCGTCTCGATCGCACGACCGCTGTCGTTCTCGATCACGGGGCCGCTGGCCGGGTTCCTCGCGGTCAAGGTGGGCGAGCGCGTGTGCGGGGCGCTGGGCGGGGTCGTGCTGGTCGTCGCCATGGTGTGGATGTCGACCATCCGGTCGGGCTCGACCGCGGTGCACATCATGATCGGGCTGGCCCTGGCCGGGGTGGCGCTCGGGATCTCCTCGCCGTCGATGGGCTCGTGCATCACCGGTGCCGTCGAGCGCGCCGACCTGGGCGTGGCCGGCGCCGCGCAGCAGATGATGATCCAGGTCGGCACCTCGTTCGGCATCCAGCTCATGCAGAGCGTCCAGGCCGCCCGGCAGTCAGCCGTGGGGGCCGGGGCCGCGTTCGGCGAGGGCTACCTGGTCGGTGGAGTCCTCGCGGCGATCGCCACGGTGGCCGCGCTGTGCGTGCGCCGGCTGCCCCGGCACCCGTTCGACCGGGCGGCCGTCGCCCTGGCCGAGGCCGAGGTGCCGGCGCGCGAGTGGGGCGCCACCGAAGGCGCCCCTGCGTTGCTGCGCGACTGACCGCGAGTGCGTCAGTCGGTGATCGACTTGATCCGCTCCGCGATGGCGCGCTGCGCGGCGTCGGGGGCACCCTGCTGCATGGCCATGAGCTTGGTCATGTCGCCCTGGACCTTGATCTTGCCGGCCATGAAGGCCTGCATGCCCGCCTGCGGGTTCTGGTCCACGAAGATGGCCTTGGCGGTGTCGTAGTCGAGCGTCACCGTCAGCTCGGGCGCGTCGAGGTGGCCGACGTCCATGCGGAGCTGCCCCTCGCTGGTGTCCATGTGGGCGTCGACCCGGCCGTCGGTGCCGATGCCTTCCGGGCAACCCTCGATGACCATGTTCATCCGCACCTTGTGCGCGGGGGCGGCGGCGTCACCGGACAGCTCTTCGCGGATCTTCTCCGCCTCGATCATCCACTCGTCGCTCAGGAACTTGGCCACGGGTTCCCCCAGGTCGTCGGGTCGGTTGCGGTGCCGGGAAACCCTAGTTCCGGCGGGCGGCGGCGCACGAGGCACGCCGGAGCCGCGACGGCACCGGTCGAACGGTGCTGCGGGTGGGCGGGGAGGCGCCTCAGGTCTGGCCGGCGAGGATCACCGAGCGGGCGATGCGCTCGTCCGCGGCCAGCGAGCACACCACCGACCGACCCACGAACCGGGCCAGCTCGTCGACCGGCAGCTTGATCCGGCCGGTGCGGTGGAAGTGGCTGTAGTACCCGACCGAACCGACCACGCCGTAGGCGAGCAGCACGGGGTCCTCCTCGCGGATCGTGCCCGTGGCGATGCCTTCGCCGATGAGCCGGGCGACATCGGTGACGTGCACCTCGGTGCCGCGGCGGAGCACGTCTGCGAACTGCTTCTCCAGGTTCTCGACTTCGAGCAGCGAAAAGAAGTGGGCGTTGCGGGACATGAACACGACCGATGCCTCGACGCCCTGGCGGATGCGGGTGAGCGCGTCGGAACGGGGATCCATGGCGCCGGCCTGCGCGACGCGCAGCCGCTGCCGGTTGAGCTCGACGAGCTCGCGGAACAGCGACTCCTTGTTGTCGAAGTACCAGTAGAAGAGGCCCTTGGCCACGCCGGCCCGCTTCACGATGTCGACGACCCGGGTGTCACCGAAGCCCCGCTCCGCGAACAGCTCGGCCGCATGGTCCAGGAGCTGCTGCTTGCGCTCGATGCCCTGAGCGGTCAGGCGCCGAGGGGCTTCCGTGGTGGTCACGGGCGAGAGTCCACTACGGCTTGACCCGGCGGTCAATGTCGCTCCGTTCGGGAGCGGGCCGCGGGGACCGCGAGTACGTTGCCCCGCCATGACCGCACCCGTCCTGCCCGGAGCCGAGCCGTGGTCCGCCGGCGGTGGGCCCCACGCGGCGCTCGTCCTGCACGGCTTCACCGGCAACCCCCAGTCGATGCGGGGCCTGGCCGAGGCGTTCGCCGCGGCCGGTTTCGCGGTGGAGATGCCGCTGCTGCCCGGGCACGGCACCGACGTGGCCGACATGCTCGACACGACCTGGGCGGACTACTCGTCGGCGGCCGAGGACGCCTACCAGCGGCTGGCCGGCCGCGCGGCCGGCAAGGTCGTGGTCGCCGGACTCTCGATGGGAGGCACCCTCACCGTCTGGCTCGCGTCCCGGCACCCGGAGGTGGCGGGCATCGTGTGCGTCAACCCACTGGTCACGCCGCCGGCCGGGATGCGCGAGGCCGTGGAGCCGATGCTGGCCGACGGCGCCGAGACCATCGCCGGGATCGGTTCGGACATCGCCATGGAGGGCGCGGCCGAGAGCGCGTACTCCGAGACCCCGCTGCGCCCGCTCCTGAGCCTCATCGACGCCGCCGGCGAGGTGGAGGAGGCGCTCGGGTCGGTGTCGTGCCCGGTGCTGCTGTGCACGAGCGCGCAGGACCACGTCGTCGATCCCGCGAACAGCGACCTGCTCGCCGAGCGGGTGGCCGGCCCGGTCACCCGCGTGGCTCTGGAGCGGTCCTTCCACGTGGCGACGCTGGACCACGACAAGGACCTCATCGAGCGCGAGGCCGTGGCCTTCGCGAAGCGCGTCACCGGCTGACGGACGGACCGCGCCGCGTCGCACTCACCGTCGTACGCTGGCGGGGTGCGACGCCTTCGGTTCGCCGCCACGGCCGCCGTTGCGGTGGTCATGCTGCTCGGAGCGGCCGGCCTGGCGCCGGTCGGCGCCGGCGCGCTGCCGCCCGGGTCGCCGGGTGGATCGCCGGGCGGATCGACCTCCACTGTGGTGGTCACGACCGCGACCGCCACGAGGCCGGGCGACCTTCCGTCCGAGCTGGCCCGGACGGGCCCCCGTGACCATCCCGGGTCGCTCGGCGTCTTCGGCTTCGTGCTGATCGGCGTCGGGGCCGCCACGCTGGTCCTGTCCCGCCGCCTGCTCGCCCACGAGCGCACCCGCCGCTGAGGCGACCGGCGACCGACCGGCCGCGGAGCGCAACCTGGCCGCGCGGGCGAGACCGGCGGCCCGGCGGGACCGCTCCGCCGCCGACCTAGCATCGGCTGCCTATGGCCGATCGGATCACGCCCGCCGACGTCGCCCACGTCGCCCGGTTGGCGCGCCTGGCGCTCAGCGACGACGAGCTCGACCGGTTCACCGGGCAGCTGGCTGCGGTGCTGGACCACGCCCGTGACGTGGAGGCCCTCGACGTGGCCGGCGTGGAGCCGACCGCGCACCCGTACCCGCTGCGCAACGTGCTGCGAGACGACGTGGCCACGGCCACGCTCGACCGCGACGAGGTGCTCATCGCGGCCCCCGCCGCGGAGGACTCCCGCTTCAAGGTGCCGCCGATCCTGGGGGAGGCGCCGTGAGCCCGCCACCGTCGGGCCGCGACCCCGCCGGGAGCGCGCTCACCGTCGCCGCCGCGGTGCGCGCCGGCGAGCGCCGGGCGGCCGACGTGGTGGAGGAGCACCTGGCCCGCATATCGGCCGGCGACGACGAGATCCACGCGTTCAACGAGGTGATGGCGGACGAGGCGCGCGCCGCCGCCCGGGCCGTCGACGCGATCGTCGCCGGCGGGGGCGACCCCGGCCCCTTGGCCGGCGTGCCGGTGGCGTTGAAGGACAACCTGTGCACCCGCGGCGTGCCCACCACGTGTTCGTCGCGGATCCTCGCCGGCTGGCGGCCGCCCTACGACGCCACCGTGGTGGAGCGGGTCGTCGCCTCGGGCGCCGTACCGATCGGCAAGACGAACCTCGACGAGTTCGCGATGGGGTCGTCCACCGAGAACTCCGCGTTCGGACCGACACGAAATCCGTTCGACGTCGAACGAGTACCGGGGGGTTCGTCGGGCGGGAGCGCGGCGGCGGTGGCCGCCGGCTTCGCGCCGCTCGCGCTCGGCTCCGACACCGGAGGGTCGATCCGCCAGCCGGCCGCACTGTGCGGCGTGGTCGGAGTGAAGCCGACGTACGGCATGGTCAGCCGCTACGGGCTCGTGGCCTTCGCGTCCTCGCTCGACCAGATCGGTCCGTTCGCGGCGAGCGTCGGTGACGCGGCTGCGCTGCTCGAGGTCATCGCGGGCCACGACTCCCGCGACTCCACGTCGATCCCTCGGCCGGCGCCCTCGCTGCTCGCAGGCCTCGGCGAGGGCGTCGACGGGCTGCGCGTCGGGGTCGTCTCCGAGCTCATGGCCGACGGCATCGCCGCGGACGTCGCCAGCCGTGTGCGCGAGGCGGCCGACGCGCTGAGCGCCGCTGGAGCCAAGGTCGACGAGGTCTCCGTTCCAGCCACCGTGTACGGGTTGTCGGCGTACTACCTGATCGCCCCGGCGGAGGCCTCGAGCAACCTCGCCCGCTTCGACGGCGTGCGCTACGGGCTGCGCGTCGACGCGCCCACGACGAACGAGATGATGGTCGCCACCCGCACCGAGGGGTTCGGAGCCGAGGTGAAGCGCCGCATCATGCTCGGCACCTACGCGCTGTCGGCCGGCTACTACGACGCCTACTACGGCAAGGCGCAGCGGGTGCGCACGTTGATCACCCGCGACTTCGCCGCCGCCTACGAGCGCTTCGACGTGCTGCTGGCGCCGACCTCCCCGACCACCGCCTTCCGGCTGGGCGACAAGACCGAGGACCCGCTGGCCATGTACCTCAACGACGTGTGCACGATCCCGTCGAACCTCGCGGGCGACCCGGCCATGTCGGTGCCGTTCGGGACGGGAGCCGACGGCCTGCCGGTCGGTGTGCAGCTCCTCGCCCCGGCGCTGGGCGAGGCCGTGATGTTTCGCGCCGCCGCCGTGCTCGAGGCCTCGGCACCGCCCGGCCCCGAGCGGCCCGCCGCATGGTTCCCGGCACACGCCGCCGTCGAAGGGACCCGGCCGTGACCGCCCCCACCGCGTCGCCCGCGTTGCCCGCGTCGCCCGCGGAGGCGCCGACCTCGCCGAGCCGTGCCCCGGCCGCGGCCGAGGTGCTCGTCGTGGAGGCCTCGGACGGCAGCCGCTGGGAGCTCGTGTGCGGGCTCGAGGTCCACGCCGAGCTGCTCACCGAGACGAAGATGTTCTCCGGCGCGCCGAACCGCTTCGGCGGCGAGCCGAACACGCACATCGATCCCGTCACCCTCGGGCTGCCCGGCTCGCTGCCCGTGCTGAACCGGACGGCGGTGGAGCTGGCCATGCGGTTCGGGCTCGCCGTCAACTGCGAGATCCGCCCGTCCGTGTTCGCCCGGAAGAACTACTTCTATCCGGACATGCCGAAGGACTACCAGATCAGCCAGTACGACCGGCCCATCTGCGCCGACGGTTGGCTCGACCTGCCCTCCGGCCACCGCGTCGGCATCGAACGGGCCCACCTGGAGGAGGACACGGGCAAGTCGACGCACGTCGGCGGCAGCGGCCGGATCACGGGCGCCGAGCACTCGCTCGTCGACTACAACCGCGCCGGCGTGCCGCTGCTCGAGATCGTCTCCCGGCCCGACATCCGCACCGCCGAGCAGGCGCGCGAGTACGTCGGCGAGCTCCGCGCCATCCTCGTCGCGACCGCCGCGAGCGACGGGAAGATGGAAGAGGGGTCGATGCGCGTCGACGCCAACGTGTCGGTGCGGCCCGAAGGTGCGGGCACGCTGGGCACGCGCTGTGAGATCAAGAACCTGAACTCGTTGCGCTCGCTCGGTCGGGCCATCGAGTACGAGGCGCGGCGCCAGGCCGAGCTGCTGGCCGGCGGCGAGCGCGTCCGCCAGGAGACCCGCCACTGGGACGAGAGCGACGGGCGCACCCACACGATGCGCTCCAAGGAGGAGGCGGAGGACTACCGGTACTTCCCCGAGCCCGACCTCGTCCCGCTCGCGCCGGAGCCCGAGTGGATCGACGAGGTGCGCGCCTCGCTGCCGGTGCTGCCCGCCGAGCGGCGGGCCCGGCTGGCCGCCGCCGCGGGTGTCGACCTGCCCGACCAGACGGTCGCCCTCGTGGTCCAGCGCGCGCAGGACGACCAGGCGCTCGCCGCCATCGCCGCCGGTGCGGAGCCCGGGCGCGTGCTGGTCCACGTCAGCCAGAACCTGGCCGGCGAGGCGGGTCCGGGGCTGGCCCCCGAGCGGCTGGCCGCGCTCGTCGCGCTGGAGACGGCCGGGCGGCTCACGGCCACGCAGGCGAAGTCGGTGCTCGCCGAGATGCTCACCGGCCCCGACACCCCCGAGGCGATCGCTGCCGCGAAGGGCTTCGAGGCGATGGACGCCACCGACCTGGCGGTGCTCGTGGACGAGGTGGTCGCGGCCCACCCGGCCGAGTGGCACACGTTCGTGACCGGCGACGAGAAGGCTCGGGGCAAGCTGACCGGCTTCTTCGTCGGCCAGCTGATGAAGGCGTCGAAGGGCAGGGCCGACGGCCGGGCCGCCACCGCGCTCCTTCGCGAGCGAGCCGCCGATGCGGCGGCCACCGAGTCGACGGCGGCCGAGGCCGTCGGCGGCGGCTCGGGCTCGAGCTCGGGCCGCGGCGGTGACGGACACGGGCGATGAGCCTGCCGGCTCGGGTTCGCGGCTACGAGATCGTCGCAGAGGTCGGGCGCGGCGGCTTCTCCGTCGTCTACCTGGCGCACCAGCCGCACCTGCACCGCACGGTGGCGCTCAAGGTGCTGACGCAGGTCGACTCGGGCGACACGGAGGCGTTGCGCCGCTTCGAGGGCGAGTGCCGGGCCATCGGCTCGTTGTCGTGGCACCCGAACGTCGTGACGGTCTACGACGCGGGCACCACCGACGACGGCCTGCCCTACCTCGCCATGGAGCACCTGCCGGCAGGCTCGCTCCAGGCGAAGCTCGCCGATCACGGTCCGGCGCCGTGGCCCGAGGTGGTCAAGGTGGGCATCCAGATCGCGGACGCCCTCGCGGCGGCGCACCAGGCCGGGGTGCTGCACCGGGACGTGAAGCCCGCCAACGTGCTCACGTCCCGTTTCGGTGATTACGAGCTGGCCGACTTCGGGATCGCCCGTTTCACCGATGTGTCCCGCACCGCGTCGGGCATCATCACGGGCACCGTCTCGTACACCGCTCCGGAGGTCCTCCAGGGCCAGCCGGCCAGCCAGGCGAGCGACCTCTACAGCCTCGGTGCGCTGCTGCACGCGTTGGTCACCGGCCGGGCGCCGTTCACGACCGTCGACGAGGAGTCGGTCATGGCCGTGCTCTACCGGGCCACGAGCGAACCCCCCGAGTCGCTCGACGGTCGGGGGCTGCCCGCCGATCTGACCGGGCTGATCGTCGAGCTCATGGCGAAGGAGCCGGCGCAGCGGCCCGACTCGGCCATCGATGCGGGCCGCCGCCTCCAAGCCGTGGCGGCCGACGCCGGGCTGGCGGTGCACCCGCTGCGCAGTGCGCCCGCGGGGGAGGAGCAGACCCGTCGCGCCGCGGTGCCGGCCGACCCCGGGCCGCGAGGCTCGACGGCGCCGCCTGCCTTCGCCGACGCAGCACCGAGCGGTCGGCTGCCCGCGGAGCCGCCGGTTCCCCCACCATCGCCCGCGACGAGCGAGACGGGCCCGGACCAGGCGCCCGACGCGCCGGCGTCGGTCGGGCCGCACCCGGGCGTCCCGGTCGAGGCGGTGCACGCCGACCTCGCCGACCCGGCGCAGGTCCCAGGCGTCGCAGCCGGGGCCCGCCCGGGCTCCACTGTGCCCTTCACGCCCGTACCCCCTCGCCCTCCGGCCGCGGAGTCCAGGCACGGCCGGCGCCGGCTGCTGGTGGCGCTGGTCGCAGTGGTGCTCCTGTTGGGCGCCGGCGGTCTGGCGCTCGGCCTGGTGCGACGGGGTGGCACCGAGCGCGCCGCCGGCCGGACCACCGCGCCGCCGACCACGAAGGCGCCGGGCACCGGCGTGTCCCAGAGCTCGAGCTCGCCGGAGACGGCGCCGCGCGCGACGAGCTCCACGACGGCGGCGACGAGCGCGCCGTCCACCACTGCCTCGTCCGACCCCGGTCGCTACAACGACCAGACCCGCGCCGAGTTCATGCGCGGCTGTGACCTTGGCGGCGCACAGACGCAGTTCTGCGCCTGCGTCTACCGCAAGGTCGTGGCCCGCGTGCCCTACGACGACTTTCGCCGCTTCGCGGGCAGCGGCAGCGTCCAGGACCTGCCGCCCGCGCTGGCGCAGATCGTCTCGGAGTGCACGACCGGCGGCTGAGCGGACGGCCCGCAAACCCGGCGAGGGCGTGAGACCGGCGATGGAAGACTGCGCGGCATGGAGCTGCGCGTACCGGCACGGGAAGACTTCGCCGGGTTCTTCGGGCCCGTGTTCCGGGCCTTCGGTACGCCGGAGCCCACCGCCGAGGAGCTCGACGACGAGCAGGTCCTGTGGGAACCCGAGCGTTCGGTCGGCGCGCTCGTCGACGGCGACTGGGTCGGCACCGCGGGCGCGTACTCGTTCGAGCTGACGGTGCCCGGTGGGGGCCTGGTTCCGGCCGCCGGCGTGACGATGGTCGGTGTCGATCCCGCCCACCGGCGCCGTGGCGTGCTGAGCGCCCTGATGGCACGCCAGCTCGACGACGTGGCCGCCGGATCCGAGCCGCTCGCCGTGCTCACCGCCTCGGAGTCGGTCATCTACGGTCGGTTCGGCTACGGCCTGGCCACCACCCAGCACAGCATCGAGATCGGGACCGATCCGCGGCGCAGCGCCTTCCGTGATCCACCGGCGGCCGAGGGCCGGGTGAGGCTCGTGCGCTTCGCCGACGGCTACGACCGGCTCCAGGCGGCGTTCGACTGTTGCCGGCGCCTGCGCCCGGGGATGCTGGCCCGCTCCCCGGCGTACTGGGAGCTGCTGTCGCGCGACCGGACGTCGTGGCGGGACGGCGCCTCGGCGCTGTTCCTGGCGGTCCACGAGGACGGCTGCGGGCACCCCGACGGCTACGCCACCTGGCGCATCGACCAGTCGTGGCGCGACGGGCTTCCCGCGGGGCGGGTCAAGGTGGAGCTGCTGGACGGGGTCGACGCGGAGGTGGAGGCCTCGCTGTGGCGCTTCCTGCTCGATCTCGACCTGGTCACCGCGCTGGCGGCGCGCGAGCGGCCGGTGGACGATCCGCTGCGTTGGCGGCTGGCCGAGCCTCGGCGGCTGAAGGTCACGAGCGCACGCGACCACCTGTGGCTGCGCGTGGTCGACGTGCCGGCGGCGCTCGAGGCGAGGACGTGGTCGGCGCCCGGCCGGCTGGTCCTCGACGTCGACGACCGGTTCCGGCCGGCGTGGGGCGGGTGCTTCGCCCTTGCCGTCGGCGACGACGGCCGGGCCAGCGTCGAGCGGGCCAGCGGACCGGCCGAGCTCACGCTCGCCGCCGACGATCTCGGCGCGGTGTACCTCGGTGGTGTCGCTCCCTCCACGCTCGCGGCCGCCGGCCGCGTCCGCGCCGAGGGACACGCCGCGCTCACGCTCGCCGACCGCATGTTCGCGTCGCCGCGGGCGCCGTTCTGCAACACCGGCTTCTAGCCCGGAGGCCGGGCTCGCTCGCAACAGGCCGGCCAGTGGTCAGTCGACGCTGGCGCGCTGCAGCCGCCTCGCCGTGAGCGCCACCGCCACCACCGCGACGGCGAGGGGCACGCCGATGCCGGCCGCGACGGGCATCGTGCCCTGGTCGAGGCCGACGCCCGTGTACTCCGACAGGATCGAGCGGGTGTAGGCGCGCACGGCGAGCTTCGCCGCCGTGGCCGACGCCCGCACGATGAAGCCTTCCCACAGCAGGATGTAGGCCACGCCCCACACGAGGGCCCGGCGCACGCGCAGGCCGAGCCAGGTGAACACGCCGCAGTAGCCGATCACCCCGACGAACGAGGCGACGGCCGTGCCGCCGATGACGGCCGGTTCGCCGCTGGCCACGACGGCCGCGACGACGAGCGGGATGACGGTCACGGGGACGACGACCGTGGCCGACGCCAGCGCGGCGGCCGCACCGATCGTGCGCCGCGGCACCGGCCGCAGCCACACGTAGACGAGCGTGCGGTCGTCGACGAGGTCGCCGAGCACCGACGACGCGAACGCGAGGGCCAGGAACGGAACGGCGAGGCTCAGGCCGAGGCCGTTCAGCACCCCGACGGCGTCCCGGACGGGATCGATGGAGTGGCTGGCGCGCGACCTGACCGCCAGGGCCATCAGCAGCAGCACCGCGCTCACGGCTCCGACGACCACGAGCCGGCCGGCGCTGATCTGCGCGCGCAGGAAGAGCCGGTACAGCGAGCGGAACGAGCCCCGGGGCGACCGCCGCGGGCGGCTCGTCACGGCCGGCTCGTCACGGCCGGCCGACGAGGTAGCGGAACACGGCGTCGAGGTCGTCGTCGAGCGGCACGACCTCCCACAGGTGGGCGCCGGCATCGCGGGCGGCCGGGGCGACGCGGCGGCGGAACGCCGTGACGTCGCTGGTCTCCACCACCACCGTCTCGGCGTCGACCATCTCGAGGCCGACGATGAGGCCGGCGGCCAGCAGGCGTCCGGCCACCTGCTGGGGACGGTCGGTGCGGATGCGGAGGTGGTGCGGCTGGTCGTCCATGAGGTCGCGGATGGCGTGGAAATCGCCTTGGGCCGCCAGCCGCCCCTGCGCGATGACGAGCACGTCCGATCCGAAGCGCTCCACCTCCTCGAGGACATGGCTCGACACGAGCACGCAGCGGCCCTGCTCACCGAGGGCGTGGAACAGGTCGGTCATGTGCCGGCGCTGCCGCGGGTCCAACCCGGTGAGAGGCTCGTCGAGGACGATGACCTGAGGCTCGTGGACGATGGCGGCGGCGACCTTGATGCGCTGGCGCATGCCGCGGGAGTACGTGCGCAGCGGCCGATGGTCGTCCGCGTCCATCTCGACGGCGTCGAGCGCGCGCAGGGCCGCCACCTGGGGCCGGTCCACGCCGCTCAGCACGGCGGCCATCGTCACGAACTCGAGCGCGTCCTGGTGGTCGAACACCACCTCCTGCTGCGGCACCAGACCGATCTGCCCGTGGACGTCGATGTCGGTGCGGGGATCGCGGCCGAGCACGCGGACCGTCCCGCGCGCCGGGGCGACCAACCCGCACAGCAGGCGCAGGGTCGTGGACTTGCCGGCGCCGTTCGGCCCGAGCAGGGCGGTGACGCCCGGGCCCAGCGCGAACGACACCTCGGAGACGGCGACGACGTCGCCGAACCAGCACGTCACCTCGCGCAGCTCGACCATGGGCGTGGCCGCGTCCGCGCCGGAGCCGGAGCCGGGGTCGGGTTCGGCCGCGTCAGCGCCGGGGTCGGGGCCGATCGTGGGCGGGGCGGCGTCGCTCATCGGGTGACCTGGAGGGAGCGGTAGCGCGACCGGGCCACGACGGCACCGGCCAGCGTCCAACCGGCGGCGCCGGCCACCACCGCCCACACCGGCACGGAGGCGAAGCTGCGTGATTCCCCGTGGATCTTCTCGGCCATGGCCAGCGGGAGGTCGAGCAGGTCGAGGGCGACGAGCGCGTCGGGAAAGCGGAGCTGGCGCATCGCCGTGATCGTGACGAAGCTGCCGAGGACGGCGACGGCCGTGCCGACGGTGGCGAACGCCTTGCGGTCGGTCAGGCTCGAGATGCCGATCGAGACGGACCCGAGGACGACCGCGATCGAGATCCCCGCGCCGGCGCTGCGCGCCAGCGTGAGCGCGACGCCCCCCGGGCCGTCCGGTCCGTTCGATTGGAGGATGAACGCGAGCAGCATGAACACGGGCGGTCCGACGCTCACGAGCGCGAGCAGGAACATGGTGGCCCCGGCCTTGGCCAGCAGGTAGGTGCCCCGGTCAAGCGGCGACGAGAGGTACAGGCCGAGCATCCCCGTACGCCGGTCGGTGCAGAGCAGCTCGGGCGCGACGAAGGCGGTGAACAGCACGAGCGCCGACTGGATGGCGAAGTAGTACTGGCCGTACGTGGGCAGCTCGATGCGCGCCGCGTCGGCGTCCGGCAGGACCGACACGATGCCGACGTACACGATGGCGGGCACGTAGGCGATGGCCACCGCTCCGATCGGCAGCACCTTCCAGCCGGCCGACCGGCGCATGCCGAGCGCCCGTTGGACGCTGTTCACGAACACGGCCCGCATCGCGCCACGGACGCCGGTTCGATCACCGCGGTAGCCGCGGTAGCCGCGGTCGAGGATGCGCGCGGTCACGCCGGCCCGCGCTGCTCGACCACGGCCGCCACACCGGCCGGAGTCGCCGGTCCCGCCGGTCCCGCCGGTTCCGCCGGTGCGCCCGGCATTCCCGGCGCACCCAGTTCGGCCGGTGCGGCCGGCGACTCCGGGGAGGCCTGGGATGCCTGGCCGCCGGTGCGGCCCGCGCCGAGGAACACCTCCTCGAGCGTGCGCACCCTCGGCTGGAGCCGGCGCACGCCGAGGCCGAGATCGGCCAGCGCGTCGCGCGTCACGTCGGCGGCGTCGTCGACCCCGGTCACGAACAGCCGGCGCCCGTCCCAGTGCAGCGTCGCACCGTCGGAGCGCAGCCGGTCGACGAGGGGCCGCACGTCGCCGTCCACCTCCACGACGACCCCGGCCCCGCCCGCCTGGAGGTCCTCGAGGCGGCCGGCGGCGACGACGCAGCCCGCGTGGAGGATGACGGCGCTGTCGGCCACGCGCTCCACCTCGTCGAGCACGTGCGAGGACAGGACGATGTGCAGGCCGAACCGCGAGGCGACCCGGCGGATCAGGCGCAACATGTCGTCGCGCTGCACCGGGTCGAGCCCCTCGGTCGGCTCGTCGAGAAGCACGAGGAGCGGGTCGTGGACGATGGCCTGCGCGAGCTTGACCCGCTGGCGCTGCCCCGTCGACATGGTGCCGAGGGGCCGGACGCGCTCTTCGCCCAGACCGACCTGCCACAGGACGTCGCTGGCCCGGCCCATCGCCTCGCGGCGAGGCAGCCCGTGGAGCTCGCCGATGTGGCGCACGAAGTCGACCGCCTTCACGTCGCCCGGCAGCAGGTGGTGCTCGGGTGAGTAGCCCACCCGGGCGCGCAGCGTCGGTCCCAGGCGGGTGGGGTCGAGCCCGAGCACCTCGATCGATCCACCGTCCGGGGGGTGGAGACCGAGGAGGAGGCCGAGCAGCGTGGTCTTTCCCGAGCCGTTGGCGCCGAGCAGGGCCGTCACGCCGGGCCCGATCTCGACCGTGACGTCGGCCAGCGCGACCGTCGACCCCCAGCGCTTGGCGACGCTGCGAGCCTTGACCACGGCGGTGTCGCCCGGCTGGGCGGTGGCGACCACGGCGGGGAGGTTACGAGACGACCGGCGGACCGACCGGCCGGCCATGCACGCACGTCCGCCGTCGCCGCCCCATTGTCCACTTTCAGCACGAAGCGTGTTGGGCGTCCCACCGTACGGGCCAGGGACTATGGGCCGTACGGCTCAACCGGTGTGACGTCCGCCGGCTGCGCTCACCACGCAGGGTGATGGCCCGACAGGGATCCCGTCGGTGGAACCGTTCCGGTTCGAAGACACGAAGCAGGTCCCGGCGCCGGCCGGGGCGATCGAACCCAGGAGAACGAACCGTGCCAACAGCCACCCGGGCCACCCCAGTCGCCCGCCGTTCCGTCACTGCCACGGTGGTCCTCGCCCTCTTCGCGCCGCTCGTGGCCGTGCTCGGGCTCACGCTGGGCGCTTCGCCGGCGTCGGCTGCGACGTGCGCCTCCGCCAACATCGGCGTGACGAAGCTGCACGGCCCGGTGTTCTACGTCGACTTCTCGCCGAGCCCACCGACCAATCCCAAGCTCGTGGGCCAGTACGCCGGGTTCAAGATCACCAACAGCACGGGCGCGGCGCTCAACGGCGCCTGGGTGAAGATCGACTCGCTGACCCCGTCGAGCAGTGGCGGCGTGCTGAGCCTCGGCTCGGGTGAGACCGGCATGGACCAGCTGAAGGACCTGGCGGCCGGCGGCACCGACAACTCGTACTTCTACCTGACGGCGAGCGCAGCGACCACGACCGCCCAGTCGTTCACGGTCCGAGTGTTCGACCGCAAGCCGACGCTCGCCGGCGCCACCGAGCTGTGCTCCACCACGTCGACCTACACCCAGGTCGTGCAGACGACAGACGCGGCGGCGAACAAGGTGACCACCTCGGTGGCCACCTCGAACCCTCCTGGCATCGGCGCCCTGATGACCATGACCGTCCAGGGCAGCACCGGCACCATCGGCTCGGGTGATTCCACGCTCGACCCGAGCGTGTTCGCCACCTCACCCGCGACCTATGTCGACTGGCCGGCCGGCGCCTTCCGGCTGGAGAAGGTCGAGGTCGATCTCGACATCACCAACCGCAGCGCCGTCGGCCAGCCCGCCAACTACGACTACCTGTGGTACCGGATGGCCACCGCGGCCACGAGCAACCGCGACTACACGCTGGTGTTCACGTTCCGGATCATCGGCACGACCTCGGCCTCGACGTCCATGTCGCCGATCCAGGAGATCGCCTCGGGCACGCAGACCAAGCACACGGACGTCAGCAACTACAGCTCCATCGCGCCGATCACCCCGCCGACCAACCGGACGTCCATCACGCTGGCCGTCAGCCCCACGACCTTGCCGGCCGCAGGGGGCACCGTGACCTACACGGCCACCATCGCGAACACCGACACGACCCAGGACATGTCGCTCGACGACATCACGAACACGCTTCCCACCGGCGTCAGCTACGTCAGCGGCTCGGCCACCTTCAACGGCTCGGCCATCGCCGACCCGGCGACGTCCGGCTCCACCCAGACGTGGGTGCGGACCTTCGCCGTACCGGCCGCCAGCAGCCGGACGCTCACGTTCCGAGCCACGGTCCCCGGTACGCGCGGCGCGTACGTCGACAGCCTCGTGGGCCACACCGGTGCCACGCAGATCGACACGACCACCGACACGTCGGACAGCTCGCCGGCCACGGCGACGGCGACGGTGGTCAACACGCCGCCGGTGGCCGCCACCGATGCGTACACGGCGACGTCGGGTGCGACCCTGACCGTGAGCGCGCCGGGCGTGCTGGCCAACGACACCGACGCCAACGGCGACACGCTGACCGTGACCGCCAACGGGAACCCGTCGCACGGCACGGCCTCCGTGTCCTCGACGGGCGCCGTGACCTACACGGCCACGGCCAACTACACCGGCGCCGACTCGTTCACCTACACGGTCTCCGACGGCTTCGGTGGCAGTGCCGTCGGCACGGTGAACCTGACCGTCCGGGCCGCGGCCGTCGCCAACAACGACAGCGCCTCGGTGTACTCGGGCGGCACGGTCGACGTGCCCGTCCTCACCAACGACACCGTCGACACGGCGTACTCGAAGTCGGTGTCGGCGGTGGGCGCGGCCGCTCACGGCACGGCGGTCGCCAACGCCGACGGCACGATCACGTACACGCCGGCCCCCGGCTACACCGGCGGTGACTCGTTCACCTACACCCTGTCGGACGGCAACGGCCGGACGGCGACGGCCACGGTGACCGTCACCGTGCGGGCCCGCCCGGTCGCCAGCGCCGACTCGGCCACCGTCTACGTGGGGGCGACCGTGGACGTGAGCGTCCTTGCCAACGACACGGTCGACGGCGGCCTGTCGAAGTCGGTGACCGGAGTCTCGACGCCGTCGAACGGCACGGCCACGGTGAACGGCGACGGGACGGTCACGTATGCTCCGGCGCCCGGCTACACGGGCGGTGACTCGTTCAGCTACACGCTGTCGGACGGCACGCTCACCTCGACGGCCACGGTGACGGTGACGGTCCGGGCCCGCCCGTCGGCGGCCGACGACTCGGCCAGCGTCTACGCGGGCGATTCGGTGACGGTCGAGGTGTTGGGCAACGACACGGTCGACGCCGGGTTGGCCAAGTCCGTGACGGCGGCGACGACGCCCGGGAACGGGACGGCCGTGGTGAACGGCGACGGCACGATCACCTACACGCCGGCACCTGGCTTCACCGGCAGCGACTCGTTCGACTACACGCTGTCGGACGGGACTCGCACGGCGACGGCGCGGGTCACCGTGGCGGTGCGGGCCCAGCCCTCCGCGGGCGACGACGCGGTGTCGTTGCACACGGGCAGCTCGGTCGACATCAGCGTCCTGGCCAACGACACGGTCGACGCCGGCTTCTCCCGAGCGGTCACCGGCGCGACGACTCCCGCCAACGGGACCGCCGTCGTGAACGGCGACGGCACCATCACCTACACCCCGGCACCGGGGTTCACCGGCAGCGACTCGTTCGACTACACGCTGTCGGACGGGACTCGCACGGCTACCGCCACCGTGTCGGTCACGGTGTGGGCTGCGCCGGTGGCGACGGGCGACTCGGCCACCACCGACATGGCCACCGCGGTCACCGTCGACGTGCTGGCCAACGACTCGGTCGATCCTTCGTTGACGGCTTCGGTCGATTCGGTGGGGACGCCGGGCAACGGCACGGCGCTGGTGAACGGTGACGGCACGATCACCTACACGCCGGACGCGGGTTTCTCGGGCACCGACTCGTTCACGTACACGTTGTCGGACGGCGCCGGCTCGACCGACACGGCGACGGTGTCCGTGACGGTGCGCCCGCCGGCGCCGGTGGCGGTGAACGACACCGCAACCGGCACGTACGGCCAGACGCTCACCGTTGCGGCTCCCGGAGTGCTGAGCAACGACTCCGGTACCGCGGTCACGGCGGCGTTGAGCACGGCACCGGCGGCCAGCGCCGGGTCGGCGACCGTGGCCGCTGACGGCTCGTGGACGTTCACGCCGGCGGTCGGGTTCGTCGGGACGGCGTCGTTCTCCTACACGATCACCGACGGGTTCGGGCGGACGTCGACGGCGACCGTCACGGTGACCGTGCCCCGTCCGGCCGCGCCGCGGGCCTGTGGTGCCGGTTGGCAGTTCAACGGCACGGCGTCGGCTCGGGCCGGTTGCCAGCTGTTCCTGACCCCGGCGACCAGCTACGTCGCCGGGACCGCGTTCTGGCCGACCCCGCAGCCCACCACCAAGATCGCCAAGGTCACCTTCGACATGACCATGGGGCAGGGGACCGGTGCCGACGGGATCGCCCTGGTGTTCGCCGATCCGGCCCGGGGGGCAACACCCACCACGGTCGGCGGCAACGGTGGAAGGCTCGGGATCGGGTCGGTGGCGGCCACGGTCGCCCGGTTCGACACGTTCCGCAACCCCAACGATCCGTTCACGGGGTTCGTAGGTCTGTGCACCATGGGCACGGCCGCCAAGGCACCGTTCGTGTGCCCCAAGACGGCCGCGGCGCCGAGCCCGTTGCGTTCCGCGACCAGCCTGGTCACGCACCGGGTCGTCGTCACCCTCGGGATGTACTTCAACCAGCCGTACCTGGCTTCGATCAGCGTCGACGGAATCACCCTCGTCACCGGCAACGTGACCGTGCCCCGCTCCGCCCTGTTCGGCTTCAGTGCCGCCACCGGTGAGTGGAACGACACGCAGTACGTCTCCAACGTCACCATCACCTACCGGCCCTGAGCGAACTCCATCCGACCGCTGGTGCCCGCCCCCTCGGGGCGGGCACCGGCGCGCCACCAACCGGGCCGAGTCGCTGCCGGTGCCAGCTCGCGTGCTAGCCGGGGCCTGGTCGGGCGTCGTGGCGCAGCGCCAGGCGAACGGCGGTCACGCTCGGCCCGTCCGCCAGCTCGTCGAGGACGTCCCCGACCGGGATCCAGTGGGACTCGTGGTCGGGTTCGCTCGGTAGCGAGCGCGGTTCGCGCACGCGCATCGTGAAGAAGCAGGCGGCCGGTCCGGCGGCGGCCTCAGGGCCCTGGCCGCGTGCGGCTCCGGCGGCGGCTCCGGCGCCGCCCGCGCCCGCGCCGCCGGCGACTCCGGGGTCGGCTGCATCGGTGGCGGCGTCGTCGGCCAGCGGCGTCGCCCCGGCGTCCGCTCCGGCGTCGGCCAGCGGCGTCGCCCCGGACACGGTGCGCCCGGTCTCCTCGCGGACCCTGCGCCGCAGTCCCTCGATCGGGTCCTCGCCGGGTCGGAGCAGTCCCCCGGGCAGGTACGTGCCGCTCGGTGTGCGGACCACGAGCACCAGGCCGCGTCGCAGCGCGATCCCGTACACGCGTGGCCGATCGGCCGGCGTCGGTGCCTCGGATCCCGGCGGGCTGTCACGGTCACCCATGGGCCAACCCTGCCCCATCCGAACCCCTGAACACCGCTCCGTAGGTGCCGATTGATACCGGGACCGACGGGCGGAGGGAGACGACGGATCATGTCGCGCAGGCGGAACCGAGCGCCTCGGCGGATTCTGGTGGTGGTGGCGGTGGTCGGTGCTCTCGGCGCGTCCGCCTGCAGCGGCGGAGCCAAGGTGCACGATGCAGCCACGCTGCGCAGGGCCCTGTTCGGCCCGGCCGACGTGGGCAACGGCTTCCGCGTGACGCGCCCGCAGCCCGATGACAACTCGCTGTTCGGCGGGTCGGAGTGCCGGGCGGCGTCGCGCAAGTTCAACTCACTCGATCCGCAGAGGACCGGAGCACCCCAGGCCCAGCGCGCCTTCACCAACGGCAAGCTGACCGTGGAGGAGATGGTGACCTCCACCAAGGGCATGGGTGGCATCGTCTCGGCCATGCGGGCCATGGCGAGCGCCTGCTCGACGTTCCGCGCCGACGGGATGGCCGGGACCATGGACGAGGTCGCGGTGTCCGGGAAGGCGACGGCCGCGCTGGCCACCACGATGGTGAGCGGCTCCGTGACGGCGACCGCTCTGGTGATGGTCGTTCGCAGGGGAGCCGATGGCGCCTTCATCTCGGTCACGCCGGAGTCGTCGCTCATGGAGGCCGGCAAGGCCGACCTCGACGCCCGCGACTACCAGTACCTGCTCGACAAGGCGGCCCGGCGACTCGAGTCGCTGGCCTGACGGACGCGCCGGCGGGGCGTCGTACCCTGTCGCCATGACGGACGACGGCAAGCCGGTCTCGATCAACCGCCGCTCCCGCGAGGTCACCCAGGGTCCCAGCCGGGCCCCCGCCCGGGCCATGCTCCGGGCCATCGGGATGACCGACGACGACTGGGACAAGCCCCAGGTGGGGGTGGCGTCGTCGTGGAACGAGGTCACGCCGTGCAACCTGCCGCTCGACCGCCTGGCCAAGCGCTCCAAGGAGGGCGTCCGCGCCGCCGGCGGCTTCCCTATCGAGTTCACCACCATCGCGGTGAGCGACGGCATCTCGATGGGCCACGAGGGGATGCGCGCATCGCTGGTCAGCCGTGAGGTGATCGCCGACTCGGTCGAGTGCGTGATGCATGCGGAGCGGCTCGACGGGCTGGTGACCTTCGCCGGCTGCGACAAGTCGCTGCCCGGGATGCTCATGGCCGCGGCCCGGCTGAACGTGCCCTCGGTGTTCGTCTACGGCGGGTCCATCCTGCCGGGGCACCACAACGGGGAGGCGCTCGACATCGTGAGCGTCTTCGAGGCGGTCGGCGCCCACGCCGCGGGCACCCTGGACGACGCCGGTCTCGACGCCATCGAGCGCAACGCCTGCCCCACCGAGGGCTCGTGCGCCGGGATGTTCACCGCCAACACGATGGCCTCGGTGGCCGAGGCGCTGGGCATGTCGCTTCCGGGCAGCGCCTCGCCGCCGGCGGTCGACCGCCGGCGCGACGACTTCGCCTACGAGTCGGGCCGTGCCGTCGTGCGCCTGCTGGAGCTGGACCTGCGACCGCGGCGGATCCTCACCAAGCAGGCGTTCGAGAACGCCATCGCCGTGGTCATGGCCCTCGGGGGCTCCACCAACGCGGTGCTGCACCTGCTGGCCATCGCGGCCGAAGCCGAGGTGGAGCTCGAGCTCGACGACTTCAACCGCGTCGCCGCCCGGGTGCCCCACATCGCCGACACGAAGCCGCACGGCCGCTACCACATGGCCGACGTGGACCGCATCGGCGGGGTCCCGGTCGTCATGAGGGCTCTCCTCGAGGCGGGGCTCCTGCACGGTGACTGCCTCACCGTCACCGGGCGGACGGTGGCGGAGAACCTCGCCACCCTCGATCCGCCCGCGCCCGACGGCGACGTGGTCCGCCCCCTCGACCGGCCCATCCACCGGCAAGGCGGCCTGGCCATCCTCACCGGCTCGCTCGCCCCGAAGGGTTCGGTCGTGAAGGTCGCCGGGATCGACTTCGACCGCTTCGAGGGACCGGCCCGGGTGTTCGACGGCGAGGACGGTGCGATGGAGGCGATCCTGGCCGGCGGCATCCGACCGGGCGACGTGGTGGTCATCCGCTACGAGGGGCCCAAGGGCGGCCCCGGCATGCGCGAGATGCTGGCCGTCACCGGGGCCATGAAGGGCGCCGGCCGCGGTGGGGACTGCGCGCTGATCACCGACGGGCGCTTCTCGGGCGGCACGCACGGCTTCTGCGTGGGCCACGTGGCGCCCGAGGCAGTGGACGGCGGCCCCATCGCGTTCGTGCGCGACGGCGACCGCATCACCATCGACGTCACCGCCCACACGATCGACGTCGACGTGGCGGCCGGCGAGCTCGAGCGCCGCAGGGCCGACTGGAAGCTTCCCGAGCCGCGCTACACGACCGGCGTGCTGGCCAAGTACGCCCGGTTGGCCCAGGGCGCCGAGCTGGGCGCCATCACGCGGTAGCGGGCAGCTACCGCCGGAGGGCCGACTCGAACACGGCCGTCCGGCGGCCGAGGGCGATGCGCGCGCCGGGCACGAGGGTGACGGCGTGCCCCACCGGCAGGGCCTGCCACTGACCGGTGGACGCGTCCCAGAGGAACGAGCCGTTCGTGGTGCTCAGGTTCGTGAGGAACACGTCCCAGCCGTCGATGTGGATCTCGGCGTGCACCCGGGAGACCGAGCGCTCGGGGTCGTCGAGCACCATCGGCAGCGCCCATCCGGTCGTCACCTGGGCGTGGTTCTCGGGTTGGCGGCCGGCGATGAGGTCGGCGCAGATGGACCACGTCGTGCCGTCGTCGAACACGAGCACGCCGAGCGGCGGGCGGGGTGCGGTCACGGCGGCGTCGCCGTCGACGGTTGCGCCGCATCGAGGGCAGAAGCGTGAGCGCGGATCGACACCGTGGCCGTTGGCGCACGGGGCTGCGGTCGTCGTCGGCAGCTCTTCGAAGGGCAGGTCCGGCCGGCGGGCGGTGAGGCTCACGGGCTCGACGGGCAGCGGCTGCCGATCGCCGGGCCCGGCCAGATCGGTCACCTCGTAGGTGCTCGCCGGCCGGGCCGGCTCCACGGCCGTCGCGGCCACCACCGTGAACCCGTCGGCCGCCACCATGCCGTCGATCAGGTCGACCAGGTCGTCGACGGGATCGTCGACGGGATCGTCGACGGGCGTGCCCGCCCGCGGGCCTCCGGCCGCGGCTGCGCCCGTGGGCGCGGTCGGGCCCGGCGACGCCGCGGAGCCGAGCGCGGTCGGGCCCGGCGGCGCCGCGGAGTCGAGCGCCCCGTCCGCGCGCAGCAGCGGTCCCGCGAACCCGCGCTCCACCAGGTCGTAGGACGACGTGCCGGCGACGACCTCGGCGCCGTTGCCGGTCCTGACCCGCACGGTGACGTCGCCGAACACGGCGACGAGCACGTCGTCGCCGCAGCCGAGCAGCGCGAAGGGCGGGAGCCGGGAGTGGTCGGTCGTGGCCACCAGCGTGGCCAGCTCGTGCACGAGCGACTCGGCCGGGAGCACGTCCTCGGTGGCCGCCCGCCACCGCGCCAGGATGTCGCCGACGCCGCCGGCGGGTTCCCGGGCGGCCACGAAGAGCACGACGTCTCCCGATCGCGCGAGAAGGCCGGCCGTGCCGGGCCGGGGCACGAGGCGGGCGTCGTCGAGGCTCACCGTTCCTCCGGAAGCTCGCCGGGCAGGGGCTCGAACGACGTGGTGGGCAGCGGCGGCGGGCCGAGCGCTGCACCCGTCGGGCCCTCACTGCCCTCCGGCGCGTCACGCCCCGGCGGCCCGGGCGCCGGCGGCCCGGGCGCCGGCGCGTCGCGCCCGGCCGACAGCAGCTCCTGCACCAGTTCGGCCACCTCCGCGGCGGTGCGCGGCCGGCGCCCCGGATCGGGATCCGTGAGCGATCGCACCAGCCGGGCTTCCTGCGAGGCGAGTTCGACGGGCAGCGGCGGGGGGTTGCGCAGCGCGGCGACGACCTGCACCTGCGGCGCCGCCGGCCCGGCGGGACGCGCACCGAGCGCGTGCAGCAGGAGCACGCCGAGGGACCAGATGTCGGTGGACCGGCTCGGGGCCTCGCCCCGCAGCACGGCAGGGTCCACCCAGGGCAGGGAGGTCTTCGCCTCGGCCGCGGTCAACGTGCGACCGGGCACGAGGACGTGGCCGATGCCCGGGTCGCACAGCCGGGCGCTGCCGTCGCCGGCCAGCGCGACGTTGCGTGGCGTGATCCGCCGGTGGGCGACACCGACCTCGTGCAGCGCGTGGGCGGCGCGGGCGGCGTCGATGACCGCACGCAGGCGCTCGGCGCGGTTGAGGGTGCCCTCGTGCTGGGCGAGGGTCCCCGCCGCGAACCATGGCCGCGCCACCCACACGAGCGGTCCGTCGTGGCCGGCGTCGAGGATCGGGGCCAGCCGGTCGGAGTGGGCCGCCGCCGCGGCGGCGATGTGCTCAAGGACCCGGCGTACGGTCCGCAGGTCGTCCCTCGGGGCGCGCACGAGCCGGACGACGACCGGGTCACCAGCGCCGCCCAGGCGGGCCGGGGCCGCGGCGAGGAACGACACGCCGACCCCGCCGGGCCCGAGCTCGCGCCGGATCGTGTAGTCGGCGATGGCAGGGGTCATGCCGGTTGTCGTCGCGTCCGACATTCGAGTCTCGGCGTCCCTTCCGCTCGGCGTGCGGAGCGTACCCACTCGGGCGTGGCACCGAGAGGACCCGGCGCGCGGTCCCGGCGGCCGTCAGGACGAGGCCGCGACGATGGCGCGCCACACCCGCTCGGGTGTGGCCGGCATGTCGACGTGGCGCACGCCCAGGTGGGCCAGCGCGTCGACGACCGCGTTCTGCACCGCGGGCGTCGAGCCGATCGTGCCCGACTCGCCGATGCCCTTGGCGCCGAGCTCGTTGAGCGGCGTGGGCGTCTCCGGGTTGACGAGCTCGAAGCTGGGCAGCTCGGCCGCGCTGATCATGGCGTAGTCGGCCAGGTTCGACGTGAGCGGGTTGCCGTCGTCGTCGTAGCGGACCTCTTCGAGCAGGGCCTGCGCCACGCCCTGTGCCAACCCACCGTGCACCTGGCCCTGCAGGAGCAGGGGGTTGAGGATGCGGCCGGCGTCGTCGACGGCCACGATCCGGCGGACGGTGACGTGGCCGGTCTCGGTGTCGACCTCCACGACGACCACGTGCGCGCCGAAGGGGTACGTCGTGCCGGCGGCCGCCATGTCGACCTCGGCTCGCAGGCCGTCGCCGTCGCCGTCGCCGTCGCGCCCCGCCGCGGCGGCGGCGAGGTCGGCCCACGATCGCCCCGCGGTGGGGGTGCCGGCCACGTGCAGCCGGCCGGCCTCCTTGTCGAGCACGATGTCGTCGGGGCTGGCCTCGAGCAGCTCGGCGGCGAGCTGCCGGGCCCGCTCGACCACCGCCACCGCGGCCTGGTGCACGGCCACGCCGCCCTGCTGCAGCGACCGGGAGCCCATGGTGCCCTCACCGCGGGGCACCAGGTCGGTGTCTCCGTGGAGGACCTCGATGCGCTCGACGGGGATGCCGGTCTGCTCGCTGGCCAGCATGGCCCAGGCGGTGACGTGGCCCTGGCCGTGCGGGGAGGTGCCGGTGCGGACCACGGCCGAACCGTCG
The DNA here is from genome assembly GCA_016185275.1 of Actinomycetota bacterium. Taxonomy (GTDB): domain Bacteria; phylum Actinomycetota; class Acidimicrobiia; order Acidimicrobiales; family Iamiaceae; genus JACPNX01. The sequence continues at coordinate 12,737 of JACPNX010000018.1, read as the reverse complement.
GGTCGCACCTCGACGGCCCCGAACTCCTTCATGCCGGCGCCGCCGGTGACCTCGACGTAGGTGGACAGCCCGATGCCGATCTGCGTGCGGTCGCCCGAGGCCCGCCGGAGCTCCTGCTCGGCCCGCAGCTCGCCGTAGCCAGCCGTGTCGAGGGCGATGTCGAGGGCGCGCTCGTAGTCGCCGATGTCGTACGTGGACCCCGTCGGGTTGGTGTACGGGAACGCGGTGGGTGGGATCAGGTTGCGCCGCCGCACCTCGGCCGGGTCGAGCCCGATCTCGGCTGCGAACCGGTCGATCGCCCGCTCCACGGCCGCCGTCGCCTCCGGCCGCCCGGCTCCCCGGTACGCGACCGTCGGCGTCGTCGTCGTGACGACCGAGATCGGCAGGCACTCCTGGCGGGGGATGTCGTAGACGCCGCACAGCATCGACCGGGTGAGGAACGGCAGGAGCGTGCCTGTCGACGGGTACGCGCCGCCGTCCTGGAGGATGGTGAGGCGGTAGGCGCCGAGCCGGCCGTCGCGCCCGCCCCCGAGCTCGGCGAGCTGGAGCTGGGACCGCCCGTGGCCGAGGGCGACCATCGACTCCGAGCGGGTCTCCACCCAGCGCACCGGGCGGCCGGCGCGGCGGGCCAACCAGGGCACGAGGACGTCCTCGGGGTACGGGTCGATCTTGGCGCCGAAGCCACCGCCCACGTCGGGCGCGATCACGTGGACCTCGGACTCGTCGAGGCCGAGGGCCTCGGCCAGCTTCGTGCGGGCCGCATGGGGCGCCTGCGTGGACAGCCACACCGTGACCCGCCCGTCGGTCTCCCAGCGGGCGGCACACGAACGCACCTCGAGGGGGCACGGCGCCACGCGCTGGTTGACGATGCGCAGGCGCACGACGACGTCGCACTCGTCGAACAGCGTCGGGTCGGACTCGGCGCCACCGGAGAGGTCGAGGGCCACGTTGGTGCCGTGCTCCGGGAACAGCACCACCGTGTCGTTGCGGGCGTCTTCGGGATCGACGACCGCGGGCAGGGGATCGAGGTCCACCACCACGAGGTCGGCGGCATCCTCGCCCTGGGCGCGTGTCTCGCTGAGGATCACCGCCACCGGCTCGCCCACGAAGCGCACCACGTCGGTGGCCAGCCACGGCCGGGCCATGGCCTCGGGCAACAGGCCGGCGAACGGAGGTGACGCGGGGGCGAGGTCCACGTCGTCGGCGGTGAAGACGGCGACGACGCCCGGCGCGGCGAGCGCCTCCTCGACGTCGATCGCCACGATGTGGGCATGGGCCATGGGGGACCGCACGTAGGTGGCACACAGGGCGCCGTCGAGCACCAGATCGGCCACGTAGCGGCCGCCCTCGGTCAAGAACCTCGGGTCTTCCTTGCGCAGGACCCGGGTGCCCAGGATGCTCACGGTCGCTTCCCTTCTGGTTCGGGCCGTTCGGCCGTTCGATCCGGCGGCAGCGTACGGAGTGCGCCGGCCTTCGGTCGCGACCTGTCTCGTCGAGCGGGACCGCCCACTCAGGCGACGACGCCGACCCGGACCCGGTACACGAGCGCGCGAGTGGCGCTCGTGGCGTCCCCGGCGCCAGTGGCGCTCGGAGCGTCCCGGGCGCCTGCGGCCACGTCGTAGCGGCCGGTGCGGGCCGGCACCCACAGCCCGTGCCCGCACGGCAGCGCGCGGCCCGAGACCCGGGCGCCGCCCTCGACGCAGAGGAGCACCTCGCCACCCGCGGTCTGCCGGTCGACCGCCGTGCCGGGCGGCAGGTCGAGCCGGGAGACGATGAACTCGTCGTCGGGTGTGTCGTAGACCGACTCGACGCCGTCCACCGGACGCGGGCGCATCGGGCGCACCTCCACCGGGCGGGGGTCGAGGACGCGAGCCAGCTCGGGGATGTCGACGTGCTTGGTCGTCAACCCACCCCGTACGACGTTGTCCGACGCGGCCATGACCTCCACGCCGGTTCCCTGGAGGTAGGCGTGGAGGTGGCCGGCGGGCAGGTGCACCGCCTCGCCGGGACCCAGGTGCACGTGGTTGAGGAGGAGGGCGACGGCGACGCCGGGATCGTCGGGGTGGGCGGCGGCGAGCCGGCGGACCCAGGCCAGCACGGGGTCGGTGGCTTCGAGCGTGCCGGCTCGCAGGCCGAGCGAGCGCACCATCGGTGCCGACGTGGTGGGCGGCTGCTCCAAGAGCGCGGTGACCACCGGCGTGAGCGCCGCGGCGCCCCGCTCGCGTATCGCACCCGCAGCCGCCGCCAGCTCGGGGACCGCGAGGTCGTCGAGGAGAGCCAGGGTGCGCTCGATCGACCGGAAGCCGCACAGCGCCTCGAACGGTGTCAGCGCGCACAGCAGCTCGGGCTTGTGCGAGGTGTCGCGGTAGGTGCGGTGCGGCGCATCCCGGGCGATGCCCTGCTGCTCCTCGCGGGCATGGCCGGCCGCCGCCTGCTCCTGCGTCGGATGGACCTGGAGCGACAGCGGGCGCGCGGCGGCGAGCACCTTGGCCAGGAACGGCAGGCGGGCGCCGAAGCGCTCGACCACGACCGGCCCCAGCTCGCCGGCCGGGTCCGCGGCGATCACGTCCGCCAGCAACGGCTCGGCACCGCCGCGCTCGATCCGGGCGGGTCCGTTCGGATGGGTGCCGAACCACAGCTCGGCCTGCGGCTCGCCCGTCGGTTCGACGCCGCGCAGGTTCGCGATGGCGTCGACGCTGCCCCAGGCGTAGGTCTGCACGACGGGCACGAGCGGGTCCATGGCGAGCAGCACGCTAGGGCCGGCGCCGGCCGACTCCCGCGTCCCGTTATGCCGGCTGCGCGAAGCCGCCGCCCGCCTCCCGCTATGCCGGCTGCGCGAAGCCGCCGCCCGCCTGGAGCTCGGCGTCGGCGGCGGCGATGTCCTTGTGGAACCGCTTGTGCACCCACAGGCGCTCGCCGAGGAAGCGCGTCTCTCCCCACAGACCCGACACGGGTCCGATGGGCGTGGCCCGCGGCAGCTTGGCCACGGCGGCGTCGCCCTTGGGCTTGCTCGGCACCAGCTTCGACGCGTTGACCACGGTGATGGACCGATCCGTCACCGCCACGATCCGGTACTTGGCACCGAACAGCACGATGAGCCAGCTCAGCGCGCCGAGCCACGGGCTCGGCCCGGTCTGTCCCGTGAAGACGTGGCGCACCTGTTCGCCCGGCTCCAAGTAGGGCTGCATCCGCTCGGCGAGCTTGTCCCGTAGGGCCATGGTCGGCTTCTCCTCGGTTGGGATCGGAGGCGGCGAGGTTGGATGTGCGAAGCCGGGATGTCAAGGACGCGTGGCGGATGTAGGGCCCCCACCCCCGAATCGTTCGGAACGCGCGTTCATCCCGTGATCGACGGGCGGCGTTGGCCAGGTGGTTCCGCCGGTGCCTGATCGAGCCATCTGCCCGACGCCATCGCCTCCCTCGAGCGTCGACGCGCCGGTGGCTACAACCAGGGGCAAGGCGCCCCGGCAGCGACGCCTATCCGACATGGTTGATCGAACTCTCCTCGCCGACGCCGAACCGACACCCCTCGGTTGCGTCGCCGAGGCCGCTTGACGCAGGAGCAAGGCGTGGCGCATTCACGATCCATCCCGCTGCGCGCGTGGCTCGGCCAACGTCGCGAAGCAATCGACACTCTCGCCAGGGCGCACGCCATGATCGGCGTAGTGACCGGGCCGGGACGCCCTCGGGAGCTCGGCCGGCCAATCGCTCACGCGTACGTTCTCCGCGTGGTTGCCGAGTTCCAAGCCTTCGTCAGGGACCTACACGATCTCGCGGCCGAGCGGCTGATCGACCTCGCAGACCCGACGACGCAGTTTCGGCCACTCCTCATTGCCGCCGCGACGGAGGGCCGGCTGATCGATCGTGGCAACGCCGACGTGCGCAGCGTGCAGCAGGACTTCAGGCGGCTAGGAGTCAGCGGGCTAGCCGCGCGCCTCCAAGCGTCCGGAGGTCGGTGGGCCCCGTCGAATGGAGGCGGTGACCGGGTTGTCTACCAAGACCTGATCGAGTTGCGGAACGCTCTCGCGCACGGGAACCAGGGCCAGCTGGACCGGCTGCGGGCCCGGGGCGTTTCCGACACGGTGACCTGGACGCGCAACAATCTCCCAGCGCTCAACCGAACGGCGCGTGCCCTCGACCGTGTGGTGTGGGACCATCTCCGGGGAACCTTTCGGACAGACCCCTGGTGACGACCGATGACGAAGCAGCTGGCTGTTGGCTCCACCGTGCGGGTGCCTTGGGGACTCGAGGACGCCGTCGAGGGCACAGTCGTCGAGGTGTGGGGTGACCCGCCCGTGCATGTCCGCGTCCAGCTCCACCTTCCGGAGCCGGACGACGATGCCGACCCGGTCGTCCTCCTGCTCGCGCCGTCGGCACTCACCGCTGCGTAGTCCTTGCGTTCAACCCGGAGTGGCTTGCGCCTGGGCTGACTGATGACGCCGTCGCGGTCGAGCTTGCCGTCATACCGAGGGCGCCCACCCCCGAATGGTGACGAGACCCGCGATTGCCGAAACGGCGGCGGGCGTGCGATGCTGTGCGGCGATGTCCGCCGGCCGCAGCCTCGTACTCCGCACCTGAGCGCACCTGCTTCCGGCTGCACGCGTGCGCTCACGACCTCCCCAGGCGGGGAGGTCGTCGTCGTTTTCGGCCCCGGAACGACCGACACGAACCCACCTGACCGCCCACCTGCCCGCCCGACCACAGTCACCGACCACCGCACGAGAGAGAACCCACCGATGGAGATGAACGGAGCCCAGGCGCTGATCAAGGCGCTCGAGATGGAGGGCGTCGAGGTGATGTTCGGCTTGCCGGGCGGCGCCATCCTCCCGGTGTACGACCCGATCCTCGACTCGCCGATCCGCCACATCCTCGTGCGCCACGAGCAGGGCGCGGGCCACATGGCTGAGGGCTACGCGCATGCCACCGGCCGGCCCGGCGTCGCGATGGTCACGAGCGGTCCTGGGGCAACCAACATCGTCACGCCGATCTGCGACGCGTACATGGACTCGGTGCCGATGGTGGTGATCACCGGGCAGGTCGGCACCTCCTCGATCGGGACCGACGCCTTCCAGGAGTGCGACACCACCGGCATCACCCGCTCGATCACCAAGCACAACGAGCTGATCACCCGCGCCGAGGACATCCCCCGCGTGGTGCGGGAGGCGTTCCACATCGCCACGACCGGGCGGCCGGGTCCGGTGCTGATCGACGTGCCGAAGGACATCGTCGATCCCAAGCACCCGCACTCGAAGCTCGACTGGTACTGGCCGAGTGACGACGAGGTCGCCGCCGGCCTGCCGGGCTACCACCCCGTGACCACCGGCGACCCGACCGCCATCCGGCGCGCCGCCGAGCTGATCCTGCGCTCGGAGCGCCCGGTGATCTACGCGGGCGGCGGCATCCTCAAGGCCCGCGCCGCGGACGCGCTGCGCGAGCTGGCCGAGCTGACCGGCATCCACGTCGTCACCACGCTCATGGCCCGCGGTGCGTTCCCCGACGACCACGAGCTCTGCCTCGGCATGCCGGGCATGCACGGCAACTACACCGCGGTCACCGCGATGCAGCGGGCCGACCTGCTCGTCGCGCTCGGCGCCCGCTTCGACGACCGGGTCACCGGCAAGGTCGACGCCTTCGCCCCCGGCGCCAAGATCGTCCACGTCGACGTCGATCCGGCCGAGCTCGGGAAGGTGCGCCGGCCCGACGTCGGCATCGCCGGCGACTGCCGCCTCGTCATCGAGGAGCTCGTGGAGGCGCTGCGCGAGCTGGCCGCCCACGGCGTCGAGGCGCCGGACCGCCGGCCGTGGCGGTCGACGATCTCCGGTTGGCAGGAGCGGTTCCCGCTGTCGTACGAGCCGCCCGTCGAAGGCGACGCGCTCAAGCCGCAGATGGTGCTCGAGCACCTGCGCGAGTCGGTCCCGGAGGACACGATCCTGTGCTCGGGTGTCGGCCAGCATCAGATGTGGGCCAGCCAGTACTGGCGCTTCCGGCACCCGTACACGTGGGTGAACTCGGGCGGCCTCGGCACCATGGGGTTCTCGGTGCCCGCGGCCATCGGCGCCAAGGTGGGCCGGCCCGATCGCATGGTGTGGGCCGTCGACGGCGACGGCTGCTTCCAGATGACCGCGCAGGAGCTGGTGACGGCCACGGCCGAGCGCATCCCCGTGAAGGTGGCGATCCTCAACAACGCCTACCTCGGCATGGTGCGCCAGTGGCAGGAGATGTTCTACGACGAGCGCTACTCCGAGGTGTACCTGTCGCCCGACCTGCCGGACTACGTCAAGTGGGCCGAGGCGATGGGCTGCGTGGGCCTGCGGGTCGAGTCGCCCGAGGAGATCCAGCCGGCCATCGACAAGGCCAACGAGATCGACGACCGCCCCGTCGTCGTGGAGTTCCGCACCGACAGCCGCGAGAAGGTGTTCCCCATGGTCGCCGCCGGACAGAGCAACGACTCCATCCAGGTGCCGCCCCACCAGGCCGATGCCACGCACCGCACCGGGGAGGGTGGCCGCTGATGGACGTCACCCCGGGCGGCGCCGTCCGCCACCACACCCTGTCCGTGCTCGTGGAGAACCGGCCCGGCGTGCTCGCCCGCGTCGCCAACCTGTTCTCACGGCGGGGCTACAACATCTTCTCGCTCGCCGTCGCGCCCACCGAGGACGAGCGGCTGAGCCGGCTCACGATCGTGGTCGACGTCGAGTCGTCGCCGCTGGAGCAGATCGTCAAGCAGCTCGACAAGCTCGTCAACGTGGTGCAGATCACCGAGCTCGACCCGCGTGACTCCGTCGAGCGCGAGCTGCTGCTGGCCACCGTGCAGGCCGACCCCGATACCCGGGGCCAGGTGCTCGAGCTCACGCAGATCTTCGAGGGCCGCATCCTCGCGGTCAGCCACGAGCTCCTCACCGTGTCGCTCGAGGGCCATCCGACGAAGGTGGACGACTTCGAGCAGCTGCTGCGACCGTTCGGCATCGTGGAGCTCCAGCGCACCGGCCGCGTTGCGCTGGCCCGGCTCGACCGGGACGGCGACAGCCGGTTGCGTTCGGTCAGCGGGCGCGCGTCGTAGCGTTGCGCCTTCGACCCCCGAGCGCCCCTCGAACCGAGCGCCCCGGACAACCGCCGACCAACCCGAACGAGAGGCAACCCAGATGGCCAACGTGTTCTACGAGGCGGACGCCGACCGGTCGCGCATCGCGGATCGCAAGGTGGCGATCCTCGGCTACGGCTCCCAGGGTCACGCCCACGCGCTCAACCTGAAGGAGTCCGGCATCGACGTGCGCGTCGGGCTGCGGGATGGCTCGTCGTCGCGGGCCAAGGCGCACGACGCCGGCCTGCGGGTGGTGGACCTGTCCACCGCCGCCCGTGAGGCGGACCTCGTCATGATCCTGCTGCCCGACACCGAGCATCGGGCCGTGTTCGAAGAGCACGTCAAGCCCAACCTCGCCGACGGCGACGCGCTGTTCGTGGCGCACGGGTTCAGCGTGCGCTTCGGCTACGTCCAGGCGCCCGAGGGGGTCGACGTGGCGCTGGTGGCACCCAAGGGTCCGGGCCACCTCGTGCGCCGCACCTACACCGAGGGCGGCGGTGTGCCGTGCCTCGTCGCCGTCCAGCAGGACGCGACCGGCGGTGCGGCCCAGCTCGCCCTGGCCTACGCCGACGCGCTCGGCGGCACCCGGGCCGGCGTGCTCGAGACGACGTTCGAGGAGGAGACCGAGACCGACCTGTTCGGCGAGCAGGTGGTGCTGTGCGGCGGCCTCACCGCGCTGGTGCAGGCGGGGTTCGAGACGCTGGTCGAGGCCGGCTACCAGCCCGAGTCGGCCTACTTCGAGTGCCTGCACGAGCTGAAGCTCATCGTGGACCTCATGTACGAAGAGGGCATCTCCGGGATGCGCTACTCGGTGTCGACGACCGCGGAGTACGGCGACCTCACCCGCGGCCCGCGCATCATCACCGCGGAGACCAAGGCCGAGATGCGCCGGATCCTCGACGAGATCCGTTCCGGCCAGTTCGCCGAGGAGTTCGTCGGCGAGATCGAGGGCGGCAGCGTCCACTTCAACGATCTCCGGGCGCAGGGCGCCTCGCACCAGATCGAGGCGGTCGGCGCCGACCTGCGCAAGATGATGCCGTGGATCGCGGCCGGCAAGCAGTCCGTGAAGGATGCGTCCGGCGGCGACTGACGCGACGCCGCCTGCGTTCGGCCGGTCATCCGCCCGACGCCCGCTCCGACTCGGATCGCGGAGGAAGAGCCGCCGAGAGCGCTTTCGTGGTCAGGCCCGCAACGGGTTCGAGCCGGTGAGTCCGAGCAGCTCGGCGCTCGTGTAGAGGCGGCTCGGCCGTCCTCGCCCGCTCGGTTGCACCGTGCCGTGCTCGACGAGGACTCCGGCCGCGACGAGCTCGACCAACGCTGCGTTCGCGGACTTCAGCGGGATGTCGAGCTCGCTCGCCAGGATCGGGCCGGTGAGCACGAGGTGACGAGGCAGGAGGTCGAGCACGCGCCAGGCCGCCGCGTCGCTCCGCACACGCCTCGACGCAGCTCGAGGCCCGGCGAGTCGCCGGCGCCACTCGCGCTGCAGCCGTTCGACGGACGCGACCAGCTCCTGTTGCGCGCGGCCGGCGCCCGACACCGCCTCCGCGAACCAGCGGACCCACGTGTTGTGGTCACCCATGCGGAACAGCCCGAGCCCGAAGGCGTAGCCGCCGACGTCGGCGGCGATGCGCGCGCTCACCGGCGGCGGCGTGATGAGTGACAGGCGCCGAACGAGGATCCAGGCGACGAGCACGCGGCCGACGCGCCCGTTGCCGTCGGCGAAGGGATGGATGATCTCGAACTGCGCGTGGGCGATCGCCGCCTGGGCCACGGGGTCGATGTCGTCGCGGTTGACGTAGGCGATCAGATCGTCGACCAGTGCCGGCACCTCGTCCGGCGGCGGCGTCACCAGGTGCGCATCCAGGGGTGACGTGCCGCCGACCCATGCCTGCTCGGAGCGAAGGACACCGACGTGCTGCGCCGGCGTCGGGCTCCCGGTCATGAGCGTCCGGTGCCAGGCGCACAGGCTCTCCACCGTGAGGGGACGGGCGTGCGCACCCTCGACCGCCTCGGTCACGGCCGCAAGGTTCGCCGCCACCCATGCAGCAGCCGAGGGTGAGCCGCTCCCGTCGGCCTCGGCGAGGACGATGTCGACGACCGGTGCGGTCACGCCCTCGATGAACGACGACGCCACTCCCTCGGCTCGCAGGAGAAGCTGCGCCAGCGCGGCGAAGTCCTCGGGCATCGACTCGGCGCCGTGCTCGACAGCCGCCTGCGCCCGAGCTGCGTCGGCGACGGTCCGGGCGTCGAGAGTGAGGTCGCGGTCAGCGAGCCGCGTGGGCACGAACGCGCGGGCGCGCCGGCCTCGCCACACGATCGGGACCTCGACGCCCGCTCGCTCCATCCCCGGCCTTCCGTACGCCTACGGCTGTAAGTGTACGTTATTCCCGCCCTTCGACCTCTTCCAGGAAGTCCGCCGGGGCGGGCCAAATCGTCTTCATCGCGTTGATGAGGTAGTCGGCCCGCTCGTTGATCGTTGTTTCGTTCCACCCATTAGGCCAGCGTGTTCGGAGGTCACGGTTGATCTGCAGAGCCGTGTGCTGGGCGAGGGACTCCTTCTTGACGTCCCAGGCGTGGTTGGAGAGCTCGGAGTTCTTTCCCCATGTGACCAGGGTGAGGTTGCCCCACGTGTGCAACGCACGGTCCCTGTCGATGCCTGCTGCCGTGGGATCGGCGAGGCCATCCGGAAGCGCCCACCCCGCCTCGTGACGCCACCCTTGCGGCAGGATGTGCTCGACCGACTTGCGAGCGATATCGATGAACTCCGTCTTGCCGGTGCCCACGAGCTGTCGCTCGACGGCCTCGAGCACCATGGCGATGCGGCTCTTGCGAAGGCCGTACGCGTTCTTGCTTCGCAGGTCGGCGGCGAGCACATCGTCGGCGGGCCAGAAGTCAGCCTCAGCGGTCCGGTCGGCGAGTAGGCGAACGATGCGCGCATCAGAATCGCCAGGCTCACCCGCACCAGCAGTAGCGAGCAGATCGATGAAGACGCGCCCGTAGCTCCGAGTGGACGCCCGACTGATCAGGCGACGAACCAAGTACGACTCGACAGCCCTGGTGATCCGAAGTCGTCTCTCGGGCGGGAGGACACTGGCGGGCTGACCGAACGTCCAGAGAAGGAGTGGGAAGACCGTGATCAGGTCCATCTCTCGGATCCGTCGGAAGAACCACCACTCCCGGCTGTCGACCTCGAAGGCATCAAAGGAATCGAAGACCGCACCGGCGTCCCGAAGCTCCTTCGCGACGACCTCAGCAGGTAGCTGATCGCGATCGGTCTTCTCTTGAAACTTGCGGAAGACGGCCGATCCTGGGACTTCTTCGAGGAGCTTCATCGAGAGCCAGTGGTTCAAGAAGAGGTGCAGACGATCCCTCTGGTGCCTGCCGTGAGCGACCTGGTCCGACCACCGCGGTTCATCGAAGAACGACCACGATGTCGAGTGAAGGGCCTCTACGTCAGTGCCTTGTTCGTCAGCTTTGCGGAACAGCAGGTTCCGGATGAGGTCCGCGTCGGTGAGCCGCTCACCGCGACCGTTCAGCGTCTCGAAGATGACCTGCGCGTTGTCCTTCGCCTGCAGGTCGATCTTGACCAACTTCATCTGCGATGTCGTCGCGTCGATAAGAGCGGCCATGCGCTCCTGCGGCGTGTGGTCCGCGTCGTCGTCGGGATCGCTCTCGTCGCCGATGTCGAGCCATCGGCTGATCTGCTTCTCGAAGAAGCGCGTTGCCGTCTCCGGTTGACTCGTGCCCGCGGAGTCGCGCATCGCGGCGACGTAGGAACCGCGGTCGGCGACGTTCGGCCAAATCTTGTACTGGTGGCTCTCGCGCACATTGACAATATGAGCGCTGTTCTCGAGAAGTCCCCTGAGGTACTGCGCGTCTCCATCGAGGCCACGCCGTTCGCACACCCGCCGGGCAGCAGCGAGAAACAGCTGCACCGTCGTCAATCGCTGCTGTCCATCGATCACTGCCACTGCCTGCGCGTCTCGACCGAACGCTGCTTGAACCTCGCAGACGATGGCGCCCAGGAAGTGCTCGGAGAGGTCCGGCCCGGGGCCGAACTCCAGTAGGTCGGTTGCGAGGTTCCGAAGGTCGACCCACAGCGGTGCCCAGTGCTCGGACTCGTTCCACTTGTAGTTCCGTTGGAAGACCGGGATCAGGTACCGGATATCTCGCTCGAAGAGCGACTTCACGTCAACGGTCTCGGCTTGCACGACCTCTCCTCCCGATCAGGCGTAGTCGCTCCATGAGCAGCCATTCGTACGCATACTGCTGTAAGTGGACGTAATTGGGCGAGTCAGCCCCAGAAGATCGAGATGGGGTCAGCCTTGACTTCATCGAGGAGGGCCTGGATCGACGGAGTCGGCGGGGTCTGGTCGTAGACGTGGAACTTCGAGTGGCGATCCCGCCAGTAGAGGCTCCACTCACGTCGCGCCTTCACGTAGCGAAGGCGAGCGATCGGAAGGCGCGCCCGCTCGGGACCGTACTCATCACGCCATGGCGGACGGCACTCGAGGATCGTGAGCGCCCCAGCCTCGACGTCGAGCTCGTACTTGACCTGGTCACGAGCGTCGAAGGGCATCTCCGCGCTGAGCTCGTCGACGAAGCGTCGAGCGCGTGCGACATCAAGCTCAGGGATTGTCACGGTCAGCCCTTACCGCCGGCCGCATCGAACTCGACGCCGTGCATCAGGTCTGCGAGACCTTCGAGGCAGGCCGCGAGCCCAGCAGCGACGTGATCGAACGCCTCGAGCGTGCCCATGTCCTCGATCCCAAGGCGAACCGTTGCGGCGCGGCGACCTGATCCTGCGAGATGGGCGACCCCACCTCTCGACCGGAAGTCCTGAAGTGCTCGGAGCGGTTCGATCAGATCTGAGCCTCCACCCATGCGTTCCACAAGTCGGCCGAGGAGCTGCAACGACCGCTCGTCCGCGCCGGCGTCGCCGAGAAACGACTTGAGGGGCGTTGGGTCGATCGCGTCGACCAGGCTCTTCGTGAGCAGGAGGAGGGAAGGGCCGAGCGCCGTCGGATCGTCACTCAGAGGGCCGATCATCGACTCCCATTCCGCCTCGATGTCGCCATCGAGCTGTCGCCAGATCGGCGTTCCGAATACGCGCGCAGAGACTTCGGCAGCGCGTTCGCGCCCTTGGCGCACGTCGCGTGGGATGTCCGGCGACGAAGCGAACTGGTTCAGGAAGTCCCGCCGGACACGTCCCTCCTCCATTCGCCCTTCGGGTGGAACGTTGTACGACAGCCAGTGACCCCACTCGTCCGACGGCAGTCGCTCTCCCAAGTCTCCGAGGTAGACCTCGACAAGACCGTGCGTGTTGAACGAGATGTCGATCCCCCAGAGGCTGAGGCAGGAGAGCCGGGACCGAGTCAGCTGGTAGCGGTGGGGCTCAGCTGCGTACGGCAGGAGCACCTCTCGTTTGAAGTAGACGGGCGTAAGAAAGTGCAGCCGACTGTCGTCCTTGTCGAAGTACGTGCCGAGCTGCTTCGGATCACACGTGTGGCGAACCATCGGTAGCGAGCCGAAGTGTTGACATGGGCCTCATGCGACGAGGCTGAACCGCACTGCTGGTTGTGGGTTGGGCACCGGGTTCGGTGACCACGGGCCGTGAGCGTACTTGCGTTGGAGCTTGACCATGAGGACGGCTCGGACG